>NZ_KQ969550.1:0-2105 GCF_001578945.1 Streptococcus oralis
CGCTAGCTGATTGACTTGCAGATACAGACGCTGAAGCGCTTTGGCTTGAGCTTACTGAAGCTGAAGTTGATTGGCTTACTGATGCGCTAGCACTTTGGCTTGCGGATACTGAAGCGGATGCACTTTGACTTGCGCTAAGCGATGCACTTGCTGAGGCACTGGCCGAACGACTTGAGCTTACACTTGCTGAGGCTGAGCGGCTCGCACTTAGCGATGCACTTGCTGAGGCACTAGCCGAACGACTTGAACTTACGCTCGCTGAGGCTGAGCGACTTGCGCTAAGCGATGCACTTGCTGAGGCACTGGCCGAACGACTTGAGCTTACACTTGCTGAAGCTGAGCGACTTGCGCTAAGCGATGCACTTGCTGAGGCACTAGCCGAACGACTTGAACTTACTGATGCTGAAGCTGATTGACTTGAGCTTACTGATGCACTCGCTGAGGCACTAGCCGAACGACTTGAACTTACTGATGCACTGGCTGAGGCACTGGCCGAACGACTTGAGCTTACACTCGCTGAAGCTGAGCGACTTGCGCTAAGCGATGCACTTGCTGAAGCACTTTGACTTGAACTTACTGATGCTGAAGCGCTTTGACTCAAGCTTGTAGATGCGGACTGCGACTCCTTATTCGGAATAACTTTAACCTTGAATTGTCCGTTAACAGATGGGCCACCTTTTGACGCTGACAAACGCTCAGTAGCAGTTGAGTTAACATTTCCGGCTTTATCTGTCGCAACAAGGAAATTTGTTAATTCTTCTACAGTAGCATCTTTTGGTACTGTACCATACACACGGACTTTAAGTTGGTTACCTTCTTTTTTAACTTCGTATTGGATCCAAGGTCTTGCAGGGTCAGTTGTGTTACCTGTTCCGATAAAGGTTTTAGCAAGATTAAACTCACCAGAATCATCCGTTACTGTAAATGTCTTTTCAAAGGTCTTGCCTTGTTCTACTTCAAAGTCTTGAGTTTGAGCGACTGGTTTAGCAGTGTCTGGTTTTGGAGCAAGGTAGATCCCCACAGGACGATACTGGGCATTCCCTTGACCATCACGGATTGCTAATACAATTTCATGATAGCCAGAAGCATTGGCGTTTGGTGTTCCGACAAAGTTCACCGCCCCAACATGACCACCAGTCTTAGCAGGTATAAACTTAAGATCATATTGCACACCTTTATTTGCCAGATAACGATCTCCACCAACAACTTCCAACTGTGGTGCTTTTAACATCCCATTGCCATCACTTGTTATAAAGCCTGTTTCCTTTTTACCAAAGGCTCCATTTTGGAAATCTTTATTTTTAACGTGGATGTAGAGATTTTCATCGTAGATGCGCTTGCCGTTTTGAGCATCTTCAAAATATTTGCTTGTAGTAGTAGCATCACTATCTATAGAATGGTTAAAGACAGCTTTTTCAAGAGTATCATTAAATCCTGTCTTTGTCCCTGTACGATAAGAGTCAAAGAAGAAACGGAAAATGGTTGAATTGCCATCTGAGTCCGTCGCTTTCAGAGCCACACGGGCGAAACCTTCCCTAGTCGCATGACCATAGAAGCGAACAGAGCCGTTAGTAATCGTTGCATTAAGACCTAGATTAGTTAGCTTATTGGTATTAGACCATTTATTGCTACCAGTGATCCCTTCATAACCGACTTCTGCAGAAGCATCGGTGATTGTTAGGCTCTTCCCAGTCGGACTCTTGAAGTAGTAGGTCGTATCATAAGCTTCTTGCTGACGTGCATTCAAATGTGTTTCATAGTAGTCCTTTGGATGCATCGTTACTGTCGAATTTTTATTTGTATTGATCGTCGCAACGGTATTATCTGGCACGATGGCAGGGTTGATTTGACTTCTACTATAACCTGCTCCAGGAACAACACCTGCAGGCGTTGATGGACGAGAGCTTTCAGTCGCAACACTATTTCCAGGGGCTCTGAATCCGGAGTAGCCCGCGGTACGAATACCAGACTGACTAGCCTCTTTCGGTGCGGTTGTGACTTGCTTATCTGTTGTTTGGTCTTTTTCCGCTTGCTTGGCAGCATCTTTACCTTGAGCTTGGTTCTTATCTGCTACGACTCCTGCCGCAATGTTATTGCTTGTCGTC
>NZ_KQ969550.1:3547-4479 GCF_001578945.1 Streptococcus oralis
TGAGTTCGAGGCTTTTACCCAGTTTTTCCCCGATTTGTAAAGCTTATAACGCTTTTTCTCATCTACGATCTCGAAATCTTTATTAAATTTTTTACTTCGAAACATTTGATTCCTTTCCTTTATTTTAAATGCGACCCTTTGTTAACCTCATGATCATTAACAAAGCGTAAGTTGCGCTGTCCTCCCAAGACCAGTAGCAATAAAGACCTCAGTCAGTTTCAGTTTTTATCTCCTTGACTTGAAAAGAGCAGATTCCACCTAGTATATACCAGTCGTTTTTATCTAGTATGTACCATTTACTATTCTATCAAAATGGCTCCTCCTTTTCAAGCATTTATGCAAGAAATGACCAATGAAAACGCCTAAAGTTAACCTGAAAGTTCGTCTTTTACATCTTAAGTATATAATATATGTTTTATAATAAGAACTCAAAACTCATAAGATCTTCTAGTAAAATAGCATTGAACAAATTAGTTACGAAGGGAATCTTATAAGTTATCATCATTTTACCGTAGATGAATGGGAAAGTATTCTGATTTGCCATACACGAAAGGGCATCACCATTCTTGAAAACAACCGACAGGCAACCATCAAGAACTACTTTTCCCTAAGACAAAGATTATTCTCAATAGATTTTCCATTATCCAGCATTTGAGTCGGGCTATGATGACGACCAGAATTGCCATTATGAAGGAATTTGATAGACGCTCTCTCCCCATCGAGTCAGGAAAAATTACTGGCGTATCCTTCAAAAAGATAGTCGAAAACGGTCTGACAGACCTTTCTTTTCAAGGACCTTTAGACAGACACTGACACCACGTGAGGTCGTTGAGAAAACCTTAGCTTTCTCCGATGAACTCCGCTATTAGTACAATCTTTACCAGCTCCTGCTTTTTCATTTTCAAGATAAACGGACAAACGAATTTTTTGGA
>NZ_KQ969550.1:4516-10684 GCF_001578945.1 Streptococcus oralis
AAAGGGCTAAATCGTCAAGATCGGCCTTACCCATCCAAACTTACCCATCCAAAAAGAATTCTAAAGAAAATGTCCCAACTGCATGAGTAGCGTGACTAAAAGTGTGATGAGAAAGAGAATTCCCCCCAAAACGGCAATCAAGCTAAAATCTTGCTTCTCCCTTTTTAGAGGTTTCTTTCGATTATCCAACTGTTCTCGTATATGCTCTTGTAAAATTCCATTATCCTTGTCTGACATACGCTCCTCCTTTTCTATTGATAGAAAGGAACTTGCTTTCATCGAAAGCAAGTCCTCGTCTGATTAACTCATAAAATTGCCTTGTAGGCTTCCAAATCAGCCTGATTGGCCGCCTGTTTTTGTTTAGCAAGAGCAGTCTCCATCTCAGATGGAAGAGAGAGAACTCCCTGAATCTTACCTACCATGGCTGACACATTCTCCACTGGATAGATATGACTTTCTGCAACGAAACGACGATTGTGGCAAGTCGTCTCGAAACTGAGAATCAGCATATTGTTCTCAAAAGCGGTTCGGCTGCCATTGAGAATTTCATCACTGATATTGATATCCAGATACAAGTCACAACGGTCGAAGAGTTCATTAACCTTGGCTGGACGAATATTTGGATAGAGGGAAATATTCGGATAGCGATTCAACTCCATCAAGCGACTTGACATCTCAGTAATTGCTCCAATGTGGAAATGAACATTTGGTAATTGAACCAAAAGTGACTCAATTTGCTCGATTTGGTCACTGTTCGTCAAGATCAAGGCTTCTGGATTCATATTATTGAGACGATGATACTGATAGAGATAGCCAACATTGCGGAAGTAACTCTTTTCTTTCGGTGTTGCAAGCTCAAGAATTTTATCATAAACTTGCTTATCCTGCACCGCGATGCGGATGTTGCGATGAGGTAACTGCATCGCTGCCTTCATATTACCTGGCAACTCATCTCCAATTGGTTCCTGCCAGAAGAGAATATCCTCTGCTCTCCCCTCTTTCGGAGTCAAACCAACAGCTACTAAAAATGGTGTTGCTAGAGAATTATAGATAATGCGTTCTGTATCATACCCACGATATCGCAGATAAAAAATTACAAATTCTTGCTTAGAGTTGAAAATATGGCGTTTTCCATCCAGAGTTAAGACAATATCCTCTGTCAGGTGATTTTCCATGATCACGGTCACATTATCCTGATCAAAGTAACGTGTATGAGTCGGACGTTGGGTATCATCATAGGAAATCTGTGCAAAGAGACGTCCCTTGCGATTGTAAATATCCGCAGCACGTACACGTCCCTGCTCGTCCAACCACTCGACTGCACGCACGCGACGTTCGTGTGTTGGTTGGCGGTAGAAGATATTAGCACGTTTCTTACCCATATCCAGGATTTCACCATTGACATTGCTCGAGCGAATTTCCCACAAATGAGGCTTTGGAACAAGGTTAAAATAAAGAGGTAAATCGTCCTCTGAAGCAACATCTCCAGTAAAGTAACTGTAAGGCGACTCGACATCAGGTGCGAGGTAGCCATCGTCTCGGATAACGACAACAGGACAATCTAGCCCAGTCGCCTTAAGTGAACGTAACAAATCAAAACTCGCTTGATCATAGCGTTCAAATAAACAAATCATAGTGTTTATGCCTTTCTTTTCAAATCTCTACTGATGTTGCGCAGATTGAACAAGATCGTACCAACGCTGAGCGATATGTTCATCAAGATATGGTTCTGCCACCTCGTAGGATACACGGGATAGATCTTCTTGGGAATGTTGAGTAAATAGCTGGACAATCTTTTCTGCGTATTCCGTTGTCATCGCATCCAGATCATCTGGACGCGCCTCAGGGATCAAGTAGCCGTTTTCTCCATCACGGATAAAAGTTGGATTTCCATAGCGCACATCAAAACCAATAATCGGCAAACCAGAGCCAACCGCTTCTAGCAGTGTCAGACCAAAACCTTCACTTGTGGAGGCGGACAAGTAGGCAGAGTATCTCTGATAAATATCTGTCATGCGGTGATGCCCCATCAGACGGATATACCCTTCTGCCTGCAAGTCCGTAATCAACTGTCGAAGCATGCCTTCTTCACCACCCGTACCATAGATATCAAAGGTGATTTCAGGTAGTTTCTCGTGTGCCTTTACTACGGAGTGAATCAACCAATCAATATGCTTTTCACTGGCCAAGCGCGAAGCTGTAATCAATCCAAACGGCTTACGCTCTCCTTCTGGATGACGCAATTGATCCAAACTTCCCACCGGAATAGTCAAGATTTCCTTTGGTTTGATGGTTGTATATTGAGCGAATTGTTCTTTGAGTAGGTTCGTTTGCGCATCGGTCGAGTTAATGATATAGTCCACTTCGTCAGCATATTCGAACTGATACTCATAATAGTTATTCCATAAAATATAGTCTTTCTCAGCAGGATTTTCACTAAAGTGGTCTGCATGAACGATTACGACTAGCTTCGCAGCGCCCTTATTAGCAAAGATAGCTTGACCAATATCTGTCTCTCGGTCTAAGATCAATAAATCTTTGTCCGTCAGAGACAAACTTCTCATAAAATGCGCGACAAACTCTTGCTTAGAATAGAAAACATGATTTGGGAAACGATAGACTTGCGTTTCCTGTTTACCATCGACTTCATTGATGATTTCTTCATAAGCCACACTGCCATCTTCATTGAGCCAGATACGTTGATATAATCGCGCACGACCATCCATCGGACTAAAATACTCGACAAAATTCTTCGTATAAGTGTAGTACTCTTTCTGAATCAAACAGCCACGTGAGACAATTTCGGCGCGTTCAATCAACTCTTTATCCATATCACAGGCATAACAAGTTACAAAATCACCATCACCAAATACTAGTCGAATCGTCTTCATATCGGTGTCGCGAATAATTTCGAGAGGCTCTTTATCGAAACTCGCTAAGACCTGCGCTAACGTATAGGTCGTCGGTGCAATTTTGACATCTGTAAAATGCTGATAAAGCCAGATAACCTCAGAATCTTCAAAGCCGATATTCTTTGTCAAATGTTCAATATTATCAGCAGATATAAAATCCATAAAGATGAACTTTGCTTCTAAGCCAACACTACGAAGCAATTTTGCACGGTAGATCTGTGCATACTCTACACCACTGCTCGCCCAGCCAATCCCTAAATTGATGTTATAAATTGTCATATTTGATTATCCTCTTACAAAAAGTTATCTCGTTTAATTCTCGAAAGACGTTTGATTCTCTTGCCTTTATCATCATCTAACTTATCTTCGTCTTTCTTTTTAGGTTTTGCGCGACGTGAAGTGATGTAGCTGACAGAGATGGTACTATCTGTTCCTGTTTTTGCAAGTGGTTGATCGAGATGGACTTTCTCTCTCTCAGGCACCACCTCTTCTTTCTCCTTAGCAACTTCTTCTGGTCTATCAAGTTCTTGACGTAATTCCTGAATTTTTTTGATGTCTTTTGGCTTGCTATCAATATCATCCAGTTCTAAAAAGTCATCAATTTGATTGATAATATTTTTGATTTTTTCTTTTTGTAAATTGTACAATTTCTCAGCTTCCGCCCGTTTTTTGGTCAGAGTGTCGATTTCTTCGAGAATAGATTCCCTCGTATCCAAATAGTCTTTTTGTGCCTTTTCCAAAACCTCTTTGGCTTCTTTTTCAGCTCTGTCATGCGCTTCAATGACAAGAGATTTGGCATAAATGACTGCTTCGCCTATCTCTTTTTCTTGATTCTTCATAGAGTCAATTTTTTCACGCAGGGATTTAATTTTTTCATTCTTCTTTTGAATTTCATGATCGAACCCTTCCTCCAATGCTTCGATATAATCTTCGACTTCCCTAGCACGGTAGTTACCGAACAATGTTTTCTTCAATTTCATTTTGCTCCCTCTATTCCTTACTTATTCTGTTTTATACTACTATTTCCATTGTAGCACAAAATAGTGTAAATTGCCATTCTTTTCTAAGCCTCAAACAGCGGAAATATTCTGAATAGCTACTAAGCAAAACACGAACTTATCTCGAAACTCATCCATTTCTAAAAAATGTCTGGGACAAAAAAATTTTGACTTTAGGAATTCTATACGATAAATTCTTAGACTTGGTAAATGAAATTAAAAAAGCGAACAAGAAAAAATTCTGATTGTCAGAAAACTATCTTTGTTCGCTTTTTATATTTAAGGTGAGACTTTTGTCCCAGGCTCTTTCAAAAGTAAAAATACGAATGCTACATCTAGACCAAAAAGTGGTCGTGTCATTACTTCCTGTTTTAAAAATTTAATTCCGTCCACGTAAGCGGTGTATAGCCCAGTAATTCCACACCGTCATACTCAACCGTTTTCACAATTTCTTGGATGTTGGTTTTTAGTTCTTCGGTTGCTATACTGTTTGAATCATCCAAGACTACATCATCTTCCACGACAAAGAGTGGTTTTTGGTAACGATCGTAAAGATTGTTCATCACGAGACGAAGTCCCACAGAATCAATGCGATTTTGATTTTGACCATTACTTGCATATTTGTTGATAAAAACTTCTTGGGAATTGCTTGATGCATAATAACTGAAGCTGACAAAGTCAATTTTCCCATCTCTTAGGACAAAGAGGTCATCGTTTTCAATATCCAAGGCGATTTGATCACGTTCCAAACGACGTAAAAAGTGATTTGGGTAGTATCCACGAACCTGCACATCTGTAAATAAATAATTTTCCCTATCTTTGACTTCTGCTTCCATTACATCAATAGCATTTTCAGTTTGCTGACTATAGTTTTTACTAATAACCATCATCCCACCAAACTGAAACTCTGGATTGATTGTTTTTCCGAGCTTGATTGCACGTGCCGAAGCAACTAATTGATAATGAGCTGCTTGCCAAATCACCTGTTCTTGATTGTCATCTGCTCCAAAAGACAATCCCCCACCAAGGAACGGCAAATGGTGCAAAACGTTAAACTCATTGAAGGTAATCCAATATTTCACTTTGTCTTTAAAATACTGAAAAACAGCTTCTGCGTAACGCTCAAAGAGTTCGATCATCTTGCGATTTTTCCAAGCGCCATATTTTTCATATAGATTCAGTGGAAGGTCAAAGTGACTCAAGGTTACAATCGGTTCAATATCTTTTTCTAATACGTCATCGATGATTGCTTCATAATATTTCAGCCCTTCTTCACTCGGCTGCAATTCTTCACCATTTGGAAAGATGCGTGCCCAAGAGATTGAGATTCTGTAGGCATTAAAACCCATTGACTGAATCAAGTTCAATTCTTCTGTATAATCTCTCTGATCTACTGAAGCGAACCTTCCTAGAATATCATAGGATCCTAATGGTACTTTTTTGTAGTCGACTGCCCCATTCAAGACTTCTATCCGATATTGGTCAACTGGTAGTACATCTGTAGTACCCAAACCTTTGTTACTATTTGACATCATATTTCTAATCATAGTGACTCCTTTTGATTTTTATTGTTTCTATTTAGTGATTACAAGTCCTGATATTTTTAGGATGATTTCCCATCTTCCTCTTTTTGAGTAATAGCAGCCAAACTAGACAATTCACTTGCAACATTTTTTAAGTCACGTGCTAGGGGCTGCGAACCTGGTTTGAGTAAGTGATAGAGTTGACGTTCTGTCATCCTTAAATGTGTACCATTTGATTCTGAATAGTGAGACAGATGACTAAGAGAGTCCTGAAAATTTACATCCATTATCAACCCTTCTCTATTTTTATACCCCTGTTTCTCCTCAACAATATGCTCTTGGGACAATCGTTCTTCAGAAATTTCAGATGTCTCCATTTCTTGCGCCTTTTGCTGATGAGCTAGAAGACTCATATCTAGTTCAGAAAGGCTCTTATACAGACGTTCCGAAGTATGCAAGTCATGCGCGAATACTTCTGTTTCCGCCACACTCTGTCTATAGGAACCAAATTCTGATTCTAACATACTATAGGATTGTGATAGGGATGCTTTCCTTAAACTCACCGAATCAGCTACACTCTGACTTTGACTTAAGGATTCAGATATTTGTTGGCTTTGACTTAAGGATTCGGACTCGCTGAGATAGAGGACTTCGCTCAAACTTAACGACTCGGACTCAGAAAGTAGATGAGAAATCACCTCACTCAAGGAAAGAGATTCTGAAACGGATTCCCAC
>NZ_KQ969550.1:11612-14986 GCF_001578945.1 Streptococcus oralis
AGAAATCGATTCCCACTCACTCTGGCTCAGGCTATAGAACTCTGACTCAGAAACACTCTGACTCGCTTGTTCTGATTCACTCAAGGAAAGTGACCTAGAGACACTAGGATTTTGATCATAAAAAACTGACTCTGGGTATGAAATGCTTTCACTCAAAGAGAGTGCATCCGTATCTTGAAAAAGAGACTCACCTGCCAAATACTTAGAAATAGAGAGGCTATCAACCAAGGAAAGAGACTCAAATTCAGATTCCGAAGAAGAGACCACTAATGAGTAGTTCTCAGACATGGACTCTCGAAGTGAGAACCCTTTTGCGGATATACTCTGACTAAACGATTCACTGTAGGAATCTGAGACAGAAAGACTGAGGGAAGATAAAGCACTAGTTGACAAGCTCTGACTAACATCCCTTATCAAGTCAGCCACCCCTAAACTATTTTTTCCTGAAAGTCTTCTAAGGCTTCCATGACAGAAATTGACTCTGTTGGTAACTCAAAATCTTCACTAGCACTCAAAATAATTTCCTTTTGCTCTTTGAATTTTCGACTAACGGGCTTTAATTTAGTTGCATTCAGGCTATGATAATCGCTATCTTCCTCACTCTTTTGCTTAAACTTTGATATCAAACGTTTAAATCCCTTTAGCTCTTTGTTATTATTTTTACTCATAATATGATTTTCTCCCAAAATACAGTTATATCATCATTATAAAGTCTCTAACAGAATCTGTCAAAGTATTAGCCAAAGAAAACTTCTAATTTCCCAGAAGGCTTAATATTAATATAACTCAATGACATATTTTTTATAATGTTTAGATTTATATCTGCATTCATTCTTTTATATGATTTAAAGGCTTCTTTATGAAATTCAAAGACAGGATTTTTTTGGGCATATCCTTGACTAGACACCAAACCTTGAAATTGTTGTAAATAGTCAACTTGCTCGACCCAACAGTCATCTATCGCTCTCAAAACGACAGTTCGCTGAAATTGATTAAATAACTCTGAATCCTTGATTTTATCTTTTTTCTGCTGGTATTCTGAAACAAGGAGGTCAGATAAAAACTTTTTAACTTGCCGTAAATCCGTGACATCTAGATCATCTGGAATATCCTCGCAGTAATAACTAATGTTATCCAAAACAAAGCGAAATAAATCCGCCCGCTCTTTAAACGGTGTTTTACTTGTATAAATGTCCACTGCATCCGATAGGATAGACAAGAAATAGGTCAAATCAAAGTCCGGATGGGAAATGAATTTATTACGCTTATTATAGATAATCTGTCGTTGAATACGGATACTTTCATCATACCGTTCTGTTGAACGTCTAGAAGCCGCTGACGCGTTATCACTATTCTTCTGTGCCTCTTCAACTGCATATCTGATACGACGAGAGGTCAAATGATTTTTTTGTTTTTCCTCTGGTTTTGCGATCTCTTTATGATAGTACTCGCTAATCCATTTGCTACCGGACTTGGAGATAAGATCATCCTCAAGAGAAATAAAGAATTTGCTCAATCCTGGAGCACCTTGTCGTCCGGCACGACCGCGAAGCTGTAAATCCACTCGCTCACTGGACATTCTCTCTGTTCCAACAACAGCGAGTCCACCTAACTCAGCAACACCCTCTTCCAAGATAATATCTGTTCCACGGCCTGCCATTGATGTTGCTACTGTTACTGCAGAACGCCTACCTGCCAGTGCGATCATCTCAGCTTCCTTCGCTACATTATGGGCGTTCAACACATTATGAGCGATTCCCTCTTGGAGCAAGAGCATAGAATAAATCTCAGACATTCCAACCGATCCTGTCGC
The DNA here is from genome assembly GCF_001578945.1 of Streptococcus oralis. Lineage (GTDB taxonomy): Bacteria > Bacillota > Bacilli > Lactobacillales > Streptococcaceae > Streptococcus > Streptococcus oralis_Q. The sequence goes on from NZ_KQ969550.1 coordinate 13,426, forward strand.
AATTAAAACTGGCTGTCCTTTTTTATGTAATTTTTTAATATACTCCAATGAAGCATATAACTTTTGAGGAATCGTGAGGTAGATTTCATCTGGATAATCAATTCGTAAATTGGGTTTTCGTGTAGGAACAACCACGACCCCCAAGTCGTAAACATCTCTAAACTCCTCTTCACAAACTTTACCTGTACCTGTCATTCCTGCTAATTTTGGAAACATTCTAAATAAATTTTGATAAGTAATAGAGGCCATCGAACGCGTTTCCAATGTGATTTTCACACGTTCTCTAGCTTCTAGTGCTTGGTGAAGTCCTGATTGGAGTTTGTTTCCTTCTAAGAGACGTCCTGTCGCCTCATCCATCAGTTTAACTTCACCATTATCCACCGTGTACTGACGATCTTTTTCAAATAAGTGGTTGGCTCTCAAAGCTAGGTTAATTTGGCGAATGAGCTGGTAATTATCTGGATCGTAGGCATTTTGCACGCGGAAATAGACTTCGGCTTCCTTCACTCCTTTTCTTGTCAACCATACAGATGTTCGAGTAGAGTCTAAATTAAAATCTTCTCCCTCTTTTAGAGTTTTCACAAATTCATCACACGAGAGAAAGAGATTGGATTGAACCCGAGGAGAACCTGAAATGATTAAGGGCATCTGCGCACTATCTAGTAAGGCTGCATCCACTTCATCGACCAAACAAAAATAAAATTTCGGCAAAAACTTCTTTGATCGAGATGTCGCCAAGTTCTCTTCTAGGTAATCAAACCCTAACGCACTATGTGTTGTATAGACAATATCACTCTTATAGATTTGTTGTTTTTGAGAAATTTTAAGTTTTTTTGTCGAGTCTTCCAAGACACCCACTCCAACTGTCATTCCTAAAAATCGAAAAACAGGTTCCATTTGTTTGGCGTCACGCACCGCCAAATACTCATTAGCCGTGACTAAGATCGTACTTTTTTCCGTCAAAGCATTTAGGTATAAAGGAAGGATAGCTGTCAAAGTTTTTCCTTCTCCCGTTCTCATTTCTGCAATCTGATTATCTTGCATAACTAGAGCCCCTAAAACCTGAACATCATAAGGATATAATCCTAATACACGCTTGGCCGCCTCACGAATGGTTGCATAAGCTTCTGGCAAAATGGTCTGCAAACTTTCTCCTCCAGAAAGGCGGTTCTTAAACCATTTTGTCTGAGCCTGCAGTTCCTCATTTGACATAGCTGCATAACTATCAGATAGTTTATTAACCTTCTCCAAAATCTTTTTGTAACGCATTAGTTTATAGGAGTTGGTCAAATTGAATCGTTTAGTTTTCATTCTCTCTCATCCACTCTTCAATCTTCTCCAAGTCAATCACCTGAAGTAAAAATGACTTATCTAATAAATAATCAATGTTTGCTAGCTCACGTGGTCTAGTCTTCAAATTCGCATATTCCCTAACTTTTATCGGATTAAATTGCTGTAACAATAGTTCTTTAAAAATAGGCGGATTCACTCGAGCACGGTAACGTTCCAGCAAGCGTTGATAGTCTAGCTCACTCAAAAACTCATTAGTCACAAGAGCGTA
>NZ_KQ969550.1:15050-17975 GCF_001578945.1 Streptococcus oralis
ATTAGAAATTGCTCCGTAACCAATAAAAGCCACTTTTTCAAAAAGATGCTCTTGCGCTAATTCTTCAATCGTTTCAAGCAAGGTTTCGTAAAAACGTTCCTCCATGTATAGGAGCGCTTCTCTATAAGACGAATTAACAATCAATACATTTGAGAAATGTTCACGAACACGTTCTGGAATAAAACCTGTTCGATTGAGTTCAGGTTCTGTAAAACAAACGTACATCGTTTCTTTCTCGGAATCCTCATGAAGCAAATCAGATATCCAATAGCGATCCACTGTATAATCCGCTAACTGCTCCTCAGCAACATAAATCCCTTCAAATAGGAAGCGATGGCAACCCGAGCTAACTAACTGCACTTTATAGTATTGTGTACTATCCGGAACGCATACGCTCACACTCTCTCCCTGTTTAATGATTTGATTCGAAATTTCTTCATCTTGAGCATCCATAAATTCAATCTTTAAGTACGTCGAATTTTCTGGGATGGTTTCTATATGACTGCCAAAGATATAGTTTTGTCCACGTTTCAATTCAGGAAGCTGACTCGTATTACGTAAAGCCTGATAGTTTGCCCGCGAGTGCCATTCATGAATGACCGTCCCCGAAGGCATAAACTGGTTTTCATACAAAACATGACCACCGTCTAACAGTTTGACAGATGAACCGTATAGATACTGAGATACGCTTTGAATATCCCAATAAGCAAAATAGACTTCTTCCTTGTATCTCACGATTTAAACTCCCTTTCAAAACTATTCATTAATAGCGTTTTATATTGATTAAAGAACCATTCGACAATACCTTGTGTATCGTCGTTGTGTCGTCCAGTCAATCCCTTACTGATAACGCTGACGCGGTAATCTCGCTGTCCTAACTCATCCAACATATCGGGATAGGCCGACATATCATAGTCATCTTGATACATAAAGGAGATAATGAATTTTGTTCTTGAGAAATCAGCTGACTCAAAAGCTGTCCAGAAACGTTCGTTAAGCTGAGCTGTAGCTTCACTTGATAATTCTCCTATTGTGCGGTACACCAAATCCAGTGACGTTGGAAATCCTCCCGGACGAATAGTTGACTCATTTTCTGCCATATCCCCCAAGTTAACGAGAGGTTTTCCGACAATGACGGCATGAGGCTCTAATTTAGAACTATAGTATAGAGCACCAAAAGTTCCCATTGATAGCCCTGACAAGATCAGTTGATCAGTCGTAAAACCGAGTTCATCCAAGCAGTTATGAACCACTCGGAGCAACTTTTGTTCTAGCTCCTCCGAGCCAAGATAGAAAGCTCCCCCCTCTGAACGTGGATCCCCTACCAGTAAGAATGGCGACCCCAAATTATTCATCATCCAGTATCCTTCAAATCCCTCTGCGGGCCGGTACCCTGAAAAATAGATGTTCAACGGTGGTTTCAAATCTCCTGGATGGAAGAAATAAATCAGCTCTTCTCTATTTTTATCGCTAATTCGTTTTCCTCCGACTAACAAGTCTCCATAGCCTAGGTGGGAGTCTCGATAGTGGCAGGGACCAAGTTTTACAATTCCTTGTCCTTTTGCTTGAATACTGATACTCAAATAATACGAATCATTTACATCTAACGTCAGAGATCGATCAAAGCTCGTTTCATCATAAATCCATTCTTGCATAGGAGAATTTCCAGCTGGAAAACCTTTAACAACGTAGCGGATCGAACAACCTTCTGAAACCCTGAACTCAGGCCACAGATCTAAGGGCATCTCCCCACTCAGAAAAACATTATGTTGATAGGTCGCAATGGTCTGATAATCCTCGCCATATCGGCCACACAAACGAAGGTAGTTTGTCCCTTCGTAGCTGATTTGACCCTCAAAAGATGGTGCAGCGACTAGATGATTAACACTTAGTTTCGTTCCATTTTGCTTAGAGAAAAAACCACGTGAAAATATATGTAGCATCTGCTCTGGATTTTCAAAATTTGTTTTCACAGCTTTTTTGCGCAAAAGAAATCGTTCCAATGTTTTCGTAGTGATTTGACAACGCTCATGATAGAACAGACGGTAAACCTGAATTTTCTGATCCAAGATAGTGACATACTCTAAATATTCAGCAGTATCTACTAACACGACATCAAACGGTTTGTCTACTTTTTTCTTCTTTTTCCCGTTTTCCGCCTCAACTTCTCTATTTAAGATCCCGATATCTTCTGGCAATAAAGAGACGATGTCTTCTGGTTTGACAAATGTCCATTTTATATTACTAGGAATTTCATATTGCTCCTGCCAATTTTCATCAGCAATTTGCAGAACACTAATTTTTTTCATTTCCTTTTAATTCCTTTATGGTATTTTTCCACATATCGACAATCTCACCCCTTGTATACTGTTCAATCTTCTTGACTGAGTGAACGAGAGATTGATTCCAATGTTCTAAGTTTGTGAGGTAGTATAAGAGTGCCTCTTCAAAATCTGAAATATCATCTAGAATCCAACCATTTTCTCCATGCTTCACATAAGAAGAACTATACAAGTTAACCTGAGGGATCCCTCCACTAATGCCGGCAATCTGAGTCAGTACATCAGCCGGAGTCCCTAAATCAAGTATAATACGAACGTACTTCAAGACTTTAACCAAATCAATGTCGCTATGAATAGTCTCAATATCAATCCGTTCGCGGACGGGCTCCTCTTCATCATCAAGAACTCGATTTTCACCTCTCGCCCTTTTTTCCTTATCAACGAAAATCAAGTTTTGTTCATACTCTTGCTTAAGAGAGAGATAGCCTTCTAGTATCTGTTTTATATAGGCCTCTCGACCAAAATCCTGGCTTTGTGTTCCAACCAACAAGTCAATCCATTCATTTTTCAACATCATTTCAAACAAAGTCGTAAACACATATTGAATTTGATCTGCTGGTAGATTGTCGTAATTGACGTAAAC
>NZ_KQ969550.1:17995-23724 GCF_001578945.1 Streptococcus oralis
TTCAAACAAAGTCGTAAACACATATTGAATTTGATCTGCTGGTAGATTGTCGTAATTGACGTAAACAATTAACTCTTTTTTTCTTTGACTATGCCCTAGGTTTAGATGAGTATCATAAGGCGGAATCTCATAAAAGCCTGGCAACTGTTCCAGATCCAAATCAGCCGCTATCGTTTCAATTTTATTTAAACTATCAACAACAAAGAACGGTGTGTCTGTCAAATCTGTTAGCAACTGCTCTCGGTTTGTGATTGGATAACGATCTCCAAAAAAAGACAAAATAACATGATGATTTCCCTTGAACTTTTGGAAAAAATAGTTGTGCTGTACATCCGATGAAATCACAATCGTATCATCCTTGGTTAGCGCAGAAGTCAGATACCGATCTAATTTTTCATTGATCAATTCTTCGATATCTTGGTAAACTTCTTTTGTAAATGTAGCCTGTGCCTCAGGGTTGATAAGTACTTGATGATTTTCTGTGCCCAAAAATTCCCTAAACTGCCATGTACCTTGTAAATTTAAATAATCTTGGTAGTAAGGTTGATCATTTTCAAAATAGATGATACTTGAAACAAATCCACGATCATCAAAAATCAACTGATGATTTGTCTGCCCGCTCTCAAAATAAGTAATATCAAAGAAATTACCTGCTTGTGAAAAGTTAATTTTAGCATAGTGTTCTTGATTTAAATATACCTCAATCATAAAAGGAGTATAGAAGAATTCTACTCCTTGAGGCCATTTAATATCTTCCAGACGAATTTTACGTACAGATACATCCGTCAGACCTTGTATGGTATCAAATAGATTCCATACAGTTTCTGGCAATATTCTTTGCTGGTAAAGAAAGGTCCGAATATGTGGTGAATAGTTCAAAATCAGAGTAGTATTTGCCTCTCCTGATTGCTGAAACATTCGCAGCAAATTCACTGCATCATCAAACATCATATTTTTAGACACGTAATAGAAAGGCAGGGTGGTAGAATACCATTTCCGATCTTGTCTATACCAAGATGGTACAAAGTAAAACATATCCCTCTATTCTCCTTTAAATTCTAATTCTTTGTGGTAATAAGTCCCAATTCTCAAGATACGTATTTCTTCATGTAAAGGTAAGAGCATACTGACTAAAATGATCAATGTACTTGGTATAGTCAAAAGCAGATTCGGAAGAGGTAGGAAGAAATTAATGAAATAGGGTAAACCAATAAAAACAATTAGGTAGAGTGCTCCTACGTTAGACTGCAAGGAAATGTAATGCTTCAAAACTTTTAAAGTCGCTTTCCCAGGCTGAATATAATCTAGGTATTCCCCTTGGCGTTGTAAACGTTTCGCTGTTTCTTCTGGTTCTAAGTTGATATAGGCAAATAAAATTGCAAGAAGATAGATAGCAAGCAGGTAAAAGGCCAAACTTAAGGGCTTTGTAAAGTCAAATAAACTACCAAAATTTTTTGTAAAACCATGTCCAAACCAGTCTAATACCAACTGAAGCAACATAATAACACTCGAGGCATACATAATAGGCATTCCCCCAGAGGGAAGAAATTTGATAGGGAGGTAAGATTTGCCGTAGTAACGACTACTCAACATGACTCGATTCAAAGGCAAACGAATCTCGGCTCTTTCACAAACTACGGCAATATAACCCAGAAGCAAAAACGAAACTGCTGTACCTGCCAGAAGTACTATTCCTTCTTTTGAAAAAACAGATTGTCCTACCAATACCACTAGTTGATTAGCAAACTGTAGCAGAATTCCTGAAATAATAATAATTGTCTGCCCACCTACTCCCTTGATAACATTCAAACTAGCTAACCAGATAATAACAAAACTCCCTGCTACAACAGTTGCTAATACAGCTATATTATAAATCCAATCATCTACAAGAAGTAAAAAGCGACCATTTTCTGAGCGTGCTGTATACATGACAGCTACCCCTTGCAACACGGAAAAAATCAAAGTAAGGATTTTCTGTACAAAATCCGCTTTTTTCAATGACCAAGACTGGATATTCCAACTTTTATTTAAATTGATGACCTGCCAGACAATCATCGTCGTAATCCATGGCCCCAATCCCAGAGAAAACAGAGAAATCTGCGAGACATCCACTCCCGCTAAGGAATACAAATAAGCTAGGGGGCTTTGTTCAGCTATTTGTGAAACTCCTGTATTGCCATTGTATCCTGGAAGTAGAATATGGCGACCAAGTAAATAGATCGCGATGATCAAAATTGTAAAAATTGCTCTTCGGAAAAAAATACTTGTTCGTTTTTGTCTCTTAAGACCGAAATGTTTCATCTGTCATCCTTTATTCTTTATATTTGGCAAATCTTGCCACAGATTTCTTGCGATGTTCATGCACTACCGTAACAGCAAGACAAGTCAAGAAAACAGGTTCATCCCACTGATAATCAAGATAGGATTAACTGGCTTACCATGGTGTTTTACCTACGAAATATAGGAGCACCTCATGAGTGTAAATCTACTTGGAGCTTCTCTTCTATCCTTGAATATTTTCATGTGAGAACACCTGTTCTTCCATCTCTTCTATATTGAATATTATCAAATGCATAAACGGATTTATTTAATCCTAAAATTTTTTATAAGCATATCAACTCCATCACCATGATTGACATCAAAAATATCATCCCATGACCAAATCCTTGAAAGGTGAGAAATCTAACGTTTTCTCATCCGGTCATGACCTTCGAAAGTTGAATGGGTTTTATCCGATTTCTCTTATTAAAAAATCATTTATAAAAATTACCGGTTCCTGCTATTGTAGCATATTTATCAATTATTTTCAAATACTACCCTTCTTTTCAAGAAGAGATGTGGAGGACACTTTACAAATTTTGAGCGAAACTCATTTGGAATACGATTAACTGGCTCTAACCTCTCTTTACTATTACAAACAAACGAAAAAGGCCAGAGCGTCACTCTGACCTTTTCCTGTTCAATTTAGTTTGCAACTAAACTGAATCTTCATCTTCTTTTTTGCGGGTGGCAGCTACAAGACCTGTACCCAAACCAAGAAGAGCTAAGCCTGCTGCTACTGCTTGACTGTCTTCACTTCCTGTATTTGGCAAGTGATTCTTTTCAACCTGACTTGGTTTATCTTGGCTTGAAGAAGGCTCTTGCCCACCAGATGTTTCTGGCCCTTGTGAGCCAGGGTTAGTTGGTTCATCAGTTCTATTTGTCTTTGTTCCGACCAAGATGATACGATCTATAGGAGCTTGGACAAGTTCGCGGAGTTTCTCTTCACGACTTCCGTCAGGGTTAACAGATATAAAGATGCGTTCTTTACCAGTTCGTCCTTCTTGAACCACGCGACTTTCACCTACATATAGACTTGAATCTGCTTTTTCAATAGTCTGGAAGGCAAGTTCTTTTTCGACAACCTCAAGACTTGGATTTTCTTCTTGAATAGCAGGGGCTGTTTTGTCAGAAACTGGTTTTTCCTTAGTCAAGTGGATACGGTATTCCTTGACTTGTTTTCCGCTTTCTGAGACAAGGCGAACAAGTACTGGAAGATCATCATCTCCACTATCTACTACAGTCGAAGCGACATTGTTGCTTTCTTGAACGGTCACCTTTGGACGTTGTCCGCTGTAGGTTAGTTGGTAATCTTGACGATCCTCAGCAAAATCAGCAAGATCTTTTCCATCTACTAAGATTTTAGATTGTGTGCTTTCTTGAGGCAATTCACTCGGTGCAAGGAAACTCATCTCAATAATCGCAACACCGCTCTTGTCCGCTTTACGCTCCATCCGCCATCTCATGGCTTTCGCTTTTACAGCCTTAAATGTTAGATTGATTTCATCTCCAGCTTCAATTTCTTTATCTGCATGATAAGGAACTACCTCCCAATTTTCAGGGTTATTAAATGGATGGTTGGCTTCATAAGCTTGATAGTTCGAGTAGTACTCTGGCACATCAAAGTCTGGACCGATATAGCGTTCCAAGACAAGTTTAGACGGTGCATCTGTTCCACTGTCTGCAAAGAAGTGAAGTTTGGCTTGGGCAACTGTCCGCTCAACTATTTGGCCATTTTCTTGGAAAATGACACCGACAGACACTTCTGGATTAGAAGATGGTGTTGGCGACCAGTTTGTCCAACGACGATTTTCGTCATGGTCTCCATCATTGACATAGTCTACCCGGTCATGTGAGCTTGGGTCAATATCATTTGTCGCTGTCGCAAAGGCTTGATTGCCATTTTCATCATAGTTCGGGTTGTCTGACAAAGTTTCACCTAGTTTATCTGTCACTCGTACGGAGACTTCAGCTACAAGGTCACTACCAAGAACCCGTCCTCGAACGGTGAACTGACCTGCTTTTGTCAGATTCTCAGCAGAAATTGGTTCCCATTCAACAGCCAATTCTTTAACTTCATAACCAGATTTTCCTGTGAAGTAAACAGGAACCTTAGTTGGCAATTCAAGTGGTTGTCCTAGTTGTATCAAGCGAGCTTGTTTAACTGCGGCAACTGGTTTACGAGAGAGTAAGTCTTTATTGCTTGTAAAGTGTAGACGGTACTCTCCTAGGATATCGCCATTTTCAGCTTTCGCGATAACACGAACTGGCTCACCTTCACGAACACTTGGAACAACGGTAGCGAGACCATTGTTGCTAACACTTGCTGTTACTGCAGGAACTTTTCCATCTACAGACTCAAGATAGTAGTCTGTCAAACTAGGGTTAAAGTTTGCTAAATCTTTGCCATCAACTTGGATTCTTGTTTGTCCTTGTTTGGCTGCTACAACTTGTTTCGCAAAGATTTGTACTTCTGTGATAGAAGTTCCTTTCTTGCTATCGAGTTTGACCATACGGATGCGGATTGCATAGGTCTCAACTTTATCAAAGCTAAAGTGGTTCATTTCTCCAGCCTTGAGTTGAGCTGGGGCTTTTAGATTGGTAACAGGTTTCCAGTTAGCTGGATCGTTAAAGACATGTTCTTCATTGCCTACAAAGCTAGGATTTTTAGGAGCTGTTGGAACGGCCTTGCCGACATAATACTCGATTACATATGACTTCGGTACACCAACTCCGTGGTCTTCGTGGAATCCGACACTTAGGTTATCAACCGAACGTTTGCTCAAGATACCTGAGTCTCCAAATAGAACGCCGACCGAAGCTTCTGGATTGCTACGGTTCCAGTTTGTCCAACGGTTAGCTGGTTGGTCGTTAAACGAAATCAATTTATCGTTGACATTTGAAACTGGGTCGCTTGGATTTGAGTCTGAAGCAAAGGCAAGTGGCAATTCTGAACCTGTCCATTGGTCAGAGATATTTGCTCCCTGCTCAGTTTGAGCAGACACACGAACATAAAGTTTGGTTGTTAACTGTGTACCTTCTAGGCGACCATTAACTGTAAAGACGCCTTCCTTAGCGTATTGGTCTGAATCAATCGTATCCCAAGTAACCTTAGCTGATGAAACGTGACCATTTGAATCGTAGGTACGAACACTTTCTGGTAATTGTGGCGCTTCTGCAATTGGAGTTGTCACACTGACTTCTTCAACTGAAACGATGCCTTCTACAGAGACTTTAGCACGCGCTTCAAGGTCAAGACCTTCAACTTTACCTAGCACTTCAAAGGTTTGATAATGGTCTAGTTTTTCTTTTGGAATAGCTTCCCATGTGACTTTATGAGTTTTAGGGAAACCTTTGTCATACTCAACAGTTACTGTTGATGGAAGAGTAGGTTCTTGATGCAAGTCAGT
>NZ_KQ969550.1:24233-41006 GCF_001578945.1 Streptococcus oralis
GCTCGAACCGACAATTTGACTGTTTGGTCTTCTTTGAGACCGTCAGCTTGCTCCACTTGCAAGCTTAAATAGGCAATTTTTGGTGCTTCTTCAAGGAACTGAATTGCATAGGTTTGAAGCGGACCACCATCTTTTGGTTGAACATAGATGCTTGCACGCATACCATTTGCTACACTTGCTTGAAGGACTGTAACAGTTGCATTTTTAGCACTTGCTGTGACTTCTGGCAATTGTGCACTATAAGCAAGTGTGTGGTATTGCATTGGATGTTGACTAGTAAGGTCTGTAACGGCTTCACCACCAACAGTTACAGTTGGCACTACAGGTGCTGCAGGATTTCCTTCTTCTACTACAAGAGTAGCATGCACGGTTTCGCCTCCTAATTGACCCGTCATTTGAATACGTGCCCCTGCTACTGAAAGTTTGGCTGTATCTGACGCCGCAATCTCCCACTTATCCACTTCGTATTCTTGAACACTTCCATCGGTTACAAGTATTGACACAAATCTATTTACAGTGTTCAGGTCTGCTCCAGGCGCAACACGTTTAACAGTTGGTAGTTCTTTCGCAATTGCTAGAACCTCAACACGAGCCTCTACCTCACGTCCGTCTGCCATGCCTTTAACTGTCACAACTCCAGCTTGACTCACATCAACTGAAGACCATGTTACTGGACGTTTTTCACGACTACCATCGCTATAGACAAAAGCAACTGTCTTCGGCATTTTTGGTTCTTTCTCGATAACAGTACGTACTTTTGGTACCTCTGTACCTAAAACGGTCTTTTCTTGGTCTTCTTTTTTACCAGTAAAGACAGTTACTTGACCAGATTTCAAGAGATCCGAATGAGCTGTTAGTGTGAATTTACCTGCTTGTTCAGTTGATTTAACAATGGCAACCCCTTTACCGTTAAAGGCTCTGCGAATCCAAGAGCCATCTGGCTGTGCTTTATAGCGTTCACGGCTGGCTTGTTCTCCATTATCAACACCGACAAGTTGACCTTGTCCATGCAATTGGAAACGAACCAAATTATTGGCAGTTGGTACCACATTTCCTTGGCTGTCTACTATTTCGTAGTAGATGTAAGTCAGGTCTTTTCCATCTGCTGCGATGGCGTGCTCTTCCTTGATGAGACGAACTCCTGCCGGCTGACCCGCAGTGGTGATTTTATCGCGAGCAATCTCCTTGCCCTCTTCATCGCGAGCTACAGCTTCCAAAGTACCTGGTTGGTACGCAACCTTCCACTCAAGATAGAGTTCCTTAGCATTGGCACCTTCTTGGTAAGTCCGTCCATCGCTGGTTTGTTTCTTATTGAATTTCTTCACTCCAAGAGATTGTCCGTTCAAGAACAATTCGACACTAGCAGCATTTGAGAAAGCACGAACTGGAATTTTTCCATCAGCATCTTTTACTTTAGACGCGAGTTCTTCATTTCCCCAATTCCAGTGAGGAAGAAGGTGAACCATTGGTTTTTTCTTGGCAGAAACCCATTGACTTTGGTAGAGATAATAGTCATTTTTAGGAATACCGGCAGTATCCACGATACCGAAGTAAGAACTCTTAACTGGGGTTTGGTTTTGGTTATGCCATGGTGTAGGCTCACCGATATAGTCAGTACCTGTCCAGATGAACTGTCCAGCATAGCCTGCATTATCACGGTCAAAGATCCAAGACTCAGTAGCCGTTTTCCCCCAACCTACACGGTCATTTCCATAATCAGACTGCTCGTAGTTACGTTCAGGTTTGTTGTCATGGGAAATACTTGGATTTTCAGGATGATAGTAAGAACCACGTGTTCGAGTTGCAGAAGACGTTTCAGAACCATAAATCAACCAGTTTGGATGTTTCGCACGCAGTTTGGCATAGTTGTCTTCAGAGTAGTTAAATCCAACTGCATCTAGTTCTTCGGCGATTTTCTCATGACCACCGCTACCATTACCGAAACGGAATTTATCAGCTCCCATGGTGACATAACGAGTTGTGTCGATTGATTTTACAACCTTGACCAAGCGTTTTACTGTCGCTAGTGAGTGAGCATCCCCACTTGCTTCACCGATTTCATTTCCGATTGACCACATGAAGATAGCTGGGTTATTTTTCCCTCTTTCAACCATGGTGCGAAGGTCGTAGTCGGACCATTTTTCGCCTTTTTTCGCTTCTGGATGAGTGGCATCTTTTTCAAAGAAACGACCATAATCATACGGTTTCTTGCCTCCATACCAAGTATCAAAGGCTTCTTCCTGAACAAGCAAACCAAGTTCTGCTGCAATTTGCAAGGTTTGTTCACTAGCAGGATTGTGGGTTGTACGAATGGAATTGACACCCATTTCCTTCATTTGTTTGAGACGACGATATTCTGCTTTATAGTTTTCTTCTGCTCCAAGCGCTCCGTGGTCATGGTGCAAGGAAACGCCATGGAATTTAATGCGTTCACCATTTAAAGAGAAACCTTCATTTGGAGTCCAGTTGTAGTAGCGATATCCAAACAGGTCTTTTTTAGCATCAACTAGCTGACCATCTCGGTAAACACGTGTAATCAATTCGTACAAGGCAGGTTTGTCATTCAAAACTGTCCAGAGTTTTGGTTTTTCAACTTCTAAAATCGTATCAAGGCTAGTTACTTCATGTGCTTTCAAGGTACGGCTCTCTGTACGTACTAAGCCTGTTACAGCCTGACCACCACGTTCAACGATTTGATACTCTGCCACCAGCTCGTGGTCCTTGTCGTCTGTATTCACGATTTTGCTAGTCACATGCGTTGCAACTTTACCGTGTTGTTGTTTCTCAAGTTCTGGCGTTAAAATAGTTGTTCCATTTTTTTCAACATGAACCTTATCAGTCACTTGCAAGGTCACATCACGGTAAATACCGCTACCTGAGTACCAACGGCTACTTGGTTGTTTGTTGACAGCATGGACAGCGATCACATTCTCACGACCATCCTTGTGAAGATATTTGGTGATATCATATGAGAACTGGTTATATCCATTGGGATAATGTCCCACTAACTGACCATTTACATAGACTTGTGAGTCCATGTAAACACCATCAAATGTTAGACGTACATTTTTATTGAGGTCTTCCTCATCTAACTTAAAGGTTTTACGGTACCAAGCTTCACCACCGTTTAACTGACCACCTTCATTTTGTGCAGGTGATTCATGGTCAAAATCATTAAAGATGCTCCAGTCATGTGGAAGATCTAATTTTTGCCATGTTGATACATCTGTATCTGGTTTCACAGCTTCTTTGGAATTGGCGTTGAGCTTAAAGTGCCAATTTTGATTAAAATTTACTTTTCTGTCTTCAATCATTTGATTTACTTCTTCATTTGTCGCAGCTTTCAAATCTTCCTTGACAGGCTTTTCTTGACTTAAAGCTTGGGATTCTACCTTTGGAGCTGTTTCTTCAGGTTTTAGAGATGCTTTCTCCTCTTTTGGAGCTACAGTTTCATCTTCTTTCTTCTCTGGTTTGCTTGCTTCAATTGGAGCAGCTTGACTTTGATCGACACTTGCAGCATCCTTGTCCTCTGCTACAGCTTGATCTTCTTTTTCCTTCACTGTCGGACTTTCCTCTTTTGCTTGTTCCACAGTGTGAGTAATTGGAGTTTCATCCGCGAAAACTGGTGATTCTCCAATAACACTTCCTCCAAATAGAACCGCACAGGTTCCAATCATGACAGAGCAAGCTCCTACGGCAAACTTACGAATGCTGTAGACTCTTTTACGATTCCAATGGCTTTTTTCCATAAAATCCTCCTCTAGTAACCGCTTCCATTTCTTTGGAAACACATTACTTTTTATAGCCTTTTACACTTATTTTATAAAACAATATAGGAAATTTCAATACCTTAAACACAAAAAATAATATTTTTGATTGTTTTTTCTAAAATTTGTAGAAATTTTAGAAATATAAATGTAGTTTTAGAACAAAAACAAACAATTTTTGACATTCAGTAAAACATGATAAAAAGTTCCCTTTGTAAGGAACTCCTTTTACTTATAATTAAAGACTCCCCCTGCCAACTTATCAGCTAGTTTAGGAAAGAGGCTATAAAATTTGTGGGCTAAATTGAGCAAAAGTGGAAGATTGAGTTCTCGTTTATTTTTTCCTATAGTCTTGACGATTTTTTTAGCAACCGCATCTGGTTCCAAGAGAAAACGGTCAACCGACTTGAGGTAGCTACCATCTGGGTCTGCCTGGTCGAAAAAGGCAGTACGAATCGGTCCTGGATTAACTGTCGTCACATAGACTCCACAGGGCATAAGTTCGAGGCGCAAAGCATTTGAAAAACCAATAGCCGCAAACTTTGTCGCTGAATAGAGACTGGACTTGCTAGTCGCTACCAAACCTGCCATACTGACGATATTGATGATATGGCCTTTTCCCCTCTCCTTCATGCGAGCTCCAAGACGACGAGACAGATTCATCAGAGCAAAGGTATTGACCTTAAACATCTGGTGAATATCTTGATCAGAAATCTGGTCAAATTCCTCAAAAATCCCATAGCCAGCATTGTTGATTAAGACATCAATTTTACCATAACGGAGATAGAGGTCAGCTACCAGATCTTCTAGAGCCGAGTCATCAGTAATATCGATTTCAATCAATTCTACATGGGGATGATTTCCATAAAGTTGTGCTAGTTTTTCCTTGTTTCTACCTAGTAAGATGAGTTGGTCATTTGGCAAGAGTTTGACCATTTCTTGGGCTAAGCCACCGCTAGCACCTGTAATGAGAATTGTAGACATATTTATCCTTTCTCAATCTTTTAGATTTCCACTTCTTCCAAGTCTTTGACTACATGGACATTTTCAAAAACAGTGGCCGCATCTTTCTTGAGCTGGCTGATATCTTTTGAAAGGAAACGGGCGCTGATATGATTGAGCAAGAGGCGTTTAGCTCCTGCTTCTGCCGCTACTTGCGCTGCCTGCATATTGGTTGAGTGACCGTGATTGCGAGCAATTTTTTCATCTCCCTTTCCATAAGTCGACTCATGGACAAGAACATCTGCATTGACAGCTAGGCGCACACTGGCATTGGTTTTTCGGGTGTCACCAAGAATGGTGATAATCTTACCTGGACGTGGTGCTGAGATGTAGTCTGCTGCCTTAATTTCAGTCCCATCTTCGAGAACAACGTCCTGACCGTTTTTGATTTTTCCAAAAAGCGGGCCAAATGGAACACCAGCAGCCTTGAGTTTTTCAGCATCCAAGGTACCTTCTAGGTCCTTTTGCATGACACGATAGCCAACACAAAAAATAGTGTGGTCCAGCTCCTCTGCATACACAGTGAATTTATCAGTCTCAAGGATTTTCCCTAGAGAATCTTGGTCAAACTCATGAAAATGAATGCGGTAAGGCAGGCGAGAACCGGACACACGAAGGCTGGTTAAGACAAATGACTTGATCCCTTGAGGTCCATAAATGTCCAAATCTGTTTGCTCTTCATTGGCTTGAAAGGCACGACTAGAAAGGAATCCTGGCAAACCAAAGATGTGGTCTCCATGCAAGTGAGTGATAAAGATTTTGCTGACCTTCCGTGGTCGGATCGTGGTTTCCAGAATACGATTTTGCGTTCCTTCTCCACAGTCAAAGAGCCAAACTTCGTTAATCTCATCCAAAAGTTTCAGGGTGAGACTTGAGACGTTGCGAGCTTTAGAGGGCTGACCAGCCCCCGTTCCTAAAAATTGAATATCCATTCGATACTTTCTAATTAATCAATATATAACATGGCTGTGCAATTTTCCGATCGGAAATAACGTTTACCAGAAAAAGCAACAGCTTCTTGTAATAAATCCTCTTGGCTGTAGCCTTTGAGACGTTTACGACCATCAGCCAAGCTTTCCAAATCAGTCAAAGCTGTGAGACTTTCCACACTAACAACTTCTTCGTCTCCGGCATCCTTCATGTAAATCTTTCCAGACTCCTCAAAGATTAGCTGATGGGGGAAAATTTGTGCAATCTCAAAAAGCAAGTCATCCGAGATTTTCTCTTCATTTTCAGAGAAGATTCGACCTAGGTCCTTACTCTCATAGCAAAAACCAAAGGATTTACCAGATAAATTAAGACGAATAAAAGGCTTATTTTCAAAGGTGAAACTTGGCTCAGCATTGTAGAGGTTCAGTTCATGACTGAGTTCTGAAAAATAATCCGTCGCAGCTTGAGGACTCTTTTTCTGGTAGAGTTCAGCAAAGTAAGCATTGACTACACTCGGCGGAGGTGTGATGAGAGCTAACTGCTCCTGCTCTGTTTTGCCAGCTAGAAGCTGATCCAGATAGACCTTATCCAGACTTGTATAGCCCCCATATTTTAGAGCCAACGTTTTTATATCAGTCATAAAATTCCTCTAACCTCCATTTATTTTTCTCGGAAATGTAGCCTGTAATGACTTCTCCATCATCTTGGTAGTCACGATCCTCCAAAATCGCTACACTTTCCAAATCATGAATCTTGTAGGACTTAGAAAAAGGAACGCGCAGGGTAAAGACTTCAAAAATCTCCTTGATCTTCTCCAAAAACAATGCTTGCAAGTTCTCACGACTATCCTCAGACTTGGCAGAAATGAGGGCATAGGGCGTTTGGGTAGGCGTGAAATCCTCCACCAAATCCGCTTTATTATAAAGGGTCAGGCGGGGAATATCCTCCATATCCAAGTCTTTCATGATAGACAGAACCGTTTTTTCATGCTCCTCGTGATAAGGATTGCTGGCATCGATGACATGAACCAGAAGATCCACATGCTTGCTTTCTTCTAAGGTTGACTTGAAACTGGACACCAATTCTGTTGGCAAGTCTTGAATAAATCCAACAGTATCCGTTAAAGTCACCTGTAGATTGCCTCCCAAATGGATACTCTTGGTCGTCGCATCCAGAGTCGCAAACAACTCATCAGCCTCATACTGGGGCTTACTGGTCAAGGTGTTCATGATGGTTGATTTCCCAGCATTGGTGTAGCCAATCAAACCAATCTTGAAGGTGCCTGACTCCAGACGTTTTTCTCGAACTGTCGCCCGATTTTTCTCAACCACCTTGAGCTGGCGCTCAATATCTGTGATTTGATTACGAACACTACGACGGTTCAGTTCCAGCTGGCTTTCACCAGGTCCACGGGAACCAATTCCCCCTGCTTGACGACTGAGCATAATTCCCTGACCAACCAAGCGGGGCAAGAGATATTTGAGCTGGGCTAGGTGGACTTGGAGTTTTCCTTCATGGCTTCGAGCCCGCATAGCAAAGATATCCAAAATCAACTGCATACGGTCAAGCACCTTGACACCCAGAACTTCTTCTAGATTGATATTTTGCCGTGGAGTCAGGCGATTATTGACAATGACAGTAGTAATTTCTTCTGCATCCACCATGAGTGCAATCTCTTCCAACTTACCAGAGCCGACAAAGGTCTTGGAGTCATACTTTTCACGTTTTTGCCTGTAGCTATCTACAACGACTGCCCCAGCTGTCTTGGCTAGACTGGCCAATTCTTCCATGGAGAGGTCAAAATTCTCCATGCCCTGCAATTCCACACCGATGAGCAGAACACGTTCCTCTTTTTTCTCCGTTTCAATCATCTAAAAACTCCTCAATCTGGCTTAAAATGCGGTCCTGTACGTCAGGCTCTCCTCTATGATAAAAGGTGACCTGCATGCGATTACGAAACCAGGTCAGCTGACGCTTGGCAAAACGTCGAGTCGCCTGTTTGAGAGTCTCACTAGCTTCCTCTAAAGTCTGCTCTCCACGGAAATAAGGAAAGAGTTCCTTGTAGCCAATGCCTTTGGCTGCTTGCACATCTGGATAATGGTCAAAGAGCCACTTAGCCTCATCCAAAAGACCAGCCTCAAACATCAGATCTACTCGGCGATTGATACGCTCATAAAGCTGACTACGCTCATCATCCAAACAGATAATCAGAGGTTCATACGAGGTCTCTTGATTTTCCAAATCCTGACCAAAATGGGTAATCTCCAAGGCACGCATAGCACGACGACGGTTAAACTGGGGAATTTCAAGACCTGCTTGCTCCACAAGATGGGCTAATTCCTCATCTGTATAAGGCTCCAAACTAGCCCGATAAGCTAGAATCTCCTCATGAGGGGTGTCCCCTCCCAAATGATAACCTTCTAACAAGCTCTGAATATAAAGCCCTGTACCACCAGCGATAATCGCTAGCTTACCACGATTATGAATATCCTCAATAGCCTTCTTAGCTTCTGAAACAAAATCAAAAGCCGAGTAAGACTCGGTCACCTCTCTGGCATCAATCAAATGATGAGGAACAACAGCTTGCTCCTCCGGGCTAGCCTTGGCCGTCCCAATATCTAACCCTCTATAAACTTGCTGACTGTCACCGCTGACCACCTCTCCACCAAAGCGCTTGGCTACTTCAATAGCAAGGGCTGTCTTCCCAACAGCAGTCGGTCCAACAATCACAATTATTTTTGTTTTCATCTTTTTTCCTTGAAAAATTCCCATTTTTTCGTTACTATTATTATATCACAAAAAGGTCAGTCAGAAAAATGCTACCACTTGAGGAGCCTGACTGTTCGGGAAGATAAAGGAGGAAGACTCATGGCTAAAGGATTCGCTAAAGGTCTTGTAACAGGTGTCGCAGGAACTGTCGCTGCCGTTGCAGGTGCAGTATACGCAATTAAAAAGAAAGTGATTGAGCCAGAAGAGCAAAAAGCAGCTTTCATCGAAGAAAACCGCAAAAAAGCGGCTCGCCGTCGCGTATCACATTAAGCAACAAAAGAAGTTGAGAAATCTCAACTTCTTTTTTATTTTCTTAAATAGCCAAATCAAATTTCAGCTGCGACTTAACTGGATCATAGTCAACCAACTCAAAGTCTTCCGCTTTGATATCAAAGAAATTGGTCCCATCAGGAACATTTAAAACCAAGCGTGGTTGGCAGTTTGACGGCTCACGGCGGAGCAATTCCTCTGCTTGTTCAAACTGATTATCATAGATATGAAGGTTGTTGATAAAATAGAAAAACTTCCCAACCTTCCAGCCGAAATGCTTGGCAATCATCATCTGCAAGGCTACGTACTGCATGGCGTTAATGTGGTGGGCCACCAGCATATCATTAGAACGCTGTGTCAAAGTCGCATCTAGATAAATTTCCCCATCAACACGACGGACATCAAACATGGTCTGAAAAGCGCATGGAAGGAGGCCGTCTGTCTCCTCAAATGCTTGGTAATCCCAGAGTGAGATGATATTACGACGATTCCAAGGATTGACTTCCAACTGCTTGAGAATCTTGTTGATGATATCGTGTTTCTTAACGACTGCCCCATAGCGCTCACCAATAGTTCCCGTATCTCCCACTTCCCAGTCATTCCAGTAGTGGACATTGTACTTGCTATTTAGCACTTCTAGGCTATTAGACTGATCTTGGTAGATCCAGAGTACTTCCTTGATGGCAGATTTGATCGCAATGGGACGCAAGGTTGTGATGGGAAATTCCCCCTTAGCCAAGTCATACTCGGCAAAGGCACCCGTTACGTACTTGGAGTTGGCAACAGTCCCATCCTTGTACTTGGGACGTGCCTGCTCAGAAAAGACACCGTCTCTGAGGATTCGTTCAATATTTTCTTTAAAAATCGTATCTGCTTTTGTCATTTACTCTCACCTCATTTATTGTCTTAACTAGTATAGCATAAAAAAAGAAAGGAGGAAAATCACTCGCTTCAAGTTAGTGTTTTTCCCCTTTTATTATCTTATTGCAATACAAGCGATGCTGCTCCGATAACTCCAGCGTCATTTCCTAAAGTTGCAAGAGCTAATTTTGTCGTGGTACGGACTTGCGGGAAAGTATTCTCATCATATACCTTTTGGACAGCCTGCAAAAGAAATTCCCCTGCAGCAGACACCCCACCGCCGATAACAATAGCTGAAGGATTTAGCATACATCCGATATTGGCACAGGCAATTCCTAAATATCGTGAAAAATTACGATAGACAATGAGCGCTAAGTCATCCCCTTCTTTTGCAAGGTCAAAGACAGTTTTAGCTGTTACTTCTTCGCCGTTGTCAATCAGTTTTTTTAGTTGAGAATCACCAGCATACTCATCAGCATAGCGACGGGTCAAATTGACGATCCCAGTCGCAGAGGCAACTGTCTCAAGGCAACCTTTCTTACCACAGGTACATGCGATTGGTTGGTCAAAGTCAACAGTGATGTGACCAAGCTCACCAGCAGCACCAGCAACCCCGTGAAGCAATTTGCCTTCTGCCACGATACCGCCACCAACACCAGTACCGAGGGTCATAAAGACAACGTCTGGTTGGTTCTCTCCAGCACCCAACCAGCGCTCACCAAGAGCAGCTACGTTTGCATCATTATCGATGAAGAACGGAATACCCAAGGCTTTTTCAATCTTTTCTTTAATCGGTTGAAGGGTTTTCCAGTTTAGGTTGTAGGCACCGATAACAGTCCCTTTTTCACGGTCAACCACACCAGGTGATCCCATCCCAATGCCTCGGAAGTCCGTAGCTGACAATCCAAGCAAGTCCAAACGATGCTGAATAGACTCAATCATATCATCTACGATATGGCTTCCCTCATCCAAAATATTGGTCTTAATAGACCATTTTTCTTGGATTTCTCCCTCTTGAGTTAAAATTGCAAACTTGATAGATGTTCCACCAAGGTCAATCCCAATAATTTTTTGACTCATCGTCTTCTCCTTTTAATTGAAAATGCTTACAGATATAGTATATCAAAATATAGTGACCGATGCAAAGGTTTGCTCAACTTTAGTTTTAATTTTGATTCTTCATTTTCTAAATCACTACTTCTTCATATTTAATTGTCAACTCATACAAACCTCTAACCGCGTTACAGCCATAGACAGCTTCTGCTTGAGCCAGATTTTTCAAGGTCAAGACTCTCTCTTCTACCTGTCCTGTTTCCAGCAAATATTGACGGTAGATTCCTGGCAGAGTCCCAAGCCTGATAGGTGGTGTGTAGAGTTTTCCAGCGACTTTTAGAACTAGATTCCCAATAGAGGTCTCAAGCAGTTCTCCTGCTGCATTATGGTAAATGATTTCCTGTTTCCCTAGATTTAAATGTGGTCTATGAGTTGTTTTAAAGTAGGTAAATACTTGATTCAAATCTGCTTCTTGCAGACAAGGTTTGGCTTTGCAGAAACTTGGACTGAGGGGGGTTAAGATTTGGCGACTGAGTTCTATCTCTCCAGATTTGCTGAGGATGATTCGCAAACGGTAGTCCTGGTGGGAATCGCAGGCCTGACACTCTTTCTCTATCTTTTGTCTCAGGTTTTCTGGATCAAAAGGATAGGCAAAATACCGACTAGCCTTTGTCAGTCTTTCCAGATGTTGCTCTTCAAACAGTAAGCTCTTCTGGCTGATTTTCCCAGTTGTAATCAATTGGAAACGTGCTTGTTTACGATAAAGCACAGCTGCTTTTTGATGAACCTCACGGTATTCAGATTCCCAAGTACTATCCCAAGTAATCCCTCCGCCAACTCCATAGATGGCTTTTCCTTGATGCAGTTGAATCGTCCGAATGGCGACGTTAAAAATCCGGCGCCCATTTGGAAGTAAGAGACCAATCGTTCCGCAGTAGACTCCGCGTGGTTGGGACTCCAAGTCCTTAATGATTTCCATGGTCGCAATTTTGGGAGCTCCTGTGATGGATCCACATGGAAAGAGCGAACGAAAGATTTCAACTAGGTCCACATCCGGTCGCAACTGACTCTTGATGGTTGAAGTCATCTGCCAAACGGTTGAATACTGCTCCACTTGACACAGACGCTCCACATGCTCACTTCCAACTTCAGAAATACGGTTCATATCATTGCGCAAGAGATCCACAATCATCATATTTTCAGAGCGATTTTTAGGATCCTGTTCTAGCCAGCTAGCTTGGGCAAGGTCTTCTTGGTCAGTCAACCCGCGCTGAGTCGTTCCCTTCATCGGGCGAGTCGTTAATTCCCGGTCGTTTTGCTCAAAAAAGAGCTCTGGACTCATGGAAATCACTGCCATCTCGTCATGTTCCACATAAGCATTGTAGCCCGCCTCCTGCTCTACCACCATACGATTGTAGATAGCAAAAGGATTGGCACTTAAGTCCTGCTTTAGTTGGACAGTATAGTTGACCTGGTAGGTGTCCCCCTGCCGCAAATGATGGTGAATCTGAGCAATAGCCTTTTCATAGTCCTCTGCAGACGTCACTTCCTGCCAATTTGCAGGCAAATCAACCTCATCATAAGTCAGAGGAATAGGGGAGGTCTCCACCCTATCATGAACTGTAAAATATAGCAGATACTCTGCCAGTAAAGGTGCCTTGTGAACTGCTAGTTTCTCTTCAAAAGCAGGTGCAGCCTCGTAGCTGACATAGCCCACTACATAATAGCCCTGCTCTTGGTAGCTTTCCACCTGTGCTAGTAAGTCCGCCACTTCTGCTAAATCTCTCGTTTTTAACTCTTTGATAGGCTGAGTGAAGGTGTATCTCTCCCCCAAAGCCCTAAAATCAATCACTGTTTTTCTATGCATACCTTAAGTATAGCACAAAAAAGCCGACCTAGAACAGCTAAATCCAGCTTTGTTTACTGATTTCTATAACGAAAAAAATCTCTATGTTGCTTTTTTCTACTTTTGGCAATTCTCCATCAGATAGCACCCCTTCTTCTTGTAAAAACTGGTCTTATTTGGAGCACTTTACACAAAAATTCAACAAAAAAACAGGGAGAGTCTTGGTTTCTATACCCTTACTCTCTCTGTCTTTTACTGTTCAGAAATTAAAAATTTATTTGAAGTTTTAATGATGTTTACCGTTTCCTTGACATCTAAATCATCCGTGAATAGAAAATGATGTTTCTCACTATTTTTAGCTAGAAACTCATTTCTTGCTTGGATTGATAAATCGCCTGTTCTCTCAATTTCTTTTCGAGAAGAGTCCCTATCTTTCAAGGTTTCTTCTTGAGCCATTAGGATACAATATTTTAGCTTAATTCGTTTTTCTTTTAAGAAGGCTGCAATTTTCTTCAGTTGCTCTTCAAATATGACATACTCTATCACAACAGTAATGCCACGATCCAAGAAATTATTGGTCAGACTGATGATATTATCCCAGAATAAATCCATGTAAAATCCATCATCCTCCCAAGGAGCTACGAGACCTCCTTTAATCATTAAGTAAATCATGTCGCCCTCTATAACTGCACTTTTGTCAAAAGAATAGGCCAACTCTTTGCTGACAGTGCTCTTTCCAACGCCTGGGGGCCCTGAAACGATATAAACACAATTTTCCAACCTTATACCTCTACATACTTGAAACATCTCTAATTTACGATAACTTTCAGCCCACTTATGACTTTCTTATGAAGTCTTCAGGATAGTGCGCACGCGCACCTCCTATTAATTTTGGACGACTAGCTAGTGCCGTTACATGGGCATGCCCAATCTCACGTAGCATAGGACGAATCGGAACCTGCACATGCTTGATATGCATACCAATTGCAGTATCTCCGATATCAATCCCTGCGTCAGCACTGATAAACTCCACCTCAACAGGGTCTTTCATGAACTTAAAGGCAGCCAATTGCCCCGAACCTCCCGCATGGAGAGTGGGAAGGACACTGACGATTTCCATGCCAAACTGTTCTGCCACTTGCCGTTCAACAACAAGAGCCCGATTGACATGTTCACAGCCTTGAACAGCTAGGTGGATTCCCCGAGCGGTGAGCCTTTCCAAAAGGGTTTCAATGATAACTTCACCAATCTCCTGACTGGAATCCCTGCCAATATGGCCGCCTAAAACTTCGCTAGAGGATAAACCTAGGACAAAGAGGCTTCCTTCACGCAATCCAGCCTTTTCCAAAACATCTTCAATTACCTGCTGTGTTTCTGTTTTAATTCTACTTTTGTCCATCACTCTTAACCTCATTTTTCTCCTACTATCATATCTTTTTTTACTGATTTTATCAAGGCGAACTGATCATTAAGAGTTGTCTATGCAAAAACTTTAAATTTGAACATAGTGGGCAATCACATCTGATGCGTTTGGGGCTACGTCTGGATCAAATTTGTCAATATCTTCCTTGAACTCTGGGTTGTAGACATAGCCTTTACCGATATGACCGAATACCTCAATAGAGCAGTCAAATCCATAAGTACGAATAGCTTGCAAGAGTTTGGCTGCTTCTTCTTGGTTTTTGGCCGCTGTTGCAGCTAGTCCATTTTTAAGGTTTTGAACCAATGCTTGAAAAACTTGGTTGAAGGCGGCTGTGGCCTCGTCTTCACGACCTTTTTGGCGTTTTTGAGCTTCATCCATGACTGCTTGCCCATACTTCTCTACTGCTTCTTGCTGGTAGTTTTGTTGGTCTTGGTAATGAAATCCTGTGAATTTTTCTTGTATGGTCATGATTCTTTCTCCTTTTTGTGCTTGGATCGTTTTTTGCAAGGTAGAAATCAAGCTATCTAGATGGTCTCTTTCCTGAGTCAGATAGTCAAGTTGTCTAGTCAAATGAAGCAACAAGTCTGTCTTTTCTCCCTTCAAGAGCTCTGCTATTTTCTCTAATGAAAATCCTAGATATTTGTAATAAAGAATGACCTGAAGTCGTTCCAAATCCGCTTGATGATAGATTCGATAGCCATTTTCTGACTTTAAAGGAACCAACAGCCCTATCTTATCGTAATGGTGTAAGATCTTAACGGAGACCCCCGATAGCTGCGCAGCTTCTTTGATATGATACATGGTTTCCTCCTTGCATGGATAGTATATACCCTCCCCTTAGGGCAGAGTCAAGAGTTTTTGAATAGTTTTCTCAAAAACGAAGCACAAGAAAAACCAGCAGGAGGGCTTCCTGCTAGTTTGGTCTTATGGATGGCTAACAATTAGCTCCAAACCTTGTCCTTCCAGGGTCCAAGCTTCAACATCACTTGGGAGGATAAAGTGGCTACCTTTTTGGATTGGATAAGCTTTATCATCTACGGTGAGGCTCCCTTGGCCTGCAAGCACACTGTAGAGACTGTAATCAGCTGTCTTTTCAAAAGAAACTTTTCCTGTGATTTCCCACTTGTAGACTGCGAAGAAATCATTAGAGACAAGGAGAGTTGAACGCAAATCATCAGCTTTGACAGTTACAGGACGGCTATTTGCAGGCTCTCCAATGTTCAAAACATCAATGGATTTTTCAAGATGCAATTCTCGCAAATTTCCATTGTCGTCTTTACGGTCAAAGTCGTAGACCCGGTAGGTGGTATCGCTAGACTGCTGGGTTTCAAGGATCAAGATGCCCGCCCCGATAGCGTGCATGGTGCCACTTGGAACATAGAAGAAATCTCCCGCCTTGACAGGGACTTTTGTCAATAAAGCATCCCAGTTTTTATCCTCAATTTGCTGACGAAGTTCTTCTTTTGACTGAGCGTTATGTCCATAGATAATCTCTGAACCTTCATCCGCAGCGATGATGTACCAGCACTCTGTTTTTCCGAGTTCGCCCTCATGCTCTAGTCCATAGGCATCGTCTGGGTGAACTTGGACGCTGAGCCAGTCGTTGGCATCAAGAATCTTTGTCAAGAGCGGAAATACTGGCTCTGGACGGTTGCCAAACAATTCACGGTGTTCTGCATACAAGGTTGCTAGGTCTGTCCCCTCAAAGCGACCATTGGCGACCTTTGAGACGCCATTAGGATGGGCTGAAATGGCCCAGTACTCGCCGATTTTTTCATTGGGAATGTCATAACCAAACTCATCCCTTAGTTTGGTGCCTCCCCAGATTTTTTCTTGCATGACTGATTGTAAAAATAATGGTTCTGCCATCTGCTTTCCCTCTTTCATTTTTCTAGTTTCATTATAGCAAAAAAAGAGTTCCAACTGAACTCTTTTTTCACATCTTGTATAGTTGGGAGAGGATTTTGTAAAAATAGTGAATAAATGTGCTTTATTTCACCGAAGCGCCATTGCTGGCAATAACTTCCTTATACCAGTAGAAAGATTTCTTCTTGGAACGATTGAGGCTTCCATTTCCTGCATTATCTCGGTCTACATAGATAAAACCATAGCGCTTGTTCATCTCGCCTGTTCCAGCTGAAACCAAATCGATACAGCCCCAAGTCGTGTAACCAAGCAAGTCAACACCGTCTTGGTGAATAGCATCTCGCATGGCTTTGATATGAGCCTCTAAGTAAGCAATTCGATAGTCATCTTTCACATAGCCGTTTTCATCTGGCGCGTCAATAGCACCGAGCCCATTTTCTACGATGAACATAGGTTTTTGATAACGATCCCAGATGGCATTGAGGGTGATACGAAGTCCCAGTGGGTCAATCTGCCAACCCCACTCTGAGGATTCTAGATAAGGATTTTTGATAGAGGCAAAGATGTTCCCTGCTGTTTTTTCAGTGACAGTCGGATCTCCTGAAGCTACACGACTCGCATAGTACGAGAAAGAAACAAAGTCAACAGTGTAGTTCTTCAACAAGTCCAAATCCTCTGCGGTCATTTCAATCTCGATCCCCTCACGCTCCCACTGCTTCTTGGCATAGTTTGGGTATTCTCCACGCGCTTGAACATCAATGAAAAAGTAACTCTTACGGTCTTCCTCCATGGCCGCCCAGTAGTCTCTCGGATGGGCAGTATTTGGATAGTATTGCCCTGCTGCCAACATACATCCGACCTTGTTTTCTGGGTCAATTTCGTGGGCAATCTTAGTCGCGAGGGCTGAAGCTACCAACTCATGATGAGCCGCTTGATATTTGACTTGTTCCTGATTTTCTCCTTCTTCAAAACAAATCCCAGCTCCT
>NZ_KQ969550.1:41026-45847 GCF_001578945.1 Streptococcus oralis
AAACAAATCCCAGCTCCTAAAAAGGGGGCATGAAGAATCATATTGATCTCGTTGAAAGTTAACCAATATTTGACCAAGCCCTTGTAGCGCGTAAAAAGAGTGCGGCAAAGATTTTCATAAAATCCAAGCATCTTACGGCTTCTCCAGCCACCGTACTCCTTGATTAAATGCAGGGGACAGTCAAAGTGCGTGATGGTTACCAAGGGCTCAATGCCATACTTGTGACATTCTTTAAATAGGTTCTCATAGAAAGCAAGCCCTGCTTCATTGGGTTCTGTTTCATCTCCATTTGGAAAAATCCGTGTCCAAGCAATGGAAAGACGGTAGGTCTTAAAGCCCATTTCTCCAAAAAGGGCAATGTCTTCCTTGTAACGATGGTACATGTCGATACTATCCTTGGCTGGGTAGAAATAACCATCCTCAAAGTCGAACATTTTTTTCTGACCTGTGATAATAGGGAAACGATCCTCGCCGATAGGCACTACATCCACATTGGCAAGACCACGACCATCTACATCATAAGCACCCTCACATTGATTAGCTGCCGTAGCACCACCCCAGAGAAAGCCCTCTGGAAATTGAAGTTTTTCTGTCATAATTTTACCTCGCTTGATTTGCTACTTCTATTATACTAGAAAGTAAGGAAAAAGTTTGGAACTTTTTGAATAATTATAGTACTAATTTTGCTTTCATAGACGAAAAAAAGACTGAAAACAGTCTTATTTTTAAATCAAAGCCGTGATAGCCGTTATTAGGCCAAAAACAATACCCGGTGCATTGGCCGCAACAAGGGGAATATCCTTTTCTTTCTTGAAAAGGCCGTAGTAAACCCAGAGACTACAGTTGATAGCCGCAACCAAGGGTTGGAGGAAATTTCCTTTTTGACCAGCCAGATTGTTCATAATTTGTGGAAAATAAGACACATACATCATAACAGACATGAAGGTCGCTACCCAACCCAAAATTTTCATTTGTTTTTCAGACATTTTTATAACCTCTTTTATCTTTACTGAATCTTATTTTATAATCTTCTCACAAAACAATCAAGACTTTGAAGCTTTTGTTATGAAGATGTAAACTATCACAATCTTGTGATAAGAAAGAGAAAACAGAAAAAGACCGGATTGCTCCGATCTTTTAATAGTTCATATGCGCACATTCTGTATTAAGAATAATTATGGTTAGCTTCAAATGATTAAGCGACCTGTTTCATACGATAAAAATCAATCACTAGATCAGCAGGTCCTCTAACTAATAAGGATTCTGTTCCCCAATCAGTTACAGCTGGACCGTGTAAAATCTCGGTACCAAGCTCTTTCAATCGTTGGTAGTTCTGCTCTACATCCTCAACCTCAATATGAAGAATGATGCCTGACTGAAAGTTTTTCAAAGGAATCAAATGATTTTGAGACAACATGAGACAATGACTGCCAATCGTGAACTGAGCAAAACTGTCGTCAACATAATCGGCTTTTTTATCCAAAATACGCTCCAAGTCAACACAGACTTGAGGAACATCTGAAACGATGAGATCTAATTGATTTAAATTCATTTGTTATCCTCCAGAAAAAGACCGGATTACTCCGATCTTTTCAAGTTCCGCTCTAAGAAAATCAAAGAATAAAATTTACAAAGTTTACATTTGATTTTCGATGAGAGGAATTATTTAATTGCGCGTGATTGCAATCCTTCTTCTTCCAAGAAGAGGCGGAATGGTACGAGTTCCTCTGCTTCGTATTTTTCCTTGAAGGCTTTGATTGCTTCTTCTGAGTGAAGTTTTGGATCGAGTTCAAGCACTTCTACTGGAAGTGGACGGTGTTGCGTGATGCGAGCATCGATGACAACAGTTTTACCTTCTTTGTTGAGTTTAACAGCTTCTGCAACGACTGCGTCAATGTCTTCGATACGGTCAACGGTAAATCCAACAGCTCCTTGAGCTTCTGCGATTTTCGCGTAGTCCGCGTTAGGGAAGTCACAACCAAACAAGTGTTTGTTTGTGTCTTCGTATTTGTCCTTGATGAAGGCATATTTACCATTTGAGAAGACAACGTTGATAACTGGAAGGTCGTATTGAACGTTTGTGATCACGTCTGGGTAGCACATGTTGAATGCACCGTCACCCATGATGTTCCATACTTGGCGATCTGGATTGTCTTTCTTAGCAGCGATACCACCAGGAAGGGCAATACCCATTGTCGCAAAGAGTGGAGATGTACGCCACATGTTCTTAGGTGTCATGTGAAGGTGACGAGTAGATGTTTGAGTAGTGTCACCTACGTCGATTGAGTAGATAGCGTCTTGGTCAGCATGTTTGTTGATTGCATTGTAAACTTGGTATAATTGCAACTCACCCTCAGTTTTACCTTCGAGTTTGTTCATGTAATCACGCCAGTTTTGGTTGTTCTTCACGTTTGCACGCCACCATGGAGTTGATTCAACTGGGTTTACTTTATCAAGGATAGCTTTCGCTGCTTGACCTGCGTCACCAAGGATTGAAGCGTCAAGGGCATGACGTTTACCAAGTTTGTATGGATCGATATCGACTTGGATGAATTTTTCAGTGTTCTTGAAGGCTTCGTAAACTTCAGCAAATGGGAAGTTTGAACCAAGGAAAAGAACTGTGTCTGCTTCAAAGACCACTTCGTTGGCTGGTTTCCAACCAACACGGTAAGCAGAACCTGTCAAACCTTCGTAGTTCCATTCAAAGGCTTCAAAGTTTTTACCAGTTGTAATGATTGGTGCCTTGATTTTACGGGACAATTCAGTGATCACTTGACCAGCTTTAACACCACCAAATCCAGCGTAGATAACTGGGCGTTCAGCATTGTTGAGGATTTCAACTGCCTTGTCGATTTCAGCTTCGTTCAAAGCAGGAGCGATGAATGAACGTTCGTATGAACCTGAACCATAGTATGAATTTTCATCGATTTCTTGGAAACCGAAGTTTACTGGGATTTCAACAACAGCTGGACCTTTTTTAGAAACTGCGGCACGGCAAGCTTCGTCGATTACTTTTGGCAATTGCTCAGCGTAAGCGACACGTTTGTTGTAAACAGCGATACCGTTGTACATTGGGTTTTGGTTCAATTCTTGGAAGGCATCCATGTTGAGTTCGTTAACTGGACGTGATCCAAGGATAGCAAGGAATGGAGTGTTATCCATAGCTGCATCGTAAACACCGTTAATCAAGTGAGTCGCACCTGGACCACCTGAACCAACTGCAACCCCGATTGAGCCACCGAATTTAGCCTGCATAACGGCAGCGAGAGCACCGGTTTCTTCGTGGCGAACTTGCAAGAAGCGGATATCTTTGTCTTCAGCCAAAGCATCCATGAGTGAGCTGAGTGTTCCTGATGGGATACCGTAGATGGTGTCTACGCCCCATGTTTTCAATACGTTGAGCATTGCTGCAGATGCAGTAATTTTCCCTTGAGTCATAATAACTCTCCTTCAAAATAATTTCATATATTTACAAAAAGCGCTTTTATATACTATTTGAAAGCGATTCAGTAAATTTACAATCCTAATTTACCATACTTACTTTGAGTCTCCTACAAATGTGCTCAGAAGTTTCTATTCTCTATTGCAGTACAGCTTAAAAGCATTTTGAAAACCTGTTTTATAATACAAAAAAGCGAGCAAGCTCGCTTTTAGTCTATTTTACTAAAGTTTAGCATGAGTGAACTGGTTAAAACAGATACAGAACTAAAGGCCATAGCTAGACCAGCCAGTTCTGGATTGAGCACCAGTCCAACACCTGAAAAAACTCCTGCTGCAATCGGAATTCCGATGACATTGTAGATAAAGGCCCAGAAGAGGTTGAGCAAGATACGATTGAAGGTTTTCTTGCTCATATCAAAGGCACGAACCACTCCAGTCAAATCATTGTGAGTAAGAACAATCCCTGCCGACTCAATAGCAATATCGGTTCCTGCGCCCATGGCAATCCCGACATCTGCTACACTGAGGGCTGGCGCATCATTGATACCATCTCCGATAAAGGCTACTTTACCAGCCTGTTGTAGTTGATGGATTTCATGCGCTTTTTCTTCTGGT
Organism: Streptococcus oralis; assembly: GCF_001578945.1. GTDB lineage: Bacteria > Bacillota > Bacilli > Lactobacillales > Streptococcaceae > Streptococcus > Streptococcus oralis_Q. The sequence goes on from NZ_KQ969550.1 coordinate 45,083, forward strand.
AGAACGCCTGCTATGACCTCTTCGATGCCGATCTGATCTGCAATAGCACGCGCCACGCCAGCATTATCTCCTGTCAACATAACTGTTCGAAGGCCACGTTTTTTCAGCTGACTGATGGCGAGCTTGGCATTTTCCTTGGGAATATCTTGCAGGGCAAGTAAGCCTTTGATTCCATTGTCAACAGCCAAGTACACAACTGTCTTAGCTCCTTTTTCCAATTCTTCAAGTTTTTCCTGATAAGCGGTCGAAATATCCATGCCATCTAGCATTTTAGCATTTCCAAGCAAGACTTGCTTCCCATTGATTTGCCCTGAAACACCTTTTCCGTGTAGGGCTTGGAAATTTTCTACAGGTTGAAGCTCAAGTCCTGCTTCACTCGCCCGCTTGACAATGGCTTGAGCCAATGGGTGTTGAGAGGCTTCTTCCAAAGAGGCAGCTAGACCAAGTACTTCTGTCTCGTCGCCAATGATATCAGTGACCACTGGTTTTCCTTCTGTCAAAGTCCCTGTTTTATCAAAGACAAGAGTTTTGACTTTCTGGATTTCCTGTAAGACGGTTCCATTCTTGAGGAGAACGCCCATTTTGGCACTCCGTCCTGTCCCCACCATGAGAGCCGTTGGTGTTGCGAGTCCTAGGGCACAAGGGCAGGCGATAATCAAAACTGCCACCCCATAAAGTAGAGAGGTCACAAAGCTAGCTCCAAGCAAGACAAACCAAATCCAAAAAGTCAGAATCGCTAAAATGACAACTGCAGGGACAAAAATT
>NZ_KQ969550.1:45964-52571 GCF_001578945.1 Streptococcus oralis
ATCCGTCAAATCCTGAATTGGTGCTCGGCTGGTCTGAGCTTTCTTCACAAAGTCTACAATCTGAGCCAAAACAGTCTCTGAACCAACTTTTTCCGCTTTAAAAACAAGGGTTCCGCTATTATTGATAGTTGATCCAATGACCGTATCTCCAACTGTTTTGTCTACCGGCAGGCTCTCACCTGTCACCATGGATTCGTCAATACTGGAGACGCCTTCGACAACAACACCATCAACCGCAATCTTTTCACCAGGGCGCACTCGAATCAGGTCACCTACCTTGACTTGCTCCAAGGGAACTTGAACATAACAATCCTCACGCAAGACTTCTGCTGTTTTAGCTTGCAAATCCAGTAATTTCTCCACAGCTTGGGAAGTATTTTTTCGCATTTTTTCCTCAAAAACCGCCCCCAAAAGAACGAAGAAGAGGATAAATCCCGCACTTTCAAAGTAAACAGGGAGGCCAGTAAAGAGGGCTACTAGACTATAAAGATAGGCTACTAGAGTTCCCAGTGCCACCAAGGTATCCATGTTGGCATTGTGTTTTTTAAAGCTGGCCCAAGCACTCTGAATATAAGGACCACCTGCTACCAGCATAATAGGCGTTGTGGCTAAAAAGGTGCCCCAATGCACGACTGGATGACTAATAGTCCCTGTCAACATCCCAATCATGAGGAAAACAAGAGGCAGAGTAAAGACGCTGGTAATCCAAAAACGTTGCAAGAGAGATAGAGATTTTCGAGCCTTCTCAACTACGGTATAGCTTCCCTTTTGCATCTTCATGCCACATGAAAATTCATGCTCACCCAGCTCTTGAGGAGTAAAACGAATTGTTTTCTCCTCGTCCACGCCGATTGGTTCTAGAATTCCTTCTTCTTCAAAAAGGATTTCCTTGTAACAGTTTGAAGGAGTTGCACGATGAAAGGTAATCTCAGCTGGAATCCCTTTTTGAAGCTGGATATGGGCTGGATGATAGCCTTTTTCAGCTCGGATACGGATTTTTTGAATGCCATTTTCTAGTCTTGCTTTCACAATTTCAGTCATAGTTTTCTCCTACTCTACTATCATCTTACCGTGCATCATGTTCATACCACATGCAAAGCCAAATTCTCCAGCCTGCTCAGGTGTGATTTCCACTACATATTGTTCACCTATAGGAAGATCCGCATGCACACCAAAGTCTGGAAAAACAATCTGATCCAGACAGGGTGACGGATCCTTGCGTTCAAAGATAATGCGGGCTGGCACTGATTTTTTAAGAATAATCAACTCAGGCGTATAGCCCCCCATGACTTCCACTCGAATCTCTTGGTAGCCTTTTTTTTGCTGGGTCTTTTGTCCAGATTTTTCAGGCTTTTTGAAAAACCAAAACAAGATAAACGCGATAAGGGCAATACAAACAATGGTTACAATACTATTTAACATGGTGTCTCCTTTACATACAATTACATTTTACTTCAGCAACTGCGCTGGCTTTTTTCTCAAAAATCACAGCTTCCAAACCTTCTAAATCGGCCTGAGTGAAATCACATTCCACAATCAAATCAGCCAACAAGTTCTTAATCCTACGGGAACAAACCTTGTCTTTGATATCTTGGACAAGCAAGTCTCGACTTTGATCTAGAGTCAAAAGGGCTGAATAAACAAAGGACTTGCCCTCTTTTTTCCTAGTCAGACACTCTTTCTCAACCAAACGAGCCAAAAGTGTCTGAACCGTCGACTTGGACCAGTCAAACCGCTCTGCCAGAACCCTGATCAAATCCCTACTGGTCTGCTCCCCCTGCATCCAAATAATCTTCATAACCTGCCATTCTGCATCTGAAATCTGCATCAACACACCTCCAAAATCTACATTTGTCAATTATGTATAATAGTAGTATACTACTAAAATCTACATTTGTCAATTATGGAGTTACCTTGCTACTTTTACACATAAATATTTTCTATCACTGCGATAAAAAATATTTATTATCCAAATGTGCTTTTTAGTGCTACAATAACTATATTATTCCTAGATGGGAGGTTCTCTTTTGGATTGGTCCATTGTTGAACAATATCTACCGCTATATCAAAAGGCATTCTTTCTGACCCTACACATCGCAGTTTGGGGGATTTTGGGTTCTTTTCTTGTTGGTCTAATCGTTAGTATCATTCGGCATTATCGCATTCCTATTTTTGCGCAACTAGCCACAGCTTATATCGAACTGTCGCGAAATACGCCCCTTTTGATTCAACTCTTCTTTCTCTACTTCGGGCTTCCTCGGATAGGGATTGTCCTCTCCTCGGAGATCTGTGCAACACTGGGACTCATCTTTTTGGGTGGCTCCTACATGGCCGAATCCTTCCGAAGCGGGCTGGAAGCAGTTAGTCAAACTCAGCATGAGATTGGCTTAGCAATCGGTCTAACACCCACTCAGGTTTTTCGATACGTAGTCTTACCACAAGCCACAGCAGTAGCTCTGCCGTCCTTCAGTGCCAATGTAATTTTCCTGATTAAGGAGACTTCTGTTTTCTCTGCAGTAGCTCTAGCCGATCTTATGTACGTTGCTAAGGACTTGATTGGACTTTACTATGAGACAGACATTGCACTAGCTATGTTGGTAGTGGCCTATCTTATCATGCTCCTACCTGTATCATTATTCTTTAGTTGGATAGAAAGGAGGCTTCGCCATGCAGGATTCGGGAATACAAGTACTCTTTCAGGGAAATAATCTCCTGCGAATCTTACAGGGATTGGGAGTCACAATTGGTATTTCCATACTCTCTGTCCTTCTATCAATGATTTTCGGAACAGTCATGGGAATCATCATGACCTCCCATTCTAAAATTATTCGTTTTTTAACACGTTTTTATCTAGAATTCATCCGTATCATGCCCCAGCTGGTACTACTATTTATCGTTTATTTCGGATTGGCTCGAAACTTTAATATCAATATCTCAGGCGAGACTTCGGCTATTATCGTTTTTACTCTCTGGGGAACAGCTGAAATGGGAGACTTGGTACGTGGAGCTATCACTTCCCTCCCTAAACATCAGTTTGAAAGCGGACAGGCACTGGGCTTAACTAACTTCCAACTTTACTATCACATTATCATTCCACAGGTCTTGAGAAGATTGCTTCCGCAGGCCATCAATCTGGTTACTCGGATGATTAAAACCACTTCCTTGGTTGTCTTGATTGGGGTTGTTGAAGTTACCAAGGTAGGACAGCAAATCATCGATAGCAATCGCTTGACCATCCCAACTGCTTCCTTTTGGATCTACGGAACCATTCTGGTTCTGTATTTCGCAGTTTGCTTCCCCATTTCCAAACTATCTACTCACTTAGAAAAACACTGGAGGAACTAAATGTCTGATACTATATTAGAAATCAAGGACCTAAAAAAATCCTTTGGAGACAATCCCATCCTCCAAGGCCTTTCTCTGGATATCAAAAAGGGGGAAGTTGTCGTCATTCTAGGACCATCTGGTTGCGGGAAAAGTACCCTACTTCGCTGTCTCAATGGCTTAGAAACCATTCAGGGTGGAGATATTCTTCTGGATGGCCAGTCTATTGTTGGCAACCAGAAAGACTTTCACTTGGTTCGCCAAAAGATTGGCATGGTCTTTCAAAGTTATGAACTCTTTCCCCATCTGGACGTTCTGCAGAATCTTATCTTAGGTCCTATCAAAGCACAAGGACGGGACAAGAAAGAGGTGACAGAAGAAGCCCTGCAATTACTGAAACGCGTCGGATTGCTTGATAAAAAACATAGCTTCGCTCGTCAATTATCTGGTGGACAAAAGCAACGGGTTGCTATCGTACGTGCTCTTCTCATGCATCCAGAAATTATCCTCTTTGATGAGGTGACCGCTTCACTGGATCCAGAAATGGTGCGTGAGGTTTTGGAACTCATCAATGACTTGGCTCAAGAAGGTCGCACCATGGTTTTGGTAACCCACGAAATGCAGTTTGCTCAAGCTATTGCAGATCGGATTATTTTTCTTGATCAAGGAAAGATCGCTGAGGAAGGAACCGCTCAAGACTTCTTTACCAATCCACAAACCAAACGTGCACAGGAATTTTTAAACGTCTTTGACTTTAGCCAGTTTGGCTCATATCTATAAAGGAGATTTTTATGAAAATCATCAAACCAATTCTAACTGTTTTTGCTCTAGCATTTGCACTTATCTTTGTCACAGCTTGTAGCTCAGGTGGAAACTCTGATGCTGCATCAGGCAAAACCACTGCCAAAGCTCGCACCATTGAGGAAATTAAAAAGAGCGGTGAACTTCGTATTGCCGTATTTGGAGACAAAAAACCTTTTGGTTACGTTGATAACGACGGTTCCTACCAAGGTTATGATATTGAACTCGGAAACCAACTAGCTCAAGACCTTGGAGTTAAGGTTAAATACGTTTCTGTCGACGCGGCCAACCGTGCGGAATACTTGATTTCTAACAAGGTAGATATCACCCTTGCCAACTTTACCGTGACAGACGAACGTAAGAAACAAGTTGACTTTGCCCTTCCCTACATGAAAGTTTCACTCGGTGTTGTTTCACCTAAAGATAAGGTCATTAAGGATGTTAAAGATCTCGATGGTAAAACCTTGATTGTCACAAAAGGTACTACTGCCGAAACCTATTTTGAAAAAAATCATCCTGAAATCAAACTTCAAAAATACGACCAATATAGTGACGCTTACCAAGCCCTTCTGGACGGACGTGGAGACGCCTTTTCAACTGACAATACTGAAGTTCTAGCTTGGGCTCTTGAAAACAAAGGATTTGAAGTCGGCATTACTTCACTTGGAGAACCCGATACCATTGCACCAGCAGTCCAAAAAGGAAACCAAGAGTTGCTTGACTACATTAACCAAGAAATTGAAAAATTGGGTAAGGAAAACTTCTTCCACAAAGCCTATGAAAAGACACTTCACCCAACCTACGGTGACGCTGCTAAACCAGATGACCTCGTCGTTGAAGGTGGAAAAGTAGAATAATACTTAATGAAAATCACAAAAAATCAGGTAATCCTAGCGACTACCTGATTTTCTATGTTTTAGACATTCTGCCAATTCTCTTGGTCTTCTTTAAATCGTTTTAATAAATCCAGTCCTTCTTGTGTGATGTAGCCTTCTTCTTGGGCCAGGTGGATGAGCTCGCTGTAGTTAGAAAGCGTCACAAGTTTGACACCTGCGTCTGAGAAGTTCTTATCTGCTTTTGGCAATTGGTAGCTGAAAATCGCTACGACACCAAGAACATCTGCACCTTCACGTTTGGCAGCTGCTACTGCTTCGAGAACTGAGCCACCAGTTGAGATCAGGTCTTCCACAATCACCATTTTTTGTCCTTGGGCCACACGGCCCTCGATTTGATTTCCAGCTCCGTGATCTTTTGGTTTGCTGCGGATGTAGGCAAAAGGCAAGTTCATCTTGTCAGCAATGATAGCTCCGTGTGGAATCCCTGCTGTCGCTGTACCAGCGATGACTTCTACCTCTGGGAAAGCTGCTTTGATAGCATTCACAAAACCATTTTCAATCAAAGTTCTAGTTTCCGGGTAAGCTAGGGTCACACGATTATCCGTGTAAATCGGGGACTTGATGCCAGATGCCCAAGTGAAAGGCTCTTCTGGTTTGAGATAAACCGCTTGAATTTTCAATAGATGGCTAGCAATGTCTCTAGCAAGTGTCATGGTATACTCCTTCTTATTCTTAAATCTATAATCAAATACGCTTTAGGCCCAATCGCGTGTCCATTCTTCCTTGATAGCATGGTAGGCTGCTACAGGGTCTTCTGCCTGTGTGATAGGACGGCCTACTACAATGTAGTCACTACCGATTTGATAGGCTTGACCAGGGGTCACAACCCGTTTTTGATCCGCTACATCAGTGCCCGCTGGTCGAATACCTGGTGTCAAGCAGATAAAATCTTCGTTTGTAGCTTCCTTGATGAGTTGAGCTTCTTGGGCTGAGCAAACCACTCCATCCAATCCAGCTTCAGCTGTTTTCTTAGCATAGTGAATCACTGATTCTTGCAGACTAGTTTGGATATTTTGACAGTCTTGCATCTGTTCTTCGGATGTTGAGGTCAATTGGGTCACCGCAATAAGAATCCCTTGATCACCAAGGCCTTCACGCGCGGCCTGCATCATCTCAAGTCCACCTGCAGCCTGAACATTAGTCATATCGACACCCAGACTTGACAAGATTTTCATGGTTGACTTGACCGTATTTGGAATATCATGCAACTTGAGATCCAAAAAAACACTATGTCCCAATGATTTCAAATAACGCACAACTTCGGGACCTACTGCATAGTAGATTTCCATTCCTACCTTGACATAGAGTTTTTCCTCTGCTGGAAAAAGGGCTAAAAATTCTTTGGCTTCCTCAAAACTTGGAAAATCCAGAGCAATGACCGGGCGACTCTCACGCATTCTTTTCTCCTATTCTTTGCTGACAGTCCATTGCTCAAAAAAAGGAACCTGCTAGCAGCTAGGTTCCACGAAAAACGGGTAGTCTCCACCCTTTCACTGTCTAACCTTAGCCGCCTCTCTGGACTGCTTTAAAAGTTTTCTACTATTCTATTATTTATAACAACACTTGTCAAGTAAAAACTGAAGATT
>NZ_KQ969550.1:53772-93001 GCF_001578945.1 Streptococcus oralis
GTCAACACGAAAGAGATTTTGACTCAACTCATTGAGGCTAGAATCTCCAGTGAGATTGATAATATTGTAGCGTTCGGTCAGTTCTTGCTTATGATCTGTTACCAATTTATTAAATACACGAGCTCCTGCAGAACCACCGACAAACAATACCGTTGGCAATTTAGGATTAAAGTGGGTTTGGATATCCACCAATTCATCTGGTTCAGGAGTTTTTTGGTCTGAAACCTTGGTCACTGCTCCCACATGCTCAACTTTTACGAGACCAGCAGCCTGCTCAAATGTTGAATACATCTTGGTCGCAAATTTATAGGCAATTTTATTGGCCAAGCCCATAGACAGGTCCGATTCGTGAATAAAGACTGGCACTCCTGACACTCGCGCTGCAATAACCGGCGGTACAGAGACAAATCCTCCCTTTGAAAAAAGAGCCTGTGGACGCAACCGTAACATGATAAAGAGGGATTGGACAATTCCCCAACTAACTTTGAAGACGTCCAGCATATTTTGCCATGAAAAATAACGACGCAACTTCCCAGTCGCAATGGAGTGGAAGGTCACATTCAAGCCTGACTTGAGGATTTCTTGGTGTTCGATTCCGTGTTTATCCCCGATATAATGAACTTCCCAGCCGTCTTCAATGAACTTAGGCATTAACAAAAGGTTGAGGGTGACATGTCCAACCGTCCCCCCGCCTGTAAAGACAATTTTTTTCATATTATTCCTTTAACTCCGCTACTGTGTCGATAAAGAGGTCGCCACGTACTTCAAAGTTAGCATACATATCCCAGCTAGCATTGGCAGGGCTGAGAAGAACCACGTCTCCTTGAGTCGCGAGCTCATAAGCCTTGCGGGTCGCATCTGCAATATCAATCGCATCCACATAAGCCACACCAGCCTTATCCGCTGCCCCTTTGACACGCTCAGCAGACTGACCGAGGATGACCATCTTCTTGAGCCCTGTAATATCTGGCACCAATTCGTCAAACTCATTGCCCCGGTCCAAACCACCTGCAATCAAGATGACCTTACTATTGTCAAATCCTGACAAGGCTTTTTGAGTAGCCAAGATATTGGTTGACTTGCTATCATTATAGAATTTGACACCCTGAATTTCATCCACAAATTGGAGACGGTGTTTGACACCACCAAAGGCTGAAAGAGTTTCCTTGATGGTTTGGTTATCCACACCACGGAGCTTGGCTACTGCAATGGTCGCAAGGGCATTTTCCACATTGTGGCTACCTGGAACTCCAATTTCATCAGCTGCCATGATCACTTCCCCACGGAAGTAGAGTTGACCGTCTTCCAGATAAGCTCCATCAACCTTTTCAAGTGTTGAAAATGGAACAACAGTGGCTTGTGTTTTGCTAGCCAATTCTTTTGCCAAGTCTTGGTTAAAGTTCAAGATAAGAAAATCATCCGCTGTCATCTTGTTTTGGATATTCCACTTAGCTGCCACATACTCCTCAAAAGAACCATGGTAGTCGATATGAGTTGGCATGAGGTTGGTAATGACTGCAATCTCAGGATGGAATTCTTGAACGCCCATCAGTTGGAAAGAAGAAAGTTCCATGACGAGCGTGTCCTTAGCTGTCGCAGTTTGAGCCACTTGACTAGCAGGATAGCCGATGTTCCCTGACAAGAGACCGCGTTGACCAGCAGCAGTCAAAACTTCCCCAATCATAGTCGTTGTAGTTGTTTTCCCATTTGAACCAGTGATACCGATAATCGGTGCTTCCGAAATCAAATAAGCCAATTCCACCTCAGTCAAGACTGGAATCCCCTTTGCCAATGCCTTTTCAATCATGGGATTGCTATAAGGGATACCTGGATTTTTCACCATAAGGGCAAAATCTTCATCCAAGAGCTCCAAAGGATGCCCACCAGTGACAACCTTGATTCCCTCTTCTAGCAAGCTTTGAGCAGCAGGATTTTCCTCAAAAGGCTTGCCGTCATTTACTGTCACAATGGCACCCAGCTTGTCCAGCAAACGGGCCGCAGACTCACCAGACTTGGCCAAACCTAAAACAAGTACTTTCTTATTTTTAAATTGATCGATTACTTTCATGTCTCAAACTCCATTTCTACTCCTACTATTTTACCATTTTTATGGAAATAAAAAAGCCACAAAGTACATTTGTGACTCTTTCTTCTAGTTTAACCTTGCCTTACCCTCCATGAGATAAATCAGTAACTTGAATCACTTGATCTACTTGTTTCCAGATAAGTGGGTTGTGGGTCGCAATAATAATGGTTCTATTGGGATTTTTCAAGGACTCCAGAATAGAAAGTAGCTCTTCTGAATTTTTAGGGTCTAGTGAAGCGGTTGGCTCATCTGCAAGAATCAAAGGAGGATCTTTTAAAATAATTTTCGCTAGTGCAACACGTTGTGCTTCCCCTCCTGATAACTCAAAAATAGGTTGCTTTAAATCTAAATAAGAGAGGTTAACACGCTCTAAAGCTTGTTTCATCAAAGAGATTCTCTCTTTGTCTTTCAGCTTTTTACCAACTAATCCAAGATTGAGATTTTCCCTGACTGTCTGGCTTTCAATCAAGCCAAAATCCTGAAATAGATACCCCAGATAATCTCTAAAGAAAACAGAGGGCTTGATATCCTTGAGAGAAACACCATCATAAATGATCTCTCCCTTATCATAAGGCTCTAGTCGTCCAATCATATTCAAGAGTGTTGTCTTGCCACAGCCACTTGTGCCAATCAAGGCATAGATTTTCCCACCTTCAAACTGAAGATTGGTATCCGAAAATAGTTGACGGCTTCCAAATTTTTTAGATATATTCTTTAGTTCAATCATCCTATTTTCCTTTCATAATGGTCATCGAAACACGAGATTCCTTCTGTGCTTGACGGTAGAGAGTCAGTATAGCACTAACGAGAAAAACTGATAAGGTTACAAGCCCAATCACCACATCCCGACTACGCCAGATAAAGAGGCTTGCACCGAGGATAAAACTAGCAAATTGACTAATCATATACTGAGCGTGTGTTTCAAAAAAGCGCAAGCCTGAGATGCGTTTAATCAAAATCTCGCGACGGAATTGTTCAAAATAAAGAAGATTCACAGAATAAAAGAGAAGTAAAGAACTCGCGATTCCAATAATAGCTCCTAAAATAAGGGTTAGAGTTTCTGTTTGAACTTCATAGTAACGTGCGAGGTAAACACTTCGTCCCTCCTTGAGATAGGATACTTGATCATAAATTCCTGCATTTTTCAATAGTTTAATCCCGTCTTCATATCCTTTGACAAAGATATTCTTACCAGCATTGATAGACCAACTAGATAAGGATGTAAAACTATCACCTGTAGAAGTTGGCGTGAATACCACTAAAATCGGATCCGTCAAATATTGAGTGGATACGGGGTTCTCACCGTTATTATAAACAAACCGCTTTTCTCCCATTGACAGATAGCTAACGTGCGCTTTCATCTCATAATCCAAAGGAGCACTTGCCTCCTCACCAGATTTTCCATAATAACTCAATCTTTCTTCAAAGAGTTTTTTTAGTTCTGCTTCTTGAGAGCGTAAATGTTCTGGGAGCAAGAGGACAAACTCACCTTTTTGGAGATGGGCTAACTTCTGTTTGGTCTCAGCATCTACCACGACCTTTTCCTTCTCCAAATAACTGGGGCTAACATAGAGCGTATTAGCATCTGGACTATAGGTATCCAGTGTCTCTCCCTGTTCATTTTTTCCTTGTGGATTGGCAAATTGGAGCAGATTATCCTTTACATAAAGAGCTTGTTCTTCTTCGATTGCTTCCTTGGCAAAGGCATACCACTTGCTCTGATTTTCTGCATCTTTTCCTCTATCACCGAGCCCAAAGGAAATCTGATAATAATCTGCTCGGTCTTCCCATGCTTGCTTGGACAGTTGGAGTTCCTGTAAACGCTGGTAAGAAGTTAAGCCAGTCTTGACTGCATAACCTACTGTAAAGACAGCAACCAACTGACACAGCAAGGTCAAGGTCATCAAACGTTTGAGAGGCAAACGTCCTTTGAGTACAGGAACCAAGACCTTGTAGCTCAAGCTCATCAAGTAGAGCAGGCTCAGTAGGAGCGAAATTCCCAATAAAAAGAGAAGATAAAGCCCCACTCCGATACTAAAGGTTGCTAAAAGAACAGGATAAAAGAGCCCTTGGCTGATGAGGACAGCACCTCCCACTATAAGGGATAAAACCCCAGCTAAGCAAAGCCACTTGACATCATCGTATAGGGCACTTCTCATAATGGACAAGAGGGTCTGTCCTGAAAAGAGCTGAATCCCTGCAGCCCGCATCTCCTTCACCCGAGTGATGATCACCATGGCAAAGAAAGCTAATCCAAATATAGCTAGACTAATCAACAACAACGGATTTAAAGCAATCCAAAAAGCTAGAAGATATGGGGGAGTTTTGCGATCTACAATCGCTTTATAACCTAAATCATCTAATTTTGCAGCTAATTTCTCCTTGGTCAATGAACCCGATAAGAGGAGGTAGCTATTGAGAGGATCACTCCGTTCTCGGCTCTCTTGACTGGCTACTTGAAACTCTTTGGGTAAGTTTCCTTGTCCATAAGTTGCATAGGTGAAGTTGGTCCTTCCATCCTTACTCGGCTCTACTATCCGTCTAGCTATCAAACTCTGCTCCGAGCTTGCAAACTTCTCCAACTCTCGCTCAAACTCCTCACGAGTCGGCTCTTGTGCCCCTTTTTTAACACGTAATAAAGATACGGAGTCGTAACTAGTATAGAGATACTGAGGGGCACGTAAGATAATGATCCAAATGAAGAAGCAACTGAGAAAAATAGTAGACAAACAAATAAATAGTTTCTTCATAGTAGACTCCTCATAAAAGAATGATTCCCCTTGTACGAGCTACAAGGGGAACGATTTAAATCAATGAACGATTAGTCATAATCATAGTAAAATCCTACTTGTTCTCCCCATTTGGTCCAGATCCATGCGTAGGAGGTTTTTCCAGCAGGAGCTTCTCCTTTATCAGAATGACTATCCCATCTGCTCACAATGGATGAATAATGGTATTTTTTACCATGGTAGTAATTTGAAAAAGCCCATCCTCCTCCAGAACCCTCACCATAGGTCCAAACACCACCATCAGGATACCGCACTGCGGCCGATACAGCCCCCATCAGTACAAAACTTGAAACAAGAATGAGAGTAAGTAATTTGTGTTTTTTCGTTTTCATTTCTTTTCAATTCAAGCACACCCAGAGTGACAAGAGGATAAATTAAAACCTCCTCCCAATTTAATTTTTGAAAACGCTTTCCTTTATGTTTATGGTATCACTTTTATCATAGTTTGTCAATAAATTTTACAAAAATATTTTAACAATTTTATCTGTCTAAATTTTAAAAAAATTCCATTAAAAAGAAAAGGATATTTTCCAAAATGTCAACAAATCAATTTGACCTGCACCCAAAGAATTAGGCTTCTTCTATCTAACTTTGGAGCAGAACAGGTCAGTTCTTTTGTTCTATATTCTTACCTGTCTCTCTGCTGTTCTCTGTCCTGTGACAAACATAGTAAAGGTGGCCTTACAGACATTTCTGCCTTCTTGATTGGTGATATCGACATCGACGACACAAGTGGTACGTCCTTGGTGGACGCATTCTCCTTTAATGGTCAGTACATCGTCTAGTTTTCCTGCTTTGAGGTAGTTGATAGAGGACTGGAGCGTCACTCCATCAAGCCCCAGCGAGATGACCACCAAACCACTAATCTGGTCACAAAGGGTAAAGAGATAGCCACCATGGGCATTGCCATAGTAGTTGAGCGACGAGTCCACCACTTTCGTCGTCACCACAACATGACCGTCTCTCATTTTCTCTATTTCGTAATTTTCAAAGGCAGATATAGCGTCAAAATGAAAATCTTTCATCGTTTCCTCCTGAGTTTTCAAACGACCCCATCATACTACTTTTTATAGGACTGTGCAAGGAGAAAGCTCCTAGTCTGGCAAAATTCCGACCTGTTCTACAAAGCGCATAAAGGCTACCTGTCCTTGTTCCGTTTGCTTGTAAACTCCTGCGTCCTCCAGAACACGCGCAAAGATAGTACCCACAGAGTCTTTGACGATTTCAAGGGCTTTTTCTTTATCTGTTAATCCTGAATGGTGGGTTTTGAGTTGGTCTGCCCATTCCTGATGATAAGTGGCAACGGTATCACCATCTCCCACGAGGTAGCTAGCAACTTGCTCCACTTCTGCTTTCAGACGTGGCGGTAGGATAGCCAAGCCCATGACCTCAATCAAGCCGATATTTTCCTTCTTGATATGTTGGACATCCTTGTGGGGATGATAGATGCCATCAGGATGCTCTGGCGATGTCTGATTGTCCCGCAAGACCAAGTCCAACTCAAACTGTCCATCGCGTTTACGGGCAATAGGTGTGATAGTGTGATGCGGTGTCCCGTCTGTTTCTGCTAAAATCTGTACTTCAGAGTCTGAATACTGACGCCATTCCTGCAAAATCTTATCAGCCAAGTTGATCAATTTCTCTTTGGAATCCGAGGTCAAACGTAGCACCGACATAGGCCACTTGACAATCCCAGCCTTGACCTGCTCAAATCCATCAAAACAGAAAGTCTTTTGCAGAGGAGCCAATTCCATAGGAAACACGTGACGGCCTCCCTGATAGTGGTCATGAGTTAGAATAGACCCTCCCACAATCGGCAGGTCGGCATTAGAGCCCGCAAAATAGCCTGGAAACTGCTCTACGATCGCCAGCAGACGCTCAAAACTCTGACGACTAATGGCCATGGGACGGTGCTGGCCGTCTAAGAAGATACAGTGCTCATTAAAATAAGCATAGGGCGAATACTGGAAGCCCCACTTCTGACCCGCCATTTCAAAACGGATAATACGGTGGTTGCTACGAGCAGGGTGGTTAACCCGACCATGGTAGCCCTCGTTCTCTAAACAAAGCTGACACTGGGGATAATTGCTAGCTTGCACCGACTTGGCCGCCGCTATTTCTTTTGGATCCTTTTCAGGCTTAGAGAGGTTGATGGTAATCTCAAGTTCTCCGTAGTCAGATGGGACACGATAAGCGATATTTTTAGCAATGGCCTTGAGTTTGATGTAGTCGTTTTTCTGACTGAGTTGGTAAAAATCTGCTATTGCCTGTTCGGGAGATTGGGCATAAGTTGCCCAGAAATCACGATTGACCTGACTTGGACAAGGGGTTAGCAAATCCATGAGTTCAGCACCCAGGATTTCACGCGCAGTCTGACTATCCTCAATCGTCTCTAATCGAACCGCCTCCTCGACCAACTGGTCCTTGAGGTCAATCAAGTCATCCAACTCAGTCTCAACTTCTAAAACACCTTCACCAACCAATGCCAAGACACGATTGGTCAGGTAGATTCGATCCATTTCCTCAAAGCTACTTTCAGCAATGACGTGTGTTACAAATTGTTCTACTAAGGTCACTATAAAGCCTCCTTTTGACTAGTCAAGGACGCGAGTGCCACCTGCAACTTCAGCGATATAGAAGCTTGGAGCGTATCCAACGACTTCCTCGTAGTGCTTGCCTACAGCTTCCTTAAAGGCCTCAACGGCATCTTTTTGAACCAAGGCAATAGCACAGCCACCAAATCCTGCCCCTGTCATACGAGCACCAAGAACACCTTCCTGAGCCCAAGCAGTGTGAACAAGGGTATCCAATTCCAAACCAGTTACTTCATAGTCATGTTCAAGAGAAACGTGTGACGCATTCATCAAGCGACCAAATGTTTCCAAATCTCCTGCTTGAAGGGCTGCTTGTGCTTTGAGGGTACGTTGATTTTCAAGCACAGCATGACGAGCACGTTTCAAACGATTTTCATCTTTAATCAGATAGCTATATTGGTCAAAGGCCCACTCATCCAACTCACCCAAGGTCTGAATATCCAAGGCAGCTTGCAATTCTTCCACTGCTTTTTCACACTCAGCACGACGTTCATTGTACTTAGAATCTGCCAGTTCACGGCGTTTGTTGGTGTTCATGATGACAACAACATTGTCCTTCAAATCAAGCGGCACCAAGTCGTACTCCAAGGTATTGGTATCTAGGTAAATAGCACGTTGGTCTGCCCCCATACCGATAGCAAACTGGTCCATGATACCAGAATTCACTCCGATAAAGTTGTTTTCTGTTTGTTTTCCGATTTTGACCAAATCCAAACGGTCTAGTTTTAAATCAAAGAGATGCTCTGCCACGACCCCTGTCAAAAGTTCCAAGGATGCTGAAGAGGACAAGCCAGCTCCATTTGGGATATTCCCATAAACATAAAAATCAAACCCTGTATCAATCACGTGCCCAGATTCTTGCAAGAAATGAAGAACCCCTTTTGGATAGTTGGTCCAGCTGTGCTCTTTTTCAAACTTGAGGTCAGCTAGAGGCACTTCGATAATGCCCTTGTCCTCAAAGTTAGCTGAGTAGAAACGCAAGACTTGGTCGTCACGCTTGCGAGCTGCACCGTATGTCCCCAAAGAAATAGCCGCTGGAAACACGTGTCCCCCGTTGTAGTCTGTGTGTTCACCAATCAGATTGATACGCCCTGGTGAAAAGAAAGTTTGGTCTGCTTCTTGACCAAAAACAGCAAGAAAGTCCTTGCGAAGAGCTTCAGTAGTAAGATGTTGTGTCATATGAATTCTCCTTTGACTGTCCGTTAAGCCACCTTAACGTGTAATCGTTTTCTTCTATTGTATCCAAGGCTTTTGCCAAGGTCAATCCTTTTTACTGAATTTTTACTAAACTATCAGTAAAAAGTAGAAAAATATGATATACTAACCTAAAAGGAGGAGGATTTATGGCTACCTTAAAAGACATTGCACAGCTAGCCTCTGTCTCTATCGCGACCGTATCTCGTGTCCTCAATCGCGACCAGAGTCTGTCTGTTACTGAAGAAACACGTCATCGTATTTTAACTGTCGCTGAAGAGCTGGGCTATACTAAGCATCTCAAGACAGGCGAATCCCACAAACCCAAACAAAAGATTGCCATTATCCAATGGGTCAGCGAACAAGGGGAGTTGGACGACCTCTACTACTATCAAATCCGTCTCGGTATTGAAAAACGTGCACAGGAGTTGGATTACGACATTCTGCGCTATTTCAACGATCAACCCTTTACCTTGAGCGAGGAAGTGATTGGCATTCTGTGTATCGGAAAATTCAGCCGCGTACAAATTACTTCCTTTGAAGAATACCAGAAACCACTTGTCTTTCTGGATAGCGATACCTTGGCACTTGGGCACACTTGCGTCATTACGGACTTTTGTACAGCTGTCAAGCAGGTTGTCGACCATTTTCTCAACCAAGGTTTGGACAAGATTGGCATACTGACGGGAATTGAAGAAACAACTGACCAGACAGAGGTTATTCCAGACCAGCGCTTGGAACACTTCCGGCACTATACAAGCGAAAAGGGTATCTATCAGGAAACCTTTATTTTTCAGGGACAATTCACAGCCCAATCTGGCTATGATCTAATGAAAAGAGCCATTCAAACCCTAGGAGACCAACTTCCCCCAGCATTTTTCGCAGCCAGCGATAGTTTAGCTATCGGCGCCCTCCGTGCTCTCCAAGAAGCTAGCATCAGCCTACCAGACCGCGTCAGCCTCATTTCTTTTAACGACACCAGCCTGACCAAGCAAGTCTATCCTCCTCTCTCTAGTATCACCGTCTATACTGAAGAGATGGGACGTATCGGCATGGATATTCTTAACAAAGAAGTCCTACACCGAAGGAAAATCCCAAGCCTCACTATGCTCGGTACTCGACTAACCCTGAGAGACAGCACCAAAAATGGATAAGAAGAGCTTGGGACAAAAGTCTCACCTTAAATATAAAAAGCGAACAAAGATAGTTTTCTGACAATCAGAATTTTTTCTTGTTCGCTTTTTTAATTTCATTTACCAAGTCTAAGAATTTATCGTATAGAATTCCTAAAGTCAAATTTTTTTTCCCAGCCTCTTTGCTACTCCACTACCAACATAGACTTGATGGACTTGCGGTTGTCCATGTCTTTGTAGGCTTGGTTGATGTCTGAGAGCTTGTAGGTATTGGTAAAGACCCGTCCTGGGTTGATAGCACCGTCAAGGACAGCTTTAAGGAGCTCATCTTTGACATAAGTGGTAACAGAGGCTGGTCCTCCACCCACGATGGTATTTTGGGCGAAGGTTGAACCTAGCGGTGTTTTTTCGTAATGAGGCACACCGACAAAGCCGACTCGGCCTCCATTGTGGAGTACACCCAGAGCTTGGTCGATGGCCGCTTCGGTACCGACACATTCCAGAGCGACGTCTGCACCGTTGCCACCCACGATTTCACGAACCTTGGCAATCCCTTCTTCGCCACGTTCTGCCACTACTGCTGTCGCACCAGATTCCAAAGCCATCTCTTGGCGGTCCTTGTGACGGCTCATCAAGACAATCTGAGAAGCCCCTCGCATCTTGGCAGCAATAACAGCACATTGGCCAACGGCTCCGTCACCGATAACGACCACCCGGTCACCCGATTTGACATCGGCCACACGCGCAGCATGGTAACCTGTCGGCATAACATCTGCCAAGGTCAAGAGGGATTTAAGCATGCCTTCAGTGTAGTCAGACGGTTGGCCAGGAATTTTAATCAATGACCACTCCGCATGTTGGAAGCGAATATACTCGGCTTGGACCCCACCTGAGAAGTTATCTCTGCCCAGATGGCGGTCACAAGAGCCGTCAAATCCGGCACGGCAGGCATCACATTGGCCACAACCATGCGTGAAAGGTGCAACGACAAAGTCCCCAGGTTTTACAGTCGTTATGGCATCGCCGACTTCTTCGACAATCCCAATAGCTTCGTGACCACTGTTACCATGGCCTTCTTCGATGTCAGGATTGCGGTAGCTCCATAGGTCAGAGCCACAGACACAGGTGCGTACAATCCGGATAATGGCATCATCTGCCGCCTGCAGTTGAGGGCGGTCAATATCTGTCAGACCGACTTGGCCTGCTTTGGTGTAAATAGCTGATTTCATTTAGCTGTCTCCTTTTGATAGTATGTAATTTTATGGTCCAGTCGACCAAGGGTAGTCTCTAATTCGCTGATGCGCTGGGCGAGCTTGTCTCGTTCATCCAGCAAGATGTCTAGGCGAGCAGATTTTGTGGCATCTCCCTCTTGATAGAGAGCCATGTAGGCTACCAAACTCTCTACTGAAACACCCGCTGACCGAAAGCACTTGACGAATTCGAGCACTTCCATGTCGGACTCCTGAAAGTCACGGATGCCCGCAGCCGACCGCGTGATGGGCGGTACCAGCCCAATGCGTTCATAGTAGCGAATGGTATCGGCAGATAGTCCCAGTTCTTGACTGGCGGATTTGATGTTCATATCTAGCTCCTTTCCAGTATCGGACGACGGTTTTCATCACTTGACTCTTCTATTATAACTCTTAGAGTTGACTCCAAGTCAAGTATTTGCCTTCAGAAAATGAAAACTTTATGAAAAATCGCGCTCATTTGCAGTAACGTCTGGATGAGGTATCTTGTTTTGCTCCCGAACACGCCTACGGTAATACATCCCTGTCCGAGTCAAAGCCCGAGAAAGTCCTGCTAGGATCAGACCAAGAATGGCTATCTGTTGCCCAAACAGATAGAAGAGACCGGTCGCTAGTAGTAATAACAGACCGTATTGGGCAACCACACGACGATCCAGACGGTAGAGTTCGATATTATAGTGGGAAGTAGACAGTGTCCCAACGAAGAAAGCCAGAATGGATAGCACAAAGAAATGCAGACCTAGATCATGATGGTGGCTGTCTTTTAAGAATTCCAAACCAACCGTAAAGAAAAGGAGGCTCGCCACAATGACATAATGGGCGTAAGAGAGAGCTTTAACGGATACTCGTTGGTGGTGATTGATATTGACAAAGGTCTGAATGATATAAAAGACAAACATGAAGCCCAAGCCCATAAAGAGGGTCAAGCCTTCCCAAAAGTTTTGGGACAGGGGATAGGTTTTAAGCACAGCAATGACACTCTCCCCAAAAGTGATAATGGTCAAGAGCTGACAACGTTCCAAATAATGAGGGAAATTCATACAAATGGGGCGCTTTTTCGAGTTTAAAAACAAAGGCACCACTAGTGGTAGGTAGTAAAGAGGCAGAGCATAAACCGAAAAAGGCAGAAGATCTAAAGCCCTAGGGAGAACTGCTAGCGCATACACAGCCAGTAAGACAATGGATAAATACATGTCCTTGTTAAAGCCTAGCTTTCTCCCTTTTAGAATATACTGCAGGGCAATGGTCCCATAACTCAAGATCAGAAGGCTATTAAAATTGAGCGGGTTTTCCCAAAAAGGCTTGAGACTTGTCGGATCAAAGGTGATGGATAAAGCCAGATTTCCCACAAAGAGCATAAGGGCAATGACCGTGTAGATGTCAATCTGCCTCGAATCGCCGTATTTATTGTAGTAAAAGGCTTCTTGATTCCAGACATTGAGCATAACGATAATGGTAGTCAAAAAGTAAAAAATATGTTCCAACTGAACCTGAGGCACATGAATGGCACTGGTTAGCTGACTAATGGTCAAGACAAAGGCCAAGTCAAAAAAGAGTTCATAGTTGGAAACACGTTTGGAGCGAATGGGTGTCATGAGGATTCCTTTCTTTTTTCTTTTATTGTAACACGTCAGGGATCAAATGGCTATCAGAACTCCTGCAACTACCGTCCAAGATTTCAAATAATCATTTATTTTTCAAAAAAACTTGTCCCAAGAACGAAAAAATGCTATACTAGTTTCATCAAGTTGTGACGAAAGTGAAAAATGGCAAAAATTAGAGATTTAAAAGAAGACAACATTCAGCGAGTCAGGACCTGCTTTTATCAAGGTGGCAACTGGACCAAGACTGATTTAGCCCAGCAAACTGGGATTTCTCTGGCTGGGACCACCAATATTTTACAAACCTTAGAAGCTAGTGGGGAAATTTGCTTTATCGGCAATGCCAGCTCAACAGGTGGTAGAAAGTCCAAACTCTATCAGTTAAGTACGGATTTTGCCCATATCGGAACGATCCTCCTCAGTCACCCCTTTGACCAGTATCAGATAGCAACGCATGCCTTTAATCTTGCTGGGGAAACCGTGTTTGAAGATCTTGTCACCAGTAAAACAGGGAGTCTAGCAGAAATCTACCAAGCGGTTAAAAGATTGTTGGAAAGCGACCCCTTGATGCAAGTCTTGGTACTCAGCTTTCCGGGTATCATTGGCACTCATGGGGAAATCCTATCTTCGGATTTTACGCATTTAGAGAAAAGCCAACTGCTGACAAGCCTGTCAGCCTTGACAGACCTTCCGATTTTGATTGAAAATGATGTGAACTGTGCGGTACTCGCTTATCAAAAAGAGCATCCAGACGATGACAACCTAGCCCTTTTCTACCAGCCAGATAGCGACTTTGCTGGGGCTGGGCTAGTTGTTGACGGGCGCTTGCACCGAGGCAAACAGGGCTTCGCTGGGGAGGTTGGCTACCTCAACAAAAAAGGAAAAGCGACAAAAGAAGAACTTCTTCTACAAATCACAGCCCTTACAGTTGTCTTGGCACCAGATGCCATTGCCTACTACTGCCCCTCACTTGAAAAAGATATCCAGATGGCAGACACAGGCATTCCACAAGCTTTTCACCCCAGACTGGAACGCTTGACCCAACTAGACACTCTGGTCTTGCAAGGCGGACAGGAATTGGGTCGCCTGCATCTCTTGAATAGTCAAAGACAGACATCAGCTAACCTCTGTTAACATCAAGGAGAACCGTTATGAAAAAACGCATTTTAAATAAGGACTTAGCAGCCCTAGTGGCTGAACTTCGCCATGGCGAGATGATTTTTATCGCTGATGCAGGCAGTGGCACCTCAGCCAAGGCCCTGCATCCCCTAGGCCCCTCTGTCCAATACATCGACCTAGAGGCCGTTACGGGCTGTCCTTCCATGCAAGCCATCGTGGATGTTCTCATCGAGGTGGGGGATTTCGAAGGCGTCCTGGTGACCGAGGAGATGTTGACACTCAACCAAGCAGATTATCAGTTTTTAGTGGCAAAGCTAGGACAAGAAAACATCCATACCATGCCTTATATCCCAGATTACTATGAGATGCGAGACCGCTGTAAAGCCGTCGTGCAAACTGGCGATTATGGGGTGCATGCCCAATGCATCTTGATTGCAGGCTACCCTAGCGCAGACATTCCCCTAGACTGGCTAAAGTATGGGATTACACGACAAGGCCTCAAAGAAGCGCAAAAGGAGAAGAATCATGACTGAAAAAGAAAAAATGCTGGCTCAGCAACTTTACGATGCCAATTATGACAAAGAAATCCTAGAAGAGCGAACAAGAGCCAAGGACCTCTGCTACGACTACAATCACTTGCGTCCTTCAGATGAGGTAGGGCAACACAAACTCATCCAGCGATTACTAGGCAAAACCAAGGAAAATTGTTGCATAGTCGCTCCCTTTTGGTGTGACTATGGTTACAATATCGAGATTGGGGAGAATTTCTTTGCCAATCACAATACCGTCATTTTAGACGGAGCCAAGGTGACCTTTGGTGACAATGTCTTTATCGCCCCCAACTGTGGATTTCATACCGCAGGTCACCCGATTGATGCCGACAGGCGAAATCAGGGCTTAGAATACGCCTATCCCATCAGCGTAGGAGACAATGTTTGGATTGGAGCTGGGGTGCAGGTCATGCCAGGCGTCACTATCGGAAACAATGTGGTTATCGGTGGTGGTAGCGTGGTCGTCAAAGACATCCCAGACAACAGCGTCGCCGTCGGTAACCCCTGCAAGGTTATCCGTGCCATCACAGACGACGATAAAAAAACGTCTTGGGATAGATAGAGTTCCGGTTGCTAAGCAGTACTGAAAAATCTCAATCTTTAAAGGAGACAACGGATGGATATCAAAGTTATCGCCACCGACATGGACGGCACCTTCCTCAACAACCAGATGGACTACGACAGAGCCCAATTCGCCCAATTGTTTGACAAAATGCAGGCAAAGGGCATTCGTTTTATCGCCATCAGTGGCAACCAATATTACCAAATCGAGAGTTTTTTCGAAGATTACAAAAAGGACATCACCATCGTGGGAGAAAACGGTGCCTACTTCGTCGAGAAGGGCCACTTTCTCAAAAGCTATACCTTGCCTAAGGAAGTGGTCAGAAGCGTTTTAGACTATTTGGAGGAACACCACTTGGATCACGAATTCGTTTTGAGCGGTGAAAAAACGGCTTATATGCATGCCAAATCAGCGCCCGAGGCCATTGCCTTTTTCAAAAAATACTATACCAAACTCCAACTGGTCGATTCTTTCGCTGTTCTGCCTGATGACCAATTTTTGAAGTTTTCCTTCAACACCCCAGAAGAGGTCACCTATCAGATTATCGATGACCTCAAGGCACTCTTGGGGGATGTGATTGATGCGACCACCAGCGGTCACGGCAACATTGACATCATCGGAAAAGGCAAAAATAAGGGGGCAGCCCTGCAAGAACTCTTGGACAGGTGGCAGCTATCTAGCGACAATCTTTTGGCCTTCGGGGATGGGGGTAATGACCATGAGATGTTGGCGCTTGCTGGCTACTCCTACGCCATGGGCAATGCTCCCCAAGCTACCAAACAAGTCGCCAAATTCCTTGCCCCTAGCAATGATGAAAACGGTGTCTTAAGCGTCATCGCCCACTACCTCAACCAATAAAAAAGAGTGACAAGCCGTCACACCAGAAAGGAAATTATTATGACAATTGCAATCGAACACGTCGGCGTCTGGGTCAAAGACCTGGAAAAAATGAAAACCTTCTACCAAACCTACTTCAAGGCGACAGCCGGCGAAAAATACCACAACCCAAGAACTGGTTTTTCTTCTTATTTTCTCAGTTTTGCGGATGGTGCCCGCTTGGAACTCTGCCACCGCCCGGATATTGTTGCAGGGGACAAAGACACCTTTGGATTCACCCACTTGGCCATCGCAGTTGGCAATGAGGCCGACGTTGATGCCTTTGCTCAGCGTTTTGAAATCGACGGCTACCCCATCCAATCCGGCCCACGTACCACAGGGGACGGCTATTACGAAGCGGTGGTTTTTGACCCTGAAGGCAACCAACTCGAACTCACAACCCAGTTGAAGAAATAGCAGCAATTAAAATGCTCTCTAGCAAAACAAAGAGTCCCCCATCATCCGATATCTGATGATGGGGACTTTTTTTAACGGGCTTCGTGGAAAACAAAGCTAACACAAATTGCCATACAATTTGTCTCACTTCCTACTCCTGTGCTTTCAGGTAATCTTCCTCGGACACCGGCTCCTGCCAAGTCGTTGCAGTCGCTTCACCAGGAATTTCAAAGGCTAGATGAGAAAACCACTGGTCTTTGCTGGCCCCATGCCAATGTTTGGTATTAGCAGGAACAGTAACGGTATCCCCAGGGAGCAGTTTAAGGGCTGGCTTACCCCATTCTTGATAATACCCTTCGCCACCGACACAGATGAGCAACTGCCCTCCACCTGATTTAGCCTTATGCGTATGCCAATGATTGCGACACCCAGGCTCAAAGGTCACATTAAAAACAGGGAAAGCCTCCTCTGCAATTGGCTCCAAGTAAGACTGGCCACTAAAGTAATCTGCAAAAGCTGTATTTTTTTCACCGATGGGAAAGAAAAGTGTCGCTTGATAAGCCTCTTTATCGCTGGCTTTGTCTTCTGCTTCTTCGACATGCCAAATCTTTTTGGCCAGATTGAAAACCGCCCATGCTTTAGGCCACCCCGCATAAAAGGCCGTATGGGTAATGATCGCTGCTATTTCCTTTTGGCTAACCCCCTCTTTTTTGGCATTTTCCAAATGGTGCACCATGGCACTATCCGTTATCCCCTGAGCCATCAGAGCGACAACTGTGATGATCGCCCGTGTCTTTAAAGGAATCGTCGTATCATTCCAATTTTCACCAAAGAGAACATCGTCATTGAAATGAGCAAAATTCGGAGCAAAATCTCCCAAGAAATCTCGTCCTGCCGTTTGTTTTATACTTGTCATATCTTATTTCCTTTCATTATTTGCAATCAAATCGACTTAGCTTGACCAAAGCAGACACTTTTTGGGGTCTGTGGAACATTTTTGGCTACCAAGGTCGTCAAGAAGGCGAGGGCAACAGAGACCAAGATGATGGTCACCATAGCGCCAGGGTGGCCGTTCGTCGCTGCAAAACTTGCCAAAAGTGCTGACGAGAGAATTCCACTCCCGTATTGGAGGGAACCGAGTAAGGCCGAAGCGGAGCCTGTCATCTCATCAGAGACAAAGGCCAGAGCCGCCGCATTGCTACAGGCAGCGATGATCCCATTCATGCTAAAGACGAAAAAGACAGGGATGGCCAAGGTCCAGATACTCGAACCATTGCCCAGATTGAGGCCCCACAAGGCCAGACTAGCTAAGAGAGCGATGACGCTAGCGCAACGCAACAAGAACCTCAGTGAAAAACGCTCCACCAAACGTCTGTTAAAGAGATTGAGCCCAACAATTCCTAAGACATTGACCCCGAACAAAAAGCCGTAATCCTGTTCAGGCACATGGAAATAGGTGATGTAAACCGTGGAAGAACCTGTGATAAAGGCATAGGCGCCCACATAGTAAAAGGTTACACAGAGCGTGTAGAGCATAAAAGAGCGATTGGTCAAGAGTTGCCCGTAGTTGCTAAATGACCTTAGCAGACTCATGTGTCCTCTTTTTTCTTTTGGCAAGGTCTCAGGCAAGCGGTAAACCCCATAGAGCATGAGGAGCCCAGCCAGCGCCATAAAGTAAAAAATCACATGCCAACTCGTAAAACTAACGATAAAGCCACCGATAAAGGGGCCTAGGATAGGGGCCACTGCTGCGATAATCATGAGGGTCGATAGCACTTGGGCAGCTTCGCGACTGTCAAACAGGTCGCGACTCATGGCCCGACTCAACATTGGCCCCACGCAGGCTCCAAAAGCTTGAAAGACCCGCCAGATGATAACTTGAGTCATATCCGTCGACAGGGCACCCCAAAAAGACCCAAGAATAAAGACCACAAGCCCTACATACAAAGGGATTTTCCGCCCGATCCAGTCACTGATAGGCCCCCAGACCAACTGGGCTAGGGCAAAGCCTACCAAAAAACTGGTCACCGTCAACTCCACTTGTCCACCCAGTTCTTTTTCCATAGTGGGCATAGCGGGCAAATAAACATCCGTCGACAGTGAGGTAAAGGCCATGAGTAGGCCAGAAATGATAAGAAAGGATTTGTTTTTCATGGTTCTCCTTTTACCTGTTTACTTATCGGCTAGCGTCATAAAGAACTCCGCCGTCTCAGGGTCTTGATGGTCAAAGAAAAGCGATTTTTCCTGATCCAGAGCCGCAATAGCCTGCATGTCCTCCTCGGTTAATGCAAAATCAAAGATATCAAAGTTTTCCTGCATGCGTTCTTTGCGGACTGACTTGGGAATCAGGACCACGTCACTTTGCAACAAAAAACGCAGAGCGACTTGGGCGACTGACTTGCCGTATTTGTCACCAATCACTTTCAAGACAGGGGTGTTAAAGAAGTCATTGCGCCCTTCGGCAAAAGGCCCCCAAGACTCGATCTGGCAATGGTACTTATCCAAATAGCTTTTGGCTAACTTTTGCTGTTGAAAGACATGGGTTTCGATTTGGTTGACGGCAGGCTTGATGTCTACAAAGTGCTGCAGATCAATGAAACGGTCTGGAGAAAAGTTAGAAACCCCGATAGCTCTTACTTTCCCAGCCTTGTAGGCTTCCTCCATGGCTCTGTAACTGCCATAGTAATCGCCAAAGGGTTGGTGGATGAGCAAGAGGTCGATATAGTCGGTTTGCAATTTGCGTAAGGATTCTGCGATAGAGGCCTTGGCTTTCTCATAACCCGCGTTGGTGATCCAGATCTTGGTCGTGATGAAGAATTCTTCGCGTGGCAAACCAGAGGCCTGAATGGCCTGACCGACACCTGCTTCATTGCCATAGGCTTGGGCCGTATCAAAGGAGCGATAACCGACCTCAATAGCTTCAAGAACAGCCTGTTTTGTTTCATCCACTGGGGTTTGGTAAACACCAAAACCAAGTTGGGGCATTTTGACATGGTTATTTAAAGTTTTGTAGAACATATTTGTGAACTCCTGTATTCTTTTGATGTTTCTAGTTTACAACGAGACTCTCATATTGTACACTAGTAATACAGGAAACTAGTTTTCAAAAAATGAAAACTAAAAGGAGGACGACATGCTAAACTTAGAAGAACTGGAGCAACTGGTTGCCTTTAAAGAATTAGGTACCCTATCCAAAGTTGCAGAGAAATTTCACATTTCAACCCCCTCCCTTTCTCGTGCCATGCAACATGTAGAAGAAGATTTTGGCGTGACTCTTTTTGACCGTACTGCCAACCGCATTGCACTAAATGAAACAGGGGAAGTTGCAGTCAGCGTCGCTCGTCGAATCTTGCAAACCAGCCAGCAGGGCATTAAGGAAGTGCACCAATTTGACCAGAGCCTCAAGACCATCCGTGTCGCTTCTGTCGCTCCAGCCCCACTCTGGGAATTGCTTCCTCAGCTGAGTGCTTCTTTTCCCCACAAGCACCTCCACCAACAGATTGGAAAGGAAGGAGAGGTCTTGGCTAGCCTGGAAAATAAAACGGTTGATTTGGCCATTCTCCCCTATCCCTATGAGAAAGAGGGAACTCACTGCTTGCCCTACCTGAAAGAAAATCTTTTTATCGCCGTCACAAAAGACCATGCCCTAGCTGATTATGACCAGATGACCTTTCATGACCTCAATGGCTACAATTTCCTCCTCATGAATCAGATTGGTTTTTGGAACGATTTGGTGCATGAACAGATGCCAGCTTCCAAGTTTCTGGTTCAAACCAACCGCTTTGAATTCGAAGAATTGGTTCAGCATTCCAACCTCCCACGCTTTACCACCGATTACAGCAAAAAGATGCATCCGATTAGAGACGACCGCATAGTGATTCCCATCAGTGACCCGCAAGCCCAGGTCACCTATTACCTCGTTTCTACAAATCCAGCTATCAATCTTATACTCAATGAAAATCATCAACAAACTAAGGAGTGAGCTGCAGGCTGTACTTGGGCGCGACAAGACGACGCTGACGTAGTTTGAAGAAATTTTTGAAGAGTATAAGCTGTTTTTTATTTTCACTATTTGGGTAAAGATAGGGGGATAGAGCAGCAGTTCTATCTACCATAGATTTCAGTGAGTATCCATATCTCATATGAATAATTCCGGCTCCATACAAAAATGAGCCTGGGATAAAAAGATTTTGATTTTAGGAATTCTTTATTCTAAATTTTTAAAATCGATAGATTAGACAAAAAAGCGAACAAGACCGAATTCTGAATGTCAGATAACTCGTTTTGTTCGCTTTTTATATTTAAGGTTAGACTTTTGTCCCAGCCTCATTTTTGTCAATCAATCCTACTTCTTCTAGAATCTACTCTGTATCCTCCTCAGGTACAGCCAGCTTACCAAAACTCTTTCAATAGTGGACATACACCCCCATTCAGGTCTTTTCAATTGTTCGTAAGAAGAGTTTTAAGCAAAGGAGAATCCTTATCGGTCATTGACGACCCACGTATAGACGACAGCCAGCACCTCACAAAGCTCCCTACCTTCTAAGAAGAACCTCAAGATGCTCACTGATAAAAACTATAAGCAGGACAATATAATGATCTGAACGTCCGGTTTTATACCGATGATGCTCCAGCACGTTAGGCTTTATCCAAGGAAGGCCAGTGGCACTTTTACTCTGCCACATATTGGTGTATTGATTTTCTGTCAAGCCTAAAATTGCTACAATCAATCAGCTATTGTCATAGTATGATCGATATACGGAGTTCTTATCTTTCCATTCAATTCTAACTCTCACTATTGTTTATACAAGATAGAAAGAGATCCTTTCTCATGTCAATCGATATCAGTAGTCAAATACTTTTGAAAGTTATCTCTTTCGTTGCCTTCTATATGAATAATATGGCTTTATTCTTCCTCTGGATAAATCAAGCCCCAGTCTTTTCGTAACTGCGTCATGAGTGCCATCACATCTCGGCTATAGTTCAGGTAGAGCTGATCTTCTTGCCCAGAAATGGCCGCTTCCATATCTAAAACTTCATATTGAAGTGCTTTTGCAGTTTCTCCAACCTCGATGATCTCCTGTGACCCATCTTCTGCATAGGTAATCATGGCTTTCTGACCACGAGGATACTCATAAATCTCGATATAGCCCTTGTCAAAAGCAATCATGCCTCGCTTTGGCTGTTTGGCATGTAAGCTGAGAGTGACGGTCGCCATTTCTCCCTCTTCATTTGTCAAGAGAATACCTGCCTGCTCATCTACTCCTGTTGGAGCCAGCTTAACTTGTGACAGTATTTGAGTGGGCTGGGAAGTCATAAACCAGCGGACAAAGGAAAGTGCATATACACCGATATCCAGCAAGGCACCTCCAGCCAAGCTTCGATTGAAGAAACGATTGCTCATGTCATAGTCCTTATAGGAACCAAAATTCATCTGAATAACCTTTAGAGATCCCAGTTTGCCACTTGTCACTATCTCATTGAGCTTACGATAGAGAGGCATATGAAAAATGGTCATAGCTTCTGCCAATAGAACCTGATGCTCCTCCGCCAGTTTAACAGCCTCCTCTAACTCTTCACTATTGAGGGTAATGGACTTCTCACAAAGCACATGTTTACCCGCAGTCAGTGCTTGGCGTAGGTACTGAATGTGAGTATTGTGCGGAGTCGAAATGTAGATAATGTCTACTTCGGGATCCTCAAAAACATCATCGATTCTCTCATAGACCTTTTCAATTCCGTATTTTTCAGCAAATGCCACTCCCTTATCATAGGTTCGATTAGCAACCGAATAGAGTTTTCCTCCTAAGGCTTCCAAAGCCTGCGCCAGTTCATTGGCAATCACGCCAGTTCCGAGACTCGCCCATTTATACTTGATTGTTGTTGCCATTTTTTACTCCTTTTTCCTAGTCTCTCCAGTATAACACAAGTTTTCTGTATGTCTTTCATTTTTCTATACTTGTCCTAAATCTAACTCAGCCGCCTTTGGTTGCTCTTTTTCTTGAATCTTGTCAAGTCTTTAGTTCCTGTTAGACTTTATATCCATCTGCTAAGAGATTCTCTATTAAAAATAGTGACTCACACAACCGATTGCTCCTGCTACAAATATCTTCATCTGATTTTCCCTTTCTAAACGATTTCCAGACTATTTTTCCTTAAACCATTCCATCCCCGGTGAATCAAGAATAATCTTCGTCAACTGTTGTGGAGTTTCCTGTGCACCATTGACAATCCAGTCCACGATAAGCCCTGTCAAGCCAGATACATACATAGTGACAGCATAACGTTCAGGCATATGATAGGCATCCACAATTATAGTACGCGACCGAGGCGTTGACTCAATCATACCTAAAAGAAAGGTACGGATATTGTCCGAAAAATGAAACATCGGATTCTGGGCAATCTCAGAAAAAAAGAAATATTTTCCCTGAAGTAGAGTAAAACCTCTTCAAGTCTTTCCTGTTGGTTGAAGGTCTCTTTTCTCAAAATCGTGCGAACAATTCTTAAGGTTTCTTCCCTTAATTGCTCTAAAAAATCTTGTTTGTCTAAATAATGAAGATAGAAAGTCGAACGATTCACTCCCGCCTTTTTTGTTAATTGGCTGATAGAAATATCCTCTACACTTTTGGTTGCTAGGAGCTGAATAAAAGCTTCTTTTATATCTACTTTGGTTGTGGTTTGTCTTTGTTGCATAGCTACTCCTTATTTCAACATCTTGTTGTCGTTTTTTATTATAAGCCATTCTCTAAATATGTCAATAGGCTCCTGACTTGATTCAACAAAAAGGAAAAAATGGCGTTTTTTGAATTTCTTCCATTATTTCAACAGATTGTTGTTTTTTGTTGTAGTATCCACTTAACAATTTGTCTATAATAGACTCCGTTATCAAAAAAACAACAGGTTGTCGATTAAGAACAATCATAAGGAGAAAAAATCATGGCTTATATCGAAATGAAAAATTCATATAAACGCTACAAAACAGGAGATGTCGAAATCGTCGCCAATAACAATATCAACTTTGAAATTGAAAAAGGCGAACTGGTCATTATACTTGGTTCCTCTGGGGCAGGGAAATCAACTGTCCTGAACATCCTAGGTGGGATGGATACCAATGACGAAGGACAGGTCATCATTGATGGAAAAGACATCTCTAACTATAATAGCAAGGAATTAACAACTTACCGTCGTGATGATGTTGGTTTCGTCTTTCAATTCTATAATTTGGTTTCTAACCTCACTGCCAAGGAAAACGTGGAATTGGCTTCTGAAATCGTCAAAGATGCCAAGGATGCCGAACAAACCTTGGTCGATGTCGGTCTTAGAGAACGGATTAACAACTTCCCAGCTCAGCTATCTGGAGGGGAGCAACAACGGGTTGCCATAGCGCGTGCTGTTGCTAAAAATCCTAAAATCCTTCTCTGTGATGAGCCTACTGGAGCCTTGGACTACAATACAGGAAAACAAGTCCTTAAAATTCTCCAAGATATGGCACGTGAACAAGGAGCAACGGTTATCATTGTTACCCACAACGGCGCACTAGCTCCAATTGCTGACCGTGTCATCCGTATGCACGACGCCCAAGTCAAAAGTATTGATCTCAACCCAACTCCTCAGAGAATCGAAGATTTGGAATACTAGAAAGAGGATATTGAATGAGTGAAAAAACCTATTGGAAAGATGTTAAAAAAGCCTTCTCCGAATCCAAAGGACGAGCCGTTTCCATCGCCTCTCTTATGGCGCTAGGCTCCTTTGCCCTAGTCGGTCTCAAAGTCACCACCCCAAACATGCAGGAGACTGGTCAGCACTTTTTCGCCGAACATAAAACTGCTGATCTGGCTATCATCAGTAACTACGGACTTGATTCATCGGATCAAGACCTACTCGCAAGTCTCCAAGATAAAGCGACTGTTGAGTATGGATACTTTAAAGATGTGGTTATCAAAGACAGCTCCACTGCTTTCCGACTTTTCTCAAAACCAAAAAAATTGTCCACATATGATATTGCAGAAGGTCGACTTCCTGAGAAAAGTGATGAAATCGCCATCTCTGCTGCATATCAAGGACGGTACAAGATAGGGGATACCATTAACTTCACCGAAAAGGAAAGTGCCAACGGCCAAACAGTCCTCAAGCGCAACCAATTTACCATCACAGGATTTGTCAACTCCTCCGAGATTCTCTCTCGTGTCAATATGGGACGTTCAACAGCTGGTTCCGGTGAATTGCACGGCTATGCTGTCGTGACTGAGGACACATTTGACTCCGATGTCTATATGATTGCACGGATTGCTTACAAAAACTTGCGTGACCTCAATCCTTACAGCCAGACTTACACAGACAAGCTCTACGCAGCAAAAGAAGATGTCAAAAAACTCATAGTAAACGAGCCTGAAAAACGCTTGGCAGAGATCAAACGAACTGCTCAGGACAAGATTGATGATGGAAATAAACAACTCCAAGATGCTGTCCAAGTGCTGACAGATGGGCAAAATCAGCTCCAAGAAGCTCAGAAAAAAATCACCGAGGGACAACAACAGCTGCAAGACGGACAAGAGCAACTGGCTGATGGCCAAGCTCAACTTGATCGTGCTCAAAGTCAACTAACCGATGGACAAGCCAGACTAGAAGATAGCCAATCACGATTGTCAATAGCACAAGGGCAACTGCAAGACGGACAAGCTCAGATTTTAGAAAAAGAAGCTCAACTCCAAGAAACAGCTAAACAACTGCAAACTGCCAAAGACCAACTAGAACAAGGGCAAACTCAATTCCAACAAGCCGGTGCAGAGATTGCTAGCAAAGAAACTGAACTTCAGGCAAGTAAAACACAATTAGATACTATTGCTAGCGAACTAGATAGTACAAAAGATAAACTAGATAGCACGGCTACAACATTAGAAACACAAGCAAGCGAACTAGCTACTCTTCGTGCCCTTCCTTCTACTATTCAAGACGAAGAGCAACGAAAATCACAAGAAAAGGAACTCTCACAAAAAGAGACAGATCTTAGTCAAGCCCAATCACAATACCAAGAAAAACTCCATCAATATACCGTTGGGAAAACAAGCTATCAGCAAAAATTAGAAGAATACAATCAAGCTAGCCAACAACTGGAAGTCGCTAAGGCAACTCTAGCTCAGAAGCAAGCTGAGCTCCGTGAAAAATCGGCCCAATACCAAGCTGGACTTTCACAATATGAAAATGGAACTACAGCACTAGATACTGCCAAAGAAAACTTGGCTGAAAAAGAAGAACTTTATCAAAATGGTACAGCTAACTATCAAGAAGGTCTCGCTACATACCAGGAAAAATTAGCTGACTTCCAGGCTGGCCAAGTCCGTCTAACAGACGCTCGTACAACCTTAGCTCAAAAGGAAACTGAGTTAGCTGAAGCCCAAAAAATCTTTGCTCAAAAGGAAAAAGAGTACCAAGAAGCCAAGGAAAAAGCAGATCCAGAAATCGAAAGCAAACGCAACGAACTGAAAGATGCCCAAGAGCGTGTGGATCTCCTCTCAACACCCACTTATCAAGTATTTACCCGTCGAGAAGTCCCAGGATCTGAAGGATACATTTCATACGAAAACAATGCATCCGTTATCCAAAACGTCAGCAATATCTTTCCTGTTGTTCTCTACTTCATCGCTGCCTTGGTGACCTTTGTAACCATGGGGCGCTTCGTTGAAGAAGAACGTATCAAAGCAGGAACCTTCAAAGCACTGGGCTACCAAGACAAAGACATCATCCGTAAATTTGTCATCTATGGACTCGTGACGAGTATGGTAGGTACGCTAATCGGAATCATCGCAGGGCACACCCTCCTGCCAAGTATCATCTACAATACCTACAAGTCAAAAATTGTACTAGCACTGATGGAATTGCACTTCTACCCTGTCAAATCCTTCCTTGCTATCCTGCTTGGTCTCCTTTCTGCTGTATTGCCTGCTTACCTCGTGGCTAAGAAAGAGTTGGGAGAAAAACCTGCCCAACTCCTCCTTCCAAAACCACCGACTGCTGGCTCTAAAATCTTCCTTGAGCGCATAAAGCCTCTTTGGAAACGCATGAGTTTTACGCAGAAAGTCACTGCACGAAATATCTTCCGTTACAAACAACGAATGTTGATGACTATCTTTGGAGTCTGTGGCTCTATCGCTCTCCTCTTTGCAGGACTTGGTATTCGAAGCTCGATTGCAGACCTGAACAATCGTCAGTTCACAGACATTATCCGCTATGATATGATTGTCGCCCACAATACCAATACAACTCCAAAAGAGAGCGAAGAACTCGATAAACTTCTCAAGGATTCAAATGTCAGAGAGCGCCTCCAAGTACACTACGAAACGCTCCACAAAACAGCTGGTCGCAACAAGGATAATCAAGAAATCACAGCCCTAGTTATCCAAAATAAAGACCAAGCCAACTTTAGTGACTACATTCAACTAAAAGACCGCAAGACTGGTCAGGAACTGTCACTTGATCAAGACGGTATCATCCTCTCAGAAAAAATTGCTAATCTTACTGGTGTCAAGGTCGGTGATACCCTTACTGTTCAAGACAAGGATGGCAAGGACATGCAGTTGACCGTTTCAGGAATTGCTGAAATGTATATGAGCCATTTCATCTTTATGAATGAAGAAACTTATGAAAAAGCTTTTGGAAAAGTTGCCACTGACAATGCTCATCTAATCACATTGACCGACCACTCTAATCAGCTTGTTGCGGATATGGCAACTGAGTTTATGGATCTTGAAAGTGTTCAAGGGGTTGTTCAAAACACGACCCTTAAATCTCAAGTTGAAACCATTGTTAATTCCCTTAATCGGGTTATGGGAATCTTGATTGCTGTATCTGTTTTACTGGCCATTGTCGTTCTCTTTAACTTGACCAATATCAACGTTGCCGAACGTATCCGTGAACTCTCTACTATTAAGGTTCTTGGCTTTTACAATAAAGAGGTCACTCTTTACATCTATCGTGAAACCATCTACCTCTCCATTGTCGGTATTCTTGTCGGATTTGGTCTCGGATTTGCTTTCCATCATTACATGGCAAGTATAATCCCTCCAGATACTGTAATGTTCAACCCAGCAGTCAGCTGGAGCATCTATGCTGTTCCAGCAGCGATTGTGGTTGCAATCCTCACTACTCTAGGCTTTATTGTGAACCGTTGGCTCAAGAAGGTCAACATGCTCGAAGCCTTAAAATCTGTTGAATAAGAATCAAAGAACCGATCTCATCAGAGGTCGGTTCTTTGATTCTCAATGATGATGTCCAGACAGGAATTTGATATTTTTGAGATTTCGCTTATGTTGCGCATGATTGCTTTGACTGCTATCCACTTCAATAGTGATATTCTGCACGCCTCTTTCTTCTAAACATTGACGTACCACTTTTTTGGTCTCCATCATCTGTTCCCAGTCCTTGATACAAATGTGAACAATAGCATTGTTCTCTAGACCATCCATGGACCAGATACTGAGTTGATTGACACTTTTGACATTGGGTAGAGCCTCTAAATCCTTCTCCAAATCACTTGTCTCGACCCCTTCTGGCACAGCATCTAAGAAAATCTTCAGTGCGCTCCAAAAGCGAGGAATAGCTTTTGTTAGAATAAAGATGGAAATGACCAGAGATAAAAGCGGATCGAGGATATACCAATCTGTAAATTGAAGGATAATCGCCATTAGAATGACAGCCAGCCAACCAAGAGTATCTTCCAAAAAATGCAAGCTAAGAATAGACTCATTCTTTGTCTTTCCTTTACGAACTACCAGACTAGCTAGCACATTAATGGCTACTGCAATGATTCCCAGCCAGAGGATACCTTTCTCATTGACGGGTTGCGGGTGAACAATCTTTGTGACATTTTCCAAAATCACTAGGACAGACCCTATCATAAGAATCACAGCCGTTAGCAGGGCTCCTAAAAGACTAAAACGTTTGTAACCCAAGGTGTACTGCCTATCTTCTTCACGGTTTGAGATTGTTTCTAAAAGGGCTGATATACCAATGGCTAGTGCATCTCCCAAGTCATGAACAGAATCAGCAAGAACTGCACTCGAACCAAAGATTCCTCCTGCGATAAGCTCGACTATCGCATAGCTTAAATTTAAGAAAAAAGCTAACCAGATAGATGTTTTAGAACTCATTTCTCTCCCTCCTTTGGTATAATGGGTATATATTTGTATTATCTAATAAAATCCAAAGAAAGGACAGAAGCAAACTGTCAGCCATGTTCAGTTCTGAACAGTTTGTCTCAAATGTCTATATGCCAAAAAGAGACCGTCGAGTCAGTAAGACTAAAAAAGCCATCTATCAAGCTTTTTTACAACTTTTGAACGACAAGGGCTATGATGCCACTACTGTTCAGGATATCATTGACCTAGCAGATGTTGGACGTTCTACTTTTTATTGTCACTATGAAAGCAAAGAACTTCTTTTAGATGAGCTCTGTCGCTACCTCTTTCATCATCTCTTTGAAAGGGAAGGACACTTTACTACCGAGGACTACCTCGCACATATCTTTTTACATTTTCAGAAAAACCAGGACCATGTCACCAGTCTCCTTTTTTCCAAAAACGACTACTTCCTCCGCCAACTACACAAGGAACTCGAACACCACGTTTATCCCATGGTGGCAGATAGCTTGCAAGAGGCCTATCCAAACATTCCGACCTCCTACCTCCAGCATTTTGTTGTGACGAACTTTATCGAGACCCTAACTTGGTGGCTAAAAAAAGGAAAATCCTATACCGAAGACCAAGTGGTGAGATTTTACCTTGATGTAATGGAGATGACCTCTACAACTCCACTTGATAACTAAGCCTGTAACTCAGAAAGGGACCAACTATGTTAACTTCGATGATCTTAGGAATATTAACAATCGTATTAGCTCTCGCCTTCTCACTGCTTCACCTTGCTGCTGCTTTTTCAGCCATAAAACAAAAGAACTACAGTCTAGGAAATAAATGCATTTTGGTCGGCAGTTGCCTCACCTCTCTGGCTCTAGCTATCTTTTACTTCGTTCCACTTACAACTATTGCCCTATGGGTCATCGGTTCAGGTCTCGTCTGTTTTGGCGCGTACTGGAATAGTCGACAAAAAGGTTCGCTCAATAAGTCACATCATATTGTAAGAGGGGCGTTAGCAATTTTAATTACGTTTTTGCTTATCCTACTCTAACATTAAAAATCCCATCTTGAACTGCCCTCTGTCAAGTGGACAATGAAATAATAAAAGATTAAGCAACGGCCTTGTTCCTCATTTCAAGAGGGGCAAAGCCGTTGTTGCGCTCTTGAAACCGTTCGTTATTGTAAAAATGAATGTAGTCGTCGATATCCGTGGTCAGCTCCTTAAAAGTCTTGTAGTAACACTCTGTTTTAAAATGTCCGAAAAAGCTATTAATTAGCGTATTATCAATACATTTACCCACTCGTAACATGGGACTGATACTGGGTGGTTACCATACGGTATTCTCGTGAAGCATACTGTGATCCACGATCACTATGAATGAGTGGAGTTGTATCCGGATTAGCTTTCTCAGATTCTCCATCACCAAGGGGTTATCGTTTACTAATAATCGAGCCGTTATAAAAGTCCTTTATGGCGCTCAAATAGACCTTGCACTCTACACCGTACTACATGAAAGTCACATTCGTACACCATTTCTGATTAAGGACGTCAGCTGTGAAATCGCGATCAAGGATATTCTCTTCGATATTCATAAAACGATGCTTGGTACAGTAACCTCGAGAACGACAAACAATAGAAGAAATGCTTAAAATGCGCATGAGACGGCGAATTTGTTTCTTGTTATAGTACCTAGTAGCCGATTCTCAAAACGTGTCTGTCATACGACGATATCCTAGAATACCCTTGTATTTGATATGCAATCCTTGAATTGTCTCCATCAGTTTCTGATTGATGATTTCAGACTCGTCTCCTTATGACGGAGCCGCTTGTAATAACCAGAACGAGAGACCTTGAGCAAGCGACACAATTGGCCGATAGGGGTTCCCTGATATTCTTGAACATACTCATGAATTGCTTGAAATTTGGGAAGGTATTTACCTAATCTCACCACAGGTTTCGCGGTCCTAGCTCATTAAACTTTTTAGGAGACCAGCCTCCATTTCTAGGGAACGATTCCGTTCTTCTAGTTGCTTGATTTTAAACTGAAGTTCTTCCTCTGTAGTTAAATGAGGTTCGCTTTCAAGTCCTTTTCCTCGACGATTTTCAAGCCCTTGAGAGACTTCTTTCTCAAACTTTCTGAAGCAGTCAAACTACTACGACCATCAAGATAATCTCTGACAGCCTGTCCCTTTAACTCTGGACTGTATCTCTTCCAAGTTCTGCTTTCTTTAAAACCATCCAATTCTTCTTGCTTGTATTTCCGCACCCAGTCTCGAATAGTTGTTTTATTAACACTAAACTGCCTTGTGAGACGATTAATAGATTGACCCTGTTTCTAGATAAAGTTGAACAATCTCTAACTTCTCTTCAATTGATTTTGGACTTCTTTTAGACATACGAAAACTCTCCTTATAGTTTCTAGTGATTTTTGTTTTTTCACTATCCACTATAAGGGGAGTATATCAAACAGGAGTTTTTAGGTATCTTTCTTAATAAACTGTTTTTTCAGTCTCTACGTCAAAGAAGTGTGCTTTGTTCAAGTCAAATCCAAGTTCAACTGTTGCACCTGTTTGCAAGTAGTCACGAGCATCAACTTTTGCAACAAATTCGTCTTGACCAACTTGGCAGTAAAGGTGAGATTCTGAACCAAGCAATTCTGATACAGAGATCGTAGCTTTGACAACTGATTCTGGGAATGTTTCAAGGAATGCTTCTTCTGCGTTCACGTCTTCTGGACGGATACCGAAGATCAAGTCTTTTCCTTCGTATCCTTTTTCACGAAGAACTTTCAAAGCACCTTCTGGAACTTTCAAGCGGAAACCATCAGAAACAATTTCATCACCAACCAATTTTACGTTGATGAAGTTCATAGCTGGGCTTCCGATGAATCCTGCAACGAATTTGTTAACTGGGTTTTTGTAAACCTCTTGAGGTGTACCGATTTGTTCTACACGTCCGATAGTACCTGTACCAGCTGGATTCTTAGTCGCTGACATGATAACAATGCGGTCAGCAAGTGTCATCGCTTCTGTTTGGTCGTGGGTTACATAGATAGTTGTAGCCCCGATACGACGGTGGATTTTCGCAATTTCGGCACGCATGGAAACACGGAGTTTGGCATCCAAGTTTGACAATGGTTCGTCCATCAAGAATACTTTCGCGTCACGGACAATGGCACGTCCCATAGCAACACGTTGACGTTGACCACCAGAAAGGTCAGCTGGTTTACGATCCAAGAATTCTTTCAAACCAAGAATTCCAGCAGCTTCTTGAACACGTTTGTCAATATCTTCCTTGCTGTACTTACGCAATTTCAAACCGAAAGCCATGTTGTCATAAACAGTCATGTGTGGGTAAAGAGCGTAGTTTTGGAATACCATGGCGATGTCACGGTCTTTTGGAGCCACGTCGTTGACAACCACGCCATCGATAGATGCAGTACCTTCTGTGATGTCTTCAAGACCAGCAATCATACGAAGAGTTGTTGATTTACCACATCCTGAAGGACCTACGAAAACGATAAATTCTTTATCTTTGATGTCCAAGTTGAAGTCTTCAACTGAGTAGTGTTCGCTGTTTGGATATTTTTTGTAAATGTTTTTAAGATTTAATTCTACCATCGAGGTAAACTCCTTTTGTATTTTGATAGCTTTATTATAAATGAAAACGCTTTATATTTCTATGGCAAGGTGACCAAAAAAATAAAAAAGTTCTGTGCAACTTGCACAAAACTTTAAAGAATATCTGGTAAAATCAATTGATAACACAAGGTGAGATCCGTCAACTCCTTCAACTGAAGTCCTGTTAACTCTTCCCATTTATCAATCTTGTATTGAAGAGAATTGCGGTGCAGATAGAGTTGCTGAGCTGTTTTGGTTAGGACTGCACTATTTTCCCAAAGAGAGAGAATGATTTCCTGAATCTGGTCTTGATCCGAGATCATCTGGTGCAGGCATCCTTTAATGACTCTCAGGTCCACTAGTCTTTCTCCCATACTCCAAAGATAGAGTTGTGAAAAGGTATGAACACCTTGGTGACCCTGACGCCACCAAGCCTTAAACAAATCCCGCTCCGCTTTGATTAAGTCTGACAGGGCTTGATGGCCTGTCAGAGACCAAACCTGGCCTAACATGATAGACAGACGAAGGCCAAAGTCATACTCAACCGCTTCAATCGTATCAGATAAGATCGAGCGGACAGAGCTGTACTTATCTTGTTGAAGAACAAATACATAATCCTGAGCACCGACCTGTAGCACTGTCTGGCAATTGGGAAAGAGGGTCCGCATCATATCTAGCCAAGAGGCTAGATTTTCCTGTTGGAAATAGGAAAGATGGCAATAAACCAGCTGAATCTTTTGAAAGCTTGCGGTGCCTGCCCCCTCCCCTCAATCAGGTAGGGATACCAAGGATTGAGCGAACGAGCCTGCTCCTGCTGGGTCAAAAGGGCAACCAGCTGCTTTTCACGCTCGCTGAGCCCAGTTTCCTCCAGTAATATCCACTGCTGAGAAGCTAGAGGGAGAGTAAGATAGCCCGGTTTCTCTACTGGCTGATCTGAAATCTGAGCTTCAGGAAACCAGTCTTGTAATTCCTTTGCAATCATATCCTAGCCCTCCACTTTTTGGATGCACCAAGCAATTATGGTCTCAAGACGTTCCAGATTTTCTGTCATATGGAGATAGCCCATAACCGCTTCAAAACCTGTGGACATGCGGTAAGTCACGACATCAGCATTTTTAGCCTTTGTGTGGCTATTGGTATTGCGACCTCGTTTGTAGATTTCTTCTTCCTTTTCCGTCAAGACCTGCTCCTCCAACATGAAGGCAATCAGGCGCGCCTGAGCCTTGGCTGACACATACTTGGTCGCCTCTTGGTGGAGTTTATTGGGCTTGGTCATGCCTTTGAGAATGAGATGACGGCGAATATACATGGAGTAAACTGCATCTCCCTCAAAAGCTAGCGCAATCCCGTTAATGAGATTGACATCAATCACGAGTCCACCTCACTCCATCCTTAGTGTCTAAGAGCTTGATGCCCTGAGCGGCTAATTCATCCCGAATACGGTCTGCTGTCGCGAAGTCACGATTAGCACGCGCTTCTTGACGTTTTTGGATTAGGGCTTCAATGTCTACATCCAAAACTTCCTCAACAAAGACGATCCCAAAAACTTCTAAGATGGCTGCCAGAGTTTCTTTGACAGTTGCATCATAGTTGCCAGAGTTGATCCACTTAGCCATTTCAAAGACAACTGTGATACCGTTGGCAGAGTTGAAATCCTCATCCATAGTAGCTACAAACTTATCTTTAAAGTCCTGTAACTCTTGAGCATCTACAGTCCCAGAAAATGGTTGCTCGTAAGTATTTTTTAGATACTTGAGATTGGTCTCGGCATCACGCACTGCCTTTTCCGTAAAGTTAATAGGTTTACGGTAATGTTGAGTCGCAAAGAAGAAACGAAGCACTTGACCATCAATGGTTTTGAGAGCATCATGAACCGTGATAAAGTTACCAAGAGATTTGGACATTTTGACATTATCAATATTCACAAAGCCATTGTGCATCCAGTAGTTGGCAAAGGTCTGGCCTGTTTTGGCTTCTGACTGGGCAATTTCATTGGTGTGGTGGGGGAACTCAAGGTCGGCACCACCACCATGAATATCAATGGTGTCGCCTAAAATCCCCGTCGACATGACTGAACACTCAATATGCCAACCAGGACGACCTGCCCCCCAAGGACTGTCCCAAGAAATCTCGCCTGGTTTTGCAGCCTTCCATAGCGCAAAATCTACAGGATTTTCCTTGCGAGCTGTTTCTTCATCAGTACGACCTGAAGCACCTAACTCCAAGTCTTCCAGTGTTTTGTTAGCCAACTTAGCATAGTTGTGGGATTTTTCCACCCGGAAATAAACATCGCCTTGACTCTCATAGGCATAGCCTTTTGCGATCAAGTCAGCGACAAAACGGATGATGTCATCCATAAACTCCACCACACGCGGATGGCGAGTAGCAGGTTTGACGCCTAAGGCCGTCACGTCTTCACGAAAGGCCGCAATATACTTGTCTGCCACTTCCTGAGGAGTGATGCCTTCTTCTTTGGCACGGTTGATAATCTTATCATCCACATCTGTAAAATTGGAAATGTAGTTAACCTCGTAGCCACGGTACTCAAAGTAACGACGAATGGTATCAAAAGCTACGGTTGAACGAGCATTTCCGACATGGATATAGTTGTAGACTGTCGGTCCACAGACATACATTTTAACTTTGCCGTCCTCGATAGGGACAAATTCTCGCAAACCACGCGACATGGTATCATAGATTTTAATCATGCGGTCCACTCCCTTCTCTATTTCTGAATTTTTCGGCTGAAAACCAGCTCTGCAAAAGGACCAAATTGTCTGAGGCTATCCAGTTGGTAAAAGCGCTGCCCTTCCTCTTGGGTAAAGAGGGGAACCCCC
This sequence comes from Streptococcus oralis, assembly GCF_001578945.1. Lineage (GTDB taxonomy): Bacteria > Bacillota > Bacilli > Lactobacillales > Streptococcaceae > Streptococcus > Streptococcus oralis_Q. The sequence continues at coordinate 88,510 of NZ_KQ969550.1, forward strand.
TTTCCTAGGATAAGGGGCGCTATCTGAATAATGAGGTGGTCGAAAAGATCCGCATCCAAAAGCGGTCCTACCAAGGAATTCCCACCAATCACAAAGACATTTTTGCCTTTGTCAATCTGGTGAACAAAGTCCACCACATCCCCAGCTACTGGCTGGTAATTGCTGACAGGCAGATGCCTATCATGCGTAAAGACATAGTTTTCCGTAGCTTGATAAAAACTTTCTACATCTTGCAAATCTTGGATTTCCTCAAAGGTCCGCTTGCCCATGATGGTGATATCCATTTGCCTGTAAAAGTCATCATAGCCTGTATCCTCTACAGAACCAAGCTGATGCAGCCAGTCTATCCTGTACTGGCTGTCTGCCAAGTAGCCATCCATGGTGATACAGCCGTAAAAATATACTGCCATTCTTGTGTTTCCTTTCTAGTTCTGCTTCGCCTTCACTTAGCGGGATAGACCCAGATGATTAGACCTAAGCTAATCAAAGTATTCAGCAAATATGGAGTCCGATCACGTCCTAGCCAGATTTCCGTCTCTGCCTCCTCGACCAATCCCCAGTTACTGATAAAATCAGGATGATGCTCTAGAAAAACACGTTCTGTCTGAACAGTCACTGACCGAATGGGAAAAGACGCCGTTTCCTTCTCAAAACGAGACCATAACGCACGCGCAATTCCCTGACGACGATGATCAGGATCAACCAAAATGGTCACTTCCACATCTTGGTCGTCTGCATAAACCGTCAGTAATCCAAGCAAGATAGCTCCCCGATAACAGAGGAAAAAAGCTGGCATGTTTGGATCAAAATTAAGTCTATTGGAGAGATAAGGATCCCGAAAAGTTCCATCAAGGTCTTGACAGCGTGCAATCAGCTTTTTGGCTGCTGCTGACTCTTCTGTTTCCAGTTTCCGTCTCACGCGAATCATAGCGCTTCCTCCTAGAGCCCTGACGAATGATGGCTCTGTTCTTTAGCATGCTCTAGCTTGTCTAGGTAGTATTCTCGCTTGCCTTCCACTTCATGAATGGTTGGCTCATCTTTCTCTCCATGCACCCGCACAATCTTAGCTGGAATGCCGACCACCGTCACATCTGCCGGAACATCCGCAACGACAACAGCTCCTGCTCCCACCTTGGCCTTTTCTCCAATCTCAATCGGTCCAATAACCTGAGCATGGGCGGAGATCAAGGCACCTTTACGAACGGTTGGATGACGTTTCCCTGTATCCTTCCCTGTTCCTCCTAGGGTCACCCCATGGTAGAGCAGGGCACCTTTTTCAATGATGGCTGTCTCGCCAATCACGAGGCCTGCGCCATGGTCGATAAAGACACCTGGCTCAATCTGAGCACCGGGATGGATCTCAATCTGGGTCCAAAAACGCCAAAACTGACTATGCATTCGTGCTAATAACTTAAAACCATGCGTCCACATCAAATGAGACAAGCGATGGGCTGCCAGTGCCTTGACACCCGGATAGGTCAGGAGCACCTCTAGAGAAGTACGGGCCGCTGGGTCATTTTCTTTTACAATTTCAATGGTTTCACGCCACCATCCCATACGCTTCTCCTTTTATTCTGAATCTTTTTGAGTAATAGTAAATTCTTTCTTAGGTTTGTGATCCTTGTGATGACGAGGACGGTGTGGTTTGTCAGATTTTTCACCCTTTTCGTCCTGCTCTGATTTTGGTGGGCGAGGAAGGAGAGCCTTCATAGAGGCATCGATACGGCCTTTTTCATCAATCTTGATAACCTTAACATCAACTTCATCACCGATAGCTACCAAGTCCTCGACACGGTTGATACGAGTCCAAGCCATTTCAGAAATGTGCACAAGTGCATCTGTCTTATCAAAGAGATTTACAAAAGCACCAAATTTCTCGATACGAACAACCTTAGCATGGTAAACTTCATCCACTTTGGCTTCGCGAACCAAGCCAGCGATGATTTCTTTGGTACGGTTAATGGCATCTTGGTCGCTAGAGTAGATAGAAACATTACCTTCTTCGTCGATATCAATCTTAACGCCTGTTTCAGCGATAATCTTGTCAATGGTTTCTCCACCTTTACCGATGACAATCTTAATTTTGTCCACATCAATCTTGATAGTATCAATTTTCGGTGCAGTTGGAGCCAATTCTGGACGAACTTCTGGAATGGTTGCTTCAATCACATCAAGAATTTCAAAACGTGCTTTCTTGGCTTGAGCAAGGGCTTCTGTCAAGATTTCTGCTGTAATCCCTTGAATCTTGATATCCATTTGAAGAGCTGTAATCCCGTCACGAGTACCGGCAACCTTGAAGTCCATATCTCCAAAGTGGTCTTCCAAACCTTGGATATCTGTCAAAACAGTGTAGTTACTTCCATCTGAGATAAGACCCATAGCAATACCAGCTACTGGTGCCTTGATTGGCACACCACCAGCCATAAGGGCAAGAGTTCCCGCACAGATAGAAGCTTGAGAAGATGAACCGTTTGATTCTAAGACTTCAGCTACCAAGCGGATCGCGTATGGGAATTCTTCCAAACTTGGCAAGACTTGCGCAAGAGCACGCTCACCAAGAGCACCGTGACCAATTTCACGACGACCAGGCGCACCGTAACGACCAGTCTCCCCTACAGAGTATTGAGGGAAGTTATAGTGGTGCATAAAGCGTTTCTTGTACTCTGGGTCCAAACCATCGATGATTTGAGTTTCTCCCATCGGAGCCAAAGTCAAAACTGAAAGAGCTTGAGTTTGTCCACGAGTAAAGAGACCGGAACCATGTACACGAGGAAGATAGTCAACTGCTGCATCAAGCGGACGGATTTCATCGACCTTACGCCCGTCAGGACGCACCTTGTCTTCTGTGATCAAACGGCGCACTTCAGCGTGTTCCATTTGTTCCAAGATTTCAGCCACATCGCGCATGATACGGTCAAATTCTTCGTGGTCTGCATATTTTTCTTCGTAAACAGCCGTTACTTGATCTTTCACTGCTTGAGTTGCAGCTTCACGAGCCAATTTTTCTTCTACTTGAACCGCTTTTTGGAGGTCGCTGTTGTAGGCTGCGATGATTTCAGCTTGCAATTCAGCATCTACATGAAGCAATTCCACTTCTGCTTTTTCTTTACCAACTGCAGCAACGATTTCTTCTTGGAAGGCAATCAGTTCTTTAACGGCTTCGTGTCCTTTAAGAAGAGCTTCCAACATGATCTCTTCTGACAATTCTTTGGCACCAGACTCAACCATGTTGATAGCATGTTTGGTACCAGCTACGGTCAATTCAAGAAGTGAACGTTCTGCTTGCTCTTGAGTCGGGTTGATGATGAGTTCGCCATCCACATACCCCACTTGTACTCCAGCGATTGGTCCGTCAAACGGAATATCTGAGATAGAAAGCGCTAAAGATGAACCAAACATAGCCGCCATTGGAGCAGAGGCATTTTCATCGTAAGAAAGAACCGTATTGATGACTTGCACTTCGTTACGGAAACCTTCCGCAAACATGGGACGGATAGGACGGTCAATCAAACGCGCCGTCAAGGTCGCATCCGTTGAAGGACGACCTTCTCGCTTCATAAAGCCACCAGGGAACTTCCCAGCCGCATACATTTTTTCTTCGTAGTTGACTTGGAGGGGGAAGAAATCTCCCGTTGCCATCTTTTTCGACATAACGGCAGCAGTTAAGACAGTTGACTCACCGTAACGAACCACCACAGAGCCATTAGCCTGCTTAGCAACCTGACCAGTCTCTACGATCAACTCACGACCCGCAAAAGTCGTTTGAAACACTTGTTTTGTCATTTTAATCCCCTTTGGATTTAATAAATTATACGCCTTGCCTACAAAAATCAAGATACCAAGGACGTCAAAAGCAAAGTAAAAATAGGAAACTGACCAAGTCTTCGATGAAGGCAAGACAGTTTATCTTTTTTACACAGCTTTTCGACCGGGTTCAAATCATTAGAAAGACTTGATGCTAAAGCATCTAAGGCTTTCACGCTAATCGCTATTAGGCGATTCGCTAAATGCTTTACTAACTCGCTCGTCAAATAACATCGATTTGACTCCCTCGGGTCGCTCAAACCTTCGGTTTGTCATTAGAAAGACTTGATGCTAAAGCATCTAAGGCTTTCACGCTAATCGCTATCAGGCAATTAGCTAAATGCTTTACTAACTCGCTCGTCAAATAACATCGATTTGACTCTCTCGGGTCGCCACTATCCAATGATTAAAAGAGTAGTTTACGAAAAATCTTCGTCATCAAAATGAAGCATTTGAAAATCGTTAACCCTTAAATATCCTCATCTTTGTATCAAGCACGTACAGAGTCTATTTTATCATATTTTTCTGAAAAAGTGCGGTCTTTTCTATTAAAAAGGAACCATTCCTCCCCAAAGAGAAGAATGGTTTGCTTTTTATCGAGAATTTCTATAAACACTTGATTTTCAGTGAGTTTCCTGTGCTTGGTGGTGAAACAAGGGGCGGGTTGCTTCATGAATGTACTGAGCCG
>NZ_KQ969550.1:93021-160675 GCF_001578945.1 Streptococcus oralis
AGCCGTTTCCGCATTGTTCATGGTGTAGAGGTGCACTCCTGCTACATCCTGAGTCACCAGGTCCACGATTTGGTCCACCGCATAGGCAAGTCCTGCTGCTTTGAGCGATTCTGGATCGTGCTCATACTTGTCTAGGATGGCTTTAAATTTACGTGGCAAATGGATATTTTCACAAGTTTTCAAGAGACGAAGCGCCTGATTGCGGTTGAGGATTGGCATAATCCCCGCATGAATCGGTACATCAATCCCAGCCAGGGTACACTTGTCTTGGAAATCATAGAAGCGCTCATTGTCAAAGAAGAGTTGGGTAACTAAGCTAGAGCAGCCAGCATCCACCTTCTTTTTCAAAAACTGAATATCTGAAATCTGATTCGCTGAATCTGGATGCCCCTCTGGGTAACAAGCTCCAATCACGTCAAAGTGAGGCGCCTGCTCCTTGATAAAGGCAATCAAGTCCGTCGCATAACGAAAATCTTTTTGTGGTTCCACATCTGGGATAATGTCTCCCCGAAGGGCCAAGATTTTCTGCACCCCAACCTTGTCCAACTCTAAAACGGTTTCTGCTACCTTTTCCTTGGTCAGATAAATCGCTGGGAGATGGGCGATTGTTGGAATATCCAGCTCATTTTGGATGAAATCTGCCAACCGAACCGTGGTCTCCTTGATATTAAATTTATTATTACTAGCGGTCACACTGATGAAATGTGGGGCCAAACCCTGCATTTCTTTTAACGCCTGAATGATTTTTTCATTGCCTACTGCTGGATTGGGAGGAAAAACCTCAAAGGATAGACTCGGTGTGTGTTGGCTCATAGAGTGAATAGTCCTTTCTTTCTGACCTCAAGGGTGAGAAAATAGCCGACCAAGCCAAGTAGCCAGCTATTTACCTACTTATAGTTCTTTACGGGCTGCTTTAGCAGCTTCAACAAGCTTAATCAAGCTTTCTTTGGTTTCTTTGATACCACGTGTCTTCAAACCACAGTCAGGGTTGATCCAAACTTTCTTGCTTGGTACTTTGGCAAGGATGGCTTCGATTGTGTGGTCGATTTCGCCTTCGTTTGGCACACGAGGAGAGTGGATATCGTAAACCCCAGGTCCCACTTCTGTTTGGAAGTTTTTCGCTTTGAGTTCGTCCAAGATTTCAAGGTTTGAACGGCTTGCTTCAAAGGAAATAACGTCCGCGTCCATGTTGTCAATAGCTGGGATGATATCTGTAAATTCTGAGTAACACATGTGAGTGTGGATTTGTGTGTCTGGCGCTACTGTTGAGTGTACCAAGCGGAAGGCAGGAATTGCCCAGTCAAGGTAGTCTTCATACCAGTCGCTACGACGGAGTGGCAATTTCTCACGGAGAGCTGCCTCGTCGATTTGGATGATCTTCACGCCTGCAGCTTCAAGATCAAGAACTTCATCCTTGATCGCAAGAGCGATTTGAAGAGTTGAGTCCTTGATAGAGATGTCTTCACGTGGGAATGACCAGTTGAGGATGGTAACAGGGCCAGTCAACATACCCTTAACAGGTTTGTCAGTACGGCTTTGTGCGTAGCTAGACCATTTGACAGTGATTGGGTTAAGACGAGTGACGTCACCCCAGATGATTGGTGGTTTCACCCCACGCATACCGTATGATTGTACCCAACCATTCTTAGAGAAGAGGTAACCTGACAAGTTTTGACCGAAGTACTCAACCATGTCATTACGCTCGAACTCACCGTGTACAAGCACGTCAAATCCAACTTCTTCTTGCCATTTGATCCATTCATCGATGGTTTCAGCAAGAAAGGCATCATAGTCTTCTTGAGACAATTCACCCTTACGGTAAGCCAAGCGTTTGGCACGAACTTCCTTAGTTTGAGGGAAGGAACCGATCGTTGTTGTTGGAAGAGCTGGAAGTTTAAAGGCTTCTTCTTGGATGGCTTCACGTTCTGCAAAGGCTGGCAAACGAGTGTAGTCAGCGCCTGTCAAACCAGCGATACGCGCACGAAGTTCTGCATTGACACCCACACGTTCAGTCGCAAAGAGTTCTTTGTTTGCTGCAAGAGCTTCTGCACCTTGACCATTGCGGATAGCATCCAAGTCACGAAGTTCTTCCAATTTTTCAACTGCAAAGGCAAAGTGGTTCAAGATAGCTGGTTCAAATTCTTCATTAGCAGTTGTAAATGGCACATGAAGAAGTGAGCATGAGCTTGTCAATACGATGTTTTCAGCTGGGATTTGCTCAAGAATAGCCAAGCTCTTCTCGTAGTTGTTACGCCAGATGTTCTTACCATTGACAATACCTGCGTAGAGAGTCTTATTAGCTGGGAAACCACCTTTAACGAGTTCAAGAGTTTTCTTACCTTCAACGAAGTCCAAACCGATGGCATCTACTGGCAAGTTCACAAGGTCAGCATAAACGTCACGCACATCACCAAAGTAAGTTTGAAGCAAGACTTCAAGACCTTTTTTGTCAGCCAAAAGTTTGTTGTAGAGGGTCAAGAAGAGAGCTTTTTCTTCAGCTGTCAAATCTTTGACAAGAGCCGCTTCGTCGAGTTGGATGCGAGTCGCACCAAGTTCAGCTAATTTAGCAAAAACTTCTTGGTAAGCAGCCACTAAGCTGTCTACGAAGTCTTCAGCTTTCACGCCTTCTTCAAAGTCTGACAATTGAAGGAAAGTGAATGGTCCGACGAGAACAGGACGAGTGTTAAGACCAAGTTCTTTGGCTTCTTGGAACTCATCAAAGATCTTGTGACCTGCAAGTTTGACTTGAGTGTCTTTTTCAAACTTAGGAACGATGTAGTGGTAGTTGGTGTTGAACCATTTCTTCATCGGAAGGGCACGCACATCCCCTTTTTCACCTTGGTAACCACGCGCCAAGGCAAAGTAGCGCTCAAGGTCAGTCAAGTCCAAGTTTTGAACAGAAGCAGGCACCACGTTGAAAAGGAAAGCTGCATCTAGGAAGTTGTCATAGTGAGAAAAGTCATTTGATGGGATTTCAGTGATGCCTTTTTCTTTGACAATGTTCCAGTGTTTAGCACGCAATTCTTTTGCTGCTGCCAAGAGTTCTTCTTCTGAGATTTCTTTTCTAAAGTATTTTTCAGTTGTAAATTTCAATTCGCGGAATTCGCCCAAACGAGGGAAACCGATAATTGTAGTTGACATAATGTGTCCTCCAAAATATGTTGTTGAAACTATCTTAACAGAAAAGAAACTGTCTGTATAATTGTAAATAATTAGGCTTTGATATAGTTTGAAACTATATCACTTTTTTGTCAAAAGAAAAAGACTTGAGACCAGCGTCTCAAATCCTTTGTATTGCTAGTTTTATGGCTGTATTTTAGTTGAAATGCTCAAACGAGCTATTGACGATTGATATAAGTGACTATGGCTTGAGATTATAACCTAATCCCTTTCTCTCGGAGATTATCCAGACACTCCTCATAGTATCCTGGTCATGCTCACTATAGATGGGATTGCACACCTTTTCTCAGTCAGGTCTTCATAAGGAGGCCAGGTTTTGCCACGGTAGTTCTTGTCCAGCCATTCTGGACTGACATTGTAGCCACGGTCAATCATCTCTTGAACCTGGCTCAGCTCCACCACTTCTTGCTTGAGATATTGGCGAATCTCATTGTAAATATTGCTGGAATAACTCAAAACGAGATATTTGTTTCTAGCTCAGAGTCGTTGGTACTGGGAATTTTGGTTAGTTTGTTCCATGTTTCTCCTTGCTTTCTATGAGTTTCCAGGAAATATGGAAACAAAGTTGTAACTTAAAATGAGCGAATACATTTCTTTATCCAATATATAGTAATCTGTGTGACTTGCAGAAAATGCTTTATTAGACTTCCTGCGAAACTAAATTATAGTTTCGCAGGAAGTCCAATATGACAGCTTATTTTTTCATTTTCTTAACTAACTTAACGATTGCTTCTGTTCGTGCGGTGTGGGGAAACATATCGACTGACTGGATGTACTGGAGGTCGTAAACTTTCACAAGCTTAACTAAATCGCGTGCCAAGGTCGAAACATTGCAGGATACATAGACCATTTTTTCTGGAACATAGGTCAGAATGGTATCCAACAGCTTATCATCTAAGCCTGTACGAGGAGGGTCGACTATCAATGCATCTGCTCGATAACCATCTTGATACCAGCGCGGAATAATCTCTTCGGCTGTTCCCGCTTCGTAATGGGTATTGTCAAACCCCATTCTCTGAGCATTTCGCTTGGCATCATCAATGGCTTCTGGGATAATGTCCATTCCTCTGAGACTCTTGACCTTCTTTGCGAAGGCAAATCCGATTGTCCCAACACCGCAATAGGCATCAATCAGATGATCTTCTTTACTAACCTCCAGTGCCTTAACTGCTTCACTATAGAGAATTTCTGTCTGCTCAGGATTGAGCTGGTAGAAGGCACGGGGTGATAGAGAAAATTCATAATCGAGTACACCTTCTTGAATGCTCTCTTGCCCCCAGATAATTTCCGTCTTTTCACCATAAATTTCACTTGTTTTTGCTGTATTTGTATTAACTGCCACTGTGACGACTTCTGGAAAATCCTTGACTAGATCTTTGACTAGTTGATTCAAATTTAGCTGGCGGTTCGTGACAACAATAATCTGGACTTGTCCCGTTTTTCTTGCTCGACGTACCATGATGGTGCGAACGCCGAGCGTTTTTCTCTCATCTGTAATTGGAATTTGGTGGTAAGTAAGAAGTTCAGCAAGGCGATTCGCAATCGCTTGGGTTTCTTTATCTTGTACCAAGCAGTCTTTTAACTCTACGAGATAATGAGAGCTTTGTGCATACAAACCTGCCTTGACCTGATTGTTAAATTTTCGAGTCTGAAATTGCAACTTAGCACGGTAGTACTTTGGTTCCTGCATTCCGATAGTTGGACGAATTTCATAGTTTTCATATCCCGCAGGGGCAAATTTTTTCAGGGCTTGATGGAGCAGATCCGTTTTGAACTCTAACTGTTTATCATAGTGGAGGTGCATGATCTGGCACCCTCCGCATTCATTATAAATCGTACAAGCCGGTACGACTCGAAATTTCGACTTCTTATTAACCTTTAGTAATTTTGCTTCAACAAAGTTACGTTTGATAGAAGTAATCTGACAATAGATATCTTCTCCTTTGAGGGCCCCTGGCACAAAAACGAGAGTTTTCTGGTAGAAACCGATTCCCTCACCATTGATACCCATCCGCTTGATTTTTAAAGGTATTTTTTGTTTGACTTTCAGATTCATATCCCTATCTTATCACATTTTAGGGTATAATAGAACTATGAAAATCACAAAACTTGAAAAGAAAAAACGTCTCTACTTGATGGAGTTAGATGGACAGCAAACCTCTTATATCACGGAAGATACCATTGTCCGTTTTATGTTGTCTAAAGATAAGGTGGTTAGCAAAGAAGAATTGACCGAGATTCAGGACTTTGCTCAGTTTTCTTATGGTAAGAACCTCGCTCTCTACCATTTATCCTTCAAGGCTCGTACTGAAAAGGAAGTGAGAGAGTATCTAAAAAAGTATGATATTGATGAAAAAATCACTAGTCAAGTTATCGCTAATCTTAAAGAAGATAACTGGATTAATGATCGTCAGTATGTCTACTCTATCATCAATGCAAATCAACTTTCTGGAGATAAGGGACCTTATGTGCTAGCTCAAAAACTGTCTCAAAAAGGAATTGTCAAATCAACTATTGAAGATGTTTTAAAGGATTTTGATTTTTCAGAGGTTGCTCAACGTGTTGCAGAAAAACTGCTTAAAAAATACAATGGAAAACTTCCCGCTCGTGCCTTGCAGGATAAGATTATTCAAAACTTGACGAACAAAGGCTTCTCCTATTCTGATGCTAAAAATGCCTTTGATGACTTGGATAGTCAAGTTGATCAAGAAACGACTCAGGAACTCATTTTTAAAGAGTTAGATAAACAATATACTAAATACGCTCGCAAATATGAAGGTTACGAACTAAAGCAACGATTGACTCAAGTTTTAGCTAGAAAGGGCTATGATTTTTCGGATATAGCGAGCGCTCTCAGAGAATATCTATAACATTTTCATGTAAAATTCAAAAAAATTAGATCAATTTATGATATAATAGTAGATGATAAACTTATAAATTGTAGAAAGTTGGTTAGTTATGAAACTTCCAAAAGAAGGCGACTTTATTACAATTCAAAGTTATAAGCATGATGGGAGTCTCCACCGTACTTGGCGGGACACCATGGTACTAAAAACAACAGAGAACGCTATTATTGGCGTCAACGACCACACACTTGTTACCGAAAGTGACGGTCGTCGTTGGGTGACTCGAGAACCGGCTATTGTTTACTTTCACAAAAATATTGGTTTAATATCATTGCTATGATTCGTAATAATGGGATTTCCTACTATTGCAACATGGCGAGTCCTTACTATCTCGATGAAGAAGCCCTGAAATACATTGATTATGATTTGGATGTCAAGGTCTTCACTGATGGTGAAAAGCGTCTCTTGGACGTTGAAGAGTATGAGCGCCATAAACGCAAAATGAAGTATTCTGATGATTTAGACTATATTTTGAAAGAGCATGTTAAAATCCTTGTTGATTGGATCAACAATGGACGCGGTCCTTTCTCAGAGGCCTATGTCAACATTTGGTACAAACGCTACATAGAACTAAAGAATCGGTAAAGTTGTCAAAGGTCAGGAACAAAATCCTGACCTTGTTTTTTTGATAGTGTAAAATAAGTTGTGTAGACACAAAAAAAGAATAAATCTATTATAGTAGAGTTACAACACATTACTAGAGAGAAATTTATGCAGAATTCGCTAAATATATAAAACAAATAGACATACTGATGTTTTTTAATATCTTTGTTCCTTGTAAATTTACAATAAACTTATATCGTTTAATACAAAAATACGGAGATGATTAGTATAAAAATACAGGTCAACTTCGTATAAAATAATTTATTTTTTGTATTTCCACCTAGCATCAATCATTTAGCACAACATTTTAAAAATAATATCTTTACAGAGAAAATGCTATTTAATCTACCAACTCATTTAATCGTTTTTGAAAATATAAAGCAATACTTTTAGATTCAATAAACTCAAAATATTTTATGACATTGTTCATCTGTTTAACTCCAGATTCTTTTGATTCAGTCAGATATATTTTATATCCTTCTACAAATTTGAATGTAGATTTTTCAAAAACTTTTGTGTCATCTTTTAATAATTTTTTTAATTCCATTTCAAAGTAATCTGCATATATTAGATGTGAATTTTCAAGGCAACAGAACCAAAAATTTAAACAAGCTGACACAACTAAATTTCTATTCTTGCCGATTTTTTCGTAATAATGTGTACGCTCTAGTATTTCTTTTCCGACCATGTAAATATAATCTATTTCAAAAAGATGATATAAATTACCAATCAGCATTATCTCATAGAACTCCCATCGTTCCTTCTGGAATAAATAGTCATATACTAAATTTAAATCATTTCTACTAACTACATGATTACAATCTATCTGATTTAATAATCCCTGAACCATTATTGTATTTATTTTATAAGTTTTTTCCCCACTCTTCTCAAAAAGTTTTTGTTGCTCATTTTTTATTTCCTCCAATCCTTTAGTATTCAAACTATAAAAATTTGGAGATAAATCAACCAAAAAATCATCGAGCTCCGATCTTTTATAATGTTCTAGGTAATTACAAAAATTCTCTATCGAAACATTGATATTTGATAATAATTTAAAGAACGTTGAAAGAGAAATTTCATTTTCTCCTCTTTCAAATCTAGAAAGTTGAGATTTTGATATAGAATTAGCTGCAGCATACTCTAAAGAATATCCGTTTAATTTTCTAAAATATCGAAAAGCTTCTCCGTAATTTTTCACACTTTCATTCCCTTAACTTTCTTTTCGAGCGATAAACATACCATATTCTTTAGGAATGATCAACATACCATTATTAAACTCACTTTCCAATCCTTTACGTATTATTTCCTCTTCTAGTGAACCTATTTCTGAAATTCCTTTAAACGATTGGATGTATTTAACCAGGTCATCTATACTAGTTACCTGTAACTCATCATCATAGAGTAATGTATCTACAGAGTTAAAATACCTACTCAGGTACCTTTTGCCATTTTGTAAAGTAAACGTTTTATTTTCTAAATCTTGATTAACCTCATCTTTAAATAAATTTGCCAAATAATTTACAACTCCATTTTCACCAAATGTAGCACAGTAAAAAATGCCTTCGTTTTTTAAGACCCTATTCACCTCAGAGAGAGCTTTAGGGATATCATTCACATGATGTAGAAGCATATTAGCAATAACAATATCAAAAGCTTCATTCTCAAAAGAAATCTTTTGAATATCCATTATCTCATAGTTGACATTGTCTCTATTTCCAATCACTGACTTCGTTGATTTTACCATATCTTTAGAAAAATCTGTAACAATCAACTGCTTCATTTTATCTATAGAATCACTATTACTTTTCCACAGTTCTCCTGTACCACATCCCAATTCTAGAACCTTTACTTCATCAGTGATTTGGTAGTTAGAAAATATCCAATGATTAAATCCCAATTTATTTTTTGAATACTTCTTATGCAATTCTACTCGAATATCGAGATTATCATGACTTTTATATTGTTCAATTACTTTATCAATCATTTTAAACGACCCCCACTCTATAATTTGACATTATATCACAAGAATAAAGATAGTGTTAAATAAGTTGTATAAATGCAAAAAAGGAATATTCCGTTATAGCAGAGTTGTAACACATTTCTATAAAGAAATTTATTCCTACGACTCAGTTTAGCATGCTTAACTTCCTAACTCAAAAACAAAGCATCGATTAATTTATCCGTTCTTCTTTTGAAACAGATTTGAACTGATAATTGCTCGCTTTAATTTAAAAAGCTCTTTTGAGCAAAACTTCATTTTTTTAAGAGTCCAAGGCTTGTTGAAGACTCACAAGCCTTGGACTAGAAATTCAAAGATTGGTCCAACATTTTCTGTCTATCGCTTTTCTACTAGCAAAAAAACTACCTTGAGGCAAGTTTTCATTTATATATCTAATTTAGTGACAGTAAACTTGATATGAGAATAGTCTTTTTCAACATTTTTATCCAACAAGAAAGCCGTGGCATCCTTCTTAATCTGAACAAGATCAATGTTCTGGGCTTGAGCTGCATAGACGCATCCACAATAACATTGACGATAGATATCATACTCCTCGCACATCTCCACCGAGCGCTTGTAGCCTTGATTTTTCTTGAAATCACTTGGAAGATAGTGGGTGGTGTAAATCTTTTGCACATCGATTCCGATGCTGTTGATGGTTTGAGAATTCTTATGAGGACTGATGGTCAAAGCTGAACCAAAGTAGTCAAAGCCCAAGTCCATAGCCACTTGCGCCGTTTTATCCAGACGGTAGTCAAAACAAACCTTGCAACGATCCCCACCTTCGGGTTCTTCTTCCAGTCCTCTGACTAACTTCCGGTATTCATTTGGTTCATATGGGGCTTCTAAATACTGGACCGTATTTCCTGTTCGCTCATTGAAATCACTGACAAATTTCTTGGTGACGTAAGCTCTCTTGTGGTATTCTGCCTTAGGATGGATATTGGAATTGGCAAAATAGATGGTCACATCAGCGTACTTGGTCAGATACTCTAGGGTGTAGGTACTACAAGGAGCACAGCAAACATGCATGAGAATAGTGGGACGTTGCTCATTTTTCTCCCAAACTTGAACCATTTTTTGCATAACACGGTCATAATTAATCTTCTGATTGGGATTCATCTTGCTCAGAATTTCTTCTACATCGATCATGTTCTTCTCCTTCTTCTAGTCTTATTTTATCATATAAGTTAGGAGAGCTCAAATCTATTTAGAAGAGAAAACCTTAAAAGGAGGGATGTATGTTCCCTCCTTTTATGTTTTTTATAAGTGTTTTTACATCATCCCGCCCATCATGCTTGGATCCATTGCTGGAGCTGGGGATGCTGGTTCCGGTTTATTGGCTACGACTGCTTCTGTTGTCAAAATCAAGCTGGCTACAGAGGCTGCATTTTGAAGGGCAGAACGACTAACCTTAACTGGGTCAATGATTCCTTCTTCAATCATATTAACCCATTCGCCAGTTGCTGCGTTGAAGCCTGTACCAACTTCAGCATTCTTCAAGCGGTCAATAACAATAGAACCTTCGAATCCCGCATTGTGGGCGATTTGACGAACAGGCTCTTCCAAGGCACGGAGAACAATATTGCGTCCTGTTGCTTCATCTCCTGTCAATTCCAAATCAGCTACGGCTGGGATGACATTTACAAGAGCTGTTCCACCACCTGCAACGATTCCTTCTTCAACGGCTGCACGAGTAGCGTTGAGGGCATCTTCAATGCGGAGTTTCATTTCTTTCAACTCAGTTTCAGTTGCAGCTCCGACCTTGATGACTGCGACACCACCTGACAATTTTGCCAAGCGTTCTTGCAATTTTTCACGGTCAAATTCAGAAGTTGTAGTTTCGATTTGAGACTTGATAACCGCAACACGGTGAGAAATAGCTTCAGGATTTCCAGCACCTTCTACGATAACCGTGCTATCTTTGTCCACAGTTACTCTCGCAGCTTGACCAAGCGCCTCAATAGTAGCATCTTTCAACTCAAGACCAAGATCCTCTGTGATGACTGTTCCTCCTGTCAAGATGGCGATGTCTTCAAGCATTGCTTTGCGACGGTCACCAAAGCCAGGTGCCTTGACAGCTACTACGTTGAAGGTTCCACGAATCTTGTTCAATACAAGAGTCGGAAGAGCTTCACCATCTACATCATCCGCAATAATCAAGAGCGGACGATTGCTTTGGAGAATGCTTTCTAGGAGTGGCAAGATTTCTTGAATATTGGAAATCTTCTTGTCAGTAATCAAAATGTATGGATTTTCAAGATCAGCTACCATCTTTTCGCTATCTGTCACCATATACTGTGAAAGGTAACCGCGGTCAAACTGCATTCCTTCTACGACTTCAAGCTCTGTTTCCATACCACGTGATTCTTCGATGGTAATGACACCGTCTTTACCAACTTTTTCCATGGCTTCAGAGATGTATTCGCCGACTTTTTCAGAACGAGAAGATACGGCAGCAACCTGAGCGATAGCTTCTTTATTGGCAACTGGGATGGCATTGTTTTTCAAGGCTTCTACCGCTGCGGTAACTGCTGCTTCAATCCCACGACGAATGCCGATTGGGTTTGCTCCAGCAGTGACGTTTTTGATTCCTTCACGGACGATAGCTTGGGTCAAAACAGTTGCAGTTGTCGTTCCATCACCTGCGATATCATTTGTTTTTGAAGCTACTTCTGATACCAATTTGGCACCCATATTTTCAAAATGGTCTTCCAACTCAATTTCTTTGGCAATTGTCACACCATCGTTGGTAATCAAAGGTGAGCCAAATGATTTTTCAAGAACGACATTACGACCTTTTGGTCCCAAGGTTACTTTAACAGTGTCTGCAAGGATATCGACACCACGAACCATAGCTGAACGAGCATCAGATGAAAATTTAATTTCTTTTGACATATTTCTTTCCTCCCATTATTCTTCCACGATTGCCAAGATGTTAGCTTCGCCTACGATGATGTACTTTTCATCGCCATCTTTGACCTCAATACCCGCATGGGCTTCCACTAAGACACGGTCACCAGTTTTAACACTTGGAGCAACTAAGTCACCATTCAAGGTGCGAATACCTTGTCCAGTAGCCACAACTTGGGCTGTTTTGGTTTTTTCTTGGGCTGAGCCTGCAAGGACAAAGCCTCCAACAGTTTGTTCTTTTTCTTCGATTTTCAAGACCACACGGTCTCCTAATGGTTTTAACATCTTTTTTCCTCCATTCTAATAGTTAGCACTCTGATACACCGAGTGCTAACCAACTATTTCTATTGTATCACTTGGTCAGAAATAGTCAAGAAAAAAGTTTGACTTTCCAACACTAAAAAAGTCCGAGACTGACTCAGACTTTTCTCTTATTAAAATGGCAATTCCTCCTCTTCCAAAACCAAGTCTGCCAAGTCTTGACCCGCGTTATTTTCACGCATGGCACGTTGAGCGCGGCTTTCCAAAAGTTGGAATCCTGTAACAAGTACTTCGGTCACATAATTCATCTGGCCATTTTTCTCAAAGCGACGGGTACGAAGTTCTCCATCCACAGAGATAAGACTACCTTTAGTTGCGTAGCTTGCCAAGGTTTCAGCCAATTTTCCCCAAAGAACAAGATTGACAAAGTCAGCTTCGCGTTCACCGTTTTGGTCTTTGTAACGACGGTTCACAGCGATAGTTGCTCGCGCTACTGACTTGTCGTTGTTGGTTTTGTGCAATTCTGGTGTAGACGTCAAACGTCCGATCATGATAACTTTATTATACATATTTTCTTCCTCCTACTTATCTATTCGCAGGAAATCAAAAAAAGTTACAGAAATTTGTAACTTTTCGAGAAAATTTTTTATTTTTTATGAACCATGAAACCTGTCGCTTGTTGATTGGCCATAATGGTCATATCTGTAATCTGCACACGACGAGGCTGACTGGTCACATAGACCACTGTATCTGCAATATCCTGAGCTTGCAGGGCCTCAATTCCCTGATAGACGGTCGCAGCCCGCTCTTTATCACCGTGAAAACGAATTGTAGAGAAATCTGTTTCGACAATTCCTGGCTGAATGGTGGTCACCTTGATATCCGTTGCGATAGTATCAATTCGCAGACCATCTGAAAAAGTCTTGACAGCAGCCTTGGTGGCTGAGTAAACAGCTGCCCCAGCATAGGCATAGATTCCTGCGGTAGAACCCATATTGATAATATATCCCTGATTGGCTACTACCATAGAAGGCAAGAAACAGCGAGTGACTGCCATCAAACCTTTGATATTGGTATCCAACATGGTCAGCATATCCAATTCTTCATAGTCTTGATAGGGAGCCAAGCCAAGAGCTAGTCCAGCATTATTGACCAAGATATCAATCTGCCCTATCGTTTCTAGAATATCGGAGCAGACAGTTTTTACCATAGCCATATCCGTGACATCCAGTGGAAAGGTCCAAACTGTTTGATTTGGGTAGGTTGCTGCAAACTCTGACTTGAGGGCCTCTAGTCTGTCTGTCCGTCGCCCTGTTAGAACGACATTCTCCCCCTGCTCCAGATAAGCACGCGCAATCGCTTCACCGATTCCTGAGGTCGCTCCTGTAATCACTACATTTTTTGCCATCTTATTTCCCTCTATCTGGTCTATCAAATACTGACAATTTCCTAGGCAGTCCAGTGTTTGGCTGGGTCAAATGGAGTTCCAACAACTTGGTCTTCTGATAATTCAATAACCCCACGTTTTTGCGGAGCATTTGGCAAATGCAATTCACGAGGGCTGCACATCATGCCAAAACTCTTTTCGCCACGAAGTTCGCCTGGGAAAATAAGATTGCCTTTTGGCATCATAGCTCCAGGAAGAGCCACAATGGTTTTCAACCCGACACGCGCATTGGGAGCCCCTGCCACGATTTGCACTGTCTTGTCACTTGCGACTGCAACTTGGCAGATGTTGAGGTGGTCACTATCAGGATGAGCTACCATCTCGACAATTTCACCGACAACAAACTTAGGTTCCTTGTCATTGACAATTTCTTCTGTAAAGCCTTCCGCCCGCAATTCTTGGTTCAAACGAGCGACTTGCTCATCTGTCAAAAAGACTTGACCGCGCTCTGCAATTTCAAACAAACTTGAAACTTCGAAAATATTCCAAGCCACTGTTTCCCCATTATCTTTAAGAAAAACACGGGCTACCTTGCCTTTGCGCTCCACGTCTAGTTTGGCATCTCCGCTATTTTTCACGATGACCATAAGGACATCGCCAACATGCTCTTTGTTATATGTAAAAATCATTCTTTCCTTTTCTCCTATTTCAGTCCTGATAAAAAGTCGTTAATTTCTTCCTTACTTTTACGGTCGCGATTGACAAAACGACCGATTTCCTTGTCCTTTTCTAGCACAACAAGGCTAGGAATGCCGTACACATCCCAGAGTTTGGCCAGATCCAGATACTGGTCTCGGTCCACTCGAATAAAGGTGAACTCTGGATTGGTTTCCTCAATCTCTGGCAAGAATGGATAGATATAACGACAATCACCACACCAGTCCGCCACAAAAAGGAAAACCTTCTTGCCATCTTGCTCGACAAAACCTGCGAGTTCTTCTATACTATTGGGAGTAATCATAAGACTTCCTCCTCATAGACCAGATCTTCATTTTCATAGACAAAAGTATAATGACGGCCATCCTCGAAAATGACTCCTCCGACGAGTCGCTCTAGGCTACTTTCGTAGACTTGAACATAGAGAGTCGCAATCTCACCCATATCCGAGAAAAGTTCGCGCACGATAGCGGTCAACTCTTCTTGCGTCTTCATCAGTTTGTGGTTATCTGCTGCTTTTTTAGCCCCTAAAGCAAGGGCACTTAGACCAGCCACAGTCAAGCCAGTCATCCATAATTTCTTAGCTTTCATACCATTCATTGTAACACAAAAAGGGCTCTAGGACAAATAGGGAAGTAGCAGAAAAACAAGTAAAACTCCTCTTCCCTCAGTGAGAAAAGGAACTTCTAATTCTTATTACCAATCGCCTGAGTTAGCAAGACTTTCCTGAATGAATATAAAAAACCTCAGAGATTCTTCTCAAAGGTTCTGATTTTGCTAATTACTGTTTTCAACTGCTGCAGTAACAAAGGCGGTGTAGAGTTCTTCTGGGCGGTTTGGACGGCTGGAAAGTTCAGGGTGATACTGACAAGCCACAAAGAATTTATTCTCAGGAATCTCAACGATTTCTACCAAACGATTGTCTGGAGAAACTCCTGAAAAGACAAAGCCTGCTGCCTCAAACTGTTCACGAAAGGCATTGTTAAACTCATAACGGTGACGGTGACGGCGTTGCACCACTTCTTGATTGTGATAAGCAGCTGCTGCCTTAGAGCCACGTTTCAACTTAGATGGGTAAAGTCCCAAGCGAAGGGTTCCACCCATATCCTCAACATCAACCTGGTCACGCATGATATCAATGATAGGGTATTTTGTATCAGGATCAAGTTCTGCAGAATTGGCCCCTTCAAGCCCTAAAACGTGACGAGCAAACTCGATACAAGTCAACTGCATTCCCAAGCAGACACCCAACATTGGGACATCATTCTCACGCGCATAACGGATGGCTTGGATTTTTCCTTCCGTACCACGTTTACCGAAACCGCCTGGCACGATGATTCCGTCCGCATCAGACAAGAGTTCTGCTACATTCTCTGCTGTCACATCATTGGCATTGATCCAATTAATCTTCACTTCTGCGTCGTTGGCATACCCTGAGTGTTTCAAGGCTTCGACCACTGAGATGTAGGCATCTTGCAACTCCACATACTTACCAACGAGGGAAATCTTAACTTGTTTCTTGAGGTTCATGACCTTGTCCACCATGGCTGACCACTCTGTCATATCCGCTGCTGGTGCGTCTAATTTCAAATGGTCACAAACAATTTGGTCCATGCCTTGTGCCTGCAAATTCAATGGAATTTGGTAAAGGTGTTCAACATCCAAAGATTCAATAACAGCTTCTGGAGCCACGTCACAAAACTGAGCTAGTTTATTTTTAATTCCTTGACCAGCTGGTTTTTCTGTACGAATAACCAACATATTTGGCTGGATTCCTAAACCACGCAATTCTTTTACAGAATGCTGAGTCGGTTTGGTCTTCATCTCACCAGCAGCCTTTAGATAAGGAAGCAAGGTTGTGTGGATATACATAACATTATCTGCACCCACATCTGCCTTCATCTGACGAAGCGCTTCTAGGAAAGGAAGAGATTCGATATCCCCAACAGTTCCCCCAACTTCTGTGATAATGACGTCAGAATCCGTTGTCACTGCGGCACGCTTAATTTTTTCTTTCAAGGCATCTGTAATATGAGGAATGACTTGAACAGTTGCTCCAAGGTATTCTCCTCGACGTTCTTTGCGAAGGACTTCACTGTAGATTTTTCCAGTAGTCACATTAGAATATTTGTTAAGATTGATATCGATGAAACGTTCATAGTGACCCAAGTCCAAATCTGTCTCAGCTCCATCATCTGTCACAAAGACTTCCCCGTGCTGGTAAGGACTCATGGTTCCCGGATCGATATTGATATAAGGATCAAACTTTTGAATGGTTACTTTAAGACCACGATTTTTCAAGAGACGCCCCAGACTTGCTGCGACAATCCCTTTCCCAATAGACGACACCACACCACCAGTTACAAAAATATATTTCGTAGACATAGATTCCTCTTTCTAAAATGCTCAAGGCCTTGTTAACTACGAGGGGAGATTGAAAACAAGACCCTTATGAATAACGACTTTTCAAGAAAACTTCCTGAAAAATAAAAATAGCTCCCTAGTAACTAGGGAGCCCCGACCTCTAAAAGAGGTGCCCGAACAATATGATACCTTAAAGCAGAACATTTGTCAACCCGAATCGGTAAAACCTGAAAATAAGAAGATTACTTTCAGAAAACCAACTAAAGATCCGCATCCAAACGGACAACACGCTCAAGCAACAAAAAAGGAGATCCAGCGATCTCCTCTGTGAAGTCTTTTACTCTTCTTCACTCGTTTCAGCATCATCGTCAGAAAACTCGTCGTCTTCTTCGTTAAGATCCACGTCTTCACCCAAATCATCTGGAGCGATTTCGTTGATTTCTGCATCGTAAGCTTCCACTTCATTTTTCTCATCATCTGGATTTTCATCATCGTATGAAAGAGCTGGATCTGCTTCGTATGCATCTTCGTCTTCTGGATCATCCGCATTGTAGTCAATGGCATCTGAATCACCATCCATAAAGGCATTGACACGTTTTTTCTTAGCTTTTGGAGCTACTTCATCGTCATCACTTTCTTCAAGAGCGATGATTTCTTCGTCGATTTCGTCTACGCCATACCATGAACGAAGCCCCCATTTGTTGTCCCCAAGTGAGATGAAGCTACCGTCAAAGTTCAACTCTGTGTAGAACAAAGGCAAAGCTTCGCGGATATCGCTGTTTGATGTTCCAAGGTAGTTTTGAATTTCGTTTACAAGATCGCTAAAATGCATCTCATGATCGCGACCACGAAGTTCCAAGATAGCACGCGCTACCTCAATCATAGATAGTTCACTTTTTTCTTGCCCAGCAAATACTTCTAATTCCAAAGCGTTTCTCCTCATTTTTACTACTATCGCCAGAGCGAACAGACTCTGACCTCATTTTATCATGTACTCTTTATTGTACGATAATTTTGCGGAATAGTCAAAGGTTAAATGGGAGAAAGTGACAGGACTTTTTATTTCTTTGCTACCCAGCCGATGGTGTCGATGGGTGGATTTTCGATATCAATCCAGATGAATTCGATGCAATGATATATGAAATTAAGCTATAGTGCTATACTTATCAGGACAGTTCGAACTTACGGAATTTGTTATGTAGTAAGCTACTTTCTAATAACTAAAAATTTACTTAAATATATTAGTCTCAATTTGTTTTAATATCAAAATTGATTAAATTAAAATTTTGGTTTACTATTTCTAATATAATTGTCATCAATAAAATCTAATATCCTTTGAATACTACAAATTAATGATTCATTAATTTGTCCTGATTGACCAGATTTTCTTTTAATAATGTTAAGTGAAGAATAGATATAGTCTAACTTATATAATTCCTTTGATAGACCTAAAGTTTTTATATATTTCTCTGATAAATTTCTTTCTACTGCTGTTATGGTATTGTTTGGTACAATTGCACCTCTATTATTTCTATAAAATAATTTTTTATAGTCTTCCCCTAAAGGATCCAAATCAGAAGGAAGGGATTTTTTATTTTTTGTAGTATTACATATTGGGCAAGATAAAGCTAAGTTACTATATTCATCTATCAAATCTTTATTATCATTTTGACTCTTTATATGTTCAATATGAAAACTAGCTCCACCATACCTTTTACAATTCCATCCACAATATATGCACATTCCACCAAAATCCTCTACTAGATACCCTTTTAACAAATCTCTTTGACTTTTGACAGAATATTTTTCACTAACGTTTTCTCTTCTGATTGGTGGAGATTCAAAACCTCTATAATCTCGTTTGAATAGTTGTCTAATATAATTCACTACATCTCTCCTGCCTCATCAATAATTTGATAAGCTTTCGCAATTAAATCATCTAATTGATCAGCAATATCATCATTTAAAAGTCGAGGTTGTTTAATAGAAAATTGATGCTCTATTTTAATTTCGTTAATTGCTACTTCCGTAGAAAAAGTATCAGATTTCTTTAAACCTTGATTTACTCTCTCCAGTGTATTGATATTTTCTATCCCTAACTTAACTTGCTTATCAATATATTCTAACATACTATCTATTTCATCTTCCTTGGTGAATACCTCTCCATTTAGAGAATATCCATCTTTAGAAAACTTCTTCTCTATTGATGGATCAATTTGGACATCATCACTATGTGAAGTATATATACAAACAGGAAAAAATGGATTTTGCTTTTTAATGGTTTCCCACAATTCAATAGCATCACCATAAATATTACTATTTGCTAAATCATAGTCCAAAATAACTCCATATTTTTCTTTTGAATACAGATTTTCCAAGAAATCTTCCTTTGATTTTTCATTTATTATTCCAAAAAATTCAACGCTATAGCCTTTTTTAGAAAATTTTTGCTCCAATTCTCCTAATGTATACATAGTATCTTCATCATCATCAATATAATAAATTATTTTTTTATCAGACATTTTATTCCACTCCACCTTTTAAAGTCATTTTAATTTTAAAGCCTCTTTCCCCAGGTTTAGATAATAACTCTTTATCTCCTTTTAAATTAGATATAACTGAGGATAAAATTGACATTCCCATTCCAGTCCCACCTTTATTATAAGATTTATATGGTTCGAAAATAAAATTTGGGTTTTCAATTTTCTTGTTCAAACCATTACCATTATCTTCATAGGTGATCTTAATTAGTGTATCCTCCATAACTTCTAAAGAAATATTGATAATTCTATGATTGATTTTATTCGGTGATTTAAAACTTTTATAAGAATTAGTTATTAAATTTAGGAAAATACTATCTAACTGCGTTTCACTTGCATAAACATAAATATTTTTTATTGTATCAGGTAAAGCTTCTAAAGAGGATTTACCATTAATCAAATAGTCATACGAATAAAAATTATCTCTTATTGAATTATCCCACCAAGAATAAACTTTAAAAAGATAAGAAGATAGATTAATTTTTTCTTTCTTATCCCTTGTTGGATTATTGACACTACTTTCTATAAATCCTAATATATTGGTCGTTTTGCGTTCAACCGCTTCCGAAAAATCATATAAATTATACCTTTTCTTAATCTCATGAAAATCCGACTTAAAAAGTATTGAATAATGGTCTCCTATATCTTTTAAATTTTGAGGAATCGTTTTAAAGAACATCTTATCATTCTTAATTTGATGTGCAAAAGTTGACATAACTATTCCTTGAGTTGCCATAGTTCGTAACGTATCACCCTCACTAACAAGTGAACTATTCTCTTCCTCAGTAGTATCCTGTAATGAATACATCTCAAATAACGATTGGGGATTAGAGACCAGTGCCTCATACTCCGGATCTTTATAAAGTCCTTGTAAATTTCCTTGGTGTTTATTAACAAGACTGTCTAACTTTTTCTTTGTCTTCTTTCCTCTTTCACTAAAAAGTGGAACATCAGCTTTCTCTTTCAAAAATTCATTATATAAAATAATAATTTCTGAACGCACAGAAGAAAAATCTTTTACAATTCTGAGAATAACACTCTCAAGATATTCAAACTCTGCACTATTTTTTAAACCTTCACGATTAGCTTGATCTTCAAACCCTCCATTTTTTTCCTTGGTGATGTTTACATAACCACTCAACTGGTTTGCTTGCATTATGTAGCTACTACGGCCAACACCAGCTGGATTTTTAGTTCTTTCTTTTTCAATTCCAACCCAGTCAAACCCGATAGTATCAACCTCACCATAAGGTCTAATCCTAAAACCATCTCTATATAATAAGATTCCGGGTTCAATATCAACAGTATTTGTTCCCATTGCTGGTCTCTTTAAAAAAGGATACTTATTAGAACCAGTTTTCTTTGTAAAATAGAGAACTCCATCAAAATCACCTATCGGATTATTAGGCATTTTATCAGGGATATACTCTGAAATTTTAAACTCTCTCTCAAAATGGTATCTACTTCTTTTTTTACCACTCTTTTCTTGAATATAATCTTTTAGTTTATCGAATTTCGCATTTACAAAATCCGGCGGTAATTGACTAATATCAATTTCATCAAAATACCCCTCTAAGATTAACATATCACTGTCGTGTGAAAAAGCAAACGAAATTTCTGCATCTGTTGAAACATCAGCTAAAGAAGGCTCTATTTCTTCTTTTTCTTCAAAGTAGTCTAATATAATTTTAAATTCGCCTGATTTTTCTAATTTAAGAGGGTTTTTTAATTTATTTAAAGTTAGCTTCAATAGAGAATAATTTGTCCCCGATTGTCCTTTATCTGATAGTAACCATTCATCTTTCAACTCACTGGCTATTAAAATTGTTCCTGAGCATTTGGGGTTTTCTAAACCTCTATTTGTATACTCTGAAATGAACTCATTCAATGATAATTGTTCAATATTTACTTTTACAGTATCTAAAGCTTCTCCCGTTATGAAGTTATTCCAATTGATACTAAATCTATATGCTTCACTACCATCTGAAGTAATAACTCGACTGACATTCCCCAGTCTCCCCAGTGATAATCTACCGATTCCCATAGAACCATTCATTACACGTTCAGATTTTTGGTATTTTATTGAAGGAGTATGAGTTTTATCATCCGTTCCCAATGTAAAAAAGACATTAATGATTTTATCCAAACTCATTCCTTGCCCGTAATCAATTATTTCTATAGAAGTAGCTTTTTTGTCTTTTCTTTTGTTAATAGTTATATCTTTTCCTATTATTCGAATATTTACTTGATTCGAAAATGCATCGTAACTATTTTTTACTAATTCTAATATCGCACTTCTATAATCTAGTACATTATCTCTCCCTAAAAGGTTTACCGTTCTTGTTGTTGATTTAAAACTTACTTCTTTCACTTTTTCAGCCATTGTTCGTCCCTCATACTCTTATTGGATAATTTTTTACATCATTCACGGATATACGAATTGATTTTCCACTCGCATTAATTGCTCTAGTTTCTATATAATTATAGAAATCTTCTGATTCAAGTATTTTTTTTGCATAATCAAGACCTTTTTCTGCTAATGGAATAATATAAAATCCCGAATATGGTATCATTTGAGAATCTAACTCGTATACATTTACTTTCTCAGTAATTACCGATGAAATCATTAATTTTTCCTGATTCATGAATTTCAAACCTTGTGATCGACCATACTCAAACCATTCCCCATCAGATTTTCTGTTATCTAAAACCTCTTTCCATTCTCGAAGATATCTAGTTGTTTTAGGAAAGATTCTTTCAAACTCTTCTCTAGGATATCTTCTAAGTTCATTATTTACAAACTTATATGGGAAAATAATTTTATCTACAATATTTTTCGATAACTTTCTTGGACTAGCCGCAGGTTTTAAAATTTCATCCTCCAAGTCCAAATCTTCTTGCTCAGGAATTAGAAATACCTTATTCGCTAATGTAGCTACGCTATTTGAGACTTTAAATAACTCTCCAAAGGTTAACTGATTAGCTTTAAATTCGATATTTTCAGTAAAATACCATTTAGACCCTAAATCTTCTTTTCTTATAAGAAAGGACTTATTAAAATCACTATCAATATATTCTAAGTAATTACATATTCTAGAATTATCAATGACCATAATTGCTGATGATGTTAGAATTCTCCCAAAAATATGCGTATGTCTGTAATCAATTAATTGTATAATATTTTTTTTAAGATTTCTCTTAGATTTTCAGCAAAAACATTTTTAAATATGCTATTAGGGATTAGATAACACATTTTTCCTGTCGTTTTTTTCAAATCTAGTAAACTCTTTTCAATAAAAGCATAACAATAATCAAATTTGCCTTTTTTACAAGAAGTAAAATTATTTTTCAAGAAACTTCTATCCATAGTATTAAGTTCTTGATAGGTGATATATGGAGGATTACCAACAATAAAATCAAATCTCATTTTAAGATTGTATCTTAAATAATCATCAGAAAGAATTTGCCAGTTTACCTCTCGAATTCCGTATTCCAAAGCAATATTATCTAAATTTCTTAAACAATTTTCCTTTAATTGAGGGTCAATTTCAAAAGCAACAAAGTATTTTTCTAAATCAGATTTTATGGATGAAGTGGAATATCTGTGCTTAAGTGCTACTTCAATGTATCTTTTAATTGCTACACACAAAATATTTCCTTCACCTACAGAATTCTCTAAAAAATATTTTTTAAGTATATTTTTCCCATCATATTCTACCTTATCAAGCATAAAATGAACATATTTTTCAGGGGTAAAAACTTGGAATTTTTCCATATTTGTTATTTATAGATCGCTTTCTAACGTTTTATTTATTATACCAAAAAACACGGCTCATCACCGTGTTTCTTTATTTATTTCACCAACTTCTTCATCTCATCAATACGTGCGACGGTCGCGTCGTACTTAGCTTGGTAGTCGGCTTGTTTATCGCGTTCTTTTTGGACGACTTCTGGTTTGGCATTGGCTACGAAGCGTTCGTTAGAGAGTTTCTTGCCTACCATATCTAGTTCTTTTTGCCATTTAGCCAATTCTTTGTCGAGACGAGCCAGTTCTTCTTCGACATTGAGGAGGTCTGCCAGTGGCAAGTAGATTTCTGCTCCTGTGATGACGCTTGACATTGCGAGTTCAGGTGCAGGGATGTTTGATGCGATTTCCAAGTGTTCTGGATTTGTGAAGCGTTTGATGTAGTTGACATTGCTGTTAAAGAAGGCTTCCAAGTCGCTATCGCTTGTCTTAACAAGGATAGTGATAGGCTTGCTTGGTGCTACGTTTACTTCTGCACGCGCATTCCGAACAGCACGGATCAAGTCTTTGAGACTTTCCACACCAGTGTGAGCCTCAAAGTCTTCAAAGGCTGGGTTGACAGTTGGGTATTCCGCTGTGACGATAGAGCCTTCTGAGATTTGTCCAAAGATTTCCTCGGTCACGAATGGCATGATTGGGTGAAGGAGACGAAGGATCTTGTCCAAGGTGTAAAGGAGGACAGAACGTGTGATGACTTTCTCTTCTTCGTTATCACTATAAAGGACTTCCTTGGTCAACTCAACGTACCAGTCCGCAAACTCATCCCAGATAAAGTTGTAGAGGATGTGTCCAGCCACACCAAACTCAAACTTGTCAAAGTTTTCAGTAACTTTTCCGATCGTTTCATTAAGGTTGTGGAGAATCCAGCGGTCTGTAACATTCCCAGCTTCCTTATTAACCACTTTTTCCACATTAGCCGTTGCTTGCTCAAGGGTCAAGCCTTCATTGTTCATGAGGATGTAGCGTGAGATGTTCCAAATCTTGTTAATGAAGTTCCATGAAGCATCCATTTTTTCGTAAGAGAAACGCACGTCTTGGCCTGGTGCAGAACCGTTTGAAAGGAACCAACGAAGGGCATCGGCACCGTATTTCTCGATAACATCCATTGGGTCAATCCCGTTACCAAGAGATTTCGACATCTTACGTCCTTGCTCGTCACGAATCAAACCGTGGATAAGAACGTTTTGGAATGGCTGACGGCCAGTGAATTCCAGAGATTGGAAGATCATACGAGACACCCAGAAGAAGATGATGTCGTAACCTGTTACCAAGGTTGAAGTTGGGAAGTAACGTTTGAAGTCTTCTGAGTCGACATCTGGCCAGCCCATGGTTGAGAATGGCCAAAGGGCAGAACTGAACCACGTATCCAAGACGTCTTCGTCCTGAGTCCATCCGTCACCTTCTGGCGCTTCTTCACCGACGTACATTTCACCCTCAGCATTGTACCAAGCAGGGATTTGGTGACCCCACCAGAGCTGACGAGAGATTACCCAGTCATGGACATTTTCCATCCATTGGAGGAAGGTATCGTTGAAACGAGGTGGGTAGAATTCTACCTTGTCGTCAGTGTCTTGGTTGGCAATGGCATTCTTGGCCAATTGGTCCATCTTGACGAACCACTGCGTAGACAAGCGTGGCTCAACCACTACACCTGTACGTTCTGAGTGACCAACACTGTGGACACGTTTTTCGATTTTAACAAGGGCACCGATTTCTTCCAACTTGGCAACAACTGCCTTACGTGCTTCAAAACGGTCCATACCTGCAAATTCGAAGGCCAAGTCATTCATCGTTCCGTCGTCGTTCATGACGTTAACTTGTGGTAAGTTGTGGCGTTGACCGACCAAGAAGTCGTTTGGATCGTGGGCAGGTGTGATTTTCACGACACCTGTACCAAACTCAGGATCTGCGTGCTCATCTCCAACGATTGGAATCAATTTATTAGCGATTGGAAGGATGACGTTTTTACCGATCAAGTCCTTGTAGCGTGGGTCTTCTGGATTGACCGCAACCGCAACGTCCCCAAACATGGTCTCAGGACGAGTTGTCGCAACTTCAAGGGCGCGTGAGCCATCTTCCAACATATAGTTCATGTGGTAGAAGGCACCTTCGACATCCTTGTGGATCACCTCGATATCAGAAAGGGCTGTGCGAGCTGCTGGGTCCCAGTTAATGATAAACTCACCACGGTAGATCCAGCCTTTCTTGTAAAGGTCGACAAAGACCTTGCGAACAGCTTTTGACAAGCCTTCGTCAAGGGTGAAACGCTCACGAGAGTAATCTACAGAGAGGCCCATTTTGCCCCATTGTTCCTTGATGGTAGTCGCATATTCGTCTTTCCATTCCCAGACTTTATCTAGGAATTTCTCACGACCGAGATCATAGCGAGAAATGCCTTCACCACGCAAGCGCTCCTCAACCTTAGCCTGAGTCGCAATCCCCGCGTGGTCCATCCCTGGAAGCCAAAGCGTGTCAAAACCTTGCATGCGTTTTTGACGGATGATGATATCCTGCAAAGTCGTATCCCAAGCATGACCCAGATGCAACTTACCAGTGACATTTGGTGGTGGAATGACGATTGAATAAGGCTTAGCCTTTTGATCGCCTGAAGGCTTGAAAACATCGGCATCAAGCCATTTTTGGTAACGACCAGCCTCAACCTCGGCTGGATTGTATTTAGGTGAAAGTTCTTTAGACATGTGTTTGTCCTTTCTAGTTTATATCTTTAATTAAAATTAGCATGTGGGAGATAGAGTTTGATTCAATACATCTTGTTTCTCTAAGAATTTTCTATTAGCAAAAAGAAACTGTGTGAACACGTTACAAATCAAACTCTTAGATTTACATTAACTCTCTCTCATTATCTTCAGAATATGTTTATCAAAGTCCGATATGATTTTTTGAGTTCGGTTAAATTTTTCGTACTCCTGGATAGCTTTGGAGTCTGCTTGTTTCTTGGAAATATTTCCTTTTCCTTCTAAGATTTCGTACTCATTAAAAGATAGAAAACGATCAATACTATCTGCCAATCCTCGCATTGTAAAAGTATTACGGCGCTCAACCAAACCCTCGATATAATCAAAATAGGCTGTAACAGTTCGCTCTAGTTGTCGAATTTCTTTTTCTTGCAGATAGTTTTTAGCCACCGTTACATCTGACTTGAGCACTCGTCCATCAGGTGCATTCTTCCAAGTGGTTAATCCCATTTTATCTTTACTAGCATCGGCTTGCTGGTAGATAATTTCTGCAGCTGTATTTCCAGTAATCGCATAATGGAATTTATTTTGTACCATAGCATAGAAGTTTTTAGTAATATCAGAGTTTCTATCATAATCTATGGCACATTCGGCAAAGATATCCGTAATTTGCTGGTAGATTCGGCGCTCGCTAGAACGAATAGAGCGAATTCGTTCTAAAAGTTCACGGAAATAATCTTGTCCGAAAACCGTCTGGCCTTGTTTCAATCGTTCATCATTTAAAACAAAACCTTTGATGATAAATTCTTTCAAGGTGTTGGTTGCCCAAATTCTAAATTGAGTAGCCTTACTGGAATTTACACGATAGCCAACTGAAATGATAGCATCCAAATTGTAATACTCAAGTTCACGCCGGACAGACCTATTTCCCTCTTGTTGAACCTGTGCAAATTTTGCACAAGTTGATATCTTATCCAACTCCCCACTATCATAAATGTTTTTCAAGTGCTTTGTAATGACACTTCGTTCAACTCCAAAGAGCTCTGCAAGACCTTTTTGAGTCAACCAAAGATTTTCATCTTGTAAAAGGATATCTAACTGAACATCGCCATTGGGTGTAGTATACAGGATGAAATTAGAAATTTCATTCAAGACAAGTCCACCTCCTCCCTTCAATAAACAATTACTTCTCATTCTTAAACTTTATACCGTTTTCTTTCAGTTTTTGAACGGTAGCGGAACCAATTCCCTTCAAAGCAAGAACTTCTTTTTCGGTCCATTTTTTAAAATCTGCAGATGTACGGATCCTGTTTTCTACAAAGATGCGAACAAGATCCATCCGAATTCCCTTCATTTTTTCCTCGTTCATAAAGGAGTACCAGTCGTTTGCCTTGGATAAATTTCTTATCACACTGGAATGATTCGAAAATACTGGTTCACGACAGAACTTCTTGGCCTCATTTGTTAAAAATTCTGTCAAGATAATATTTTCTTGTAAATAGTCAAGCAGAGGATATAAACTAGCTTGTAGCGATTCAACTGAGTTTGGAAAATAGAATTCTTGGTCTTCGATATCTATAACTTTGAATTGCCAATCTTCCTCGATAAAGAATTCAGCAACTTCATCATTTATTTCTACTAATTTTGCAAATAACTGACTTGCTTTCTCAATTTTTCCTTGAGAAAAAGCAGAAATGATGGCATGAATAAGAATGGTATCATCCCGTTTTCCTTTATTTAATTCTTCACGATAGAAACGTTCAACCTTTAGTTCCTGACCAGTAATATGATACAAGGAAAGCATACAGAAGACAAAATTAGGAGGAAAACGTTCTGGTCGCCTACTTAAGTATAAGTTAACCAATTCCAAAGCCTTATAA
The DNA here is from genome assembly GCF_001578945.1 of Streptococcus oralis. Classification (GTDB taxonomy): domain Bacteria; phylum Bacillota; class Bacilli; order Lactobacillales; family Streptococcaceae; genus Streptococcus; species Streptococcus oralis_Q. Next base: position 120,273 of record NZ_KQ969550.1, read on the forward strand.
TAAAATTTTTCTGTCATATAATATTCAATCAGAAACATAAGGGCAGTCAGAACAGGGCGTGCTTCAAAAAGATTCCAACTATTGTATCCGTTCATTTTCCATTTTTCTAAAACTAGAATTTCAAAATCCAATACTTTTTTGAAGGTTGGCAAATCAAAATCTTCAACTTCTGATAGGAATAAGTGAAAATCAGCAGCAAAATAATCTGGATTGATTTTTAAAACTTGTTTTAACAATTTCTTTCGCTTCTGTGTATTTGGAGTATGCATAGCTTCTCTAAATAAAGCATGATCCTCATGCCAGTCAAAACTTCCATTTTTTAGTTGGTAATTGATTTGCTGAACATCTGGGTACTCTCCATGTTCTTTAGTGTATTGGACCATTGCGGTGTTTTGTTCATCGAAATTTTGAATTTGTCGACGCTCTACAAAAGTTGGTTTTTTAGCCATTATCTCTGTCCAAGCAGCCTCTTCTTCAGAAATAACTTTGATATCCAACTTTTGCTGGCGTTTTAATTCTTTTTTTCTATTTTTCTTTTTAGCCATCTCTTTTCTCCTTTAATTCAGTGTCTTCAATAGACCAGACTAAACTGCCTTAGATATCCTTACAATCTCAGATACAGACTTTAATGGGATTTTCAGCGATTCGTTGAATTTGAAGGTTGTACTCCAAGCGTGACCAAGGTAAAGTTTCCAAGTAACATTTGGTGGTGGAATAATGATTGAATATGGGTTAGTCTTTTGAACTCCTTGAGCCTCGAAAATGTCTTCTTCAAGCCATTTTTGGTAACGAACAACCTCAACCTAGGATGGAGTGTATTTAGGTGAAAGTTGTTTAGACATGTGTTTGCTCCTTTTTCTCAAGTTCCTTTAAAGTATCAATATAGTTTTCTTCTTCTTCATTGGTTTTTATAATATTTCGCTCTATACCTAATATTGGTATATATATCAACAAAGCGGGAATAAGCATATCCAATATGTCTGTGTCAGTATGAATTATCCAAAATAACATAGCACATATACTAACATACATTGATATAGTTAATACTACAAGATATAACACTTCACGTTCATTCCATTTTTTAATCTTTGTAGTGAATTTTTTGAAGTAGAATATACTTATTATCATAACAATCGATACTATGACCAATAAAAACTTCCACCAAAATTCTTCAATTTTAAAAAGGATTAATAAAGAATTAGATATGGATCCGATAACAAGAATAAAGTATATAAAGCTATTAAAAATATCGAATTTTATTTCCCGCTTGGATCTCTCCCAGTCATATTTCCAGAGTAGTCGCACATAATCAGATAACCTTTCTATTTGACTAGTATTGGTTATATCAATTGTATTAACCAAACTCCAGATATGACCCTCATGTAAATAAAAATCATCTCCATTATCAACTGTTTTACTCTTTCCGTATGGATTAATTCGTGACTTTAAACGTTGTATAGCTTCTGCACGCTTACCTACTTTACCCAAGTCATCTAAAATAATTTGAATATCCTTTCTCCACTCTGAACGTTCTTTAGTAATATAATCAAGTTGATTTCTTTTACTATTATTAGCAAAAACTAAAATCGCACTTAATACAGCTCCTAGACCTGCTCCACTGAGCAGAGTAATAATCTGGCTTGTTTCCAATTTTCCCCCTCGCTTTCTACAAAAAATCGTCCCTGCCATAACTATGACAGGGACGAATGTGTTTATCCGCGGTACCACCCAATTTCGGGCAGAGCCCGCAACTCTCGTCTTTATAATAAAAAGACAATATTATTTCATTTTTTATCCATCAGCAACCAATTTTGACACATTTGTGGACTTCTCAGCGCCGCCACTTTCTGTAAAATGTGGGATCCAAAACACCTCTAATGGCTTTATTTTAACAAGTTTTTGACAGAAATGCAAGGGGCAAGAAAAATTACTTGAAGCTGATTCCGTGCTCTTTTAATTTCTTGATGGTAGCTGGGCCAATTCCTTTCAAGGCAAGGAGTTCTTTTTCAGTCCAGTTTTTAAAGTCAGCAGCTGACTTGATGCCTTCATCATAGAAAGTCTTCGCACGATCTACTGAGAGGCCACCCAAAGTCGCTGCGAATTCTTCTACGGAGTTTGTAACTTTTTGAGCTTGTTCCTTGGTCGCTTCTACTGCTTGTTCCACTTTTTTAGAGACAACTTTTCCTGCTTCGCTAGCAGACTTCTCTGCATGTTTCACGACTTTTTTTGTTTCTTCGACAACCTTGGTCACCGTATTTGAAAAGGCACCTGAACGACGAAGGCTATTTCGCAATTGTTTTTTACGTTGGAGTTTCTTTGACATGATAAAATCCTTTCAATAAAAAATCCCTGATCTGACAAGGATTTAATAAAGATATTCTATCAAGATTTCGATAAAAAATCAAGAAAGTATCACTATTTTAATAATTTCGCTCGCCAAACAATCCTTCTGGCAAATCATGAAATCCCTTGCCCGCCTTGAAATTTTCAAACTTACCAAGCAAGAACTGGTAGGCATCCAAGCGACTTTCGTAGCGAATCATGGCATCCTTGGCACGCTCGTCTTGGTCTTCTTCGTAGACTTTTTGACTTTCCTTGTGCGCCATGTCGTTGATCATGATCTGGGTATTGACCCAAGCTTCAAATTCCTTCATAAATTCCTGTTCGTAACTCATTGATTCTCCTTATTCTAATCCACGGAAGTAGTCAGTATCAATCTCTCGGTAGGGCTGGATATCCTGAACATACTCCAACACGCCTTGGAATTCCCCGTTTTCATCGTGTACTGCGGCATAGGTGATGTGGACAAACTTGCCTCGCGACTCTGACTTGAACCACATCTCATACTTGTCCTTGACCCCTTCACGAAGACCTTTCATAACGGCCTTTACCTTGTCTAGGTACTTAGGCGGATGACAGAGTTCAACATTGCGCCCAACTTGGGACGGCGTCCGTTTGAAAATCATCTCATCAGCTGGCGTATTGTCATTGTAATACTGGAAAATATCGTCTTTATTGACAAAGGTGATCTCCATAGGGAGGTGATTGAGGATGAGGTTGGCCTGCTCGACGGAGAGATAGCCATTGCCAAAAGCCTGTTGACTATGACGATCCAGCACCGCTTCCTTTTCCTTAGGGGTAAAGGTAATAGTGAACTGGCCTTCTGGTGTATTGATAACTTGCTGAACTTGACCTTCAGCCGTGTCTAGTTGTACTGGCTCTTCTGCACTCTTTTCCTCGATAAAGCTTTGTCGTTCTGGCACCCATTTCTCTGACGGACGGATGATGGCATAGCCATAAGCATCACTCTCCTCCGCAATCTGAATCCAGTCATCCTGAGTAAAGGACTCAAGAAGAATCATGAGAAGGATAGACTCTTCCTTGAAAATCATACTTTCAAACTCTGTCGCAAAAGCTTCGAAAGTTTCCTTTACACTGCTAATCGACACTTCTGGTAATGACTTGGCTGTCGCTAGAGCTGTATGAAAGAGTTCCCTGATCTGATCATCCACTCCCCACATGACTTTAGGGGGTGAATCGTGACCATAACGCTCCATGATGGGGAAAAAGAGCTCTTCCTTGCGCTGGTAGTGGACATCAAATTGCCCCAAAAGTCCCATTTGACGAACCAAACCCTTGCGCATCTCCGCAAGCATTTCCTCGTCTTCCATAGACTCATAGGTATCTAACAATCTCCGAATGCGAATCAAAGCTGCACGGAGAGCCAAATTTTCATCCTTGAAGACGCGAACTGGGTGACCAGGATGCTCGGTATCTTCCACTTCGACGCCCTTAACAGCATTTTTAAAAAGATTGGCATGGACATCACAGAGTTCCATGACATCTTCAAAGGTGACACCTGAGTCTGAGTTCATCAGCTCGTGCTCCATGAGGGAAATCTCGATGGCTGAAACACCTGTAAAGGTCGCATCAAAACACTCCTGAACTGACTCAGGAGAGGCGCCATTATGCAATTCTAACAAAATATCCCGTAGGATATGAATCCGTTCATCTGCCATTAGTCTAATCCAATCACTTCGTAACCATTCGCTTCCAGTGTGCGGACAATCTTGTCCATAGGAGTTCCTTCGAGCTTAGAACCCTGCTTAAGCGATACCTTGCGCCCGACAGTGTTGCGCATCAAGGGATTAGCAAGTGGTTTAAAACCGAGCTCTACTAGTATTTCCAAGACTTCTGGATGCTTGTCTACCACTTCTGCAACGGGTATTGACACATCGATGATATTATCCATGACGACCTCCATGTATGTTCTAAAATGATTTTACTGCTTATATTATACCATAAGGAAAGCAAGAACAAAAAAACTAGCAGTTTTATGCTGCTAGCGTATTGATTGACTTTCTTACAAATCCATAATTTCCTTTTTCTTACGGTCAAATTCTTCTTGTGAGAGGATACCTGCATCCAGCAACGATTTTAGTTTCGTCAACGCCTCAATTTGCTCATCTAGTGATAAGGCAGGCTTATTAGCTTTATCATCTAATTGCTGTGCCATATTCATCCCAAAAATCATCCCCGCACTATCACCTAGCCCATGCTGTTCAATACCAGAAGCGATTTTTTGTTGCGCAGCAATATTAGAAGATTTTTGAGAAACATCATCATAGGCTTTCATATTCATCTTATTTGATGAATACTGTTTAACAAGTTCCTTGGATTCAGGAGAAAATTCGATATTTGCAATGGCAACCTTGACAATCTCAAATCCAAAACGTTCTTTCCAAGTTCCAGCATATTGACCATTTCCTGCTACTTGCTCTGCCAGAACAGTTGCTTGGGACGGAAGTTGAGAAATCCGATAAGTTGTCGATAAAGAGTTAAGGGCAACGATAAAGGACTGCAAAAACTCCGTTACTATCTGAGCCCTAGCCTGCGCACTATCAAAGGTATAATAACTGACATTAGCAGGGAGAAAATTTCTCACAAACTGCCTAGCATCGGTAATTCTAATCGAAAACGTCCCAAAAGCACGTACTTCCAAGTCTGTCCCATAAAACAAGTCATTATACATCACCGGACCACGAGTGCCAAATTTTATATCACGGATTTCTCGTAGATTGACAAAACAAATCTGCTTTTGCTGGTCTGACTGACCACCAAAGCCCACACGATTTACAACATTGTCAAACAATGATTTTTTTAATCCATCACCATTAAAAATACTGCTCTCACCATTTTGGTATTCATATCCACCTGGCTCTGTGATAATTTCCTCTATTCCAGACTGGCTAAAGATAAAGGCAGCCGTATTTTCAGGAATAAAAATCTTTGAGCCGTTTGAAATGACACCTATAGAACTCTTGCTATTAACTCCACGTCCATTATTGCTTTCTTGGAGGATACCTGGACTGACAGCCGTATGCTCATCAAAAAGCTGTGCAGTAATAATCTCCTTCCACTGGTCTGCAAAAGTTCCACCAATGGAGTCTGTAACTGCTTTAATTATTCCCATCTTTCATCTCCTACAAGGTCTGTTCCATATCACAATAACTACATTTGACCGCCTGCTTCACCACTCCCGACAAAGGAGCTCCACAAAAACTGCACTTGGTGGATACTTTTTCTGGCTCTGCATCCTTGAATCCTAGCCCAGTTTTGAAAGTATCAAAGGTATCTTTTAAACTTTCTGCTAAAATATCTACTCCAAAAAGACTGCTATCCCCGATTTTTTCAAAATTTTCAGTATCTCCAGCCATCAGTTTGATGATATTATTTGCCCATTTGTCTGTATCTTTGGGATTTGAAAAACTAAAACTCGCTTGACCACCTGTATAATAAACTTCCAAGCATTTCAAGCCACTGTCCTTATTTACCAAAACTTGTGGTTTTCCTTCAAACACTTTGATTTGATTAATAGGGATTTTTAATTCTCCTTTTTTACCACCAAAAAAACCTTTTTTAATGAGAATCAAATGCAAATTGGTTAAAATCAAATCATCCGTTGAGCCGGTTGATTTACCAAAACTGACATGGTCATCATGCATGACCATGTATTCATGAGGTAATAATTGATAGTCCATCTTGAACTTCCCTTCCACTACAAACTAGCTTTCCACTGCTCCACCTGTTCATGAAGATTATCACGATAATCTTTTAGAACCTGAACAATTTCCTCTTTTCCTTGAATAGGTGCTTTCTTTAGTGGACCGTATTGTTTTTTCTGCTCTTCCATCTCTTGTTTCGTGCTATCTTTTAGCTCTTGGATAGCAGTACTATCCTCTAAAGCGGTACCTTTAAAGGCTTCATCTGCTTCTGTGTAGTAATTGTCAATGATTTTCTCATACATCGTCAGATAATCTTCATAAGTTCTAATAGATTCAATCGTTGTATCACTAACATCTTGTGGGTTAAAATCACTTGAGCCTAGTTTTTCTTTTGCTTTAGATAGAATCCCTTTCTTTTCATAACTGCTAGCTGATACTTCTGTCTGTTCTTCACTAGACGAAGTAGTTGTTTTTTTAGATACAGACCCACATGCAACTAGAGTAGACACCGAAAGGCAAAGCAAGCCTAAGCGATAAATTTTTTTCATTTTATTCATTCATAAAATCTCCTTTTTATTTCTAATTTTATCATATCATTTTTCCTATAAAAAAAAAGCATTTTCTGCTTGGATTTCATTTTAAATAGAGAATTTCGCTTATCATGTATCTTCTTCCATTATCTTTCATGTTGATCATTTTCAGCCACCAAAAAAGAGGGTCCCCCCTCTTTTTACTTCTTATCCAGATTGCGTAGCATTTCGTCAATCTTGTTCCCATATTCAATGGATTCGTCCTTGACGAAGGTCAAATCTGGGATTTTGTACAATTTCAAATTGCGACCAAGTTCACGTTTGATGGTACCAGTTGCTTTTTCAAGCCCTACTTGAGCTTTTCGGTTATCCGAAGCAAGGTTACTCAAAATGGTGTAGTAAACCTTGGCAACAGACAAGTCACCCAGCATCTGAACATCTGTAATGGTCACACCTTGGACACGCGGATCACGGACTTTCTTTTGCAAAATCTCATTGACTTCACGCTTGATTTCCATGCCCACACGATCCGTACGAAAATGATTTGCCATGATATTCCTTTCTCTACTTTGAATCAAAAGCTAGGCCAGCAGACCTAGCTATTTCTGTTAGATAGAGGAACTAGAGCCATTTGAATCTAGGAAACAAGCCTTAGATAGAACTAAGGGTTCATCAAGGCACTGTTGACGACGAGTCAAATCGGCTATCGTTTCTCTATTATCTCTTGATTTCTTCCATGACGTATGCCTCAATCACATCATCCATCTTGATATCATTGTAGCCATCAATCATCAATCCACCTTCACGACCGTTAGTAACTTCTTTCACGTCGTCTTTGTAGTGTTTCAAGCTTGCGAGTTCGCCGTCATAGATAACAACACCGTCACGGATAACACGGACTTTAGAGTCACGGGTAACTTTACCACTCGTAACCATGAATCCACCAATAGTTCCCACTTTAGATACCTTGAAGGTTTCACGGATGATTGCTTCACCGATAACTTTTTCTTCAAATTCTGGGTCAAGCATCCCTTTCATGGCTTCTTCCATCTCTTCGATAACCTTGTAGATAATGCTGTGGAGACGGATTTCTACATCGTCAGCTTCAGCTTGTTGACGAGCCTGTGGTGTAGGGCGTACGTTGAAACCAACGATAAAGGCATTAGAAGCTTCAGCAAGAGTCACGTCAGATTCATTGATGGCACCGACTGCTGAGTGAACGATGGTCACTTTGACACCTTCTACATCAATCTTTTGAAGTGAGGCAGAAAGAGCTTCAACCGAACCTTGTACGTCTGCCTTGATAATGACGTTAACAGACTTAAGCTCACCAGCTTTAAGGGTATCAAAGAGGTTTTCAAGGCTGACACGTTGAGTAGCTTGGCGTTGTTTCATGAGGGCACGTTTCGCACGCTCTTCACCTGCTGCACGCGCAGATTTTTCATCTTCATAAACGGCAAAGTGGTCACCCGCCATTGGTGCTTCGTTCAAACCTGTGATAGATACTGGTGTTGATGGTCCAGCAACCTTAACACGACGACCAAGGTCATTGGTCATGGCACGGACACGACCGAAGGTATTTCCGACAACGATTGGATCTTGGACATTCAAGGTACCTTGTTGAACAAGAAGGGTTGCGACCGCACCTTTTCCTTTATCCAAGCGAGCCTCGATAACGGTACCGATCGCACGAACTGTTGGGTCTGCCTTGAGTTCTTGGATTTCAGCCACAAGAAGGACCGTTTCCAAGAGTTCATCGATATTTTGGTTGAATTTAGCTGAGATTTCAACAAACTCAGAATCACCACCCCAAGCTGTTGACATAACCCCATGCTCAGCCAATTCACCGATAACGCGTTCTGGGTTGGCACCTGGTTTATCAATCTTGTTGATGGCTACGATAATTGGAACGTTGGCCGCTTTTGAGTGGTTGATGGCTTCGATAGTCTGAGGCATAACCCCGTCGTCGGCCGCTACAACCAAGATGGTAATATCGGTAACAGATGCACCACGCGCACGCATTGATGTAAAGGCCGCGTGTCCTGGTGTATCAAGGAAGGTAATCTTCTTGCCATTTTCCACGATTTGGTAGGCACCGATATGCTGAGTGATACCACCCGCTTCACCTGTCGCAACACGAGAGTTACGAAGGGTATCCAAAAGTGTTGTTTTACCATGGTCAACGTGTCCCATGATGGTTACAACTGGTGGACGCTCAACCAATTCATCTTCATTGAGATACCCATCTTCGACAAAGAAACGTTCGATGTCGGCATTATCCACTTCAACCTTTTGTTTGGCTTCGATACCATAATCCACCATGAGGAGTTCGATGGTTTCTCCATCCAAGGATTGGTTTTGTGTGGCCATCACACCCATCATAAAGAGTTTCTTAACGATTTCAGCTGGTTCACGTTTGATACGTTTTGCGATTTCCGCAACAGTCATACCATCTGTATATTCAAATTCTGTTGGCAATTCATGGAACTTACGCTCTGTAACAGGTTTTGGAGTCTGGTTACGGTTGTTTTGCTTGTTCCCTTTTTTATTTTTCTTGTTGTTATTCCAGTTACTATTTCTTTGATTTCTCACTTGATTTTGACTACTTCGATTCTTTTGTTGTTTTCTAGGACCATCTTCTTCGTGATCATAATCATCACGTTCTTTGTCTGGTCGAGCTTGTTTTTTACGACGTGTATCCACTGGTGCTTCTTTCGCTACAGGAGCTACTGTTACGGCTGGCTGCGTTTGTTCAGCTAGCTTAGCAGCTTCTTCAAAGATTTCCTCTGGTTCCTTGCGTTTATTAGCTTGAGCCAAGGCTTCTTTGGCAGCTTGCGATTGTTTGAAGCGCTCCTCGCTTGAGCGTGCGTATTCTGCATTTTGCTCTGCTTTTAGGGCTGCGGCACGGGCTTTAAAGTCAACACGTGGGCCAGCTTGTTTTGGCTGGAAGTCTTGTTGCTGACGGCGATCATTGCCACGATTCCCTTGATCTTGTGGTTTTTTCCCTTGGTCGTTAAATCGGCGATTGTCGCGGTTTCCTTGACCAGGTTTGCCACCATTACGGCCGTCGTTTTTCTGACGGTTACCGTTTTGTTGTTGGTCACGGTTGTTGCCCTTGTTTTGTTTGCGTCGCTCTGCCTGCTCTTTGGCACGCGCCTCACGCTCCGCCTTGAAGTTTCGACTTTGTGGTCTTGCGGCCACTACTTTTTCTTCCTTAGGAGCTACAGGTGTAGCTGGTTTGCTTTCTTCCTTTGCGGCTACTGGTTTAGCTGATGCAGGCTTTTCTGCTTTCTTTTCTACACTTGCTTTTGGTGCTTCAGGTTTTGCTTCTGCCTTAGGAGCAGGTGCAGGTTTAAAGCTAGCTGCGATTTGCTCAGCAGCAACAGCTTCCACGCTCGATGAGTGGCTTTTCACATCCAAGCCCAACTCTTTTGCACGCGCTACAACTTCTTTACTTTCTTTTCCAAGTTCTTTTGCGATTTCGTACAATCTTTTCTTAGACAAATCATGTCCTCCTCTTCTATTCCATAAGAGACCTCATTTTCTTTGTAAATCCAGCATCTGTCACAGCCAAAACCTTTCTCGATTTCCCGACTGCTATGCTTAATTCCAGTGTTGAAAACACGGTTATAACTTCTACTTGATAATAGTCACTTTTATCTTGAATCTTCTTGGTCAGATTGGGACCAGCATCCTGTGCTAGAAAGACTAGCTTAGCTTTCTGATCTTGGATGGCCTTGACCACCAATTCCTCCCCTGATATAATCCGGCCTGCTCGTTGAGCAAGTCCCAAGAGATTGCTTATCTTTTGCTTATTCAAGTCCTAACTCTCTTCTTTTTACTTTGTGATCAACATAAGCGATCAACTCGTCATAAAAGCTTTCTTCCACTTCCATGTTAAAGCTGCGGTTAAAGACTTTCTTCTTTTTTGCCTCTAGGGCTTCTGCATTGTCTAGCTTGATATAAGCGCCTCGGCCATTGGCCTTGCCTGTCGGGTCGATAAAGACCTGTCCTTCCTTGTTCTTGACAATGCGGAGCAAATCACGCTTATCAATCACTTCGTTGGATACAACAGACTTGCGCAAAGGGATTTTTCTTGTTTTCATCTTTCCCTCCTCTAGCAGCTTTTATTCTTCTGTCAATTCGTCCGCAGCTGCGTAATCAACTTGACCTGCTTCTTCCATAGCTTCAAACTCACTTGCAGACTTGATATCGATACGGTAACCTGTCAAATGAGCTGCCAAGCGAACGTTTTGTCCACGACGACCGATGGCAAGAGAAAGCTTGTTATCAGGCACAACGACCAAGGCACGTTTGCTGTCGTTTTCATCAAAGATAACTTGGTCAACCTCTGCCGGTGCGATGGCATTGTAGATAAACTCAGCTGGATCTGCTACCCACTCGATAACGTCAATGTTTTCTTCGACAGGAATCATACGATCACTCTTGGCATCGTAACGAGCTGGGTGGAATTTGCTAGTGATTTTCTTGATATTAGCACCACCACGTCCAACGATTGTCCCGATAGCGTCCACGTTTGGATTGTGGCTGCGAACGGCAACCTTGGTACGGTCACCAGCTTCGCGGGCTACGCTCATGATTTCGACAGTTCCATCGTAAACTTCTGGAATTTCTTGCTCCATCAAGCGTTTAATCATCTCTGGATGGCTACGGCTAACAAAGACGTTGACACCACGAGGGTTGTCTTCAACCTTGTAGACATAGACTTCGATACGATCGTGAGAAGCAAAGACTTCTCCAGGGATTTGGTCCTGTTTTGACAATTGGGCTTCGATGCTGCCAAGGTTGACGTAAATAAAGCGGTTGTCAAATCGTTCTACTGTACCAGACATGATTTCTTGCTCATGTTCTTTGTAAGTATTATAGGTAATAGCACGTGTTTGCTTGCGCATTTTTTCCATGATGGTTTGTTTGGCAGATTGGGCTGCAACACGACCAAACTCAGCAGGAGCTTCTTCAAACTTGATTTTGTCACCAAGCTCATAGGCTGAATTAATGGCAAGGGCATCTTTCAAGCTGATTTCCAAACGGCTATCAAATACTTCATCAACAACTTCACGGACAGTATAGACAGTAAAGTCGCCTGTTTTTTCATTGAAGTCGATAGCTACGCTGTCAGACTGACCATAGCGTCTGCGATAAGCGGAACGAAGCGACTCTACTACTGCCTCGATGATGTCTTCTTTTTTGATTCCCTTGTCTTCTTCCAAAATGCGGAAGGCCTCTAGCATTTCTTTACTCATGTTTTCTTCACTTTTGAATCCTCAAAAGCTATCCTTTCTTTTCTATAGTTTTACTGCTAAACGTGCTTTTGATACTAAACTGTATGGAATTTGGACGGTTTTCTTACGTGTCTTGTCCATATACTCCATAGTCAACTCATCCTCTTCAAAGGATACCAAAGTTCCTTCAAAGACTTTTTGCTTATCAATGGCTTGGTAGAGCCCGACATGGATGTATTTCCCAACAGCTCCAGCGACAGCATCCTTGGTTTTCAAAGGACGTTCCAAGCCTGGACTGGTGATTTCTAGGAAATATTGTTCCGGGAAGGGATCAGGCTTGATGGTATCTAGGACAGGACTGATGATTTCTGTCAAGTCTGCCGTGTCGTTCAAGGTAATTCCTTCGGGTTTATCTACAAAAATACTGAGAATCATGTCACTGCCAACCTTTCCATACTCGATATCTACGAGTTCGAAAGGCGCTTGGATGACAGGTTCTACAACTTCTCTGACTAATTCTACGATTGTTGCGATTGCGTCCACCTCCTCATAAGCAAGAGGCGAAGATATTTCCCCGCCTCTCTTTCTCATATTCTTACTATCAGTATAGCACGTTTGTCAATTTATGTAAAGCATAAGCACTCAAACGGCTGGTTTTCAAGCTATTTCTTAAAATTCTGCCTCAACTCGATAGATGACTTGACCTTTGCTGGAGAATTTTTGCTCATACTCTGTCATGACATTGCCTTCAAAATCACTGGCATGCAAGTCTAGCCAAACACCATTGAGTTTCATCCCATACTGAGAAAAGCTCACTAGACTGTACTCAAACAAGCCACGGTTATCTGTCTTGAAATGGATTTCCCCATTCTCAGGCAAGATGCGCTTGAAGGTATCCAAGAAACTCTTGTAAGTCAAACGACGTTTTTCATGGCGTTTTTTAGGCCAGGGATCTGAAAAGTTTAGGTAGAGACGATCAATTTCACCGTCTTCAAAGTAGTCTGTCAAATCCGAACCATCCACCCACAAGAGCTTGATGTTAGGCACTCCAACTTCAAGGACCTTGTCCAAGGCGTAACTCAAAACAGACTTTTGAATATCAATCCCGATATAGTTGATATCAGGGTTTTGTTTAGCCATACCTGAAACAAAGGCACCCTTTCCACTTCCTACTTCCACATGAATAGGATAATCATTTTCAAACAAGTCTCGCCATTTCCCTTTAGCTTCCAAGGGATTAAGGACCACATACTGGGGATTAGCCTCTAGTAATTCTGTCGCCCCTTTACGATTTCTAACTCTCATCTCTTCTTTCCATACTTGTCACGGAAGACGCGCAAGGCGTAAATCTCCCGGTTTACATTGTCTAAATCTTGATTTTCACAGTATTTGGCAATCTGGTTCAAATAAGAATACTGACCATACCAATACAATTTATCTAACACTGTCTGATTGTACTTATAGCCGTAGTCTCTCAACCATTGACGCCACTGATGATCTGGAATGTAGTGGCATAGCAAATGCGCCACATCAAACATACGATCCGTCAGACGAACCGAATCCCAATCCACTAGATAAACGAGTCCACTCTCTGTCTCAATCCAATTACTATGACGAAGATCCCCATGCACAATCGTTGCATGGTCTTCCCTAAAACCTGGAACCGTCCTGCGCAAATCATCAATCACCGAGTTTAAGTACTGATGTCGTTTCAAGACTTCGGGTGCTTCCTGCCTCCAAGACTGCAACAAGTCTAATGGAGTCTCCATGGTATATCCCAAACGGCTCAACTGCTTCATCAAGGGACGTGAGCGGTGAAGACGTGTCAAGATATTGATGATCTGCTTGCGATTCATATCGTGCGGTGTCAAGATTTTGCCCGTCAACCATTCCTGGGCACACATATCACGACCATCTGGCAAACGACGAGTCCATAGTAATTGAGGAGCGATTTGTTCTCTGGCTAGGCCAGGTAGGATTGGAGAGGTGTTCATTTTTACAAAGACGCGCTTCCCATCAGGGTAGCTTCCCATATAAGCTTTGCCGCTCTTCCCAGGGATAGGGGTCAGCGTTAGCTCATTATCACCCAAGTCCATTTCTTTCCTCCGTATAAAGTTTCCTTACTATTCTACTAGTTTTTAGTCTATTCGTCAACCAATCTTTTTAGTTGGTAAGGCAAATAAAACAATTGTAGGAAGAGACTAGCCCCTACAAGAGCCAACAAGGCTATTTTCTCTTGAAAAACCACTGCTCCGACCAGCAATTCCAGCAAAAGAACTGCACTTCCCACACCAAGCACAATCTGTTTCAATCCCTTCTCTTTCTCCCCTTTTTCTAGTGGAAATAGCTGAGTCAAGTACTGGTAGTCAAAGGCATGATAGAGGGCGAGTAACTGAAAGAGCAGGAGATAGTTAAATAAAACTACTACTGCTGTCGCGATCCAAGCTTGCTCGATAAAAATCACAGCTAACAAGGATAGGAAGAGGAGGCGGAGACTGAGGGCAAAGAGGTCTCCATTTCGCAAGTAAGAACGAAGATAGAGGTTTTGCCAAATTTTCCCAGGTACCTTCTGAACAGTCTTTAGGATAAAATCCAGATAAGCGCGACGTTTGACACTATTTGAAACGCCCTTGACCTGAGTAAAGAGAGCAAAGAAACGAAGCAAAACTTGCTTGCGCTTGCTTTCTTGGGCGATCACATAGTCCCAGTCAATTCCGTTCTCAGTAAAAAATTTACTGGCTTTTTGGCGAAAGAGGAGATATTTTCCAGCTCCCAATAAAAGCACATAGATGAGAAAGACTGGCAAGCTATAACCCATGGCTAAAAATAAGGGCGCAAATAAAAGCAAGAAAAGGGTTTGGACAAAGAGCCAAAAGACCAGTGAGCGCACTGTCTGACCTTTGAGGTGAGACTTAACCTCCTCTTCACTGACTAAGAGAAAGAGCTTGTCAGGTCCTTCCATGTAGGTCGCGATTCCTCCCCAAGCCAAAAGTAAGACAGAGACAATCCCCAAAAACAAGAGGATAGGCCAGTGATTTTCAGGAAAATGTTGCAAGAGTTGACTGTGCTGGTAAGCCAGAAAACCGATGAGAACCAGCAGGAACAAGACAAAGTGGTCATTTAGAACATAACGCAGATAACCGACACACTCCTTACGAAAAGCCTGCTTTCTCTTTAAAAACAAGTCTTTCATAGCTCCTCCTCTTTGGTCAGAGCCAAGTAAATATCATTCAAACTCGCTTCAGGCATGTCAAAGGCTTTACGGAGTTGCTGGAGGTTCCCCTGAG
Organism: Streptococcus oralis; assembly: GCF_001578945.1. Classification (GTDB taxonomy): domain Bacteria; phylum Bacillota; class Bacilli; order Lactobacillales; family Streptococcaceae; genus Streptococcus; species Streptococcus oralis_Q. The sequence continues at coordinate 135,338 of NZ_KQ969550.1, forward strand.
CCCGCACCTCTCCCTTGTGGAGAATGACAAAGGCATCACACATCTTTTCTGCTGAGTCTAGCACGTGTGTACTCATGAGAATGGACTTGCCTTTTTTCTTTTCTACTTCTAGAAGCTGAATCAAGTCAGAAATAGCCAGCGGATCGAGCCCAAGGAAAGGCTCATCTACGATAAAGAGGCTCGGATCCACGACAAAGGCACAGATAATCATGACCTTCTGCTTCATCCCTTTTGAGAAATGAACTGGAAACCAGTCTAATTTTTGGTCCAAACGGAACATTTTTAACAAAGGTTCCACACGCTCAAAAGCCACTTTTTGCTCAATACCATAGGCCATGGCAACCGTCTCGATATGCTCTCTGAGGGTCAATTCCTCATACAAGCTAGGCGTTTCTGGGATATAGCCAATCTGCTTACGATAGCTGGTCGCATCTTCTCGCAGGGTTAAACCATTAATCTTGATTTTCCCACTATAAGGTGTCAGAAGACCGATAATTTCATTGATTGTCGTTGATTTCCCAGCACCATTGAGACCAATCAAACCGACCAACTGCCCACTTTCAACTGTAAAGGACACATCTTTCAAGACAGGAACGTGAACATAGCCTCCTGTCAGGTTTTTAATTTCTAACATATTTTCTCCGAATCTGGTATAATGTAGCTATATTATATCAAAATTCAATACAGTAGAGGTGGATTTTATGTCAGATTGCATTTTTTGTAAGATTATCGCAGGGGAGATTCCTGCTTCAAAAGTATACGAGGATGAGCAGGTTCTTGCCTTTCTTGATATTTCTCAAGTAACGCCTGGACACACCTTAGTCGTGCCAAAAGAGCACTATCGCAATCTTTTGGAGATGGATGCCACCAGCGCCAGCCAACTCTTTGCACAAGTGCCAACAGTGGCTCAAAAAGTCATGAAGGCTACCAAAGCTGTCGGCATGAATATCATTGCCAACTGTGAGGATGTTGCTGGTCAAACGGTCTTCCATACCCATGTGCACCTCCTACCTCGCTACGGTACAGAAGATGACCTAAAGATTGACTTTATCGCTCACGAACCTGACTTTGACAAACTTGCCCAAGTCGCTGAAAACATTAGAAACGCTTAAGGGGTTGCCATGAAACTATCAAATCTATTGCTATTTGCAGGAGCTGCAGCCGGAAGTTATTTTGTCGTAAAACATCGCCAAGCCATCACAGAGGAGTTTATGGATACTAGCGACCGTGTCGAGGCTATGAAGGAGGATTTGGATGTCATTCAAAATAGCCTGCAAATCATCGACCAACAAAAAGCCCTTATCAAGGAATACCAAAAAGATTTGACCTACAAGTTCAAAGTCTTGGAAAAGGATTTCCAAACCAGAATGGCAGTCCTCCAAGAAGAAAATCAAGGATAAGAGAGTCTCCAACTTTCCTTAAACTCTTTTTGGATACTAGGTTTGAACAGAAAAGGGAGGAAATGAAAGTGAAACAGTTTTTAAAAGTTCTAGCGAAGGTCATCGCGATCCCTTGTGGTTGCCTCTGCCTGCTTGCAGCCCTAGCATTTCTACTACTTGTGAATCTTTTCAAGGCCTCCCCGAGTGACATCCAAAAAGGGAATGACGACTTAAAACAAATCTTTACCTCCCTTGACATGCCTCCTGAGAAAGTAGAATCAAATGGGAGGTATCAATTCGAGGGTGGAGGTTTAAATTTTTATGTCACTTTCTCAGATGAGGTCATCAATAGCCACCCCGTCCTAAAAGAAAGTCCAAAACTCACCAAAAACCGACTCGAAATCTATGTCCTACAGGCAGGAGATATCTCTTACTATAAAGTAGGAGACAACTTGTTCAATCATGGCTTATTCCAATTTTTAGAGGAGGAAAGTGAAAAGTATCTCCAAGAAAAAGGAAAGACATTTAACCCTAATTACTCACTTCTCTTTTGGAATAATCAGGAAAGTTTTAAAAAGGGAATTTCATTCTATGAAAAAGCTTTGACCTTGGTAGATATTCAGGATAACTCGGCGATCAAACACATTGATTCTATCACAGTTAAGCCTGGCAAAGAAGCAGAAATCAAGCAACTCATTCAGGACATGGATGCAGCTGGCTTGCTCACTCAAAAGTACAAATAGTAGACTAACTGGAAAATGATTTTTCGACACTAAATTTTCAATGATAACAAAAAAAGAGCCAATCGGCTCTTTTTACTTTATTCTCCTTCAAAGGCATCTTTTATATGGTCAAAGAAGCCTTTTTTCTTTGGATTGACTTTCAAGTCGCCTGCAGCTGCGAACTCTTTAAGGGCTGCTTTCTGACGATCGTTCAAACCTGTCGGTGTTACAACATTGACAGTAACGTATTGGTCACCAACGGCACCGCCACGAAGGCTCGGTGCTCCCTTACCACGTAGACGGAATTTCTTGCCAGTCTGAGTTCCCTCTGGGATGACCAATTCAACATCACCATGCACGGTTGGAATTTCCACAGTATCACCAAGAGCAGCTTGGACAAAGTTGAGGTTCAGATTGTAGAAGATAGTCGTTCCTTCACGTTCAAACTTATCGCTTGCTTCTACAGAAACCACCACGTACAAGTCACCATAAGGTCCACCGTTAAAGCCTGCTTCACCTTGACCCGCTAAGCGGATTTGTTGGCCTGTTTCCACACCAGCAGGGATTTTTACATGTACGCTATGAGCCTGTTTTTCATGACCTGTACCGTGACAAGTTGTACATGGATCTTTGATTTCTTTTCCACGACCATGACAGACATCACAGGTTACTTGACGACGCATCATACCTAGTGGTGTCTGAGTATCAACGTTAATGACACCAGCGCCATGACAGCGTCCACAAGTGACTGGACTTGTTCCTGGCTTAGCACCAGATCCGTTACATGTACGACAGCTGGCTTCACGATTGTACTTAACTTCCTTTTCTGTTCCGAAGATAGCTTCTTCAAAGGTCAAATTCACACGGTACTGGAGGTCATCCCCTTGACGAGGAGCGTTTGGATTGCGCGAAGCTCCGCCTCCGCCAAAGAAACTTGAGAAGATATCTTCAAAACCACCAAAACCACCTGCTCCGTCAAAGCCACCGAAACCGCCAGCACCACCAAAGCCACCGTTGGCACCCGCAGCCCCATATTGGTCGTAGGCTGCACGTTTTTGGTCGTCACTCAAAGTTTCATAGGCTTCTTGAACTTCCTTGTACTTTTCCTCAGCACCAGGCTCCTTGTTGATATCTGGGTGGTATTTTTTCGAAAGCTTACGATAAGCCTTTTTGATCTCGTCTGCCGAAGCGTTTTTTGACACCCCCAGACGATCATAAAATTCAGTATTGTTCATACAAGATACTAAGAGCGAACAGAAAGCGACTGAAATTTAGGAAACCGACAAGAAATCCTGATTTCTTAGGAGGTTTATCTAATTTCCAAGCTTTCCGCTCGAGTTCAATTACGAACACCCTTATTCCTTTCTGTTAATATTGCGGAATGAAACCACGATTTAGGTCGGATTCAATTCCTTTCTTTTATATTGATAAGACAAATCCCAAACAAATTAGGTTTCATCCCTTTTTATCGAAAAACAGAGGCTGGGTTGCAACCTCTGGATATTTCAATTTATTTCAAAGTTTTCTAAAAACACAATTGCTTTATTTTGGTTTATAATCTGCTTCCTTCGTTTTGAATTAAACTTATGATAATTTTGTAAATACATTATTACCAATACTATCGTTAAAGCTCCTGCAACATACGATATTATCGATGGAATAATTGAACTATTCTCTTGAAGTCTTGGAAAAATGCTAATTGTTAACAATGATATTAAGGAAGGGAAGAAAATTCCCCAGAATATATTATTTATAATTCCAATATCATTTTCCTTATACGCATGCTCTGCAAGAATATTGACTTTATACTCTCGTAATCCCTCTTCTTGACCGAGTTGAAAATGATTTTTTATTTGATTTTCGAGCTCAGTATAATCCTCAGTTGCCAGTTTTATAAACTTATCATACTGTTCTTTAGAATCTATGACTGCAAAAAGATTAATATTTGTGTTCATTATTTCTCCGTAAACTCTCCGTCTACGACGTCATCGCCTGCGTTTCCTGTTGTTTGTGCGCCTTCTGCTCCTGCTTGAGCTTGTTGAGCTGCTGCGGCTTGTTCGTAGAGTTTCACAGCAAGGCCTTGAGCTTTTTCGTTCAATGCTTCAAGTTTTGCTTTCATTTCATCCAAGTTATTGTCTTCTTGCGCTTTCTTAAGGTCATCAAGGGCAGCTTGAGCAGCGTCGCGTTCTGCGTCAAAGCCTTTTCCTTCAGTTTCCTTGATAGTCTTTTCAGTCGCAAAGATAGCTTGGTCTACTTCGTTACGAAGGTCAACTTCTTCCTTACGTTTCTTATCTGCTTCAGCGTTAGCTTCTGCATCTTTCATCATGCGGTCGATTTCTTCATCAGTTAAACCTGAGTTTGATTGGATGACAATAGTTTGTTCTTTTTGAGTTCCAAGGTCTTTGGCCTTAACAGATACGATACCGTTCTTGTCGATGTCAAAGGTTACTTCGATTTGAGGAATTCCACGAGGTGCAGCTGGGATATCAGTCAATTGGAAGCGTCCAAGAGTCTTGTTATCTGCTGCCATTGGGCGTTCACCTTGAAGAACGTGGATATCAACGGCTGGTTGGTTGTCTGCCGCAGTTGAGAAGACTTGTGATTTAGATGTTGGAATAGTAGTGTTGCGGTCGATAAGTTTTGTGAAGACACCACCCATTGTTTCGATACCGAGTGACAATGGTGTTACGTCAAGAAGGACAACGTCTTTAACATCACCAGTGATGACACCACCTTGGATTGCAGCACCCATAGCAACTACTTCGTCAGGGTTTACTGATTTGTTTGGTTCTTTACCAGTTTCAGCCTTCACAGCTTCTACAACGGCTGGAATACGAGTAGAACCACCAACAAGGATAACTTCGTCGATTTCTGACAAGCTCAAACCTGCATCTGAAAGGGCTTGACGAACTGGAACTTTTGTACGCTCTACAAGATCACGAGTCAAATCGTCAAATTTCGCACGAGTCAAAGTCATTTCCAAGTGAAGAGGTCCAGCCTCACCTGCAGTGATAAATGGCAAGCTGATTTGAGTTGAAGTTACACCAGAAAGGTCTTTCTTAGCTTTCTCAGCCGCATCTTTCAAACGTTGCATTGCCATCTTGTCAGTAGACAAGTCAATACCGTTTTCTTTCTTGAATTCTGCTACTAAGTGGTCGATGATTTTTTGGTCAAAGTCGTCACCACCGAGTTTGTTGTCCCCTGCAGTTGACAATACGTCGAAGACACCGTCACCCAATTCAAGGATAGATACGTCGAATGTACCACCACCAAGGTCGAATACCAAGATTTTTTCTTCTTTGTCAGTCTTGTCCAAACCATAAGCAAGAGCTGCTGCAGTTGGTTCGTTGACGATACGTTCTACTTCAAGACCAGCGATTTTACCAGCGTCTTTAGTTGCTTGACGTTGCGCATCGTTGAAGTAAGCTGGAACTGTGATAACAGCCTTAGTTACTTTTTCACCAAGGTAATCTTCAGCGTAACCTTTCAAGTATTGAAGGATCATAGCTGAGATTTCTTGTGGAGTATATTCTTTTCCGTTAGCAGAAACTTTTTCAGAAGTTCCCATCTTAGATTTGATAGAGATAACTGTATCTGGGTTTGTGACTGCTTGGCGTTTTGCAGCATCACCGACAATGATTTCACCGTTTTTGAATGATACTACAGATGGAGTTGTGCGGTTTCCTTCTGGATTTGCGATGATTTTGCTTTCAGTTCCTTCAAGAACTGCAACTGCTGAGTTTGTTGTACCTAAGTCAATACCGATAATTTTGCTCATTTTGTTTTCCTCTTTAGATCTTTAATATTATTAACTATAATTATTATGGTTGCCAATAGCGGAATGATTCTGGGAAATCTGGATTTCCTTCCTCGTATTCATAATCAGATGGCACTCCAACTTCATCTAATTTCTCATAAATATTTTCTGTGTTAAAATCAATTCCTAACTCATCTAACACTTCCTCCCCATGTTCAGTTCTAAAACTGTCCCAATCAATATAATTTCCATATACGAAGTCATCATTTCCTACATTAGTATAAACGTAGTCCGCAATAATTTCTTTCCAATTTTCAAAATTAAACATAACCCTTTTATCCTCTCTAGTTATACACCACTACCATGGCTGGGCGTAGGATGCGGTCATGAAGTTTGTAGCCTTTTTGGAAGACTTGGGCGATGGTATCCGCTGGATGTTCGTCATCTGCTGGAAGAGTCTGGATGGCCATATGGTAGTTATGGTCAAATGCTCCGTCCGCTGCTATTTCTTCAATTCCTTCTTCTTTCAAAGCATGAATCAAGCTCTCTTGCACCATTTCCAAGCCCTTCTTCACATCATCTGTCAAACCTTCAACTGCTAATGCACGTTCTAGATTGTCGAGCGATGGTAAGATTGCTTTTGCCAAGTCCTGACTACGATAACGTTGCAAGTTTTGACGTTCTTCATTGGCACGGCGTTGAATATTTTGCATCTCCGCATGAGCGCGAAGGTATTTATTTTCAAACTCGTCCGCACGTTCATTTGCCAAGTCTAGCTCTGACTTTTCAGGAGTTGTTTCTTCAGTCGTTTCAACAACTTCCTCTTCTTTTACTTCTTCGTTTTTTGTTTCCTCAGACATTTTTCGCCTCCTTTTTAGGAATTTATGTAATTTCATGTTCAACTCACCTCATAGTGATTACTACTCAAATAGCGGTAGAAATCTGTGAGTTTCATAGTTAGGACTCGATTGACAACATTGAGTTGATTGACCAATTGCTGGTAATCCAGATTGATCGGACCGATAATCGCTAGAATTCCAAAACCTCGATAAGGAATGAGGAACTTACTGCTAATCACTGCTAGGTCTGCCAAACAAGACTCTTGACTATCTGCAACACGGACGCTTTGCATCTGATCTTCATGCAGACCTTCACGAATCTCCAGAGCTACCTTTTGCAGTTGGTCAAAGAACTGATAGGCTGCTAGATTAGCAAAATTCAAGAGATTGACCTTGCCCGATACCACAATGTTTTCGTTGAACATTTCCTTAAAGATGTGTTCAAAGAGATCCATGACATTGTCCGTTGTTGTAAAGTAACGCTGGATAATCTGTGGAATCTCCGTCCGAATCTTGTAGTGAATATCTAGAACTGTGTGCCCCAGGAAGCGTTCCTGAATGATTGCCTTAAGCTTCAGCAAATCCTCCTGCAAGAAGTTCCTTGGAATCAGAAACTGACTGGTAACCGTTCGAGACTCATCAAGTGTAAAAACTGCAAGAGCAGTATGTTGTCCCAAAACAACGATATCAAAGGCTGTCAAACGTTGCCTACTGGGCTCAACATCTAGCGCTACAACTGTGCAGCCACTCAAGTCTGTCAAGACATTAGCAGCTTCTTGTAGAATATCCTCCAGTTTGAAGAATTCCTGATCAAAGGCTTTGACAATCTCATAGACCTCATTTTCAGCTAGTCTGTCAAAATCCAGCGAGTGTTTCACATAGTACTGAAAACCAGCAACACTTGGCATCCGACCACTGGAAGTATGAGCCTTCTCAAGCAAACCTTGCTTTTCGAGAGCCGCCATATCATTACGAATGGTTGCACTGCTAGAGTTGATAGACTCTTGCAAGGCTTTGGATCCGACAGGTTCGTGCGTTTTGGTAAAGATGTCAATAATCAGATTTAAAATATCCTGCTGACGCTCTGTAACCATCTCATCACTCCTCTCTGTCTGATCGATTAGCACTTTGTATGTCCAAGTGCTAACTCATGATTCTATTATACACCCTTAGAAGAGAATGTCAAGACAAAAACTCAAAAAATTAGCACTCTTTTATTAAGAGTGCTAAAAATCAGTCTAAAGACCTAGAAACTTACTTTTCATCAATTTGGTATTTCCTTTTAAGTCTGAAAAAACCATAGATTAGATAAGAAATTAAGCAAGCATATAACAAGAAAATAATAAAGAAAGACTGAGACAAGTTTTCTCGATACAAACTCATGCAAACAACAAGACCACCTAAGAAAGTAGCTGTACATGAACGAAGTCTAGACCGCATAACTTCCCATCTGAGCCCCTTATTCATATAGACTTGCTCTTCCGGAAGTAAATCAGAAGATGATTTACGAAGAATTGAACAAAAAACTGTTTCTATCGATTCCCAACCTCTATTTCTAAAATCTTGCAGTTCATGCTTACACTTTTTAAGATTGCGAGAATCATAGATATGATAGATGACATCATCTGGTTGGCATTGTTCAAAATAAAAAAACCAAAACGGTTAGTTCTATACCTCCAGCCTTTCAAGTGCATCTCACGCAAATACTCTTCTTCCTTGTCCAAATCAATAATGGTGAAAATCCGAAATTGTACTTTGCTATTCATTGTCCGACCTCCAAATCAGAAAACATACATGGTTTTATTTGTCAGATATTTCTTTCCATTTTTGAAACAATTTCCAAAAAATATAAGAAATCTGAATCGCATGAACTATCAATAAAACACCATTTATTATAACAATCAAAAATACTTCCCAACTGAAAGAACTACCTCCAGTGACAGACTTTGAGAAAACCGGTAGTAGAGCTAAAAAGAGAAGCAAAATAGGAAGCATCCGCCTCGTTAAAATCCGTTTGACCATAGCTAACTTCCCGGTCGCGTCATTATAAATTTCAAACTCAGTACCCGACTCAATTTGAGAATAAGGTTTTCTAAAGTAGGAAAAACTATTAAAGTCTGTAATATGCTCCCAGCCACAGTCTTTAAACAGTTGTAAATAGGAGGCTCTCTCTGATTTTTTCATGGGATAAAAGTCCAACTGATAAGACACCTGCTCTGGTTGGCACTTTTCAAAAGTATACTTAACCGCAACTACTAAGTTAGAGTAGGTTACTTCCTTGAGTTTCCAGCCCTCAGCATGCATTTCCCCAAAGTATAAAGCCTCTCAATCATAATCTGCAATTGTAGATATCCGATATACAACCTTCTTTTCCATCATCCTTCCTCCTGACTGTTTCTATAGAGCCGTTCGATTCGTTTCAATTCTATCTCCAAAACCTTGCGTCCCAAGTCTGTGATCTGATAGATTTTACGCTTCTCCTCTTCTCGGACAAAGGAAATCAAACCATCCTTTTCCATTTTTGACAAGGTTCCATACATAGTTCCAGGACTGATCGAAACTTGCGAATCTGTCATCTCCTTGACCTTTTGCGTAATACTGTAACCATGACCTTTCTTTTGCAAACAGAATAAGATATAAAATCCTGTTTCCGTCATGGGAATATAAACTCGACGAATCTTATCCGTTAATTCCATTTATAACCACCTTCTATTTAGTTCGATATATCGCATCTCGTTATATATAATATATCACACCTCGATATAAAACATAAGAAAAAAGATCACCCTCAGGCAATCTTTATTCTTTATTAGTAAAGATCCAAATAGTTATCAATTTCCCATTGGGAGACAAAGGTTGCGTAGCTTGCCCATTCGATTCGTTTGGCTTCAAGGAAGCTTGTGTAGATGTGTTCACCTAGAGCAGCCTTAACAACTTCGTCTTCTGTGAGAGCTTTGAGGGCATTGTGGAGAGTTGATGGTAGATCAGTAATCCCTGCTTCTTTGCGCTCTTCTGCTGTCATGATGTAGATATTTTCTTCGATCGGAGCTGGAGCTTCGATTTTATTTTCAATTCCACTTAATCCAACTTCTAGAAGGACAGCCATAGCGATATAAGGGTTCGCCATTGGGTCTACTGAACGCAATTCCAAACGAGTTCCCATACCACGTGAAGCTGGCACTCGCACAAGTGGCGAACGGTTACGACCTGCCCAAGCGATATAAACAGGAGCTTCATAGCCTGGAACCAAGCGTTTGTAAGAGTTAACCGTTGGGTTCATGATGGCAGTATAGTTGTAAGCATGCTTGATCAAACCACCAAGGAAGTGGTAGGCCGTTTCTGACAACTGCATGCCTTTTGGATCATTTGGATCAAAGAAGGCATTGTTTCCTTCTGCATCAAATAAGGACATGTTGCAGTGCATACCGGATCCAGCAATACCAAATTTTGGTTTAGCCATAAAGGTTGCGTAAAGCCCATGTTTGCGAGCAATGGTTTTCACAACAAGTTTAAAGATTTGAATCTTATCGCAGGCACGGAGAACTTCATCATACTTGAAGTCAATTTCGTGTTGTCCAACCGCAACCTCGTGGTGACTCGCTTCTACTTCAAATCCCATTTTGGTCAAGACATTGACAATCTCACGACGCGTATTGTCCGCAAGGTCCGTAGGCGCCAAATCAAAGTAGCCACCCTTGTCATTTACTTCAAGGGTTGGGTCCCCATTTTCATCCAATTTAAATAGGAAGAATTCTGGCTCTGGACCAAGGTTGAAAGATTTGAATCCCGCTTCTTCCATGTGACGAAGCGCACGCTTCAGATTGCCACGAGGATCACCTGCAAAGGGTTCGCCTTCTGTTGTATAGACATCACAGATCAAACCTGCAACACTTCCATTTTCATCCCCCCAAGGGAATACTGTCCATGTATCCAAGTCTGGATACAAGTACATATCTGACTCATTGATACGTACAAAACCTTCAATAGAAGATCCATCAAACATAGCCTTGTTTGACAAGACTTTATCTAACTGTTCATCTGTAGCAGGAATTTCGACGTTCTTCATGGTTCCCAAGATATCTGAAAACATGAGACGGATAAAGGTAACATTTTTTTCCTTGACTTCACGACGAATATCTGCAGCTGTGATTGGCATGGGTTTTCTCCTTAATATCTGACTACTTGCGATTGCCTAACCGCGACCAAAAGGTGACTGCGCTGAAGCAAAGCGCCCCTGCTGGAGGAGTTCATTGTGAAGTGCACGACGCACTTCCGTCTGACTCACGGCTTTCTTGGACTTCGCCTCACGTTCAGCATATTTCTTCTTAATGGCAGCGATATTAAAACCTTCAGAGATATAATCTTTGATTTCAAGCAAACGATCCATGTCATTCAATGAATACATGCGACGGTTTCCTTCGTTTCGATCAGGTTTAATCAACTCTTGATCTTCATAATAACGAATCTGACGCGCCGAGAGATCGGTCAATTTCATAACACTGCCGATAGGAAAAACAGCCATATTTCGGCGAAATTCTCTTTCCTTCATTTACAATTTCCTTCTTTCTGTCTATTATAGTCTAAAAAAAGACAAACGTCAACGAATAATGTCATAAAATGTAACATTATTTTCTTTTTTTCTCCCAAAAGAGTTTCAGTTGCTCAATATCATAATTCACAAGGATTGCGACAAAAACTCCCATAAATGTTTCAAATACGCGCGCAAACACGTACAAAAATGTTTCTCCGCTTGGTATTGATAGGGTAATAATCAACATAGCCGCTACACCACCAATAACTCCTGCCTTGTTGTTCATGGCAACATTTGTCATAATGGTTAACATGGTGCAAATTGGAACAACTAGTAAGGTTACCCAAAAGGCTCCATGAAATAAAGTGTTTAAGAGGAAAAAGACAAGGGCGTAAAAACCGCCAATACTGTTTCCTAAGATACGCGAAGTTCCAAAATGGACGCTCTTATCAAAGCTTTCTCGTAGACTGAAGACCGCTGTTAACGCTCCAATTTGAAGCCCCTTCCAGCCAAAAAATCCGAAAAGAAGGAGCACCAAAAAAACAGCAATACCTGTTTTAAAAGTTCGCATGCCCAGTTTAAACTGTGACTTATCAAATTTATATTTTTTAAAATAACTCATAATCTCAACTTTCTATTTCCATTTTATCATAAATCGGTGATTTTTATGAGCAATAGTTGAGAGGAAGCGTTTTTATTTCGAGTAAAAGAAAAGAGGAACTTTCATCCCTCTCTTCTTTGATTTGGTTATAAAATCTTATTTTTCTGTAAGCGCTGCAAGTCCTGGAAGAACTTTACCTTCAAGAAGTTCCATTGATGCTCCACCACCAGTAGAGATCCATGAGAACTTGTCTGCACGTCCGAGGTTGATGGCTGCCGCAGCTGAGTCACCACCACCGATGATTGATTTCACACCTGGTTGTTTCACGATTGCGTCCATGACACCGATTGTACCAGCTTGGAAGTCAGGGTTTTCAAATACACCCATAGGTCCGTTCCATACAACTGTTTTTGCACCAGTCAAGGCTTCATCAAATTTAGCAATAGATTTTGGACCGATATCCAAACCAAGGAATCCAGGATCTACTGCTTCACCTTCAGTGTCTTTTACTTCAGTGTAGCCTGCAAAAGCATTCGCTTCTTTTGAGTCAACTGGTAAGATCAATTTGCCGTTTGATTTTTCAAGAAGAGCTTTCGCCACATCCAATTTATCTTCTTCTACAAGTGAGTTACCGATTTCGATACCTTGTGCTTTGTAGAATGTGTAAGTCATCCCACCACCGATCAAAACTTTATCAGCTTTTTCAAGCAAGTTTTCGATAACACCAATCTTATCAGAAACTTTTGAACCACCAAGGATGGCTACGAATGGACGTTCTGGAGCTTCAACTGCTTCTTGGATGTAAGCAATTTCGTTTTCAAGAAGGAAACCAGCAACTGCTTTTTCAACGTTTGCTGAGATACCAACGTTAGATGCGTGTGCACGGTGAGCTGTACCGAATGCATCGTTTACGAAGATACCATCTCCAAGTGATGCCCAGTATTTACCAAGCTCAGGATCATTTTTAGATTCTTTTTTGCCGTCAACATCTTCGAAACGAGTGTTTTCAACCAAGAGAACTTGTCCGTCTTCAAGAGCGTTAACAGCTGCTTCCAATTCAGCACCACGAGTCACACCTGGGATGAAGACAACGTCTTGACCCAATTTAGCAGCCAAGTCAGCCGCTACAGGAGCAAGGGATTTGCCTTCTTTATCCGCTTCTTCTTTTACACGTCCAAGGTGAGAGAAGAGGATTGCACGTCCGCCTTGTTCAAGGATGTACTTAATCGTTGGAAGGGCAGCAGTGATACGGTTATCGTTAGTGATCACGCCATCTTTTACAGGTACGTTGAAGTCAACACGAACGAGAACTTTTTTCCCTTTCAATTCAACGTCTTTAACAGTCAATTTTGCCATTTGGAAAGACTCCTTCTTTTTTTATACGTGTTAATTATATCACAAAATCAACAAAAGAGATAGCAAAACCCTAAACTTTTCTAGTTCTTTCTTATAATTGAAACTAGCATTTTTTAAAATAAAAACTAGAAAAACCTTGTTAAATAACTGATTATTGAAAGGAAGACTAGCTCATTTACTCATTCTTTCACTGATTTCTACTAGTTAAAACAAGGTCTGACTGATTTGCCGTCAAACCTTGTTTTTTAGTTTTTATGAGAAAATTCAAGATTCGTAAATTCGATTAATCTTCTCTCTTCTTCCTAGCAAGCAAACCGTAGCCACTCATTACTCCGAGAAGTCCCAGTGCTACCAGACTGACATCTGTTTCTACACCAGTATTTGGCAGTTGGTTGCTTGCTGCTTCACCTTTTGCTGATACTGCTAAAGGCGCTTGATCCCTTGTTTGTGAGACTTGCTCTTCTTTCGTTCCAACTTCGGTGATTTCTGGAATTGCTTCCTTGAGAACTTCGGTCGAACGGAGAGTCCGTTTGCCTTGGGCATCCACTTCTATAAAGTGACGAACTTGGCCTTCAACTCCAGCTTGTACAACACGGCGTTGGCCTTTGAGAAGCTCGGCATTTGGTCGTTCTTGGCGTTCAAAGGCTGTTGTTTCAGTTTCAACAACTAGTTCAGGGAGAGCTTCAACTGTTGGGGCCACTTCATTTGGATCCATGCTTCCAACATGATGACTTTCTTCTGCGGGGGCTAGTTTCTTATTCAACTTTTCTTTCATTTCCGCAAAAGCTTGTGGAGTTGGCATCTCTGAAGCCAACAAAGTTTCTGCTTGTTCAATCAAGTCAGCTTTAGAATCTTTTTCACGGACGGATTCAAGCAAGCCTTCTAATTCTTCTCTAGCAGTTTGATAACGTTGATTTCCATCCAAGTCTGCGCCTGCTTGTTTCAACTCATTCAAAGCCCGGTTGACTTCTTCTTGGTTAGCATTATGATTTTCTACTACAGCTTTCGCTGCATTGAGCTTCTCTACTAGTGCTACTTGTTTATCCTCACTTGAGAAGGTGTAGGTAAGAGTTGACTGACGACCTTGGGCAGCAGTGATTTCTTGTTTGAGGTACTCATCGTTGACAGCTGCTTTTGGAGAAACCAAAACATCAAACTCAGCGGTGTGCCCCTTGTAATGCAAGGTCAAAGTCTGACGACCAGTCTTTTGAGCATCGTAGCCCGTAATTTCAACACCTTGGTCTGTGAAAGTGTGCGTTTCTTCTGTCTCGTCATCATAGAGAACGCCGAAGCGACCTTCTGCAAGATCCAGTTGCTCTCCTACTAGATAGTCTGTTTTCGGTTTCTGAGTAATGTACAATCCTGCTACTTCTTTTGATTTTCCTTCATCTTGACCTGTCACTTGTACCTTCAAGTCACCAGTAACTGGAAGTCCAAGATAGCTGACTGTGAGCTTTTGTTCCCCTTTTTGTCGAGCGTCGTAGCCAGATACCGTCACACCTGAGTGAGTGAGGTTAATCAGCTCATCGGCTTGTCCCCCTTCGTATTGAACACGGAGAGTGCCACCTCTAAGGTCAAGTTTTTCTCCCTCTTTGTAAACCGTCTTCTTAGGTCCTTTTTCAAGGCTAACCGCAGCAATTTTTCTCTCATCCTGCGGAATCGCTACTGCCAAGGTGTTACTGATTTCTTTGCCAGGTAGTTGGGTACGATAGTAGAGGAGAGTTGGTTGTTTAGCAAAAGCTAATGGTGCTGTTGCCATATCGCCACCATTTTCAGACTTCAAGGTTGCAATTGGCGTTTGAGAATCTGCCTTGTCATAAACGGTGATAGTTGCACCTGCTGGAACATCTGAGAAACCAAGTTGAACTTGATGGTTTCCAAGTGAACGTGCTGCGACCTTAGCCATCGGAATATTTTGGCTCTCAGTATCTAGACTTTCGTACATTCTCCAGTTATAGATACGAATGGCTTTCCAAGGAGTTCCGTTATCAGAAGTGAGGATATTTAAGCGCCACTCTTGAGCTGTAATTGGTTTATCTAGGGTCACATCGGTTACATGGGCTTTGTTTCCACGAATTTCCTTTGCTAGTTTCCATTCGCCGTCTGTATCCTTATAATAAAGATCAAAATCCTTGGTATTCATCAAGCCGTCATTAACCGACTCACCACCTGCTCCTGCGTGATCCATCGCCCATCTCACAATGCGTCGAGGTTGGGTCAAACGAATATCGACACTACCGCTCAATTGTCCAGAAGACCACTTGTCTGATAGACTCGTGATAGTGCCATTTAGCATGCCTTCAATTCCTTCTCCGCCGTCCGATTGTGGGAAAGTACTACCGGTAACGGTTGCTCCTGGAACGATATTTTCAGCCAATGGTCTTGGAAGAGTTGTGTCCTGAACCGTCATGCCCCAGTTAAAGAATGTCGTCGCCACTTCAGAACGAAGTCCATTTTTACCAACTGCAACAACTTTCAATTCCTGAGTCGTACCAGTCGCATTAGCAGAGCGGCTAACTTTTGGCAAGTAGATAGTGGAAGCAGATGATCCTGTCAACAAACGCCAGTTATCTCCATCTTTTTCGTAGACTTCATAGAAATCTGCATCTTGGTTACCCGCAAACTGGACCACTGCTTCAGCTTCTTGGGCATTCTTAAGGGATTGTTTCACTACAGAGAAGCCTGTTGGTGCTTGGGGTGATTGGTGATTGTCCGAAATTGTTAATTGACCTAGGTTGAACCGATAATCTTTTACAGCTCCTTCATGCTCAAAGAAGAGTTTAGCCGCATAGATGGTTTTACCTGCTAGTGAGCCAAGGGCAATTTCTTCATTTGTCCAGTTATCAGATAAAGTCAGTTCTTTCCATGCATCTGCATCATCAAATTTGTAGTCTGGTGTTGTAGAGAAAGCCATATAAACTTTAGAGCCTTTTCCTCCCTTGTGAGCAACACGAAGTTTAGTGTTTTCGGTCACTTCTAGCTTGGTAGAATACAAATTCACATCCTGATCCGTCTTACCAGTTACATCACCTGAGAATTTAAGGGAGTTTCCACCATTGTAGGCGTCTGTAAAGTCATACTCTGCACGGAGTTTCTCACCTGTTGAAGTTTGCCACCAACGCCAAGTTGGCAAGACACCTGAAACAGAACGGTAGTTCCACTCAGAATCCTTAGAAACTTTGCCGTCGACAAACCACTTTCTACCATGACCTGTATTAAAGGAAGTAGTGAATGTCCGGCCTACTGCTGGCGTGCGGTCAGCGACCAAGTTGGCAATCCCATACCACTCTTTGTCGTCTGGTTTTTGAGCAGTTGGATCACCTTGATAACCTGTGAAAAAGATATCTTCATTTTTGTGGTAGTCTTCACCAGTTTTTCCTAAACTAGTAATGGTATCTGGAGCAAAAAGACCAAGAGAAAGACGTAATTTCCCTCGCTCATCAAAGAGGGCATCCCAGTTAACCTTTGTTCTATAAGATCCTCCTTGTTGCAACTCTAATCCTGCAAAAACATCATATTGACTCCGTTCAATCCATTTAGCCATGGCAACCGTATAGTCATTTTTTTCTTTATCCCAGTTAAAGTTGGCAAAAAATTGGTCAGCGGGAACCTTATCACCTTCTTTTTGCATGAATTGGTAATTGTTATCATCTAATCCATCATAGTGCCAACGACCGTATTTGTAGGTCATGGCATCGTACCAAGCATACTTGATAGGGTGATTGACTTTAGCTGCGTATTCTTTTGTATAGAGCATGAATTGGCGCATTTTTTCACCAAGAGGTTCTACCAATTCACCCGTTGTTTCTTGGTTGATAAAATACCCATCATAACCATAGTATTTTGCTAAGTCAACGAGTTTTCGAGCGATTGGGAACGTTCCATCTGCATCCTGTTTTAAGGCTTCCGCAAACCGTTCTTGGTCTGCAATGCTATTAGACCAATTGAAAAAGAGGGTACCATAAACGGGAACTCCGTTGCGGTGACCGGCATCAATGACATCTGGAGTTGGAACTAAGCCTTCCCAGAAAACCATCGAATCCAAGTATTGCCAGTAGTCAAAAGCGTAGGCCTTGAATTCTTCTCCGCCGACAGATGCATGGTCTTTAGCCTTTGAGTTGGTGTTTGCTAGTGCTTGAACTTTGGCTCTTCTACTAGCTTTTTCATTAACCAACTGGCCTCTATGGCGCTTGGCGAGTTCAACTGAGGAACGGTTGATGGCATCATCCTCACGCGCACCCGGTTCCCATTTGAGCAAATCCTCCCAAGTATCAAATTTGATTTCTTTAGGTCGGAGACTCTTTTCTTCATTTTTAGGAACATCTGCTAGAGTCGGTTTGTCGGCTTTCTTCTCAACCACTTGAGGAGCTTCCTCTGGTTTGACTTCTTCTTTTTCAGTTGGTTGAGCAGTTTTTTCAGCTTTATCTGTCGGAGTTGGCTTCGCTTCTTCTTTTTCATTAACCAGATCCGTTATTGTTGGAGTGTTTTCTGAAATTGGTTGCTCAGCTACTTTATTTTCCGTTTTCTCTAATTGTTCTCCGATAGTAGGAGTATCCGCAGTTTCATTGATATTTGTAACAGGAGCACTCATATTTGCAGTTGCTTCAGGAGCAGAAACTTGTTCGGCAAGAGCTGGACTCGCAAATAAAGCTGAACCAATCATCAAAGAACAAGCTCCGATTGATAGCTTACGAATACTGTAACGACAACGTTTTTCATAGAATAGATTTTTCATCTTTTCCTCCTAATAAGATTGAAAGTAAGCGTTTTACTTTTTGATAAAAAGTAACTGTTCTCATGCCAAGACATCAGAACAGGATCATCTTCATTTTATCTCATATGAAAGCGATGTCAATCTATTTAATATAAAAACTATAACTAGGATAAAAAACAGTTAAATTTGGATACAATTTATTTAGGCATCTATATTTGAGGTAGAATCTCCCTTTTGACAAAATTTTTAAAAAAGTTAGTTATTTCTTACTAAAATAACGGAAAAACACTTGTGAGATTTCCTATTATCCTTTAAAATATAATAGGAGAAATTCCGCGATTATTTTTCGGAGGAAAAAGAAATGTCCATTAATTGGCAGGAAATTTTATTTCACTTTTTAGGAGGTCTAGGACTGTTTTTATACAGTATCAAGACCATGGGAGACGGTTTGCAACAAGCTGCTGGAGATCGCCTTCGGTTTTACATTGACAAGTACACTAGCAATCCCTTTTTAGGTGTTCTAGTTGGAATTGTCGTGACTGCCCTCATTCAGTCCAGTACAGGGGTTACAGTTATCACGGTCGGGCTGGTCAGCGCTAGTCTTCTCACTCTTCGACAGGCTATCGGAATTATCATGGGAGCCAATATTGGAACCACCGTTACTTCCTTTATCATCGGTTTCAAACTGGGCGAATATGCTTTACCCTTGATTTTCCTTGGAACCATGTTGCTCTTCTTTACAAAAAACAGAACAGCAAATAATATCGGGCGCATCCTGTTTGGTGTCGGGGGAATCTTCTACGCTCTCAACCTCATCAGTGCCGGTATGAGTCCGCTTAAAGATTTACCACAATTCAAGGAATATATGGTAACCTTGGGACAAAATCCTATTTTGGGAGTAGTAGCCGGTGCAGTGATTACCGTCCTCATCCAGGCTTCCTCGGCTACAATCGGGATTTTGCAAGGCCTTTATGCAGGTGGGTTCCTTGACCTTAAAGGTTCACTACCAGTTCTCTTCGGGGATAATATCGGGACAACCCTAACCGTTATCATTGCGGCAGCTGGAGCCAACATCTCCGCTAAACGTGTTGCGGCAACCCATGTTACCTTTAACGTTTTAGGAACCATCCTTTGCTTAATTTTATTAGGCCCCTTCACTGCGATGATCGAGTATTTCCAAGCTTTACTTCATCTCTCACCTGAGATGACCATCGCCTTCTCTCACGGTGCCTTTAACGTAAGTAATACCATTGTACAATTTCCATTCATCGGAGCCTTGGCCTACTTTGTAACCAAGCTCATCCCTGGTGAAGATGAAGTTGTTAAGTACGAGCCCCTTTATCTGGACGAACAACTTATCCAGCAATCTCCTTCTATCGCTCTCGGAAATGCCAAAAAGGAACTCTTGCACTTGGGGAACTATGCAGCCAAAGCTTTTGACCTTTCTTATACCTATATCATCGGTTTGGATGAAAAGGTAGCTGAAAAAGGGCACAAAACAGAGGAAGCCATCAATACCATCGATGAAAAACTCACTCGTTACCTCATCAGACTCTCAAGCGAATCCTTGAGTCAAAAGGAAAGTGAAGTCTTGACTAACATTCTGGATTCATCCCGTGATTTGGAACGGATTGGGGACCACGCAGAAGGCTTGCTCAACCTAACAGACTACCTCCAACGTAAGAATGTTCAATTTTCTGAAGCTGCTTTAGAGGAATTAGCTGAGATTTATCAAGCAACAACTGCATTTATCAAAGATGCCCTTGATAGTGTGGAAAACAATGATATTGAAAAAGCTCAAAGTCTGATTGAACGCCATAAAGAAATCAACAATATGGAACGCGTCCTCAGAAAGACCCACATCAAACGCCTTAACAGGGGTGAGTGTTCTACACAAGCTGGGGTCAACTTCATCGACATCATTTCCCACTACACTCGTGTGTCTGACCATGCCATGAACCTAGCTGAAAAGGTCATCGCTGAACAAATTTAAGTACCTAAAAGCTATCCTGAATGGGATGGCTTTTTCGTCTCCTCATCAAGAATTTCTTTTCTAGCATATAGAAAAATGCTTTGATTCGCAGTGGAATCAAAGCATTTTAAAGAGTTCTCCAAACATAATAGCAGAAGCTGCAGTGCCTCTGTACTTGGCTTCTTCTCTTTTGATAAAGCGAGCCAAGTTGATCAATTCAGGTGCTGGGTGTTTGGGATTTTTGAACAGCTCACGATTAACCAGTCCCGAGAGACGAACTGTTAGTAATTGCTCATTTGTAGTAGGCAGTTTTTTAGCAGTCTCTAGGAGAGCAGCGACTAAATCTTCACTCAAGCCCTGACGGGCATGGTTGTAGAGATCTTTTATAAGACTTTCTAGATTTTCTTCTGCCATCCTGACCACCTTCCCTTATATTTAATAATGTTTAATCAAATCAACCGTTGAACGATCCAATTTTTTCACCAAGGCTTGCAAGAAAGCTTGGGCTTCTAGGAAATCATCCATCGCATAGAGGGTTTGATGAGAATGGATATAACGAGCGCAGACACCGATAGTTGTAGATGGGACACCGCCATTTTTCAGATGAGCTGCTCCAGCGTCTGTTCCACCTTTTCCACAGTAGTATTGGTACTTGATGCCAGCTTCTTCAGCCGTTGTCAAAAGGAAATCTTTCATGCCCGGGAGAAGCAAGTGACCTGGATCGTAGAAGCGAATCAAGGTTCCATCCCCAATCTTGCCTTGGCCACCATAAACATCACCTGCTGGCGAGCAGTCAACTGCGAGGAAGACTTCTGGGTCAAACTTAGTTGTAGAAGTATGAGCGCCACGAAGACCAACCTCTTCTTGGACGTTCGAGCCAAGATAGAGCTCATTTCCGAGTTTTTGACCTGACAAGGCTTCTGCAAGCTCGCTTACCATGAGGACACCGTAGCGATTGTCCCAAGCTTTTGAGATGATATTTTTTTCATTGGCTGTAAGGATTGCGCTACTATCAGGGACAATAGTATCACCAGGACGAATGCCAAAGCTTTCTGCCTCAACCTTATCCGCAAACCCACCATCAAAAATGATATCAGAGATAGCTGGCATGGTTGGTCCACCTGTACCACGCGTCAAATGTGGAGGGACAGAACCTGAAATCACTGGGATTTCACGACCGTCACGAGTAAAGAGTTTAAAGCGTTGACTGCTGACCACCATAGGGTTCCAGCCACCAATTTCAACCACACGGAAGGTTCCGTCTGGCTTAATCTCACTGACCATAAAACCAACTTCATCCATGTGAGAAGCGACCAAAACACGCGGTGCATCCGCAGCTTCTGAATGTTTAATTCCGAAAATACCACCCAAGCCATCTGTCACTACTTCATCCACATGCGGTGTCAACTTTTCACGAAGATAAGCACGGACGGGTGCTTCATGACCTGAGATCGCAGCAAGTTCTGTTACTTCTTTGATTTTTGAAAATAATGTTGTCATTTCAGTTCCTTCTTTCTGTCCTCCATTTTACCACTTTTTATAGGAGAAGGATAGTGAGAAGGTAGATTGGCTTTCACTAGCTTATCCTATAAAAGATAAGTTAAGGAGTTTTCTTTCTTTTTATTAAATTGTCAGAAAATTTATTGACAGATTAAAGAAATCGTGTTACATTATCTCCAAGGGTATTTTTATACCAAATATACATGAAAGGACGGGATATGAAACTTTCTCATTATTTAACTGGCTTACTTCTACTCCTGATCTTTCTCTCTATCAGCATTGGAACCAGTGATTTTTCTTGGGAAAAATTCTTTGCTTTCGACCAGCAGACTTGGCTTCTCTTTCAAGAGTCGCGTCTTCCACGGACGATTAGCATTCTCCTTGCAGCCTCTAGTATGAGCATGGCAGGACTCCTCATGCAGACCATTACTCAAAATCAGTTTGCTGCTCCGAGTACAGTTGGAACAACCGAAGCAGCCAAACTGGGAATGGTGCTGAGCCTCTTTTTCTTTCCGTCTGCGAGTCTGACCCAAAAGATGCTCTTTGCTTTTGGATCATCCATTTTATTTACCCTCTTCTTCCTGGCCTTTATGACTATTTTTTCTATAAAGGAAAGGTGGATGTTGCCCTTGATCGGGATCATCTATAGTGGGATTATCGGTTCTGTCACAGAAGTTATCGCCTATCGTTTCAATCTAGTTCAGAGTATGACTGCTTGGACTCAGGGTTCTTTTTCCATGATCCAGACTCATCAGTATGAGTGGCTCTTCTTTGGGTTGCTGATTCTGATAGCCGTTTGGAAATTGTCTAAGACCTTTACCATCATGAATCTAGGAAAAGAAGCTAGTGAGAGTTTGGGGATTTCCTACTCCCTACTTGAAAAACTGGCTCTCTTTCTGGTGGCGCTAACGACAAGTGTCACCATGATTACCGTGGGTGGCTTACCTTTTCTCGGGGTCATCGTTCCCAATCTCGTTCGCAAGCGCTATGGAGATAATCTGAGCCAAACCAAACTCATCGTCGCTCTGGTCGGTGCCAATCTGGTTCTGGCCTGTGACATCCTCTCTCGAGTCTTGATTCGACCCTATGAGCTGTCTGTCAGTCTCTTGCTAGGAATCATCGGTAGCCTCGTCTTTATCCTACTTCTATGGAGAGGGGGACGAAAAGATGCAGCTTAAAAGCAAACATACCAAACTCTTCTGGCTTCTCATTATTCTGGCCATCGGAGCTTGCCTCCTCTACTTTTGGCCTATCACCCAGCTGTCTGCCTTTGCCTGGAAACTGCGTTCCCAAAAAATCATCGTTTATCTCTTGGTAGCTATCGCGACAGGAATTTCGACCATTAGTTTTCAAACCCTGACGGAAAATCGCTTTCTGACGCCAAGTATTTTGGGAATTGAGTCCTTCTATGTCTTGCTACAGACCCTGCTACTGATATTTGAAAGCAAATTTCTACAGCTTGGAAAGTCTCCTATCTTAGAGTTCCTAGTCTTGCTTCTGCTTCAATCCCTCTTCTTTCTTGCCTTACAAGGCTACTTGAAGACGCTGATGAAGCAAGATCTGGTCTTCATCCTGCTAATCTGTCTAGCTCTCGGAAGTCTCTTTCGAAATATCAGTACCTTCCTCCAAGTCCTGATGGATCCAAATGAATACGATAAACTGCAGAACAGTCTCTTTGCCTCCTTTCAGCATCTCAACACTTCCATCCTAGCCATCGGTTCTCTGATCATCCTCGCTTTGACAATCTTTTTCTTTCGAAAAGCAGTTGTTCTAGATGTCTTGCACCTGCAAAGAGAAACGGCTCAGATATTGGGGCTCAATGTTGAAAAAGAACAGAGAGAGCTCCTCTGGGGCATCGTGCTTTTGACCTCAACGGCCACTGCCTTGGTAGGGCCTATGGCCTTCTTCGGCTTTATGCTGGCCAATCTCACCTACCTGATCATCAAAGATTATCGGCATAAGTTGCTCTTTATCGTAGTCATTCTGATTGGATTTATTAGTTTAACCTTGGGGCAAGCCCTCATCGAACGAGTCTTTGCGCTGGAAATTCGCATCAGTATGATCATCGAGAGCGTGGGTGGTTTCTTATTCTTTATCTTACTTTACAGGAGGACCCGTCGGTGAAACTGGAAAACATTGACAAATCCATTCAAAAACAGGATATTTTGCAGGGCATTTCGCTTAAAGTCAGTCCTCAGAAACTGACAGCCTTCATTGGTCCAAACGGTGCTGGAAAATCAACTCTCCTTTCCATCATGAGCAGACTGACCAAGAAGGATCAGGGAATTCTCAGTATCAAAGGTCGTGAAATCGAGAGTTGGAATTCGCAAGAACTGGCCAAAGAACTGACTATCCTAAAGCAGAAGATCAATTACCAAGCCAAATTGACTGTAGAAGAATTGGTCAGTTTTGGACGTTTTCCCTACAGTCGAGGTCGACTGAGAGCAGAAGACTGGGAAAAAATCCGAGAAACTTTGGACTATCTGGAACTGACCAACTTAAAAGACCGCTACATCGATAGTCTGTCTGGTGGGCAGCTCCAACGTGTCTTTATCGCTATGGTACTGGCCCAAGATACAGACTTTATCTTGCTGGACGAACCGCTTAACAATCTCGATATCAAGCAAAGCGTCAGCATGATGCAGATTCTTCGGCGACTGGTGGAGGAACTAGGGAAGACCATTATCATCGTCCTCCACGATATCAACATGGCTAGCCAGTATGCGGATGAAATCATTGCCTTTAAAGACGGTCAAGTCTTTTGCAAGGGAACGACTGCTCAAATCATGCAGGCTGACCTGCTCAGTCAACTCTATGAGATTCCCATCACGCTGGCTGATATCAATGGCAAAAAGATCTGTATCTTTAGCTAGACAATCAGAACTCATGTTAGAGAAACCTCAGTCTCTTAGCTAACAAGCCTATCTAAGAGACTCCCTAGATTGTTATCACATTTTAAAAAGGAGAAATCATGAAAACATCCCTTAAACTTTATCTCACTGCCCTAGTGGCCAGCTTCTTGCTCCTACTTGGTGCATGTAGTACAAATACAAACTCAAGCACTAGCCAGACAGAGACAAGTAGCTCTGCTCCAACAGAGGTAACCATCAAAAGTTCACTAGATGATGTCAAACTTTCAAAAGTTCCTGAAAAGATTGTAACCTTTGACCTCGGTGCTGCGGATACTATTCGTGCTCTTGGATTTGAAAAAAATATCGTTGGAATGCCGACACAAACGGTTCCGACTTACCTCAAAGATTTAGCCGGAAAAGTTAAAAATGTTGGTTCTATGAAAGAGCCTGATCTAGAAGCCATTGCCGCTCTTGAACCAGATTTGATCATTGCTTCACCACGTACACAAAAATTCGTAGATAAATTCAAAGAAATCGCTCCAACCGTCCTCTTTGAAACAGGAAAAGAAGACTACTGGACTTCAACTAAAACCAACATCCAATCACTAGCTGCCGCCTTCGGTGATACAGGTACACAGAAAGCCACGGAAGAATTGGCCAACCTAGACAAGAGCATCCAAGAAGTTGCTACTAAAAATGAAAGTTCTGACAAAAAAGCCCTTGCGATCCTCCTCAACGAAGGGAAAATGGCTGCCTTTGGTGCCCAATCTCGTTTCTCTTTCTTGTACCAAACCTTGAAATTCAAGCCAACTGACACTCAATTTGAAGACTCTCGCCACGGACAAGAAGTCAGCTTTGAAAGCATTAAAGAAATCAATCCTGACATCCTCTTTGTCATCAATCGTACCCTTGCCATCGGTGGTGACAACTCTAGCAACGACGGCGTCCTAGAAAATGCCCTCATCGCTGAAACACCTGCCGCTAAAAACGGTAAAATTATCCAACTAACACCAGACCTCTGGTATCTAAGCGGAGGCGGCCTTGAATCAACAAAACTTATGATTGAAGACGCTCAAAAAGCTTTGAAATAAGCAAGAAAACCCAGCATCAAATGA
>NZ_KQ969550.1:161511-175073 GCF_001578945.1 Streptococcus oralis
GGTGCAGTGCCTGATGTTGGGTTTATTTTTCTTCTCGATTTCGTCTGAGGGAAAAGTGGTCTGGGACGGGGTCCTGGCCTGTTTTCGACCAGGGATGGCAACGTAAAATCCGAGCCAAGCCCATCAGAACACCCTTGAAGCCATGTTTTTCAATGGCCTGAATCATGTAGTTGGAACAAGTCGGCTCAAAGCGACAAGAGGGGGGAAAGGCTGGTGAGATAAAACGTTGGTAAAAACGTACTGGCGCTATTAAGATTCGTTTCATTATTTCTTGGTTACAGCCATGGTGTGTAGTTGGCTGATTTCTTTTTTATTGAGGCGACGGGCTTCACCTGGACGGAGACCAGTCAAGTCTAGGTGTCCAAAACGTGTCCGTGACAACTTATCCACTCGAAGACCGACAGCTTCAAACATCTTTTTAACCTGATGATTACGCCCTTCATGGATGGTCAACTGTACCACTGAGCGGTTTTTGACTGAATCCACTTTGAGAATCTCATAAACAGCTGGCTTGGTTTTCTTGCCATCAATCTCAAGACCACGGGTCAAGGGGCGGAGATTTTCTTTGTTGGCCACACCTTTAACACGCGCGACATAGACCTTGTCAATCTCATTACGGGGGTGAATCATCTCATCTGTAAAGTCCCCATCATTGGTTAAAATCAAGGCGCCTGAAGTATCCCAGTCCAAACGTCCAACTGGGTAAATGCGTTCTTTGACATTGGGCAAGAGATCCACAACCGTCTTGCGACCCTTGTCATCTGTCACACTGGAAATCACACCACGTGGTTTGTTAAGCAGATAGTAGACTTTTTCTTCGTTGTAGATGGGTTGACCTTCAACTTCAACCTTGTCACCAGATTTGATGGTCGTTGCGAGTTCACGTACCACTTGGCCGTTGACCGTCACCAAGCCTTGCTTGATCAGCTCCTCTGCTTTTCTCCTACTGGCCACACCTGCGTGGGCAATATATTTATTGATTCTCATCTTCTTCTATCCTTTCACCAAATAATTGGCTTTCTTGGGCTTGAATCTCAAGCTCATCAATCACTGGCAGTTCTTCCAAATGGTTAATACCCATATAATCTAGGAAATAATCCGTAGTCACATAGAGGTTGGGGCGACCCAACACTTCCTTTTTCCCATCTTCTCTTATCAATTCAAAAGCTTGTAGCTTAGCTAGAGCTCCACTAGAATTAACCCCACGAATGGCATCAATCTCTATTCGGGTAATCGGTTGCTTGTAGGCAATGATGGACAAGGTCTCAAGGGCAGCCCGAGACAGACTTTGGTTGATGGGTGCCTTGGAGTATTCCTTCAAAATCGCTGCAAATTGAGGCTTGGTGACCAATCTGTATGCGCCACCTGTCTCAATCAGAGATAAGCCCGACTCTTGATCTTTTTCATACTTCTGGGCTAATTTTTCTAAACTCTGTTGGATGCCTGTCGGTGGAAGTGATAGGAGTTCAGCCAACTGGCGGACCCGAATCCCATCTTCACCTGCCACAAACAAGAGCGCTTCTATTTCTGCTAAAGTACTCATCTTTTCTCTCTATCAAGTCTAGCTTTATGCCTCTTGATTTTCTTCCTTCTTTTCCATGAGATAGATATCTCCGAAACTCTCCTCTTGCACGAGGATCAGTTCCTGAGTTTTGATTAACTCTAGGGTTGCCAAAAAGAGGGTAATAACCTCTTGGACATTCTGGGCTTCCTTGAACAAATCCTGCAAGCGCAACTGATCTCGTCCAGTCAAGGACTCTTTTACGATGACCATCATGTCCTCAATCTTATACTCATCCCGCAAGATGGTCGTGTGATTCTGTGCGAACTCCTCTTTTTTCTTGGCTAGGATATTTGAAAAAGCCAAAAAGAGGTCAATGGTCGTCTTGTCATGTACAAGCTCCGCATCCTCGTAAATCAACTCTGTTGGCGCTTTGGAATAGTACTGGGCCCGATTTTGGTGCTTAGCCTCCAAGTGCTCACCCAAGAGCTTGAACTTGCGGTATTCTTCGATTTGAGAGAGAAGATCCTGCTCTAGATCATCCTCCAAGTCTGTCACTTCTGCTACCTTTGGAAGAAGCTTGCGGCTCTTGATCAGCATCAGCTGACTGGCCATGACCATATACTCGCCCGTCACTTCCAGACGCATGGCCTGCAGAGTTGAGACATAGGCTAGGTACTGTTCGATAACTTCCGTAATGGGCACATCGTAAATATCCATCTGGTACTTAGAAACCAAGTGCAAGAGCAAATCCAGAGGCCCTTCAAAATCTTTTAATTTAATATCCATTATCTATATTTTTCTAAGGTCAGGACTGTTTTTAATCCTAGTTTTTTTGCAATTTCGTACAAATCGACCTTGTTTTCAATCTGTCTTAGAATGAACTGTTCCCGCAAGGCTTGGGCGGATAAGGCTGGAAAACCTTTCTCCTTGACAAAGGACTCCAGCTGACGAAAGGCCCACTGACGAGAATAGGCTTTCCCTCCCCTTTCAAAGAGATAGGTCTGCCCCATCAAGGGTTCTAGCTCTGGAATCAAGGGCGTAGGAATGGTGACAATCCTCTGTTGGGAAGCCTTGTTGATTCGCAACACCTGAAAATCCAGATTGATATCCGCAACCTTGAGAACTAAAATCTCACTCGGTAACAAGCCCATTTCCAAGATAAGAAGCGCTAGTAAGCGGCCCTCTGGATAATTACTTTCCTGCCAAAAAGAGTCTAGGTCTAGAATCTCTGGCTTTTCAGTCTTCTTTTCAGCTTGCTTAGCTAATTCCAAACGATAAAAGATGTCCACTTCTCCTTTTTGATAGAGAAAATAGAGAAATTGGTTACAGGCTGAAAGTTTTCGCTTCTGGGCGCTGATTTTTAGATTGGCTTGCTGGGCTTGGTAAATCTTGAGACTGGTCTCAGAGATCCGCTCACCTACAATGTCTAAAAATTGCTCCAGATCATACTTATAGGACTGCTTGGAATTGGCAGACAAACCCTGCTTTCCCTCTAAAAAGTCTGAAATCCTCTCTCTCATTTGCATCGAATCTCATATTCCTTACTAAAGTCATGCAAAAGGGCATTGACGGCCTTGAGGATAGACTTGCGCGTAATGATTCCTTGGAAAAGTCCTTCACCATCTACGACTGGCAAGAAGGGTTCATCCACCAGTTTATGGAGGACTTCAGTGATGTTATAGTCTGGAGCGACAACTGCCACATCTGTCTTGGTCATATTGACGATATCTGTCGTTGCCATCTGCTCATCCGTCAAACCTTGCTCCATTTGATAAGCCAAAATGTCTCTCAGGCCAATGGTTCCGACAAAGCGTTTGTCAAAGGTCACAACAGGGATACGGGTATAGGTGATTTGGCTCAGCACTAAAATCGCATGGTCAGCATTATGGGTATCAATCAAGGCTGCTAGATTCTCAGCAGGGGTAAGAAAAGTCTCTTCCTGCTCCAATAAAAATGCTTCAAATTCCTTGGCAATCATCGAGCAAACTCCTTGGACAAGCCTGGATAAACCTCATGATCACGTGTCAAAAAGTCTACTTTGAAATAGCTGTCATCAATCTCCACACGGGCATAGAGGCATTCCCTGATGGTTCCTCGTGGTTGGCTGATAGAACCAGGATTTAGAAAGAGAGTCTTTCCTTCCATCCAAGCATTTGGCACATGCAAGTGACCATAGAGACAGATATCGGCATCTTCTTCCTGAGCCCAGTAGTCCAACTTTTGAAAGTTGAAATTGATATCAAACAAGTGTCCATGCGTCTGGATGATCTTGGTCGGACCAAGTTGAGTTACCAAACGTTCTGGGTAACCAGCATAAAAGTCCATGTTTCCTTTGACGACATGGATGCCTTCCCAGAGCGGAGAGTCTGGACGGAGTTCTGAGTCACCATCGTGAAAAATGGCATCAACTTTACCCAGATAGCGGTCACGGATTTCTTCCACAATCAAGCTATCTCCGTGGGAATCACTCATTACAATGATGGTTTGCTTTGCCATGATGGAAATACCTCCAATAATTTTTTCACCGCAAGTGCACGGTGGGATTGGCTATTTTTTTCTTCAAGGGTTAATTCGGCTGCTGACTTGCCTGTCTCTCCCACGAGAAAGAGGGGATCATAGCCAAAGCCATTTTCGCCCTTGGGCTCAAAGTTGATATAACCTGGCCAGTCAGCTTCAACCACCAAGCTTTCCTTGTTTGGACTCGCCACGACCAAGGTTGTATGAAACTGCGCCGAGCGATCCTTGAGTTCAAAGACCATGGCCAATTCATGCAAAAGTTTGGCATTATTTTCACGGTCTGTCGCTCCGACTCCTGCGAAACGAGCTGACCAGACACCTGGAAGGCCGCCCAGGACATCGACCTTGAGACCTGAGTCATCTGCCAAAACCATCTTGCCCGTTAATTGGGAAATAGTTTCTGCTTTAAGTCGAGCATTTTCTTCAAAGGTCATACCTGTTTCAGCCACTTCTGGTAGGTCTGGATAGTCATTGAGATTTTCCACATCGTAGCCTAGTTTATCAAAAATCGCACGGAATTCCTTGGTCTTGCCCTCGTTGCGAGTCGCGATCAACAAGGTTTCTCTGACCTTGCTAGTTTCAAAAAAGGCTTCTACATCAACGCCTTCTTTAGGCAATTCGACATGCAGGAGTTGTCCATTTTCAATCAAGAGCAGAGCTCCCTGACGTTGGATGACTTCTAGATTGCGACCTGCTTCTTGGTTGAGGATATCTGCGATAAAGGATAAGAGGCGATAGTTGGAAGACCAGCGCATAATGGTGATGGAAAGGGGAAAACCCGTCTCCACAGTCCCAAACAGCCTCCCCAAGGCAGCAAAATCCAAATCCAGTGGCTCCTCTAGTAGCTGATGAAAGCCCCCGTAGATCTCATAAGCGCCAACATACCAATCCTGCTCATCCTTGTATTCATAAATTTTCTTTGTCATAATGTTACATGCTCCACGTGAAGGTCTTTTTCCAGCCATTCCTCGGCGATTTCCTTAAAACTCTGGCTGCTAGCTGTAGTGTAAAAACGGTGATGCAAGGTGACATCTTTCCGACTGCGATTGATCTCAAAATAATTGAGCAAGACGGAAATATCCCGCACGCACTCCGCTCCGCTATCGATCAAGGTGACCTCAGGCCCCATGACATTTTGGATGATAGGACGAAGGAGCGGATAATGAGTACAGCCTAAAACCAAGGTATCCACGCGCCCCACCAAGGGACGCAGGGTCTCATAAACCACCTTTTTAGTCAAGCTGGTTGAAAGCGCCCCTGACTCCACCAAAGGCACAAACTTCGGACAAGCCAGACTCTCTACCTGCAAGGTCGGTGCCAGATCCTGAATCTTTTCACGGTAAATATCTGACTGAACCGTCATGGGAGTTCCGATGACGCCGATTTTCCCGTCTTTGGTGGCTTGAATAGCGGCCGAAGCGCCTGGTAAGATCACTCCTAAAACAGGAATGTCCAAGGCTTCCTTGATTTCTTCCCAAACAACAGCTGTCGCTGTATTGCAGGCAAAAACAATCATCTTGACATCCTTGGTCAAGAGAAAGTTGACCAACTGCCAGGTGTATTCCCGAATCTGCTCAGCTGGTCTTGGTCCGTAGGGTGCTCTGGCTGAATCACCAATATAGACAATTTCTTCATGAGGGAGCTGTCTCATCAGCTCTCTGACGACCGTCAGTCCCCCCACACCCGAATCTAAAAATCCAATAGGTCGATTATCCATAAGCTCTTCTTTCTAAAAATAGGGTTGGAGTGACACTCCAACCTCCTCTTTTTTTATGGTTCCTTGCTTATTTTTTCTTGCTATTTGCAAGGGCTGCCTTTTGTTGGCGAATGATTTGGTGGTAGACTTGTTGTACTTTTGCTTCGCTTGGTTTTTGTCCATTAGCCGACAGCAAAGCCCGAACAGCTTCTGCATTAAGTCGTGGGTTGTCCGCAAATTCTTTTTCCACTTGCTTACGCACCAAGTACATGCCTCCAAGGGCTCCACCCAGGAAGGCCACGATAATCAAAACGATTGCTAAAATTAGATCCATTTGTATCTCCTATTTCTTTTTTATACTCAATGAAAATCATCAGCAAACTAGGAAGCTAGTCTCAGGTTGCTCAAAACACTGTTTTGAGGTTGCAGATAGAGCTGACGTGGTTTGAAGAGATTTTAGAAAGAGTACTATCTGTATCCATTATACCACAAAGTCCCCCGACTGACTAGTTTGACCTTTCCTGCTCATTTGGTTAAGTTTCAAAAAAAGAGCCTGAAAGCAGACTCTTTGACATTCTTTACTTTGTATAAAGGGCCAGGGTTTGATAGGGTTTGAGTGTGACTGTTTCTGCCACTTCTGTCCCTCGATAGTTGGAGAGGAGCACCTGTCCCTTCTGGTAGTCGGCTGGGAGAGTCACTGCTACTTCTCTACCGTAGAAATTATTGAGCACCAGCAGTTTTTGACCTTCATAATGACGCTCAAAGGCGTAAACCTGATCGCTCTCTTCTAGGGCTGGCAGGTAGCTTCCTTCTGAGATGAGAGGCAATTCCTTGCGCAGGCGAATCAGTTCTTTGTAGAAGTTGAAGATAGAACCCTGCATTTCCTTATCAACGTTGATGTCTTTATAGGTCTTGCCTGCTTTTAGCCAGGGAGTCCCTGTGGAGAATCCTGCATGGAGAGACGCATCCCACTGCATGGGCGTGCGGGAGTTGTCTCGGGATTTAGCTTGGATGACCTTGAAGGCCTCTTCAGGTGTTTTTCCTTGTTCCAGAAGCGATTGATAAGCATTGATCGACTCCACATCGACATAGTCACTCATACCCTCATAGTCTGGGTCAACCATGCCGATTTCTTCTCCCATGTAGATATAAGGAGTTCCCCGTGATAGATGAATGCTGGCAGCCAGCATAGTAGCTCCTTCCTGACGGAAATTTTGAATATCCACAAAACGGTTAAGGGCCCGGGGCTGATCGTGGTTGTTCCAGAAAAGGGCGCTCCAGCCACCACGCTCGCTCATTTCCTTGCCCCAAGTGTGAAAGAGACGCTTGAGTCCCTCAAAGTCAAAAGCTGCAAGGGTCCATTTCTGGCCGTCTTCATAGTCCACCTTGAGGTGGTGGAAGTTAAAGGCCATGGACAATTCCTCACGTTCTGGAGCTGAATAGAGCACGCAGTTGTCAATGGTTGTGGACGACATTTCCCCAACTGTCATAAAGCTATCGTCGGATCCAAAGGTGGCTTGATTCATCATCCGCAAATAGTCATGAACGATGGGCTTGTCTGTGTAAGCTGATTTTCCTTCATTTTCAGGGCAATCCCGCAACACCTCGTCCTTGCCAATCAAATTAATAACGTCAAAACGGAATCCCTTGACCCCCTTGTCCCGCCAGAAATTGACGACCTTGAACAATTCCTTGCGGACATTGGGATTGCGCCAATTCAGATCTGCCTGGGTCACATCAAAGAGGTGGAGATAGTACTTGCCTGTATCGCCAAAGGGAGCCCAGGCAGAGCCTCCAAACTTAGAGACCCAGTCGGTTGGTTGGTCTTGGATAAAGAAAAAATCTTGGTAATAGGGATCTCCTCCAAGAGCCTTTTGAAACCACTCGTGCTCTATCGAACAGTGGTTGAGCACCATATCAAGCATGAAATCAATCCCGTGCTCTTTTCCGACCCGAATCATTTCTTCGAAATCTGCCATATCCCCAAAGGGCGGGTTGACAGCGGTATAGTCTGAAATATCGTAGCCATTGTCCCGTTGGGGGCTAGGATAGAAAGGATTGAGCCAGATCATATCCACGCCCAGTTCTGCTAGATAGGGAATCTTCTCGGTAACGCCTCGGAGGTCACCCACCCCATTTCCTGTCGTATCTTTAAAGGATTTTGGGTAGATTTGGTAGACCACCTTTGTTTTATCAAATGTCATCTTCGTTTTCCTTTTTAAAAAGGGGAGGGCTTCCGCCACCACCCCCGGTTGCTTGTTCTAGTTCGTTTCATACTCTTCGAAAATCTCTTCAAACCATGTCAACGTCGCCTTGCCGTAGGTATGGTTACTGACTTCGTCAGTTCTATCCACAACCTCAAAGCAGTGCTTTGAGCAACCTGCGGCTAGTTTCCTAGTTTGCTGATGATTTTCATTGAGTATCAACTAGTTGATTTGCTTTTTTTAATTTTTTCCAAAAGAGAATCTGATTTTCATCATTAGCAGATTCCTCACCACTTCCTATTCGGTCGTGCGATGATTCTCTAAGTGTCTGGATCAAATCCGTGTTCCCTTCAAGAGTTCCTGACCCTGTTGGATGGTGCGTGGCAGATCTCCTTGGATCTCCACTTGGAAGGCATCCTGATTGGTGACAATCACTGGAGTTTCTGCGACCAAGCCAGCTGCGTGAATCGTCTCGATGTCAAAGCTAATCAGAGCTTGTCCAAGGGTTACTTTGTCACCTTGACTAACATGGGCTTCAAAACCTTTGCCATCTAGGCTCACGGTATCCATGCCGATGTGCATCAAAAGCTCTACTCCTTGATCAGAAAGGATGCCGATCGCGTGTTTGGTCGGAAAGAGCACCGTAACCGTTCCATTGACTGGTGCTAGCAAGCGACCCTCACTTGGCTCGATGACCACTCCTTGACCCATGACACCGGATGAGAAAACAGGGTCTGTCGCTTGGCTCAATGCTTTGACTTGACCAGCAAGAGGGCTCAAGATATTCACAGTTTCCGCACTAGCAGCTTCATGGTGACTGGCAAATTCTGGCTCTTCCTGGGCTTCAAATTCTGCTTGAAGGTCTGTATCGTCCTCTGTCTTGGTAAAGAGACCAGCCTTACGGAAGAAGATAGTGAGAATCATTGGAACTGCGATTGCAACCAACATGACACCTGCAAATGGCAGCATGTATTGAGGTTGGATGGAGAGGATTCCTGGAAGTCCACCGATACCAATAGAGGCAGCAGTGACGTTAAAGGTAACGGATAAGAGGCCTGCTATTGAAGATCCAATCATTCCTGCAACGAAGGGATAGATGTACTTGACATTGACCCCAAAGAGGGCTGGTTCGGTCACCCCGAGATAGGCTGAAATAGTAGCTGGCAATGAAATCTGTGCTTCACGTTCATTTTTGCGGTGAATCAGATAATAGGCAAAAACAGCTGACCCTTGGGCGATATTAGAAAGGGCAATCATCGGCCAAAGACCAGTCCCGCCCGCATCAGCAATAAGTTGCGTATCAATGGCATTGGTCATATGGTGAAGACCTGTAATGACAAAGGGCGCATAGAGAGCACCAAAGATAGCACCAAAGAGCCATTTAACAGGACCCGTCAAGCCTGCAAGAACGACAGCTGATAGGCCTTGTCCAACAGTCCAACCAATCGGTCCCAAAACGGTATGCGCCAAAATCAAGGCTGGAATCAGGGACAAGAAGGGTACAAAAATCATGGAGACCACTTCCGGAATATGCTTGCGCCAGAAAATTTCGAGGTAGGACAAGCTCAAACCTGCAAGAAGAGCTGGGATAACCTGAGCTTGGTAACCGATTCGATTGATAGTAAAGGCACCAAAGTTCCAAACCCAATCCGCTGCAATCACCTCAGCAGGCGTCGATGCTACGGCATAGGCATTGAGCAACTGAGGCGAGACCAAACAAATCCCAAGCACGATTCCCAAGATTTGGCTGGTTCCCATCTTGCGTGACACCGACCAGGTGATCCCTACTGGCAAGAATTGGAAGATGGCTTCTCCTGGAAGCCAGAGGAAGTGATTGATCCCTGCCCAGAACTGCGAAACTTCCGTAATGGTCTTGCCATCTAGCATAGACCAGTGCACGCCCTCTAGGACATTTCTAAAACCAAGGATCAGCCCTCCAACGATCAAGGCTGGAATGATCGGAGTAAAGATTTCCGCCAAGGTTGTCATGACCCGTTGGATTGGATTTTGATTGCTCTTAGCAGCGGACTTGGCTGCTTCTTTTGATACCCCTTCGATCCCAGAAACCGCCGTAAAGTCGTTGTAGAAAAGTGGCACGTCATTTCCGATGATAACCTGAAACTGACCTGCATTGGTAAAGGTTCCTTTAACAGCTGGAATAGCTTCAATAGCCTTGACATTGGCTTTTTTATCATCGCCTAGGACAAAGCGCATGCGTGTCGCACAGTGGCTCACTGCTGTGATGTTTTCCTTGCCTCCGATTGCCAGCAGCAAATCTTTAGCTTCTTGTTCAAATTTTCCCATTTGAGTCTCCTTATGGTCAATCTGTGATTGACTTGATAGCTTTATTGTAATCGATATCAAACTTGTCTGCAACTTGTTTGGATAAAATTCTCCTATTTTTGATGAAATTTTTGACACTTGTATGGTAAAATAAAAACAAGTTATCCTTTTATCGATGGAAATCCAAATCCAGAAAGGAATTTGTATGAAAAAATACCAAGAAATCTTTTATAAACTCAAACAGCAAATCCAAGCAGAAACCTATCCTGTTGGAAACTTTCTTCCCAGCGAGCATGAGTTGATGGCGCTCTACGGCGTCAGTCGAGATACCGTTCGTAAGGCGCTGAAAAATCTGCAAGAAGAGGGACTCATCCGAAAGATCCGAGGTCAAGGTTCCCAGGTTATCCAGGAAGAAACCGTCAACTTCCCCGTTTCCAACCTGACCAGCTACCAAGAATTGGTCACAGAACTGGGCCTCCAGTCCAAAACCAATGTAGTCAGCCTGGATAAGATCATCATTGACAAAAAAACGGCCCTCTTGACAGGATTCCCAGAATTTCGTATGGTCTGGAAAGTGGTTCGCCAGCGGGTCGTTGACGACCAAGTCTCCGTTTTAGATACCGACTATCTGGATATGGAATTGATCCCCAGACTTAGCCGTGACATTGCAGAGCAGTCCATCTACGCCTATCTAGAAGGGGAGTTAAAACTAGTCATCGCCTACGCTCAAAAGGAAATCACCATTGATAAGGCCCGCGATCACGACAAGATTCTCATGGATATTGGCAAGGACCCTTATGTGGTTTCTGTCAAATCCAAGGTCTATCTCCAAGACGGGCGCCAATTTCAATTCACCGAAAGCCGGCACAAATTGGAGAAGTTTCGCTTTGTGGACTTTGCCAGACGACAGCAAGCCGACCCTCACTAGTCATTTTTTTACAAAATACTCATCTTTTTGGTAAAATAGTAAGAAAGCTCTGGAGGCAAGCATGAAATCAGAATATCAAAAAATGATCGCAGGAGAATTCTACCTTCCTAGCGATCCAGAATTACGACAGCTAGCTCAGAAATCGCGCCAACATCAAAACGCCTTTAATAATGAGCAGGATGCTCAAAAGCGCAGCGAGATCATCAAATCTTGGTTTGGAAGCACCGGCCAACACCTCCATATGGAGACAGGCTTTTGCACCGACTATGGCGTCAATATCCATGTCGGGGAACACTTTTATGCCAACTGGAATTTGACCATGCTGGATGTCTGTCCTATCACTATCGGATCCAATGCCATGATCGGGCCCAACTGTCAATTTTTGACCCCGCTTCACCCCTTGGATCCTGAGGAGCGCAATTCGGGCGTCGAGTACGGAGCACCTATCACCATTGGCGATAATTTCTGGGCTGGAGGTGGTGTCATCGTACTTCCTGGGGTCACCCTCGGAGACAATGTTGTCGCTGGCGCAGGAGCAGTTATCACCAAGTCCTTTGGTGACAATGTCGTTCTTGCTGGAAATCCCGCTCGCGTTATCAAAACCATCCCTGTCAAATACTAATACCCTTGAGAATCTCTTCAAACTACGCTAACTTACTCAGTTCTATCGACAACCTTAAAGCCCTGCTTTAAGCAAGCTGCGAATGATTTTCATTGAGTATAACTCGAAAATCCAATAGCGCACAGTTAGTAGCAGAGCTACCAGACCTTCTCCAACCAGCACTTACACCAAGTATCAAGGAGCCTTCTCTTGTCGATTTTCCATCTACATCAAGGCTCTTTTTGACTGGTAATCCCATCTTTATTTTCAGAAAGGAAATTTCATGTCGTCACTTATCAAGCACAAGCGAGTGGAGTTCAGTGAACTCTTTTACGACCTCGTTTTTGTCTATGCTATTTCTAAAACAACAGCCCTCATCCACCATCTCCATCACGGAGTGCTGGGCTGGGAGTCCATCCTGTCTTTTCTTATCACCCTCATCATCCTGATCAATAGCTGGATGATCCAGACCGTCTTTACCAACCGTTATGGGAAAAATTCCCTCTTTAACATGGTCATCATGTTTATCAACATGGCTATGCTGCTCCTGATTTCAAATATGATCATAGCAGACTGGCAAGGTTATTTCTACCCTTTTAGTTGGGCAGTCGGAACCCTCTCCTTCACCCTCTTTTTCCAATACTTGGTAGAATACCTTCGTAAAAGCAATCCTCAAGAAGACCGCCCCATTCTCAAACGCTTCCTCTGGATCACGGGGCTTCGCTTTGCCAGTGTTTATCTAGCGGCACTCCTTCCCCTCGCTATGGCCTTCCCCGTCTTTCTGATTGGGATTTTGGGAACCTTTCTCCTGCCCCTGACGCTGAACCAGACCCCCAATGCCTTTCGTGTCAACTTCCCCCATCTGATCGAGCGGATTTCGCTCCTTGTGATCATTACCTTTGGCGAGATGGTCATGGGACTTGCGAATTTCTTCACGCCTGAGACCTTCTCTCTTAGTTCCGTTCTCTACTTTATCCTCATGATTCTGCTCTTTCTCTTTTACTTTGGGCAGTTTGACCATGCCATTGACGAGGGTCTAGATACTGGTGGTGTCTTTCTCATCTATAGCCACTATCCGATCTTT
The DNA here is from genome assembly GCF_001578945.1 of Streptococcus oralis. Taxonomy (GTDB): domain Bacteria; phylum Bacillota; class Bacilli; order Lactobacillales; family Streptococcaceae; genus Streptococcus; species Streptococcus oralis_Q. The sequence goes on from NZ_KQ969550.1 coordinate 174,329, forward strand.
ATCGGTCTTATCCTCATCACCGTTTCCATGAGTTTCCTTCAGGATCCCAGTGCCAATGCTCTCTTTGCCACCACTTCCTTTTATCTGGGAATTGGACTAGTGCAGCTGGCAACTCTGGCCAATGGTCGCTACAACAAGGACTACCTCCGCTATCCTACCAGTTTTTACGCCCTTCAACTGACGATTCTACTCGTCAGCTATATCTTGTCCTTGTTGCTAGCTTCGAACACCACTCTTGTCATCGCCATCGCGACGCTCGCAAGTCTTCTAGCCGAGGCTCACTCTATCCATTTTTACATGACCCAGGTCAAAAAACATGCTCATCCCAACTGGGATCTGTTTTAAGAATGGCTCTGTTTCAATTTTTTGATACAGGAAATCCTAACTCCCACTAGTCCATCACACCATCCTAGTTCTCCGAGCTGGGATGGTTTCTTTATTCCATGGAGAACATCAGAAGGCTTCAAAACAGCTCCTATCTCAAGGAAGGAGTACAATGAAAGTGGTTCTATCCTAAACCACAATACAACTTTTACAGAGGAGGACAAGGATATGTCTACCGCACCATTTCATAGTCATTCGTTATTTCACCAGTTTTACGCGGATTGGATTGAAACCTATAAGAAGGGGGCCGTCCAAAGAGTCACTTTGCAAAAATATCAGATGAGCTTGCAGTGGGTCAGACGCTTAGCCCCCAAGCTAAAAATAGAAGAGATTAGTCGCACCACTTATCAGAAATTGCTGA
>NZ_KQ969550.1:175329-178046 GCF_001578945.1 Streptococcus oralis
CTCCTCATCGCAAAGACTGGTCTTCGCTTTTCGGAAGCCCTGGCACTGACACCGCTGGATTTTGACTTTAACCACCAGACCTTGAGTATTACTAAAACTTGGGACTACAAACGAAACACGGGCTTTCTACCGACCAAAAATATGTCATCTATTCGAAAGGTTCCGATTGACTGGCAAACGGTCATCCAATTTAGTGAACTCGTCAAAGATTTGCCCGAAGATCAACCCATCTTCGTTCACGGTCCTATCTGGAATTCAACACCAAATAAGCGTCTTGAGCGCCATTGCCAGCATGTCCATATCCCTGTGATTAGTCTCCACGGTCTGCGCCATACTCATGCTTCTATCTTACTTTTTGCAGGAGCTTCTATCGCCAGTGTCGCTAGACGACTGGGCCACTCCAGTATGACAACCACACAAAAGACCTATCTTCATATCATCGCTGAATTGGAAAACAAAGACATCGATATCGTCATGCGCGCCCTATCTAGCCTAGGTCGTTAGTTAGTTGAGAAACTTACGCTGATACTCCGTAATGGTCTGCCCTGTCCATTTTTTAAAGGCGCGGGAGAAAGAGGAAACTTCAGCATAGCCTAGGAGGTAGGCGACTTCGTCAGTGCTGATTTCTGGCTGTTTGAAATAGCTAAAGGCCAGAAGTTTTTGGACATTGTGCAGTTCTTGGTTAAACTTGGTGCCTTCTGCGGTCAGGTTGCGCTGAAGGGTCCGGCTACTGATGCCCAGAGAGGCCGCAATGTCCTCAATGCCAAAGGCACCACTCGGAATCATCTGGTAGAGTTTTTGCTGGACAACACCGGTGAAGCTCTCGCTGGTCATGGCCTCTGCCAAGCGCTCCTTGAGCTGGGGCTCGAGATAGTCCAGCATGACATTATTGGCCGTGAGAAAGGGCTTCTCGAGATCTGCTTTACGAAAGACCATTTCATTGCCCTCCATTTGCTCCACATGGCAGGCAAAGGTGTCTCTACTAACTGCTTCATAGCTAAAGGGCGTCCCCACATGGACGGGAGCAATGGCTTCGCCTGTGCCTGTCCGGATCAGATCCAGCAGGAGCAACTGCTCATTGAGGACCGCAAAGCGGGGCAAGTCCAAACCGGCATAGTCATAGCGGTAGTTCACGCGCACCAAGTCGTCAAAGGTTTCGATTGAGACCACGATAGGACCTGTGATTTTCTTGTATTTAGCGAAATGCTCAATGGCCGCTAGGCCATTTTTTGAGGACAGGGCCGCAAAGAAAGGGGGCATGAACATCTGGATGTCCTTGATGCGACTCATGGCAAGGATTTGCTCGTCGCTGGCCACCTTGTCAAAGGCTGTGAGGAGATGGTAATAATCCAGAGTTGACAAGGTCATCTCTTCTTTCCAGCTGGTATCTGGCAACTGGGCCAGGTCGAGGATGGACTGAAAGTCCAATCCAAGGGCCTTGAGATTTTCTAGGTATTGTTGGCTGAGATTGAGACGCATGGCTTCTCCTTTTTAACGCATGGACATGAGCATCATCCGGTCGAAGAATTTATCGCCAAAGATACGGCGAATGCCGACCAGAAGTTTACCGCCACGACCGACTAGGTAACGGGTTTTAGGGTTACGGGCATTGATGATTTTTAAAACGGTGCGTGAGATGACTTCTGGACTTGACCCTGGAGCTGGGTTATTTTCCATAGCCTTAATGTAGCCATTGACCAAACGGCTGTAGGCACCATTTTTAGACTCATAAGAGAAATTTTGGCTGACGCCAGCGTTAAAGCCAGTGTTGATCATGCCTGGTTCCAAGACGACCACCTTGATCCCAAACTCCTTGACTTCCATACGGAGGCAGTCGCTAAAGCCTTCAATGGCATGCTTAGAGGCATGGTACCAAGCTCCAAGTGGGGTATAGATTTTTCCACCCATTGATGAGGTGTTGATGATGAGCCCCTCTTTTTGGGCACGCATGTATGGTAGGACTTTCTTGGTCAGACGAGCCACTCCGTAGACATTGACTTCCATCTGTTGTTGGACTTTTTCCATGGACAGGTCTTCGACAGGACCGTAAAGGCCATAACCAGCATTGTTCCAAAGGACATCGATCCGCCCTTCTTCTTCAATGATTTTAGCGACAACTTTTTCGATATCCTCTTCATTGGTCACGTCCATCTTCATGATGTGGCCACCGAGTGCTTCCAAATCTTTCATCTTGTCCACGCTACGGGCAACGGCATAGACCGTGTGACCTGCTTTGATGAGATCTTGGGCTGAGAGTTTCCCCATTCCTGATGATGCGCCGGTGATTAAGATAACTTTATTTACTGACATGTTTGTATTCCTCTTTTGTTTCATTTGATAAGTCTAGTATACAGGAGAATTTCCGTCAAGTAAATGATAATGTCTGACAGGTCATTGACAATTTACGCCAGTTTGTTTTATTTCACCATATCCTTGTAGCGATAAATCGTTTTTGAGTTGGCACAAATAGCATTGGAAACCATAGCACTTGCGACCGCTTGGGGGCGGATGCCCTTCCAGCTAGATAGGGGCCCTAGTAAAAAGGGGGAGATGACTTGGAAAATCTTAATCCAAATGGCTTCTCCCAGTTGGAGGTTTGCCCTCTTAGGCGCGATTAACATCGAAGGGCGGTAAAATCGCACCTGTCCAAGGTCCATCTTGCGCAGCTTTTCCTCCAACTGACCCTTGACCCTCAAGTAGGTGTAGGAGGTGTTTGG
>NZ_KQ969550.1:178196-180007 GCF_001578945.1 Streptococcus oralis
CCATTGGCCGATACCAGATTGAAACTCTTGATTTTTCCTTGACAGAGACTGGCAAAAGCGACCGCATAGCCGTAATCAATCTTTTCAAAGTCAGCCCGCACCCCAGTCCCAATGGCAAAAAAGACATCTGCCTGCTTGAGGATAGCGGGATCCACTTGTGGGTCTTCCAGATTCGTGACAAGCGTGATCATCTTGGGATGATGGGGCAAGCGGTTAATGGAAGAACGCCCAAGGACGTAGACAGTCGAATAGGCTGGACTAGCCAGCAGTTCCTGTAAGATAGCGCCTCCGACTTCTCCCGTCGCTCCCAGTAAAATAGCAGTTGTCATATTTTTCCCCAATCTGATTTTTTATAGAAACCATTATACATCTTGATTAAAGAAAATCCCATAGCAAGGCATGCCATAGACTTGACAGTTTACGCCAATCTCCTTCTGCATTTCACAGAAAAAAACACAACAGAAAATCTGCTGTGTTCATTAGAGCCTGGCTCTTATTCCATATTTCCCAGTGTGAAGTTGATCACCTGTTGGTTCATGGCATCTGTGGCTTGGCGGTCATTGTATAAGAAACCAGTAGCCGCAAATTGTTCGACCAAGATAGATTTTTCAACCTGTTCAAAGTTGAGGGCATTTCCGAAGTTTCCAATCCCTGAAACAAAGTTTTCTTTGGTCTCTTTGCAGCCTCCCCAAGTCCGGTAGGCATTAAACCAAACCATTGGAGGGGTTGTGTTGACTGTAATCCCGCCGTAGTTGAGCTCGCTGAGAGCTGTTTGAAAGGCGTCTTCATGGTTGGCACGAGTTTCATCATCGATCAGGATCATACATCCTAGAGTCCCCAGCAATTCATCATTGGCAAAGGCTGTGGCTGCTGGTAAAAAGGCTTCGGCAGTCGCTGGTACATCAAGTGCTACTTCTCCCATGATTTGGCAGAAGGCTTCATGCGTGACACCGTAGGCAGACTTGTCCATATCCGGGATAAAGAGGAAGTCTGTATTGGGGTATTGGCCACCTTCTGGTTTGATGATTTCTGCTTGTGGGTGAGCTGCTAGGAAAGCCTCCCGTACATCGGCACTCTTAGGATAATAAGTCCCAACGGCAAAGGTTGATTGCGCCGCTTGACGGATGGCATCCAAAAATTCTTCCCGTTGTGCCCACTGCTTAGACGTGATGAAGGTCTGCGGACGGCCACAGGCTGCCCCGCCATTTCCTTTAGAAATCGATACAATGAGTTCTGCCTGATTTTTGATTTCTTCTGCAGTCCAAGGACGATCGCCAGGAACGATGATGGCAGGGTTGTTCCCACCACATTCTGACACCAAGGGAGTATCTGTTGATGCCATGATATTTTTGGCAACAGCTGTTGACCCTGTGAAGTAGATGGCATCCACCCCTTCTAACTGGATCAAGTCACGGCTATAGTCCACCCCGGCAAATGAGAGAGCTTTTCGTTCCACAAGGGGCGCAAAAATCTTTTCCCAGACCTTGTCTGTTGCTTCGTTTAGGCGGTGGGCCTTGTGAATGACCGTCTTATTGTCAAAGAAGATGGCCTTAATGGTCTCAATAGAAGAGCTGTAATTTCCCGCACCTGAAACAGCAATGATACCAGCTTCTTTATCAAGTGGGCTGACTTGCTTGGGCTGGCCGACAAGGCGTAGGTAGCCATGCTGAGTCGCAGCCGTCATTTGATCCACTGGAGCTGTTGGAAAGACTTCCACCTCAAAGGTTCCATCGCCCAAATCACGAATAGATTTGGCTTCTGGCATCTTTCCTGTCTCTGCCAAGGTTTGATAGATAAAGGTGCTGGCATTG
>NZ_KQ969550.1:180426-185034 GCF_001578945.1 Streptococcus oralis
AAAGGTGCTGGCATTGATGACATTTCCTACGGCTACCAAGGTCTGCAACATGCCATCTGTTTGAGAGTAAAGGTCTGCCCCCGTCAAACGGTTTTTCATTTCCATCTCTGCTTGACCCAGTTCTGCGCCGTATTGACGCATATTAGCTTGAATCTCAGTCAGGATTTGCAGGCGCTCCTCGATGGAAACCTTGGTCCAAGCTTGGGGATCTAGTTGGTCAAATGCTTGTTGTGCTGTTTGTGTCATAGTGAATACCTCATATTCTGATTTATTTTAGGTTTTACTCAACCTTATGGAGCTATTATAGTCCTTTTAATACCGCAAGTGAATGACAGTAGACGCCATCAACTTGTCAGTTTACGCCAATATAGACAGACAATTTCCAGACTTCTCCAAATAAAAAGACCAGAGCAGGGATGCTCTAGTCTAGAAGAATGCTTTCGCCACTATTAGCTAGCCCGTTTCATAAGGGCATCAAACCAACGGTCTGGTAGGATAGCGTGCAAGAAGACCAAGGGTTTTGCGCCCATGCCGACCAGGTAACGGGTCTTAGGACGGCGGCTGTTGACCGCTTTTGAGATGGCATTTGAGATGACCTTAGGATCTGACATCATGTTGCCAGAGTACTGGCTGCGCATGCCTTCCGCTGCCTTGGTTGCGGCTGCTTCATAGGCACCACCCTTAGCTGACTCGGCTAATTTGTCCGCTGCGATAAAGCCCCAGTCAGTCTTGATGCCGCCTGGCTCTACCAAGACCACCTCAATGCCAAAGTCTGACACTTCCATCCGCAAACCATCTGAGAAGGCTTCAAGGGCGTATTTGGTCGCATGGTACCAAGCGCCAAAGTAAGAGGTCAAACGACCGCCCATAGAGCCGATGTTGATGATGCGGCCTGACGCTTGTTTTCGCATGTAAGGGAGGACCATCTTGGTCAAGCTGGCCAAGCCAAAGATGTTGACCTCAAACTGCATCTTGGCTTCTTCGATGGTCACATCTTCGACAGCGCCGTATGACCCGTAGCCAGCGTTATTGACCAAGACATCGATGCGCCCTTCTTTTGCAATGATGGTTTCTAAAGCTTCCTTGATAGAAGCTTCATCCGTGATATCGAGACGGACAGGAGTCACGCCAAAGGCCTTGAGTGGTTCCATGGCATCCACCCGACGCGCAGCCCCATAGACGCTGTGGCCTTCTTTGGCCAATTGTTCCGCTGTTTGGTAGCCAATTCCTGATGAAGCACCAGTTATTAAGATAACTTTTTTGTTTGACATGTTTGTATTCCTCTTTTGTTTCATTTGATTGTTGAGACTATTATACGATACCAAGCCTGACAAGTAAATGATAATGCCTGACAAGTTCTTGACAATTTACGACAGAGACGTTTTCGCTTATGGAGACGCCGTTGCGGCATGGAAAAAAGCCCAGTCACCTGAGCCTTCTTCATTTTCGTTCATTTTTAAACGTGACTGACTTGTTTGTCAGCAATCAATTCTCTAAAGCCGTAGATGTCCAAGGTTGATTTTCCTGCCTTGATGTCAGCTAGAATTTTCTTCTCGCGCTCAAACTTAGCAAAGGCTTTTTCCATGACCTTGTCCTCATCTTCTTTTGGAATGATGACAATCCCGTCACAATCGCCTACGACCAGGTCTCCCTGATGAATAGTCACGCCACCGATGGTGATTTCCTGTCCCATCTTAGCCAGACTTTCCTTGACTGTTGGGGCAGGATTGTAACCCCGAGAATAGACAGGGTACTCCAGCTCATAGATGTCTTGGTAGTCACGACAAGAACCGTCAATCACAACACCTGCTAGTCCTCTGACCTTGCAGGCATTGGCCATCATATCACCAAAATGCCCTGCTTGGTCGAAGCCTTTGAAGGCCAGAAAGAGGACATCGCCTGGCTCTGCTTCATACATGGCTTGATGAATGGCTAAGTTATCTCCTGGCTGACAGTCTACCGTAAAAGCACGACCCACCATATGAACGTGGGGATTGACAGGTTTGATGGCTGTATCCAAGACTCCACGCACTGTGTTTGAGTCTGCGATATTACCTGTCGGTAGTTGACTGATTTTTGCGATAAGTTCATCGGTTAATTTCATCTTAAGCCTCCTCTTCTAATTCTGCAAAAGCAAAGAAATAAACAATCAAGAAGGACAAGACAAAGGAAACCAGGATTCCGACGATAATGGCCACCATGGTCGCTTGAAAAATCGGAATAGCAAGGACACTAGAGTAGCCCATGATAAAGGCCTTGGCACCAAGGAAACCTGCAATCAAGCCACCGATACCTCCACCGATAACAACGCCATACAGAGGTTTTTTCAAACGAAGCATGATCCCGTAGAGGGCTGGTTCGGTAACGCCAGCCATGACACAACCGACCCCACAACTGATAGCCTCTGCACGGAGATCTTGATTTTTTGTCTTGAGAGCAATGGCAAAACAGGCGCCACCTTCAGCAATGTTATGAAGGATCAATGCAGGTCTAAAGAATCCGTCGAATCCTAAGCTTGAAAGACTTTGCACCATAAAGGGACTAAAGAGGTGATGAATCCCGGCCACAATAATAAAGGGAAGACCAGCTGCCAAAATTCCGACCGCAAAAGGACCAACCGTTGATTGTAAAAAGCTGAGTCCCAGCATGATGTAGTTTCCAATATAGGTGCCGATTGGGCCAAGAATAATATAGCCTAGCGCCCCTGAAATAGCAATGGTCAAGACCCCAACAAAGACAGCACGGAAAATTCCCGGAATAATTTTATTAAGAATGCCTTCTAATTTCCCAGCCACATAACTGATCAAGATCGCAGGAATTAAACTGCTGGCATAGGTATCCAGTAAGACACCAACTCCAAACAAACTGATGGGTTCACCCTTGGCAACCAAAGCCACAAAATCCGGTGAAATCAAGGCTGCGCTTGCGGCCATGGCAAAGATCGGTGTCGTTCCCATGTGTTTAGCAACCCCAAAGGCTACAAAGATAGGCATGAAGTAGAAGGGGGTATTGGCAATAAAGCTCAAAAGAGCATAGGAAGAAGTCCCTTTAAAGCTCGGCACCACTAAGATAGCAATCAAGAGAAAGAGTTTAAACATTCCTCCGGCTACCAGTCCAGGTACCATAGGAGTCACGGAACTTCCGATAAAACCAATCAAGTCACTAATGACTTTTTTAGGTGTTCGTTTTTCTTTTGTACCAGCTACTACTGGCACCTCCACGACATCTTTCTTACTTTTCTTATTGTAAATCTTCTCTACTTCAGAATAGATAGGAAGGAGATTCATGCCTAGCACGATTTGCAGTTGCCCTGTGGCATCCACTACTCCCAAGACTGCCTCCACCTTTTCAAGCTTATCTGTGATTTTACTTTTGTCTTTAATGACAAAGCGCAGACGAGTCATACAGTGGGTGACAGAGGCGATATTGTCAAGTCCCCCTACTTCCTTGATGATTTCTTTGGCAATGCGTTTGTTGTCTAACTCTTTAGCCATAGTATTGTCCTACTTCTTTATAAATTTTTTCCATTGGTTGCGATGACAGCCTTGTACCAGTCAAAGCTATCTTTTTTAATGCGTTCTAAGCTACCGTTTCCGTCATTGTCTTTGTCCACATAGATAAAACCATAGCGTTTTTTCATTTCAGCCGTTCCAGCAGACACGATATCGATCGGTCCCCAGTAAGCATAGCCCCAAACCTCTACCCCGTCTTTGATGGCTTCTTTGAGAGCCTTGAGATGAGCTTCTAGATAAGCCATTCGGTAAGGATCGTGGATCTTGCCATCCACTACCTCGTCCACAGCTCCTAGCCCATTTTCAACTGGAAAGAGTGGCACTTGGTAACGATCCCAAACTTCATTAAGGGTGTAGCGGAAGCCTGTCGGGTCAATCTGCCAGCCCCAGTCAGAGGTTTCAAGGAAGGGATTGGGAGTTCCGATATCACCACCTGTATCCCCAAAGAAAGGTTGCCCCAGTTCATGCGTGGTGGTTTTATAATAACTAAAGGCCAAAAATTCACTGGTATAGGCTTTCAATAAGTCTAAGTCCCCTTCTTGGATCTCAATGTGAACATCATTTTCCTGCCACAAGCGATAAACATAGTTTGGATAGTAACCGCGTATCATGACATCCGAAAAGAAAAGCGTTCTGCGACGTAGGTTCATGGTCTCAAGCACTGTTTCTGGGTTGCAATCATAAGGATAGACATTACTTAATGATAACATACATCCAATCTTGACGTCATTTCCCATAATTTCTTTCCCCATCTTGATGGCTAAGGAATTGGCGACAAACATGTGGTGATTGGCCTGGTAAACGATTTCCATCTTATTCGTTTCTGTCCCATCAAAGAGAATCCCTCCCACATAATCAGGATTTCGGCGCATATTGTTGATTTCGTTAAAGGTCATCCAGTACTTGACCTTGTCCTTATAGCGGGTAAAGATGGCCTCTGTATAGCGAAGATAGAAATCAATCATCTTACGATTACGCCAACTACCGTATTTCTCCACCAAACCCATAGGCGTCTCATAGTGAGAAATAGTAATCATAGGTTCAATACCGTTGGCAAGCAATTCATCAAAAAGGCGATCATAGAAAGCCAAACCTT
>NZ_KQ969550.1:186044-202546 GCF_001578945.1 Streptococcus oralis
TGCCCTTCTTCATTCGGTTTTTCTTCGTCCCCATTTGGAAAAATGCGCGTCCAGTTGATAGAGGTCCGAAAGATCTTAAAGCCCATTTCCTTAAAGAGGGCGATGTCTTCCTTGTAGCGATGGTAAAAGTCTATAGCCTCACGACCTGGGAAATAATCGGTGTCATTGGGCAAACCACGAAAATGATGGTGAATTCCCTTGCGGAAACAGGTGGCCAAATCTACCCCTTTTCCACCCTCGTCCCAAGCACCTTCTGCCTGATTGGCTGCAATAGCGCCACCCCAGAGAAAGTTTTCTGGAAATTCACTAACTACCTGATAGGGAAATGTTGTCATCATACTGTACTCCTTTTTTATGATTAAGACTTGATAAATGCATCAAGATAGTGTTAAATGATAGTAGAAAGAAGAGGACTCCTTCATGAACTATGCTGAAATTGAAACCTTTTTAACCGCAGTTGAGCTCAAGAGCATCTCAGCTGCTGCCAAAAAACTCTATATCTCTCAAGGAACCGCTAGCCACCGCATCCAAAACCTAGAAGCTGATCTGGAAATCCAGCTCTTTTTCCGGCAACCGGGGCAAAAGCAATTGGTGCTAACCAAGAGTGGCGAGGAATTTTTGACTCTAGCCAAGCAATGGAAGAGCCTCTATCAAGAAACCCACCACCTCAAGTTTCAGCAGCACTTGATCCACTTGTCTGTGGCTGGGATCGAGTCGGTCAATACCTTTGCGCTTCTCCCTTTTTACAAGGACTTTGCCCTCCAGCATCCTGAAATCAAACTCAAACTCTCGACCTACCACTCCAATGAGATCTACGAACTTCTCAACAAAGGAGCCATTGATCTTGGCTTTACCTACGCCTATGCCAACTACCCAACCGTCCAGGTCGAAGCCCTCTTTACCGAGCCTATGGTCCTGGTAACTCAGCAGACAAGTGTCCTACCAGAAGTGCTCTCTTTAAGAGAACTAGATCCTGGAAAGGAAATCTACATCAACTGGGGAGTGGATTTTGAGATTTGGCATCGGGAGCAATTTCCCTCTTCAGCGGAACAATGGATCACCGCTGGAAACTGCCACATGCAACTGTCCCTTCTTGACTTCACGGACTCTTGGGCTTTTCTACCCTTGAGCGTCGCTAAGCAACTGGATCCAAACCACTATCGGCAAGTAGACTTCATTGAAGATCCGTTGCAGAAAACCTGCTACTGCCTAACCCCAGCCACTCTCTTACCTGATAAAGAGGCGGTGCTAGGAATCTTGCTAGAAGATATGAAGCAATTTCTCTCCGTCAGAGATTTCTGATTACGCTTTCATTATATCGGTTTAACCCATATTTGTAAATCGAATATTTTAAATAGATAATATTTATAAAGTCGATATTTAAATTTTAAATCTAGTCCATCCTTCTATGATAAACCCTTTCTTAACCTCCCCTAAAATGCTTAACGAGCATTTTTAGGAAAAAGCAAGTCCCTACCAGTCAATTTCTGGTAGGGGCCCAAAACCAAAAAACCTGAACTCAAGTTCTCTTAATACTCGAGTTCAGGCTTTTTCTTTATTTTCCTTTATTTAAAGAGCAAGATAGAAATCAAGGCCAAAATCGCTGGGCCACCTTGCTTGAGGATGATTTTCTTGTCCGCTGTGAGCGCCCCATAAGTCGCAGCTCCGATAACAAAGAGGACAAAAATGGTCACAATCTCAAGACTGCCAGAGATAAAAATGCCATAGAGGAGGAAAAGGGCAATCAAAAGATTGTAAATTCCTTGATTTTTAAAGAGGGAGGTGACGGATTTTCGGGCCAATTCTTCCTTTTCCATGTTAAAGACACGGCTGGTTGCATCTGACTGGGTTGCGATGCTTTCTAGATAAAAGATATAGATGTGTTCTAAAGCGACAAGACTTGCTAAGATAAGGGTGATAAGTGACATGTGTATTCCTACTTTCTATTTTTCAAGGTCAACCTGCTCAAGGCCGGCGACGAGTTTGGCTAATAATCGGGAAAGCTCTTGACTTTCAGCTTCACTAAGGATGTTTTCCATCTGTTTTTTGACGACTAGATGTTGGGCTGGAGGTTTTTCCACTAATTGTTCTCTGGCAAACGGAGTCAATGCAACCAACTGCTCCCGCTGATTGAGCGGATTGCGCTGTCTAGTAACATAACCCTCCCCCTCCAGAATCTTAAAATGCCGGGCTAGGGCAGCTTGATCAATCCCAAGAACTTCCTTAAGAGCAATCTGCGTTGAACTCTCATGCTCCAATAGATACTGCAACATCTGGTACCGAGTCAGACTAATCTCCAGTCGTTTTTCAAACAAACGTGTACTAGCCTGATCCGCCAGATGAAGCTGGTAGAGCAGTTCATTAATCTGGGGCATATGCTCCTCCTTTATAATTGATTTATCAATTATTGATGAGTCAATTATAATCCACTTAAAAGAAAAAAGCAAGAATTTTGCTTGCTTTTCCCAAAAAATTCTAACCAAGCACCAATTCATCGCTCACCAGACTTTGACCACTATTTTTGTGAAAGAGATGCAGAAGTTCCTCCACGGTCAAATTCTTCTTTTCTTCCCCCTGAACATCCACTACAACCTTTCCTTGATAGAGCATGATAAGGCGATTGCCATACTCAATAGCATGACTCATATCATGAGTAATCATCAAGGTCGTTAATTGATGATTCTCTACGATTTTTTGGGTCAAATTCATAACCATCTGGCTAGTCTTTGGATCCAGAGCTGCCGTGTGTTCATCTAGGAGCAAAAGTTTCGGTTTGACCAAGGCTGCCATGACTAGGGTCAGAGCCTGCCGCTGCCCTCCGGATAGATATTGAGTAGGTACTTTCAAACGATTTTCCAGTCCAATATTCAGCTCCTTGAGTGCTTTTCGAAACAGCTCACGATCTTTTTCTCGAACTCCCCAGCCTAAGCCACGACCTTTTCCACGTCTTAGGGCAATAGCCATATTTTCCTCAATGGTCAAACGAGAAGCTGTTCCCATCTTTGGATCTTGAAAGACACGCGCAATGTCCTTCGCTCGTTTTCGGATACTGGTTTGTTTGATTGATTTTTCTTCTAAGAGCAAATCCCCTTCATCGACTGCCAGATTTCCTGCCAGGATATTCATGAGTGTTGATTTTCCAGCACCATTTCCACCGATAACGGAGATAAAATCTCCTTCTTCTACCTGTAAATCCAGACCTTTAAGGACATGATTTTCATTCACTGTGCCAACTTCAAACGTTTTGTGAATTCCCTCAATTGATAACAATGTTGCCATAACTTTCTCCTATTTATTTCCCAACTTAAGGCCACGAACCTTTAGACGTTTTTGTACCTCTGGTGCAAATAAAACCAGCGCTAATAAAATAGCATTGAAAAGGCGCACTAGATTTTGATCCAGATTTGGAATCTCGTAGATATTTAGGATAATCAAGCGGTAAACAACGGCACCGACCCCAATAGACAGCAAGCGCCAACCAATGGTCAATTCATGAATCAAGACTTCTGCGATAATCACTGCACTCAAGCCAACTACGATTGTTCCCGTTCCAGAGGTCACATCTGAAAAGCCATCATTCTGCGAAAATAAGGCTCCACAAAGGGCGATCAATCCATTAGAAATCATGTAGCCTACAATCTTCATATTGTCCACATTAACCCCATTAGCCTCACTCATAGGGATATTATCACCCGTTGAGCGAAGAACAAGGCCAATTTGAGTTTTCATCAGTAGGGTCAAGAGCAAGCAAACAATCAACAAGCAGAATAAACTCAAGAAAAAGACTGCTTGTTCGTTGGATAAACCCAATCCCATTAATTGTTTAAAGACAGTTGAGGCGTCCCCAATCGACAAATTGGGAACACTACCCATAATCTTAATATTGATGGAGTAAAGTCCCGTCAAGGTCACAATCCCTGTTAGAAGTGCTGGGATTTTCATCTTAGTATGGAGCAAACCTGATACCATCCCTGCAATCATCCCCGCTGAAATAGCCAAAATAGTAGCTAACCAAGGATTTGTTCCAGCCTGTATCTGCGATGCTACTACGGCTGCCCCCAAAGGAAAAGCTCCCTCCGCTGTCATATCAGCAATGTCTAAAATCCGAAAGGTCAAATAGACCCCAATCCCCATGATGGACCATAAAAGCCCTTCCGATAAACTCGATAATACAAAATCCATATCAAACCTCCTACTCTTGGCTGTCTAAGACACTAATATCAATTCCAAGTGCTTCTGCCATTTCTTTATTAGTATGCAGTTCTAGCTTTTCTGGCAGTTCTGCTGGCATATTTTCTGTTTTTTCACCTTTCAATACTCGAACAACCATACGAGCCGTCTGGCGTCCCAATTCTTCATAATCTGTGCCATAGTTATAAAGTCCACCAATGGCCACCATTTCCGTCGAACCACCAAAAACAGGCACTTTGTGCTTGATTGATACTTGTTTGATGGTTTCCATTGTAGAAGAGATAATATTATCCGTTGGAACAAAGACCATATCTACTTCTGACATCAGGCTATCTGCCGCCGCCTTGACATTATTACTATCAAGGATGGTCTTCTCCACCACTGCAAATCCCTTTTCCTCTAGTAGGCGTTTAGCTTCGTCCTTTTGCACCACTGAGTTCGGCTCACTTTGCGTATAGAGAATTCCGATGGTCTTCGCACGTGGCAGCACTTTTTTAATCAAGTCAATCTGAGTCGCAATAGCATCTGATGACTGGTCGCTCGTTCCTGTCACATTTCCACCTGGCTGTTCCATAGACGCTACCAATTTTGCCCCCACAGGATCCGTCACAGCTGAAAAAATCACAGGAGTTGTCTTGGTCGTAGTCGCTAAACTCTGAGCTGACGGAGTTGCAATGGCAAAGACAACATCGCTTGATTCTGCCAACTGCTGGGAAATCGTCTTGAGATTACGTTGTTCCCCTTGTGCATTTTGAAGAGTAATCTGGATATTTTCTCCATCAATATAACCTTGATTGGCTAGTTCTTCTTCAAACCCCTTTCGTGTCGCGTCAAGCGATTGATGGGTGATAAACTGGGAAATTCCGATACGAAAAACATCCTTTTTCTTATCAGACTTTATATGATGAAGCGTGACCAAGGTGGTCAGTAGAATACACACCACCAAGACAGGGGCTAGTAATTTGCGAATACCTTTCATAAAAACACCTCTTTATAAAACGAAAATAAAAAACCGCCTAGATAAAAATCTAAACGGATGCTTGAAAGATTTCAACAAGTAACAGTAAACCAGTCCATTTAGATCTATCATCTATATGGACCACAATCAAAAATCTTAGCCACATAGATACAAACAAATTGCTTGAGCTGTTTGTATCCATGATGACATGTCTACAAACACTATCTAAAGTAGCTAAAGTAAAAGTTTTGATTGTTGTTCATTACTTGCATCATTTTCATAATTTTTCGCTTTCTTTTTTTATGGTACTTATCTTATCACCTTTCAGAAGTGATGTCAAGAATATTTTGGAATTTTTCTTATTTTTCTGAAAATTACATTGTTAATATGATTTCCGCCAGAACTTATCAATATAAGTTCTGATAACAGTTTTTCCAATATGCTCACTATCTAGATAGCAACAAAATGACACGATACCACTAAATTATCCTATCTCCCAATTTCTAACTCTCCCCTGAAACAGAAAGAGGCTGAGACAAAATTTCCAACCTCATTTTTTAGTAACAGTTACGATATCCGTCAAAATGCGTTTGCATCGGCGGTCTTTTAGATTTAAAAAGTTCCTATATATTTCTTATAGAAAATATAAAATGGCTAATGCTAACAAACTTCCACTCAAACCAACTCCCCAAAAGAAAAAGTCAACCTTCCACTCGCTCCAAGGATTGCCCTTGCCTGAAAATCCTCCAAGCTCAAAATGATGATGCACAGGTGTCATACGGAAAATACGCTTCCCACCACTAAGTTTGAAGTAGGTAACCTGCATCATAACAGAGCTTGTCTCAAAGACATAGATAATCCCAATCAGCAAAAGGGTCCATTCTTGGTGGAGGGCCATAGAGATTGCTGCCAGCATCCCACCTAGAGCCAAACTTCCAACGTCCCCCATAAAGACCTTGGCAGGCTTGTGGTTAAAGACGAAGAAACCTAGCAAACCACCAATCATGGCAAGAATCACAAGAAGGATATCCAGTTGATTTTGCATATAAGCAATCACACCGTAGGCCGATAAGCTAATCACTACGGAAATACTTGCTAAGCCGTCAATCCCGTCAGTCAGATTCACCGCATTTGAAAAGCCAACTAGCCAGAAAAGGGCAAAGAAAATATAGAAAATACCCAAATGTACCTGGTAGCCAAAAACTGAAAGCATGTCGCCACCACGCTCATAAAAGAGGTAGAAAATCACTCCTCCAAGGAGCTGGAGAGCTAGCTTTTGCTTGGGATTTAAGCCTTCGTTGATCTTTCGAAAGACCTTGAGGAAATCATCCAAAAAACCTACCAAACCATACAAAACCAAGATAAACAAAATCATGCTAACATTGTTGGTTAATTGTTGGGTAAAGAGAGCAACAAGGAAGCTCACCACTACTGCAACGATCAGGAAGACAAGACCTCCCATGGTTGGAGTCCCAGCTTTAGCTTGGTGTTGTTTGACATCCTCGTGCATCTGCTGACCTGTAATCTGTGCTTTTCGATAAAATCGGATAAAGGCTGGAATACCAAGCAAGGTCAATAGAAAGGCTAGAATTCCAGCACTAATGGAACTAATCATCTTAATCTCCTAAAGTTAATTTTAAATTTTTAATATCTTTGAGAGCAGTATTGGCACGGACACTTTGTTTTTTGACCGTTTTGCCACTACCTTCCCACTCGACTTCTATATTTAGCCATTTGGCAAATGTTTGAACATTTTCCTCTGTCCAGCCGTACATATCAGGCATCTCTTCGACCTTATCAGACAGGATCAAAATCTGCTGATTGGCCTCTAAATTACCTCCTTCAGAAACAGAACTGTCCTTAATCTTGGTTCCTGTTCCGATAACGATTGGTTGGACAAGGTTACGACGCAATTCCTCTGCTAGGTCACCCGGAGTAAAGTCCTTGGCAGCTGGCATAACATAGCTTGTCGTCTTGCTGATCTGGTCCAAGTTCTTAGCAGTTGACTGAAGATTGAGGGATTCTTTCATAGCAGAAGCGCGCTCAAGAATAGGATTGGCAAATTCTCCCAACTGGATACCCGAATAGTGCTCTGGTTGTTGAACCGTTACATAAAGGATAAAATCAGGATTTTCAGCCGGAGTCATAGCAACCACGGAGAAAATATAGTTAGTCACCCCTGTCAAATATCCGCCGTTCTTCTCATCTGCAATCTGGGCCGTACCTGATTTGAGGGCAACATTCTGTCCTGGGACATTGACCGTCGGCTTACCTGTACTGTGGTTATACATAGTCCCGTGCACAGGATCTGTCCCAACCATAACCATATGATCGCGAGTTAATGATGCTGCTTCTTTTGAAACAGGGTTTCCGACAACCTCTTTTTGAGACTTACGTACGGACTGATCATTCGGATCATAGAGGGCGCTGATAAACTTCGGTTCTAACATGACCCCGTCATTGGCAATGGCTGTAAAGGCACGAAGCATTTGGGTTTGGGTAACAGAAATCCCTTGACCAAAAGCACTCATTCCGATATTTACAATATTGTCAGCTGGTAGTTGCCCTGAGTATTCATCTGTCAAACCAAAACGAGTTGGCACCCCAAACTTAAAGCGATTGAGATAGTCTAACCAAGTCGCATCTCCCATCTTTTGCTCAAGTAAAGTCATCCCGATATTACTAGAATGGGCAAAGCCTTGAGAAAAGGTCATCGTCCCACCACTGGTCAAACCTTCGTTTACGTCCCAGTCCTTGATAGTAGCATCTGCCAGCTTCAACTCACTGCTATTGAAATATTCCCCACCTGGGAAGGTGTTGTTATCAATAGCAGACGCCAAGGTCATCACCTTCATGGTCGACCCTGGTTCGTAGTTGCTTTGGTAGAGGATATCACGCCAAACAAAATCTTCTGTAATGCCATCCTTGGTATCCGCGTTAAAGGTCGGCCGTTGTGTCGTCGCAAGGATTTCCCCTGTCTTAGCACTGACCAAGGTAGCTGTCATATACTTGCCTTTTACCTTTTCCTGAAAGGCATCCATCTGCGTCTCCATAAAGGACTGCAGAGGACTGGAAATAGTCGTGTAAACATCCTTTCCATCTACAGTCTGTTGCGAAGCTTGCTCTGTACCTGGAACGATATTTCCAAGGCGATCTTTTTCATAAGTGATGATTCCGTCTGTTCCAGCAAGGATACTGTTTAGAGAACTCTCCAAACCAGAGGTTCCAATCAATCGTTTGGTGCCATCCTCATTTTCATGGAGTTGCGCTAAACCGATAAAGGAAGAAGCAAACTGTCCATTGGGATAACTGCGGTTAGGGCTAGTTGTAAAGTCAACTCCCTCAACACCAGCAGTTTTGAGGTCATTTTTAATGGCCATCATATTGGCATAGGTAATCCCATTTCCCTTGGTACCAAAAGATACCTGTTTCAGATCTGGCTGAGAAAGCTGTTCTTTGACATAGGACTCCTCCATATCCAGATACTTATGGAAAATTTCAGCTACCTTATTAAATTGAGAATCCTCTACATAGAGAACCTTACCCGTTGCTGACTTGTAGGTTTTGTCAATAACGGCATAGATATTATACGAAGTTGCATCCTCTGCAATAGGCGTTCCATTACGATCGTAGATGGTCCCCCGCTTGGCTGGAATCGTTTTGGTTGTTTGGTGAACTTTTTTTGCTTCTTGAACCAAGTCCTTACCAAATTTTTTACCCGTTCCGATAATGACCGCAAAGTTGACCAAAAAGACAGCGAAGAGTATGACAGCCAATAAACTCAGGCTTTTCCCTACTCTTCGGCGATTTTCTTCTGGAGATTTACGGTTACGAACGGCATAACGGATGATTTTTTCTTTCCACTGTTTCATTTCTTACTCCGCTGCTCGGATATTTTCGTTATTCAGCTGCAAATCCTTAGAGTTTGCAATCTCTTTCAAACGTTCTGAACGAATCAATTCATTGACCTCTTGCTTGGCATCGTCAAGCTCGGTTTTCTTTTCTTCGATTTGAGCATTGACCTTGGTCAATTCATTCTGAACTTGTAATAGCTTGGTCTGCATAAATACAACGCTAATTGCCAGGATAATCGTTGTTAGAGCAATCGAAACATAGAAGGCCTTTTCCACACGTGAAAAACCTTTAAACTTCGTTTGCAATAACTGGCTTGTTTTTTCGATTCTTTCTGCCATGTTTTTCCTCTTACTTGTGAATTTTTCTGGCCACGCGCAACTTGGCTGAATGCGAACGGTTGTTGGCTTCTAGCTCTTCGGCACTTGGCAAGATTGGCTTGCGGGATACCAATTCCATCTTGGGCTTAAGATCATCTGGAATGAAGGGCAAGCCTTTCGGAACTTCCACCGTTGAAGCTTCCTTGAATAATTGCTTGGTCAAGCGGTCTTCCAGAGAATGGAAGGTAATCACCGAGATTCTCCCATCCAGAGCCAGCATGTCCATGGCCTGCTGGATGGATTCATCTGCAGCGCCCAGCTCATCATTGACTTCGATTCGGATAGCCTGAAAAATCTGCTTGGCAGGATGCCCCTTTTTCTTGAGTTCCTTGGCAGGCTTGGCTGACTTGATAATTTCTGCCAACTCCGTCGTTGTCTCGATGGGTTTCATCTCACGCGCTTGCTCAATCTTACGGGCAATCTGTTTAGAAAACTTATCCTCACCATATTTGAAAAAGATCCGAACCAAGTCATGATAGTCATAATGATTAACCACCTCATAGGCCGTCAGACTAGCTTCCTGATTCATACGCATATCCAGTGGCGCATCCTTTTTATAAGAAAAGCCACGCTCACGCTGATCCAGCTGAGGACTGGACACACCCAAGTCATAACAAATTCCATCAATTTCCTGGACACCAGCCTCCTGCAAACGTGCCTGCAAATGACGGAAGTTATCCTTGATAAAGGTTACCATCCCTTTTTCGATATAGGGTGCCAACCGTTTTTGCGCATTGTCAATAGCATTTTGGTCCTGGTCAAAGGCATAGAGATGCCCTTTTTCGCTTAATTTACTTAATAAATATTCGCTATGGCCTGCTCCGCCCAAAGTCGCATCAACGTAGATACCGTCAGGTTTTACGTCAAGCATATCAATCGTTTCATGAAGCAAGACCGTTACATGATGAAATTCTTTTGTCATATCTTATCTATTTTACCACAAATCCGACCAGCTTGCACCTGTCAGACAAATAGTGCAAAGGCAAGTAAGATTTCTTTAAGAATATGGCGAATATACTTGACATCCATTTCATAGAAGAATATAATATAGTCAAATATATGCGACACAAATCAGAAAGGAGAACAGATGAATCGTGTGAAAGAATTTCGCAAAGAACTGGGCATTTCCCAGCTCGAGCTCGCCAAGGATATCAGCGTCTCGAGACAGACTATCAATATGATTGAAAACGACAAGTACAATCCAACTCTGGAACTCTGTCTCAATCTCGCCCGCAGCCTCCAAACTGACCTTAACAGTCTCTTTTGGGAAGACGATTTTTAAAAAAGGAGCCAACAAATGAAAAAAGAAAGTCTCACTGAAAAACTCATCAAACACATATACGGTATTTCTGGTCCCCTTGACGAACACAAACGGCGCGAGGCCGATCGCATTGGGAACCAAGTCTTTATTGTTCTCTTTTATCTGATGACATTTGGCAATCTCATCCCCCTTGTTCTTGCTTATAAGTACCCACAAATTGTCGCTATCGGCTATCCTCTCGTGGTGTTTGTCATTTCGATGATGGCCTCCCTCTATGTGGTCTCCCAAACAAAGAAAACAGGCATCACAGCTATTGATCCCGAAATGTTAAGCAAGAAAGAAAGTAAACAGCTACATTTTCCGGGTCTAAAAGCGGGCCTAATCTATGGCATAGCGATATTTTTTATAATGCCACTCATCGATACCCTAACAAGTGAAAATCCAAATTTCATCAGTTCTCTTCTGAATTCAAAACATATTTTAAAAACTATACTGGGAGCTTTCTTTTTCGGATTGATCATACAAATTATCGTCTCTCTTCGCATTCGAAAAGCCAAAAAAGACCAAGACGACGACTAGGAGGTACCTTATGAAATCACTAGTAACTTTACTAATCAGTCACATTTTTATCAGCATCTTTATTACCTTTTTCCTAGTTTCTGGACATATTACGCGCCCTTTCTTGATAATTTTTCTTTTATTCCTTCCTTTATTGAACAAGGGACAGAGATTCCAGAAAATCCAATCCAAAAAAATACGCCTTCTAAACGTTTCTCTCTGTTTTATCCTCGTATCCTTTCCACAACTTTTAAGGAATCCTGTAGATTGGAGATATCTAGTATTTCTAACAATTTGTATTATTTTTAGCTTGCTTTACTTCTATACTCTCTATCAACTCGTTAAAGAAGTCAATCAAAAATCGCTCATTTAGGAGGTTACCCACATGAAAAAAGAAGACTTAACCACTCGCCTACTTCGGAATCTCTTTCATATCCAAGGTCCTTTTGATGAATGCCGGCAAGAGATTATCTACAAGGCAGGTGCCCGTTCCATGGTCCAAATCGTTTACTCTTCCCTCCTACTCTTCCTGTTCTATCTCCTATTTGGACGCTTCATAGAGTTGGTTCGAGATGCTATGCCCTACCTCTATTTTGGACTTATCTTCGTCCTCTCATCTAGGGCGAGACTAGCAGTTCGTGACTTACGTTTAGACAAGGATGATCCGTCCGAAATCCATCACAAAAGCTACAGCAAAAGCCAGATCAAAGTTCGTAGTTGGGGTGTATTCATCAGTATTCAGCTTGGTCTCTTCCTCTTACTAATCTTTCATAAACTCTTTGTTCAGCATCTTCCCCTCGATACCTTTTGGGACAATCTCTCCCAGTTCGATAAAACGCTCCCTTTACTAGTCTTGGGATTGGGAATTGGTGCCATCTTTGGAACCATGACCTACGTCTTTTTATCGGAACACGTTAAAAAATAGACCAAGATTCGCTAATTTTTAATTTATAGGCAAAAAATCCCACCTAGCTCGTTCTAGGTGGGATTTCCACTTCAATTCATAGGATATTTCTGGGATATCTAATGACCCTCGTCACCAATTCTCCCACTGGGTTTCAATCTTGACCTCACCATAGTTGTTTGGCGAGTACTTACTGTCATAAATCGAACACCAGTCTTTCAAGACTTTCTGGTTGACGATTTCGTCACAGTCCTTCTCTAGGTTCTATCCATTATTTCCTGTAAACAGGACAAATAGTCATTAAAACAATCAGTCAACTCTACTTTTTCAAGACAGCACATCCCTGCAATAAGTGTATCTCTTATTATAAAAAAATTTTCCAATCGAGTTACTTCCTTCTGCTTTGCAAGAAGTGACATGATTTTCTCAATTTGATTCACAAATTTAGCAAGATCTTTTCTAATAAGCATTTGATAGAAAAACAAACGAATCAATAAAATATCGTTACTGAATAAGCCTCTTTTTCTGTAATTTCATGCATATTTTCCTCAAGTATCAATTCAGCGTATTCAGATCTTCTAGTTCTAGATGTATCCAAACTTGCCTGTAGTACTTCACATACCAGCTGTTCTTCTTTAGGAAGCTTATCAAAATATGTTTCATAAATCTCTCCCAAGCAAGCTTCCTTCTTATCATATTCTTCTTTGCCATAGATTGGCTCACGTAAAATTTGGTATTTTAGCTCTAAATAACCAGAAGGAAGGGCTGTAAAGTCTGGCATAAGACTATAAGCCGGAACTCCTAAACGGCGAGCAATATAGTCTAACTTAGGCAAACTTGGTTGCGAAGCTCCACTTTCGATTCGGGCTAGTTGACGAACCGTCAGTTCTTGCTCATCTCCGCAAAAATCTAGACGGCTGATGCCTTTCCCCACTCGAATCTCTTTTATTTTTTGACCAATAGACATTCTACACCTCCTCTTCTATCTTATTCGAAAAAATATTTTTGAAGTCAAATGATTTTATCAACTACACTCACACCTACTCATAACTTTCCATAGTCTCTTCCACTTCTGCCAAGGTTATCCCAAACAACTCCAACCGCTTGAGGAGTTGCTTGCCGTTGGAATAGCCGATGCGGAGCTGTTCGCCTAGATACTCTCGGCGTCTACGACTGTCTGCTCCCGCTAAGAAACCTAGGCGAATCAAGTCACCACGACTGATGTCAAACTCGTTCTCGTTTTCAAATTGTTCTGTTACCTGAGCCAGCGCCGTTTTTAGATCTTCGTAGCTGGCGTGTTCAATTCCCAGAGAACGTCCCTTGGACTTAGATTTGGGAACAGCCTCATCTCGCTTGAGAAAGGCATGTTGTACCGTTGGAATGGCCGTCATAATCATGCGCCGAATCCGCTCCCCATTAAAATCCGGATCTGTAAAGACAATGACTCCATGCAATCCATGCAGGAGCTGAATGCGTTCTATATCCTGGTCATTTATTGCGGAACCTCGTGTCTCATAGGTTTCCACGTCAAAGTAACGTTTGAGATTGGCCGTGTCATCACGCCCTTCGACCACGATGACTTGGGAAATTTTTTCTTTCATGATTGTTTTTCCAATCCAAAAATTCGCTCTGCATTTGCAGTCGTTGCTGCTGCTAATTCCTCGGTCGTCATCCCACGCTGGTCGGCAATAAAGTCCACCACATAACGTGTGTAGGCTGTTTTATTCTCACGACCACGTTTAGGAACAGGAGCCAGATAGGGCGCATCCGTCTCTACCAAAATTTTATCCAAAGGAAGCTCTCTAGCAGCTTCTTGGACATCCGTAGCTTTTTTAAAAGTCACCACTCCTGAGAAAGAAATAGTCATGCCAAACTCGACAAACTTCTCAGCCCACTCCAAAGAACCTGAGAATGAGTGCATAATTCCACCACGAGGACCAACGCCCTCGCTCCTGATAATCTCATAAGTATCTTCTAGCGCATCACGAGTGTGGACCACAAAAGGCAAGTTCAAATCCTTAGACAGCTGAATCTGACGACGAAAAACCTGCTCCTGCACTTCCTTAGGTGCTGTCATCCAGTGATAGTCCAGACCAATCTCACCTAAAGCAACAACCTTGGGATGTTTTAGCTTTTCAAGCAAGTAAACTTCGACCTCATCTGTGTAAGTCCCTGCTTCCGTCGGATGCCAACCAATAGTTGCGTAGAGCTGCTCATACTCATCTGCCAACTCTAGGGCTCGCTCAATGGTTGGCTTATCAAAACCAACAATATTCATCTGTGTCACCCCCATCTCAGCAGCCAAGGCGATTTCTTCTGCCTCACGTCCTGCAAATTCCTCTACATTTAAATGTGTATGCGTATCAAAAATCATCTCTTCTAACCTCATTTTCTTCCATCTATTATACCAAAAATAGCATCCCTCGGCTTGGAAAAATATTCTAATATCAATCATTCTCCCTTGACTGCCTTTTTTCAAAGCAGTATAATAACACTTATTGAAATTTTCAGCAAAGGAAAAGAAAATGTTTAGAAAATTAAAATATACCTTTATCGGTCGACCACTCAAGTCTCTCACAGACGGCGAAGGGGGATTGCTTGGAAAAATGCAGGCACTTGCAATGTTATCCAGTGATGCCCTGTCTTCTATTGCCTATGGACCCGAACAAGTCATTCTCGTTTTAGTTAGCCTCTCTCCTCTCGCTATTTGGTGGAGCCTCCCTATCGGTATTTTTGTCCTCTTACTGCTCGCTAGTTTGACCATTTCCTATCGTCAAATTATTCACGCCTATCCTCAGGGAGGAGGAGCTTATATGGTCACTCGGGAAAATCTCTCCCCTGAACTGGGCTTGATTGCAGGAGGCAGCCTCCTTGTTGACTATATGCTGACAGTAGCCGTATCCGTTGCTTCTGGAGCTGATGCTATTACTGCAGCCATACCTACCCTCCATCCCTACAATCTTCATATCTCTATTTTCCTAGTCTGCCTGCTCATGCTCTTGAATTTAAGAGGCTTGAAAGAATCTGCCAGCTCTCTGATGATTCCCGTCTACCTCTTTATCTTCAGTACCGTCTTTCTCTTACTTTATGGGTTCTTTCAACTGTTTACAGGTTCCCTAAACTATCAGGCGACTTCAACCATTGGACAAACTGTTCCGAGCCTTTCCATCGTTCTCCTATTGAGAGCCTTTACCAGTGGCTCCGCCTCTCTGACAGGGGTTGAAGCTATTTCAAATGCGGTACCATTTTTCAAAACTCCGAAAGAAAAGAATGCTGCTCAGACTTTGACCATCATGTCGCTGATTTTAGGATTTCTTTTTGCAGGCATTACCTTCCTAAACTACTGGATGGGTATCACGCCTCAACACGGAGAAACCATCCTCTCGCAAATGGCCAAGGGCATTCTTGGTGATTCATTCTTTGGTCATGCTAGCTACTATCTCTTCCAGTTCTCAACAGCCTTAATTCTAGCTGTAGCTGCAAATACTGGCTTTTCAGCCTTCCCTATGCTAGCTTACAATATGGCTAAAAACAAGTACATGCCCCATCTCTTTATGGAAAAGGGGGATCGTCTCGGCTACTCCAACGGTATCTTAACTCTGGCTTTTGGAGCTATGATCCTTCTTCTCATTTTTAATGGGAATACTGAACGCTTGATTCCTCTTTATACTATCGGGGTCTTCGTTCCCTTTGCCCTTTCTCAGACTGGGATGATTCGCCATTGGAAAAAGGAAAAAGGAGCAAACTTCTTAAAATCTGCCTTCGCTAATATCCTTGGGGCCATCATTTGTTATGCTATTGTCCTCATTTTACTCCTCTTCAGACTGGGTGATATCTGGCCATTCTTTCCAATTATCCTAGTTCTAACCTTCCTCTTTTTGTCCATTCACAACCATTACCAAAAAGTGGCAAAACAACTGCGACTCTACGAAGGAATTGAAAAGCGCACTTATGACGGTAACCTTGTCCTTGTCCTAGTAGGAAATGTTACTCGAGTAAGTGTCGGAGCCATTAACTACGCTCAAAGTATCGGTGACGAAGTGTTGGCCATGCACATTTCTACTAAAGAAACTGCCGAAAAAGACCAAGAAATTCTCCAAGAATTTGCCGATTACTTTCCAAATATCACTCTGAAGAATATCAATACCAGCTACCGCGACATCATCACCCCTAGCGTTAAGTATGTCAAACGAATCGCCCAAGAAGCTAAGCAAAAAAATTACACCGTTACAGTCCTTGTACCGCAGTTTATCCCTAACAAGCCTTGGCAAAATATCCTGCACAATCAAATGAGCCTCAAACTCAAATACGCTCTCAGATGGCACGAAGATGTCGTTGTCGCTAGCTACTCTTATCACTTAAAAGAATAAACAAAAACTCAAAATCAGTTACTTATAT
>NZ_KQ969550.1:203422-259945 GCF_001578945.1 Streptococcus oralis
AGAATAAAGTCCTATCTAGAATTATCTCTTGTACTTCAACGTATATATCAGACCTACGATATTTCTTGAGCTACCTGTCAATAAAATAGTTGCACTTTGATTTTAAATGAGTATAAAACCTTCATCTGAAATGGATGACTCATTGGAAAATTCATTATTCAATGCAAAACAAAAGCCAGTAGACTCGAGTTCCTACTGACTTCTTTGTTGAATTCGTTTGGATTATGCAGCCAAAACTTTGCGTCCTTTACGACGACGAGCTGCCAATACGCGACGACCGTTTTTAGTTGACATACGGTGACGGAATCCGTGTTTGCGCGCACGACGAAGTTTACTTGGTTGATAAGTACGTTTCACGATGAATACCTCCTCATAGATTTTGTATTCGTTTAGCCGGCTATAAAGTGATCAGTTACTAAACATACTTTACTATTCTATCTGATTCTTACCTATTTGTCAATAGCTCTAAGGAAATGTTTCCTGCTTTTCCCTATGAAAGCCTTATCTACGATACTGTTTCAAGAAACGTGTCATCTTTTCTTGGATTTGCGCTAATTCGTCCACACGAGGGAGGTAAACGATACGGAAATGGTCTGGTTCTTGCCAATTAAAGCCGCGACCATGAACCAAGAGAACCTTTTCCTGCTTCAAGAAATTAAGAACAAACTGCTCATCATCATCGATGCGGTACATATTGCGATCAATTTTCGGGAAGATATAAAGCCCAGCCTTGGGTTTGACCGCAGACAAACCTGGGATATCTTGAATAGCATTGTAAATGAAGTTTCTTTGCTCGTAAATCCGTCCACCTGGAAGAAGCAATTCGTCCACTGACTGGTGCCCACCTAACGAGGTTTGCACGACTTGTTGGGCCAAAACATTAGAGCAAAGGCGCATATTGGACAGCATATTGAGCCCTTCGATATAGCCCTTGACATGCGTCTTAGGACCAGATAAGACCATCCATCCTACACGGAAGCCAGCAATACGGTGGGATTTTGAAAGACCATTCATGCTGACACAGAAAACATCTGGCGCGAGACTTGCGACTGGCGTGTGCACATGCCCATCCATCACCATACGGTCATAAATCTCATCCGCAAAGATAATCAAATCGTTCTGACGAGCGATTTCAATAATCTCCAACAAGAGTTCCTTAGGATAAAGGGCTCCAGTTGGGTTGTTTGGATTGATAAGAACGATTGCCTTAGTATTGGAAGTAATTTTCGACTTAATATCGTCAATATCTGGGTACCATTCTGCAGCTTCATCACAGATATAGTGAACGGCATTTCCCCCAGCTAGGCTGACCGCGGCTGTCCAGAGAGGATAGTCTGGCATAGGCACCAAGACCTCATCTCCATTGTCCAAAAGCCCTTGCATGGACATAACAATCAGCTCACTGACACCATTTCCAAGGTAAATGTCCTCAATATCCACATTTGGAAATTTCTTGAGCTGGCAATACTGCATGATCGCTTTTCGCGCAGAGAAAATCCCCTTGGAGTCTGAATAACCTTCACTATCACGCGCATTCATAATCAGGTCATGAATGACCTCATCTGGCGCTGTAAAGCCAAATTCTGCTGGATTTCCAGTATTGAGACGGAGAATTTTTTCTCCGTTGGCCCGCATACGCATGGCTTCTTCAAGCACAGGACCACGGATATCATAAGCAACATGCTCTAACTTACTAGACTTGTTATATTCTTTCATCTTGTTTCCTCAATTCACCGAGATAGTAACATTATACCACTAGAAAGGGATGGCGACAAGTTTCCTGAAATGAGCAAGCAAAGAAAAAAACTCACAACGACTAGGTTCTCACCGTCTAAATAACTAGAATGCAGAATCATTTCTCACATACCAAAAGACAAACCTAGGAAGAGCAATGCTAAAAAGGAATCATACAAAAGATTAAACATGAGAAAGAGCCCCCACGTAACCAAATAGTCCAAGCGAGCACTTCTCTTTGCAATCACAAATAAAATGATGTGGTAGACTAAGTGAAAGAGAAGAAAGCCAACAAAACCTCGATAGAGAACAGGCACAACTCTTTCCAGCTGCCAAACCATCACTACTTCTCCTACAAGTGACGCAAGGATAATTCCATGATAAAGAAAACTTATTTTTTTAGAAGCTTGAACAGACTCTTTCATACTTTCTCCTTCCTCTCACTGTGTTTCCTACTATCCCGTTTTCTTTTATTTTAACATATCTCCACCAAATCGAATCTCCGATAATATTTATTTAAATATGATTTTTACTTTACTTCTTTAGTGAAAAGGATTACAATAAAAGTAAGAAAATTTCAGGAGGTTTCATTATGGCACAACGTTACCAAAATGTTATGGTTGCAATTGATGGTTCTAAAGAGGCTGACTTGGCTTTCGTCAAAGGTGTTTACACTGCTCTACGCAACGAATCTAAACTCACCATTGCCCATGTTATTGACACACGCGCTCTTCAAAGCGTGTCTACCTTTGACGCTGAAGTTTACGAAGAACTTCAAGTAGATGCTGAAAGTTTGATGAAAGAGTACGAAAAACGTGCAAAAGATGCGGGCGTGACGGATATTCACATCGTCATCGAAATGGGAAATCCGAAAACCCTCCTTGCCCGCACCATTCCAGACGCAGAAAATGTTGACTTGATTCTCGTCGGTGCAACAGGGCTTAACGCCTTTGAACGCCTCTTGGTTGGCTCTTCATCTGAATACATCCTCCGCCACGCAAAAGTTGATTTGCTGGTCGTGAGAGAACAAGAAAAAACATTATAGGAACACAAAAGGAGCCTGCTAGGCTCCCTTTTTTCTTACTTATTTCTCTCTTTATGTCGTTCATAAGCCTTGATTTGACGTTGAATTTCTTTTTCAATCGCAGGTTCTGGAGCATATTTTTCGTCCCAGTCATCTGGTTTTAAAATTTTGTGCGTAACAGGGTCAAAATGAGCTTTCCCATCAGGAAAAACCTTCCCCATGTTTGCCTCATGCACAATATCAAAGATGCGTTCTGGATCCACTCCCATCAGGGCAAAACTGCCGTAAGTAAAATACAGTGTATCAATTAAGGCATCAACCTGCCCGATTAGATCTTTTTGGGCAGGCGTTTTTTGCCTCACCTTTTCAGCCGCCTTATCAAGTGCTTCATGCATGCTTGCAAGGGAGTTTTGGAATTCTTCCTCCGAAGAACTTGCTGCACGGACAAACTCTACTAATTCTTCAATTTTAAAGTCTGCGCGGTGGGTTGCACCTTCAGCATCCCATGCCTGTGGTTCTTCTTGAGTTCGTTCATCCATTATGTGGTGGAAGGTCTTGACCTTATTAAAGTGGTAGTCCCGACTGACAAACACTTTTTCTGAAGCCAAAACACCAAAGTGCTCGAGCGCCTTGTGGATGCCATCTTGTTGGTTACTTGCTGTAATGTGCTTGGCAACTTCTTTGACGCTGCTACTGCCATTTCCCATGGCTACAGACATACCAACACCTGCCAACATTTCCAGGTCATTGTCTGAATCACCAAAGGCCATGACTTGGTTGAGATCAAAACCATACTCTTTACCGACTCGACGAATGCCTTCTAGTTTGGAATTTCCTTGGTTAATGATATCTGCGGCAAAAGGATTGCTTCGAGTTAATTTCAAGTCGTCAAAATCACTTGCTGCCTTCTCAGATTCTTCTGGCGTCATCAGCATCAAAACTTGGTAAATGGGTTGATTAATCAAGTTAAGCAAGTCGTTTTCCTTTTGAGGAACTGCCTTGCTGACCATTCGATTAAAAGAGCGGCTAACAGTTCTTGTCAGCACAGTCGGAATAAAACGACTAACCAGTTGGGAAAAGGATCCGAGACCAAATGACATAATCTTCGAACCAACAACGGCATGCTCGGTTCCAAGAGCGATTTCTTTTCGCTCCTTTTTTGCATAAGCAATCAGTTGACGCAGGCTTGACTTAGCGATTGGGCTTGCAAAGAGTACCTTTTCTTTATTAAAAATGTATTGACCATTGTAGGTCACCGCAAAGTCTAAGTCCAAGTCTTCCATCAATTCCTTGACAAAAAACGGCCCTCGCCCTGTCGCTACTCCAACAAGTACCCCTTGTTCTTTAACAATCTTAATCGCGTCCTTAGTGGATTTCAAAACACTCTTGCGATCGTTGACTAGCGTTCCATCAATATCAAAAAAAACAGCTTTGACTTCCATCCTATCCCATTCTCCCCTTTTGTGTTACAATGATTATACCACATTTCAGAAAGAGTGAGTAATTCATGCCTAAGAAAATCCTTGTTTTACATACAGGTGGGACTATTTCCATGCAAGCTGACGCCACTGGGGCAGTTGTGACTAGCCAGGACAATCCCATGAATCATGTTTCCAATCCACTTGAAGGGATTGAGGTTCATGCCCTAGACTTTTTTAATCTGCCAAGCCCCCATATCAAACCCAAGCATATGCTTGCACTCTATCATAAAATCAAAGAGGAAGCTGATAACTACGATGGAGTTGTCATCACACATGGTACAGATACCTTAGAAGAAACAGCTTACTTCCTTGATACCATGAAAATTCCACCCATCCCCATCGTTCTAACAGGCGCCATGCGCAGTTCCAATGAACTGGGCAGCGATGGTGTTTATAACTATCTGAGCGCTTTGCGAGTTGCCAGCGATGATAAAGCAACCGACAAGGGGGTGCTGGTCGTCATGAACGATGAGATCCACGCAGCCAAGTATGTTACCAAAACTCATACGACCAACGTCAGCACCTTTCAAACCCCAACACATGGACCACTTGGTCTCATCATGAAGCAAGAAATCCTCTACTTCAAAACGGCTGAACCTCGTGTCCGGTTTGATCTCGAACATATTCAAGGTCTGGTTCCCATCATCTCAGCCTATGCAGGCATGACAGACGAGCTGATCGATATGTTAGACCTGGAACAGCTGGATGGCTTAGTCATTCAGGCCTTTGGAGCAGGTAATATTCCCAAAGAAACAGCTCAAAAATTAGAAAATCTCCTCCAAAAAGGAATTCCAGTCGCCTTGGTCTCACGGTGCTTTAATGGTATTGCAGAGCCCGTTTACGCCTATTCGGGCGGAGGGGTTCAATTACAAGAGTCTGGCGTTTTCTTTGTCAAAGAACTCAATGCTCAAAAAGCTCGCCTCAAATTATTGATTGCTATCAACGCTGGGTTAAAAGGACAAGAACTTCGCAATTACATGGAAGGTTAAAATTGAAAATCAGGAAATCTTCTCGATTCCCTGATTTTTTCTATTTACGTTTTCGTGTCGAACGACGTTCTGTCAAACCGTGAGGTAAGAGAACTTCACGTTCTTCCAACTCTTCCTTATGCATAATCTTGGTCAACATACGCATACTGATAGCACCAAGGTCGTATAGAGGTTGAGCAATTGTCGTTAAGTTTGGACGAGTGAATCGTGCAATCTGAGAGTCATCTGTCGTGATGATTTCAAACTCTTCCGGTATAGAAATACCATGATCCGCCAAGCCATTCAACACACCCGCAGCCAATTCATCACCTGTTACAACTGCGGCTGTGGCCTGTGAAGAAACTAGACGTTCTGCCAAGGCATAACCATCGTCATAGCTGTATTTAGACTCAAAGACCAATCCTTCACTGTAGGAGATTCCTGCTTTTTTTAGCGCCTCTTTATAACCAATCAAACGAACCTTGCCATTGATATCATCGACTAGTGGTCCACTCACAAAAGCAATTTTCTCGTTTTCTTTTAGAAGGTAGCTCACTGCGTCAATCGTTGCTTGTTTGTAGTCGATATTGACACTTGGAAGTTGGTGTTCTACATCCACAGTACCGGCAAGAACAACCGGTGTCCGTGAACGAGAGAACTCCGAACGAATCTTTTCAGTTAAGTGATATCCCATAAAGACGATTCCATCTACTTGTTTTGAAAAGAGAGTGTTGACTACTGAAACTTCCTTCTCATCGTCCTCATCACTATTAGCAAGGACGATGTTGTATTTGTACATTTCAGCAATATCATCGATTCCTTTAGCTAGAGATGAAAAATAACCATTAGTGATATTTGGAATCACAACACCAACTGTCGTGGTTTTCTTGCTGGCCAAGCCACGCGCTACCGCATTTGGACGGTAGTCAAGACGATCAATCACCTCTAGAACTTTTTTACGGGTATTCTCTTTGACATTCTTATTGCCATTAACTACACGGCTAACCGTTGCCATGGAAACACCGGCTTCACGGGCAACATCATAAATTGTTACTGTATCATCTGTGTTCATTCCGTTTCCTTTCTATATTGAAAATTTCGCTTTCATACACCTACTTACTCCATTTTATCACTTATTGTAAACACTTTCAAGTATTTTTTAGAGAATCTTTGAAAAAATTTCATCCCATGTTCTTGTTTTTTAGAAAAGAAGAAACTTCTCTTGATTTTTAGACCAATTTGCTGTATGATAAGAAAAAAGCAAAGGAGGGAGACACCATGGCTTTTACGGATACTCAGAGACGTTCGGCCAGTTTTGGCGTTGTGACTAGCTTACCTGACGATGTCATCGATTCTTTCTGGTATATTATAGATCATTTTTTGAAAAATGTCTTCGAATTAGAAGAAGAGCTAGAGTTTCAACTTCTCAATAACGAGGGGACTATCACCTTCCATTTCTCTAGCCAGCACCTGCCGACGAGCATTGATTTTGATTTTAGCCATCCGTTTGACCCTCTTTACCCTCCTAGGGTACTTGTTTTAGATATGGACGGCAGAGAAACCATCCTCCTTCCAGAAGAAAATGACTTATTTTAAAAACTCTAGCTTCTTGGCGCAAACTGCCGAGGAGTTAGAGTTTTCTTTTCTAATAAATGGAGCGACTAACAACTAGACCGTTTGGTTTTGTGTACTCTAAGTCAAGGTAATCCTGGTAAGTTCCTGGAACAATGAAGCCTTGCGGGCTCAATATGTCCGTTCCGGCCTTTCCGACAATAGAGTCTGCCAGTAAAACACAATTAGTGCTAAGAACAAAGTAGGTCTTAAACTTAGATGAGCTGAATTTATAGAGAGTCGCATCCGCTTCATGCTTTAACTGATAGGAGTAGGTATGTTTGACCTCTCCTTCTCTTCTTTTCATCAACTGTGAGCTTGGTTCCCAAGGAATTAACAGGTCTTCTATTTCTGCCAAACGAGCTTGGATAGCTGCTTTCTGTTGGTCTGTCAAACTCAAACCATAAGCAAACAAGGTCTTCTGACTTTCCCTCTTACAGAGTTCAATGTATTTTTCCCTATTGGCCTTAAATAAAACACCGTCTCCGACCATGCCGAATAAACGCTCCGAGGAGGGATCATACGAACCATAGGAAATGACCGTCCCTTGATAACAAATATCCACATGTCCCATAGCGAGAAAGAAAGAGGTTTCTGAGGTATGGACAAAAATTTCCAAATCAACCGTCTGGTCGTTTTTTCTTTCTGAACGGACTCCCCTCTCCTTGCTCTCATGACTGGAAAACCATTCATTTAACTTTCGCAAGGTACTGATAGGAATCAGGGCTGTTACAAATATCGGTAGTGTCACTCGCATGTGGCGCTTCAGCTTGGGGTTGTTTACTAGCTTTTCAAAAAAGAAACCATCCCGAAGACTACTGCCTCCTAGCATGAGCAAGTAGAATCCTAGTAAGAGTAATTCAAAATTCGCCGCATCATGAAAAGGAGAGATGCTATAAATTCCAAATCCTATCATCCATACGGCATCGAAAAGACGATGAATCCGTGGATGAATGGCATTTTTTCGATAGAGAGACCAAGTCACTAGGCTAATAACTCCCGTAAACAGCTGATAGCTTGCAAGGACAAAAACCAGAAAGTAGAGGGCAAGGTCTTGCAAGATGATGGAGTCAAACACGAGAGCCGTGACCACCAACTTAGCCAAGGTTACAAAGATGTTTTCCCTGCGGTTTTTATCCTGAAACCAGCGAGTAAACAAGTTCCCAACTGCTGATAAGGAAAAGTAGCCCATCAGCAACTGGTACCCCATCCGTGGGATAACTTGTCCAAAATGAATCAAGAGAATCCCTAAAACAATAGCAAGCAAGCCTTCCCCAATGCTCTTCCACTTGCTATAGGTCTCGGAAAGTTTAGGCATTTCCTTGCTCCAACTGGCTAAGCAAGTAGCGAATTGGTTGTTTTAAGATTGGATGGATAAAATGGGGAGCTATTTCCTGTAAAGGCTCAAGAACAAAGCGGCGTTCTGCTATATAAGGATGAGGCAAGATGAGGTCGTCTGTATAGATGACCTGGTTTTCTACAAAGAGTAAATCTAAGTCAATCAAACGAGGCCCCCAATGCACCTCTCTCACCCGTCCCATTTCTGACTCAATGGCTAACAAAGTTTCTAACAAGACTGGTGCTGGAAGCCAAGTTTCTACTTCAATCACCTGATTGGCAAAACTATCCTGTTCCACACCACCCCAAGGCTCCGTCGTCAAGACACTGGACTCTTTGAGAATATGGATACCACGAACTCGCAGTTTGTCAATGGCTTGCTCCAAGTTTGCTTGCTTATCTCCCATATTGCTTCCTAGAGCGATAAAGGCTCGCTGCTTACGACGGTGAATGGTCACCGAGCAGGTATCCAACGGTAAATGCACTGGAGCCCAAGGTTTTTTTAGTTCCAACTCAACCTCTTGGACAAGAGGGTAGGTCTCAAAGGTACGTTCAACTAGTTTGTAAGCTACCGTTTCAATCAAGTCCTCAGCGGTTTCCTGAAACCAAGTCGTCCACTGCTGACACAGTTCTCCGTAATGGACAGATGCCGTTAAATCCAAGTCTGTCGCCGCCTTGGTCATATCATAGGATAGGATGGCTGAAACGACAAACTTCTGCCCCAATTCTTTCTCACTTGGAAAGAGACCATGATAGGCAAAAATTTCCAAATCTTTAATCTGCAGTTGATCCATAACTAGTCCTTTCTAGAAAAATCCGCATAAAGCGGATTCTTTTTATACTCAATGAAAATCAAAGTGCAAACTAGGAAGCTAGCCGCAGGCTGCTCAAAACACTGTTTTGAGGTTGCAGATGGAAGCTGACGTAGTTTGAAGAGATTTTCGAAGAGTATTATAGTCCCATTAAACGATAAGCCTGATCTCGGAGGTCCTTATCTGTTTCAAATAGACCACGAGCGACTGTTGTCAAAGTCGCAGTACCTGGTTTTCTGACACCACGCATGCTCATACACATATGCTCGGCCTCAATGACAACAACGGCTCCTTTAGCCCCCAGATAATTCATCAAGGCATCGGCCACTTCGATATTCAAACGTTCTTGAATCTGTGGTTTTTTAGAATAAACTTCAAGCGTACGGGCTAGCTTAGACAAGCCTGCCACCCGACCATCTGGAATGTAGGCAATGTGAGCTCTCCCATAAAAGGGCAAGAAGTGGTGCTCACACATGGTGTGGAAAAAGATATCCTTTTCCACTACCATATTATCATCAATAATCTCAAAGGATTTTGACAAATGTTCCTCAGCAGTTTGGCCAAGACCTGAAAAAATCTCTTGGTACATACGGGCTACACGAGCAGGTGTTTCCTGTAATCCCTCGCGGTTAGCGTCCTCACCGACAGCCTCGATAATCATTTTTACAGCTCTTTCAATCTTTTGTGTATCCATTCTCTAGTTATTCCTCTCCATCAGAAAGGCTCTCACTTGGCTCAAGAAATACAAGGAGCCCGTGACAATCCTAACTGTTTTTTCTCTCCATCTTCTACCATTTTCTGTTCTAAAAACTCTTGCCAATTTTGGTAATTAAGATTTCTAGACTTAGCCGTCTCTTTCAGCACGCTTTCATCAGTCGCCCGACTATCGTCAAAATGGGTTAAAGTCAATTGACTATCTGGCACTGTTTCTAGCAAATCCAACATATCCTCCAAGGCCTTGGTTTTGATACAGGTAAAAAGGATTTCCTTGTGAAAGTCGGCAAATCGGCCTTGCAAGGTTGCTAATAAAGCCTTGATAGCATGGGGATTGTGGGCCCCATCTAAAAGCAACAAGGGGTCACTAGACACGACCTCTAAGCGCCCTGGCCATCTGGTTTCCTCAAGGGCTTGAGCAACTAAGTCATTACTTGCTAATTCTCGTCCAGTCTCTTGACAATAAGTGTCCAGGAGAGCAAGCGCCATCGCCGCATTCTCTATCTGATGCAAGCCAAGCAAACCTGTTTGAAAGCGACCTTGTCTGACAGAACTGGTATAATCAAAGATTTCACCCGTTATCACGCTTTCTTGATGACGAACCTGGTAATCACTTCCATAGGCAAGTCTAGGTGCATTTTTAGCTTCTGCAATAGGGTCGATCACAGTCAAGGCTTCAGGAACAATATGACCTGTCACCAAGGGAATACCTTGTTTGATAATACCAGCCTTCTGCTCTGCTATGGCTTCTAAGGTATCACCTAGTAGGGCCACATGATCCAGTCCAATGGTCGTAATTCCTGTTAAAATTGGCTGGCAAATATTGGTACTATCCAGAAGGCCACCCATGCCGACTTCCATGATGGCTACATCTACTTGCTCTGAGGCAAAGTAATCATAAGCTAGAGCTGTGATAATTTCAAACTCGGTTGTTCCCTGCAAATTGTCAGCAGATTCCCCCTCAAGCAAAGACTGATAGTCTGCCATGAGGACTTCTAGCCTCGCTTCTGGGATGGATTCCCCATTGATGCTAATCTGATCCGTATAATGAATGAGATAGGGCGAACTAAACACGCCAACTCTCAGACCTAGCTTTTCCAGCATCTTTTTCAAAAAAGCAATGGTCGAACCCTTTCCATTGGTTCCTCCGATATGGATGACCTTGAGTTTGAGATGGGGATTGCCACGCTGAGCTAGGAGTTCCACCATTCGTTCCAAACCAAAATGCGGTTGGTCCGTACGGTAGTGGGCAATCCACTGATTGTTTTGAATTTCGTTCATCTTACTTATATTGTTTCAAATCTAGATTTTCCGCATCATCTGCCAGACGGATAGCTGATGCAATTTCAACCGCCATCTTGTGACTGGCTACATCGTGCACGCGCACTACTTCGACACCCTGTCTCGCAGCGATACTGGTCACATGAGCCGAAGCCGTGTCCCGATTGCGAAAACCAAGTTCGGTCTCAGGATTGACTTCAAAACCATTTTCCTCCATGATATTAATGACAAATCGCTTGCGCGAAACACCAAGAAATATTGGATATCCCTGCTGATGTAGTTTATCAAGGTCCCGTAGAAGGATCAGATTTTCCTTCTTGGTTAGACCAAAGCCAATCCCCGGATCCAGCAGGATATTTTCTTGTGCTATCCCAGCTTGATCCGCTCTTGCTAAGGCTCGTTCGAAGAAAGACTTCATCAAATCTTCGATTGGCATTTTTTCAAAACCAGCTAACTCTTTCTCTGTAAAAGCTTGACCAAATCCAAAATGAGGAAAGATGAGCGAGCTAGGGTGCTGGGGTCGAGCCATAACTGGATTAAACATGATGACAACTTTCGCTCCAGTCTTAGCAACCACATCAGCCATTTTTTCATCACCCATAAGACCTGTGATATCATTGACCAGATTGGCACCGGTAGCCAAAGCAGCCTCTGCCACCTGACTCTTCCAAGTATCAACAGAAATGAGAACATCACTTTCCTTGCGAATAGCTTTAATCACGGGAACAACACGCTGGATTTCCTCTTCAATTTCCACATATGAACTGCCCGGCCGAGTGGACTCCCCACCAATGTCCAGCATAGTTGCTCCTTCTGCAATGAGTTTTTGAGCTTGCTTGACTGCATCTTCAATAACAAAAAACTGACCACCATCCGAAAAGGAATCTGGGGTTACATTGATAATTCCACAAATAGCTGTTTTTGTCTGACTAGCTTTATTAGACATACGGTCACTCCTCAGGGTTTTTC
Source organism: Streptococcus oralis (assembly GCF_001578945.1). Lineage (GTDB taxonomy): Bacteria > Bacillota > Bacilli > Lactobacillales > Streptococcaceae > Streptococcus > Streptococcus oralis_Q. Next base: position 215,355 of record NZ_KQ969550.1, read on the forward strand.
ACCACATTATTTCTCTATTTTACCATAAAAAGAAAAAGATGGATACGCTAGCATTCATCTTTCCAAGCGAGTCATTGCTTTAGAATGTCATTTAGAACGACAGGCCTAAATTTCTACTAATCAAAACTAGCAAGGCTATCAAACAAAAGGCAATGCCATTGACAATCATATGGAGCAATATTGACATCTCTAAACGATTAGTCTTGTAGGCTGTCCAGGTCAAAACTGTTGACATCCCTCCATAAATAATCACAGAAGGTAAATTGGTTGGAGTGTGGAGCAGGGCAAAGACAAGCGCCCCGACAATAAAACCAATTTTTTCCTTGCCACGGAAGATTTTTTTAGGAATGATCCCACGACACAAAATTTCCTCACAAATAGGAGCAACTACTACAAGCAAGAAGAAAGTTGAAATTAAGGAAATATTTTGAAACAAGCCATTGAGTGTTGACTGATTGCTGGTCGTTGTCTCATTCATCATGCGAAGCAAAACTGAACCAAACAGATTGGTAACAAAAATCACTAGATAACTCAATACCAAGCGAGCTAAGTCTTTGGCTTTGAAAAATGAGAGATTAAAGGTAGCAAGCTGTGTTTTTCGTGCACCTATAATAAAAGTGACAACCACCATGATAGAAAGTAGTGCTACCAACAAACCTGACTGTAAAAGGGGGAATTGAAATCTGACAAGCCATATAGATAAAATAAGAGGGAGTTGCGACAATCCTAAAGCAAGTAGCAAAACTAAAATCCAAATCCCTCTATTGACAATTTCTTTCCAGATACTTTTATTTTCCATGATTACTGCCTCCTTATTAAGAAAAGGAGACAGACTATGAATGAACTGTCTCCTTTTAACCTGTAGTTATTTAGATTGCCATACTGATATAGTTAAGGATAAACAAGACATCCAAAATCCAAATCATTGCATGCACTTCTTTTGCCTGACCCTTAATAATTTTTGTCAAGGTATAGGTCAAAAAACCAATTGCAATTCCTTGTGTGATTGAGTAGCTGAATCCCATAAAGATAGAGGTGAAGAAAGCCGGTACTGCTTCTGACAAGTCATGCCAATCAATATCTTTTAGGCTCGCCAGCATCATAATCCCCACGATAATTAAAATCGGAGCAACTGCAACAGTTGGAACGATTGCAAGTAAAGGGCTAAAGAAGCTAGCAACCGCAAAGAGAATCGCCACAACCAAAGCTGTCAGACCTGTACGTCCTCCTGCTTCAATACCTGCAGCAGACTCTACATAGGTAGTGACATTAGAGGTTCCGGCTACTGCACCGATCGTTGTTCCTACCATATCTGAGAACAAGGCCTTGTCCATTTTCGTTTGAAGACCTGCTGAATCTTTGGCGGCCTCTTCATCTGCTACGTTAAAGATACCTGCCTTGCGTCCTGTACTGATGAGAGTTCCAATGTTGTCAAAGATATCTGTCAAAGAGAAGGCCAAAATTGCCATTAGCACCTCTGGAATGCGAGATGCATCAGAGAACAAGGCACCCAAACCTTCGCTACCAAGCGCTGCACCAAAAATTGTTTTTAAGTCATTGATTGCAGCACCTAGGTTATTTGAGGCGAAATTCACAGAACCTAAATCCACAACTCCGACAGCAATCGCAACCAGTGTTGTTGCAGCAATAGATAAGATAATTCCTCCTCGAACGCGTTTCAAAACAAAGAAAATCGTGATGATGATACCAAAGAGAGCCACTAGAACAGCTGGATTGTTAAAATCAACCAAACCCGGGGTTGCCATTCCATTTGCAGTAATGGCAGCCTGACCCTGATCCGCCCCTGTTCCTGCTACTGTATAAGTTCCTGGATCAATCGAAAACTTCAACAAACCAGCTTTTTTAATACCAATATAGGCTAGAAAGACACCAATACCAGCTGAAATAGCATGCTTGAGCGTTTCCGGAATCGCATGAATGATGATCGTCCGAACCTTTGTCAAGGTCACGATAATACTAATAACTCCGCACAAGAAAACCATAGCCAAAGCTTCTTGCCAAGTGTAGCCCAAAGCAAACACGACCGTGTAGGTAAAGAAAGCATTCAAGCCCATACCAGGAGCTTGTGCATAGGGAATATTGGCATAAAATGCCATCATCAGTGTCCCTGCAACCGTCCCTATAATCGTTGCCAAGAAGACACCTTGCACAGGCATTCCTGTTTGACTAAGCATCTCTGGGTTTACAAAGAGGATATAACTCATTGCAAAGAAAGTGGTTAAACCAGCGAGAACTTCTGTACGAACGTCTGTTCCATTCTCTTTTAGTTTAAATAGTTTGTCCATTATAAATCTCCTTTTGTTTTTTACGAACAATATGAGTATTATACCATTTATCATTCACCTTTTCAATATGTTTGCTTGATTTATTTAACAAACTAAATCCTCTCTATCAGTTTCAAGTCTGTTTTTCTGCTTTCTTTTTGATATAATAGTAGACACCTTATCTAGAATATACTATATAGGACGGTTTATATGACTAAAAAAATTATCGCAGTTGATTTGGACGGAACCCTGCTTAACTCAGAAAGCAAACTCTCCGATTTCACCAAAAAGACTATCAAAAAAATATCAGAAGAAGGACACCATGTCATCATCACTACTGGGCGCCCTTATCGTATGGCAAAAGAATTTTATCAAGAGCTAGAGTTGCACACACCCATGATCAACTTCAATGGTTCCCTCACTCATCTACCAGGACAGGCTTGGAAGCATGAAAAATGTTTGACTTTGGACAAAAAATACCTCTTGGATATGGTCGAACGCAAAGAAGATATTCAAGCTGACTTTATTGCAGGAGAATATCGAAAGAAATTTTACATTACAGCCCCTAATAAAGAAATTGCAGATCCTAAACTATTTGGCGTAGAAAACTTCCAACCGGAAAATCAATTTAAGCCTGAATGCGTAACCAAGGATCCTAACTGCATCCTCTTGCAAACAAGAGCTGAAGATAAATACGCTCTAGCTGAGGAGATGAATCGTTTTTACCAACATCAGCTATCCATCAATACCTGGGGAGGTCCCCTCAACATTCTCGAATGCACTCCAAAGGGAGTAAACAAAGCCTTTGCCTTAGAGTATTTGCTCAATATTATGAACCGTGATAAAAAAGATCTAATTGCCTTCGGTGATGAGCACAATGACACCGAAATGCTAGCTTTTGCAGACAGGGGATATGCTATGAAGAATGCCAACCCCACCTTGCTACCATATGCAGATAAACAGCTCTCTTTGACAAACGATGAAGATGGTGTCGCCCATACCCTACAAAATTTATTCCTATGACACTCAAAAGTTAGCTTGTGCTAGCTTTTTTGATTTTCACATTTTTCAATCAATCTACTTTGTATCGTTTTACAAAATATTTATATATTAACATCGCAGGCGGATTTTCGTTGAAAATAATACATATTTATGAGAAATAGTTGATTTTTATTTGAAAACGGTTTATACTTAATATTAGTCTTAAAGTTTTCTTAAAAACTAAGAGTCAAACATTTTATAAGGAGGAATGACAATAATGAGTATCGGAATCATTATTGCGAGCCACGGCGAATTTGCTGCGGGTATTCATCAGTCAGGATCTATGATCTTTGGTGAACAAGAAAAGGTTCAAGTTGTAACCTTTATGCCAAATGAAGGTCCAGATGACCTTTACGCTAAATTCAATAACGCTGTGGCTGCATTTGACGCAGAAGATGAGGTTCTAGTATTGGCTGACCTTTGGAGTGGATCTCCATTCAACCAAGCTAGCCGCGTAATGGGAGAAAATCCAGAACGTAAGTTTGCCATCATCACAGGACTTAACTTGCCGATGTTGATCCAAGCCTACACAGAGCGCCTTATGGACGCGAATGCAGGTGTGGAAAAAGTCGCTGCGAATATCATTAAAGAAGCCAAAGATGGCATCAAAGCTCTTCCAGAAGAGCTTAACCCAGTTGAGGCAGCTGCAACTGCTGCAGCTGCTCCAGTTGCCCAAGCTGCTATTCCAGAAGGAACAGTTATCGGTGACGGTAAACTGAAAATCAACCTTGCTCGTCTAGACACTCGTCTCCTTCACGGTCAGGTTGCAACTGCTTGGACACCAGATTCGAAAGCAAACCGTATCATCGTTGCTTCAGACAACGTTGCAAACGACGAGTTGCGTAAAGAATTGATCAAACAAGCAGCTCCTAATGGAGTAAAAGCCAACGTTGTTCCAATCCAAAAATTGATTGACGTTGCAAAAGATCCACGTTTCGGCGAAACTCATGCCCTTATCTTGTTTGAAACTCCACAAGATGCACTTCGTGCTATCGAAGGTGGCGTGCCAATCAAGACCCTTAACGTCGGTTCTATGGCTCACTCAACAGGTAAAACAATGATCAACAACGTTTTGTCTATGGACAAAGAAGACGTTGCAACATTTGAAAAAATGCGTGACCTCGGTGTTGAATTTGACGTACGTAAAGTACCAAACGACACGAAAAAAGATTTGTTTGACTTGATTAACAAAGCGAACGTTCAATAATTAGAATCTTCTTCTCTCGAACTCTCGGAAGAAAGATTTTACACTTTATTATAATTAAATAGAAAAGGAATAAAACCATGTCAGATATTTCAATCATTTCTGCTATCTTGGTTGTAGTTGTTGCCTTCCTTGCAGGTCTTGAAGGTATCCTCGACCAATTCCAATTCCACCAACCAATCGTCGCATGTACCCTTATCGGACTTGCAACTGGTAACCTCGAAGCAGGTGTTATGCTTGGTGGATCTCTCCAAATGATCGCCCTCGGTTGGGCAAACATCGGAGCTGCTGTAGCTCCTGACGCTGCCCTTGCATCTGTTGCCGCAGCGATCATCTTGATCAAAGGTGGTAACTTTACTACTGATGGTATCGCCGTTGCAACTGCAACAGCTATCCCTCTTGCCGTAGCTGGACTTTTCTTGACAATGATTGTTCGTACAATCTCAGTTGCTTTGGTTCACTCAGCTGATGCTGCTGCTAAAGACGGAAACTTTGCTGCCGTTGAACGCGCTCACTACTTTGCCCTTGTTCTTCAAGGTCTTCGTATCGCTATCCCTGCAGCCTTCCTTATTGCTATCCCAGCTTCTGCTGTTAAAGACGCTCTTGGTCTAATGCCAGAATGGTTGAATGGTGGTATGGCTGTCGGTGGTGCTATGGTCGTTGCCGTTGGTTACGCTATGGTTATCAACATGATGGCAACTCGTGAAGTATGGCCATTCTTCGCTATCGGTTTTGCTCTTGCAGCAATCTCTCAATTGACTTTGATTGCCCTTGGTGTCATCGGTGTTGCCCTTGCCTTCATCTACCTTAACCTTACAAAACAAGGTGGAAACGGTGGCGGCGGAGCTGCGACTTCTAACGACCCAATCGGTGATATCCTAGAAGACTACTAGAAAGGGGAACAATCATGGCTGAAAAAATTCAATTATCAAAATCAGATCGTCAAAAAGTTTGGTGGCGTTCACAATTCCTTCAAGGTTCTTGGAACTACGAACGTATGCAAAACTTGGGTTGGGCTTACTCATTGATCCCAGCTATCAAAAAATTGTACACTAAAAAAGAAGATCAAGCGGCTGCACTTGAGCGTCACCTTGAGTTCTTCAACACTCACCCATACGTCGCTGCTCCAATCATGGGGGTTACTCTTGCACTTGAAGAAGAGCGCGCTAACGGTGTTGAAATCGACGACGCGGCTATCCAAGGGGTTAAGATCGGTATGATGGGACCTCTTGCTGGTATCGGTGACCCAGTATTCTGGTTTACAGTTCGTCCTATCCTTGGAGCCCTTGGTGCATCACTTGCTGCATCTGGTAATATTGTTGGTCCCCTTCTCTTCTTCTTTGGATGGAATGCTATCCGTATGGCCTTCCTATGGTACACACAAGAATTCGGTTACAAAGCTGGATCTGAAATCACTAAAGACATGTCTGGTGGTATCTTGAAAGACATCACTAAAGGAGCTTCTATCCTTGGTATGTTTATCCTTGCCGTTCTTGTACAACGTTGGGTATCTATCAACTTTACTGTTAATCTTCCAGGTAAACAATTGGCAGAAGGGGCTTACATCAACTTCCCAGAAGGTGCTGTAACAGGTTCAGAATTGAAAGGAATCCTTGGTCAAGCACTCGGAGGTTTGAGTTTGGACAGCGTTCAACCACAAACTCTTCAAGGTCAGTTGAACTCATTGATTCCAGGATTGATGGGACTTCTCCTTACTTTCCTTTGCATGTGGTTGCTTAAGAAAAAAGTATCACCAATCGCAATCATCCTTGCTCTCTTTGCAGTAGGTATTGCAGCTCGTTTCTTCGGTATCATGTAATCCAAGCCATCGAGAATATAGATAAAAAAGAATCAGGATTAAATCCTGATTCTTTTTGTGTATCAACTTTTTCTTCTAGTCAGATAATGCAAGCCTCCAATCACCACTGCTAGCATGGCTACATAGACGACTCGGCTGGCTTCTAAAGGCACAAAAGCTCCTCGCAGGATAAATGTATTGGCAAGTACGCCAACGAGGGCTGAAAGGCTCAAAAACGTGAGCAAGACTAGTTTGTATCGATTAAATGGCAGACTGACCTTGACAACTAGGCACAGACCATTGATCAAAGCAAGGAGGAAGCAAATAAATTTGACCTGACCTGGGACAGTGATAAAGAAGTTAGTCAAGAGTACACTAGCAACCAGAATGCCACCACCAATCGCAGCATTGGTCAAAATATCTCGCATAAAATGTGTGCTGACCTTTTCTTTATTGGACTCAAAAGTTAGGAAGAAAGATGGAATCCCAATCGTAATAGCTGAAATGATTGTAAACTGAATGGGGATAAAGGCAAATTCCAAACCAAATACCACACTTAAAATCGCAAACACGATGGAGAAGAAGGTCTTTGTTAGAAAGAGAGAGGCTACCTTTTGAATGTTATTGATGACACGGCGTCCTTCCATCAAAATATCATAAAATACTGCAAAATCATCTGTCAGGAAAACAATATTGGATACACTTTTGGCTGCACTCGTAGCCCCCTTCATAGCAAAACTAATATCTGCTTTCTTGAGAGCCAGAACATCATTGACCCCGTCACCGCTCATGGCAACTGTCTTACCAGCCTTTTGCAAAATAGATACCATCTTTTGCTTCTGTTCGGGTGTCACGCGTCCAAATATATCGTGTTCCAAGACCACTCTTTCAAAGCCATCATCGCTCACCTTGGTCATATCAATCGCACGGGCTTCTTCCTTAAAACCTGCCTTACGAGCCACCCCATATACAGCCACATGATTATCACCACTGATAATCTTCACTTCAACACCTTGAGATTCGAAATAGTCAAAGGTTTCCTTGGTATTGTCCTTAATCTCATCCGACAAAACGACGTGCCCTAGTAGTTCCATATTGGCTGGACTCGTGATGTGGTCCTTGCTATGAGCAAGTGACAAAATTCGAAAACCTTGCTGTTTCAGATGCTCATAGTAGGCATCCATTGGCTGGGTAAAGCCTAGAAACTCATAGGCTCCGAAGAAATAGGTCCCACCCTCTTTTACTTGAACAAAGGAATACTTGTTTTTGCTTGAAAAGGCACCGACTTCTTGAACTTCCCACTTCTTCTCACAAGTTAAGTAAGTCTTCAGAGCCCGCGAAGTTGCATTTTCATCCTCGAAATAAGCCAGATAAGAAGACAGTTTCTCTGCCACATTAGCATCCATTTCTTGGACCTTCATATTGCCAGTCGTGATGGTACCTGTCTTATCAAAACAAAGAACATCTACACGCGCCAAGGTCTCTACACAGTATAGCTCCTGCACCAGAACCTTCTTTTTGGCCAGCTTCATGGCCGCTACTGCTAGGGAGACACTGACAAGGAGAATCAACCCCTCCGGAATCATGCCGACCAAGGCACCAGAACTTCCCAAGACAATTTCAACATAAGACCGTCCTAGACTAAAACCTCTGACATAGAGCAGAATGGCAACTGGCACCAGCAAGATCGAGACGATTTTTAAAATCTTATCCATGTAATCACGCAGTTGAGAAGGGTATTTTTTGAATTCCTTGCTGGATTTTGCGAGTTTGTTAATATAGCTATCTGAACCCACAGCTGTCGCCGTAACCAGACACGTACCGCTGACGACATTGCTTCCGCTCATCAGCTGGTCACCAACTGTTTTAAAGACCGAATCACTCTCACCCGTCAGCAAGGACTCATCAACTTCAATATTCCCTTCAAGGACTTCTGCATCGACAGGCACCTGATCACCCAGATTGAGATGCAGATACTCCCCTAGAACGATGTCCTCTGGATCAATCTCAATCGTTTGACCATCTCGGTTGACTTTGTACTTACTTTTACCAAGCAAACTCAGCTTTTCTAAGGCATTTTTTGAACGTACTTCTTGGAAAATCCCAATGGCTGTATTGATAGCAATCACACCTAAAAAGAGCATATTTTCAAATCGCAAGGTTGTGGCTACCAGAACTGCCAGAGCCAAGTTCATAGCATTAAAGAAGGTAAAGATATTTGAAACGACAATTTCCTTGGTTGTTTTATAGGGTTTAATGTCGCTGATGTTTCGTTGACGACCCTTGATGTCTTGACTGCTTAAATACTTCATTTCTACTCCAATATCCTTTTGTACTACTATAGTAACACATATCTTTTTCTCTGTCACTTAAAGACTCAAAATAAGAAGAACTCACTTGGCAAACATCATCTATCGCCACTTTAAGAAGAACTTAAAAAAGAAGCTAGGATTTCCCTAACCTCTTTTCTTTATGCTTTATTCTGCCAAGGCTCCCATTGGATCCCATGGTGCTAACACGATTGGTTCTGCTTCATAAGCAGCTTGTTCTTCTGCTGTCAGCAATTCCTTACGGACAACGATTTGGTAAGTGTATTCGTCCATCCAAGCGTCTGAGGCAACGAAGTAACCATCTGTACCGACCTTATCTCCCCATGAGTTTTCAACCTTCCACTTGATTGATTTGCCATTTTCGTCCAAGTCCACACCTGTCAAGACCATGGCGTGGGTCATCAAGCTTTCGCTGTAGTCCAAACGTCCAGCCTTGTCTTGAGTGAGTTGAATATCCATGCTTGATTCAAAGTCATAAACATCTGTCGCAAGGATCCCAGCTTTACGATTGCTGAGTTGGCCAACATCTGAACCAAACCAAACAGTTTCTCCTGTTTGCATTTGGGCAATCGCCAATTCTTTCAAGCGTTCCATTGGAACGTTGATGTAGCGAACTGCACGACTGCCAACCACATTTCCCAACATCTCAACTGTGTAAGATTGGCCGTAAGGCTTGTCAGCAGTTGGAGCATTGATAACAGAAACGTAGTCTTCTAGAGGAAGATTGACATATTTCTTGTAAAATTCCTGTGGTGTGATTCCTTTTTCACTTTGGTAGTTATCATCCTTATCGCGATAAGCAAAGTCAAATTTACGTGGTGGAAGTCCTAGTGACATAGCAAGGAAGTTAAAGATTTCTTGCAAGAGGTCTTCTTTCTTAGCTTGAACAGTCGCTTGGTCTGCACCAGAAGCGAGCAAGTCACGCAAGATTTGAGCATCTTGACGAAGCAATTTGTTAAGGATTGCATTGAGCTCACGGCTGCTGCTAGATGAAACAGACTCAGGATAAACAGACTTAGGAACGACACCGTATTTCTCAAAGAGGGCAACGACCATATCCCACTGTCCACCGTCTTGTTGTGGAGTTTGGAGTAGGAAGCTAACCTTACGGCTCGTCAATTCTTGGTCTGCAGTCGCAATGACTTGCTCCAAGAACCAGTTGGATTTCTCGTACTTGTCCCAGAAGAAAGTGTGGGCTTGTGACAATTCAAAGTTTTCCAGTTTGTATTGAGAGATGAGTTTGTGGCGGAAGGTGTTGAGAGCTGCAAACATCCAGCAACGACCAGACGCTTTCTGGTTAGTAACCTTGTCCTTGGTCAAATCCAATGAGAAAACAGGTATGTTGTCTACATGGCTCTGGCGACGCTCTAGGGCTGCAAAAATTCCATTGTGACTAGCAGCATTTTCGATCGCTTGGTATTTGACATTTGCTTCATAGTTGGCAAATAGTTTATCTGTAAATGATTCTTGAATCGCGTTCATAGATTCCTCCTTTTATTCTACTGTCTATTATAACTCTTTTCACAAAGGAAGCAACCGAAAAACTTAAAAAGGCAAGGACATTCTCCTCATCTTTTCTAACATAATCCAAACTAAGCAATACTAGCAAGGAGATTCTCTAGCTCCTCCTTGGTCAAGCGACGCCATTCTCCTTGTTCTAAGTTCTCATCCAAGGCTAAAGTTCCCATCGTCAAACGTTGTAGGTCCACCACTTCCTTGCCACAGTAGGCCACCATTCGTTTGACCTGGTGGAACTTCCCTTCTGCAATGGTTACACGAACCAAACTTTGATTTTTTTCTGGATCTACCGATACAAGTTCCAGTCTAGCCGGCTGACAAGTAAAATCCTTGAGCGGAATGCCCTTGGCAAATGTCTCCACATCTTCTTGGGTCATAATTCCCTCGACATGTGCCAGATAGGCCTTATCCACATGACGTTTTGGTGAAAGAAGAGCGTGAGCTAGTTTGCCGTCATTGGTCAAAAGTAGGAGACCATGCGTATCGATATCCAAGCGTCCTACTGGGAAAACTTCCTTGGTCCGCGCTAAGTCATCCAACAAGTCCAACACCGTTCTGTGTTTAGAATCCTCAGTCGCTGAAATAACGCCTTGGGGCTTGTTCATCATGTAGTAGACAAACTCCTCGTACTCTAGCACTTGACCATCAAAGCAAATCTCATCTCCTTCTTCATTGATCTGGAGTTTAGCTGATTTTTCTTTTTTACCATTTACCATCACGCGCCCAGCCTTGAGCAAGTTTTTGACTTTTGTCCGACTCCCTACAGCGCAGGCTACTAAAAATTTATCTAATCTCATAGAACTATTATATCATACTCAAAAGGAGGCTGGTACAATGACCAACCTCCTTTTCGTTTCATACTCTTCAAAAATCAAATTCAAACCGCGTCAACGTCGCCTTGCCGTACTCAAGTACAGCCTGCGGCTAGTTTCCTAGTTTGCTCTTTGATTTTCATTGAGTATCAGATTTAGGAACTTAACTTCCTCGTCTCCAGAAAATAGCTAAGACAATCATAGCACCCAAAACAGCAGGAATAACAGCTGTTCCCGCTAAAATTGGTCCCCAAGTTCCAAAGAGCAGGTGCCCCAGAAAGGCACCAATCCAACCGAGGAACATCTTCCCAAAGCATCCCATACGTTCTCCACGATTGGTCAAAGCACCTGCCAAGAGTCCCACTAGGAGACCAACAAACATACTTCCTAGCATTGTAACTCCTTAAATAGACCAGTCTCCATTACGGAAGAGGGGTACGCGTGTTCCATCCTCACGGATACCATCGATATCCATTTGACTAGAACCAATCATAAAGTCCACGTGAACATCTGAACGGTTCAGCCCTGCAGCTTCAAGCTCTTCTTCGCTCATCTCTGCTCCACCAACAATGCTGGTCGCATAGGCTGCACCGATAGCCAAGTGGTTTGAAGCATTCTCATCGAAAAGGGTGTTGAAGAAGGTAATGCCTGACTGTGAAATTGGACTTGGATCTGGTACCAAGGCACATTCACCCAAGGCACGAGCGCCCGCATTTTCAAAGACAAGATCCTTCATAACCTGATCACCCTTTTCAGCAGTAATGTCAACGATTTGTCCATCCTTGAAGGTTACTTTAATGCCTTCGATGATATTTCCGTTGTAGCTAAGTGGTTTTGTAGAGGTTACATACCCATCTGCACGACGGAAGTCAGGAGCCGTAAAGACTTCTTCTGTTGGCATATTTGGCAAGAATCCTTCGCCCTGTGCATTGATGGCACCAGCTGATTCCCAAACGTGGTTCTTAGGCAAGCCAAGTGTCAAATCTGTTCCTGGTGCTGTGTAGTGAAGGGCTGAGAATTGTTCCTTATTGAGCATATCTGCCTTGCTCTTGAGGATGGCTGCATGTTCTTCCCAAGCCTTAACAGGATCTTCTTCGTAGACACGGCAAGTTTTGAAGATTTGATCCCAAAGGAGATCGACTGCTTCTTCATCGCTCGCAGCATTTGGAAAGACTTTCTTAGCCCACTCAAGTCCAGCTGCAGCTGCTACAGTCCAGCTAACCTTGTTGGATTGCGTTGCGATACGCATTGGCTTCATCGCAACTCCCATAGCTTTAGCAGAAGCTGAAAGTTTGTCAGCATCCACTCCGTTCAAGGCACCTGGATCAGAAGAGCGGACACCGAGACGACTTGCTTTATTTTCAAGGAGATAGTTCATCTCAGCAATCTTGTATTCGGGCACATTGTCCAATCGATCCATCGGTGCATGGAGGAATTTCTCACGATTGATCACATCATCTGTCCACTGGACGATGACTTCATGTGCACCGAGTGCATAGGCTTCTTTCACGATCAAATGCGCCAATTCACGTTGCTCCACATCGATTGAGAGAGCCAAAGTGTGACCAGGTTGCACGTTGATTCCGTTCGCAACCAACAATTTGGCATATTTTTCTAGATTTTCTTTAAAATTTGGTAAAACCATTTTGTTTTTCCTTTTCTTTTGTTATTTCTCTTTAAACAAGGACAACAGGCTAACCGTTGCCACCGTGCCGCAAATCAAAGCGGTCATTCTCAAAATCGTATCAGGGTCAAGATCCAGCTGGTAATCAAACACCTTTTGCGCTGGCTTATCCTGAGCGGAAATGGTAAGTTTCATAAAAATCTCTTCCTATATTTTAGAAAAATTCATCAAACAAACTCAACTGGTTATCCTCTGGCATATTGCCGAGGATCCCCATTTCATCCATCTTCTCAACCAAGGTCGATGAAAGCCCACCGCGTTTGCGTAGTTCTGTCTTAGAGAGGAATTCACCCTCTTCACGCGCACGCACCAACTGCTTAGCAACGTTCTCTCCCAGACCATCCATTGCTACAAATGGTGGGATGAGGGTATCTCCATCAATGATGAATTCAGTCGCATCACTACGATAGAGGTCTAACTTGCCAAACTTAAAGCCACGTTCCCACATTTCATTGACAATCTCAAGAGTTGTATAGAGGTCAATTTCCACATTAGAGGCTTCATTATTCTTCCGTTTTTCAGCGATTTCTTCCATTCTACGCTTAATGGCATCCAAGCCCGCACCCATGGTCTTGATATCAAAGGCCTTGGCGCGGATAGAGAAGTAAGCACAGTAATAATAAATGGGATGGTGAACCTTGAAGTAGGCTACACGCAAGGCCATCATAACGTAGGCCGCCGCATGGGCTTTAGGGAACATATACTTGATTTTCCCACAAGACTCGATATACCACTCTGGCACCTTGTTGGCCTTCATGGCTTCGATATAGCCATTTCGCTCCTCTTCGGAAATCTTCAGCCACAAACCTTTACGCACCCGTTCCATGATGGTAAAGGCTATCTTAGGTTCGAGACCCGCATGCATGAGGTAAACCATGATGTCGTCCCGACAACCGATAACGGTTGATAGATCCGCAATCCCTTGCTTGATCAGATCCTGGGCATTTCCCAACCACACATCGGTACCGTGGGACAGACCAGACAGCTGAAGTAACTCCGCAAAAGTCGTCGGATGCGTTTCATCGACCATCCCACGTACAAAGTTTGTTCCAAACTCTGGAATTCCCAGCATACCCGTCGGAGTGCCGATTTGCTCAGGTGTTACCCCTAACACATCAGTCCCTGAAAAGAGGGCCATCACGCCTTCATCATCCATAGGAATTTCATTAGGATCAATACCAGACAAGTCCTGCAATTTCCGAATCATGGTCGGATCATCATGCCCCAGCACATCGAGTTTGAGGACGTTCTCATCGATATCGTGGAAGTTAAAGTGGGTCGTCTGCCATTCAGCCGTCACGTCATCCGCTGGATACTGAACAGGCGTAAAGTCATAGACATCCATGTAGTTAGGAATAACTACGATTCCTCCCGGGTGTTGTCCTGTAGTCCGCTTGACACCAGCAGCACCTTGAGCAAGGCGTTCCACCTCTGCATCGCGATAAAACTTCCCATAGTCTCTCTCGTAGCCCTTTACAAATCCATAGGCAGTCTTGGCAGCAACTGTACCAACCGTTCCTGCACGGAAGGCATATTCCTCACCAAAGATATCACGTACATCCAAGTGGGCGCTAGGCTGGTCCTCTCCCGAGAAGTTCAAGTCAATATCGGGAACCTTGTCCCCATCAAAACCTAGGAAGGTCTCGAACGGAATATCCTGCCCATTTTTGCTGAGTTTGTGACCACACTTTGGACAATCCTTATTGGGCATATCAAACCCTGAACCGTAAGAACCATCCGTGATAAACTCGCTGTACTGACACTGGCTACAAACATAATGAGGAGAGAGAGGATTAACCTCTGTGATCCCGATCATAGTCGCAACGAAACTGGAACCAACAGACCCACGGGAACCAACTAAGTAGCCCCGTTCATTGGAACGTTGTACCAGCATCTGCGATGCCAGGTAAATCACGGCAAATCCATTCCCCAGAATAGAAGTTAGTTCTTTTTCAATCCGCAAATCAACGATATCTGGCAGCGGATTTCCATAAATCTCAAAAGCTTTCTTATAGGTCAATTCAGCGACCGTTTCTTCAGCCTTGTCTATGAAAGGCGTGTACAAGTCACCCTTAACAACCTCAACAGGCTCAAAGATATCTGCCAAGGCATTGGTGTTTTCAATAACCAGTTTACGAGCCAGTTCCTCACCCAAGAAGGCAAATTCATCCAACATCTCATTGGTTGTTCGAAAATGAGCTTTCGGAAGAGGAGCTGGTTGGGCATGTTCACCATGACCGATGGTTCGGTTAATCATAGCCCCCTGGCCCAAACTACGGACGATAATTTCGCGATAAATCTCTTCTTCCGGTTCAATATAGTGAACATTTCCCGTAGCCAATACAGGCTTACCAAGACGGTCCCCGACCTCTATCAAACTCTTGATAATGGTCTGGAGCTCCTCCATATCCTTAACCTGCTCTTTAGCAATCAATGGTGCATAGATAGCTGGTGGCATGACCTCGATAAAGTCATAATACTTGGCCACCTCAACCGCCGCATCCACACCTTGGGAAACGACTGCGTCAAAAACTTCACCTTCTGAACAGGCTGAGCCCAAAATCAAACCTTCCCGATGAGCATCTAGAACCGTTCTCGGAATCCGTGGTACCCCTTCAAAGTACTTGGTATTGGACAAAGAAACCAGCTTAAAAATATTTTTTAAACCAACTTGATCCTTAACATAAATAGTCGCATGCTTGATTCGAGCTTTTTTATAAGAGTCTGGACTAATCAAATCAATGTTGAGTCTAGCTAGGTCGGTCACACCATGTTTTTCTGCTACCTCTTTGATAAAGATGAAAAGTAGACGACCAGTAGCTTCCGCATCGTAGTTGGCCATGTGGTGGTGTTCAAGTGCTACACCAAAACGCTTGGTCAAAGGCCCCAAACCATGACGTTTATACTCAGGATAGAGATTTCTAGCAAACTCCAGCGTATCAATAACTGGCTGGCTAATCTTAGGCAAACCATGACGCTCATAGTTGGCATTCATAAAGCCAACGTCAAAGGTGGCATTGTGGGCAACTAATACTGTATCCTTGCAAAATTCTTGGAATTCTTGCAAAACTTGTTCCAGTGGTTTAGCATTTTTGACATGATCATCTGTAATACCAGTCAACTCAGTAGTAAAGGCTGATAATGGATGCCCGGGATTGATAAATTCATCAAATTCAGCAATAACATTTCCCTTATACATCTTAGAAGCCGCAACCTGAATCAAGTCATTATAGATGGCTGAAAGTCCCGTCGTTTCAACGTCAAAAACCACGTAGGTTGCTTCTGACAAGTCCATCTCCACTTCGTTGTAAACGATAGGAACACGGTCTTCAACGATATTGGCTTCCATTCCATAGATCAGCTGAATTCCTGCTTTCTTAGCTGCCTTGTAGCCATGTGGAAAGGACTGAACATTCCCATGGTCCGTGATGGCAACCGCCTTGTGTCCCCACTTAGCAGCTGTCGCAACGATCTCCTCTACCTCTGGTAGAGCATCCATGGTCGACATGTTAGTATGAGCATGAAACTCAACCCGACGCTCATCTTCTGGCATCAAATCCTTCCGCTCATAGTGAACAACTTCCTGCACATCCTGGACATTCATGGTCAAATCGCGTGTGAAGTTATTCATCTCCACATTCCCACGCACTCGGAGCCAAGAATTCTTCTTAATAATGTCAAACTTCTGAGCTTCTTCTTCATTCTTAACCCATTTTTGCATAGAGAAGCTTGAACTATAGTCCGTCATCTTAAAGTTGATCAAAACGCGACCTGTTCTGGTCACTTTATGCTCGACATCAAAGACTACCCCTTCAAAGACAAGACGATTTTCCTCAGTTGTCACGTCAATCATCTGGGTAACTTCAGCCTTATCTAGTTTAGGCTTGGCCGCAGCTTTTTTAGCCTGAAAATCAAAGACCGGTTTCTCTTCTACTGGAGGAGGAGACATTTGTTCCAGTTGCTCCATAGCCCGCAAAGCCTCTTCATTGGCAGCCTGGACAATTTGTTCATTCTCCGTATGGAAGGCTTTCTCCTGCTCTTGTGTAAGGGCATCATTCTTTTCTATCTGGCATACAAAGGCTGGGAAACCAAACTTTTCGAGTTGTTTTGCTAGATTAGGAAGATGATTCTTCTTAAAGTGTTCCTTATCAATCGCCTCTGAACCTTCAATAAAGAGATGATTTCCCTCCGCACGAACTTGCAGATTTTGATAAAGAGATTTAAAGCCTTGACTAGCACATGGACCTTCAGAAAAAGCTTCTCTATAGTAGGCCTGCAAGAGTTCATTAGAGAATTCTTGAGAAAGAGCCTTGATTTCGAAAACAGCTCGATTCCCTGTCTTAGAAAATTCTTCACTAAGCCCTTTCTTTAACTCTAAAAAGATTTCAATCGGTAAAATATTAGAAAATACAAAATGAAATTCCCAAACCTTACTAATTTTATGAACCATAACACGCTCAATACTTGCATCAACAAGAGCAGGATCCTGTCTCAGCTGATCAGAGATTCCTATTTGATTCATTAAGATTTCAAACTTACTTGACATTCAATTTCCTCACATTATTCTCTTACTATTTTACCATAATTAAAGAAAATATATAGCCAGTACCATTTCCCTTACGATTTAGATGGAAAGATTTTATCATACTTGTAGTAGATAAAACTATACTGATTCGTAGTCACATATTAAAAAGTGAGATGAACACCATCTCACTCTTTTTATTTTTAAAATCCATTATGGTCGCTAAGCTCTTTGAACCAGTGGCCTGATTTTTTCAAGCGACGTTCTTGTGTTTCCAAGTCAAGCTCAACTAGACCATAGCGGTTTTTATAGCTATTGAGCCATGACCAGCAGTCGATAAAGGTCCAAATCAAGTAGCCCTTACAATTGGCTCCGTCTTCAATAGCACGGTGGAGTTCACGAAGATGCCCTTTGACAAAGTCGATACGATAGTCGTCTTGAATCATGCCATTCTCACGGAACTTGTCTTCCCCTTCAACCCCCATGCCATTCTCTGTCAACATCCACTCGATATTACCATAATTTTCCTTGATATTTTGAGCGATATCATAAATCCCCTGCTCGTAGATTTCCCAACCGCGGTGAGGATTAATTTTACGGCCCGGCATGACGTAAGGTTCGTAGAAATGCTCTGGCAAAAGCGGGCTATCAGGATGTTTAGCAAAACGCGGCGCCATGACACGCAAAGGTTGGTAGTAGTTGACCCCAAGAAAATCAACTGTATTCTCGCGAATGAGTTCTAACTCTTCAACAGTGTACTCTGGTAGCAAATCATGCTCAGCTAAAATCTCTACCAACTCCTGTGGATAAGCTCCCAAGACAGACGGATCTAGGAAAGATTGAGCTTGAACAAGATCTGCAATGCGCGCAGCCTTGACATCCGCAGGATGCTGGCTACGTGGATAAGCAGGCGTTAAGTTAAGAACAATCCCAATCTTGGAATCAGGCAAAATCTCATGACAGGCCTTAACCGCAAGACTACTAGCCAGTTGCGTATGATAGGCAACCTTAACCGCTGCTTTGGCATCTACCTTGTGAGGATAGTGGGCATCGTAGAAATAGCCGAACTCCACAGGAACGATGGGTTCATTGAATGTAATCCATTGGTCCACCAAGTCACCGTAAGTTTCAAAACAAAAACGAGCATAGTCTTCATAAGCCTTGACAGTTGCCTTATTTTCCCAACCATCGCCGTCTTCTTGGAGGGCAAAAGGCAGGTCGAAGTGATAGAGATTGACTAAGAGACGAATCCCCTTGGCCTTAATAGCTTCAAAGACCTGACGGTAGAAAGCCACCCCTTGAGGATTGACCTCTCCACGACCTTGCGGGAAAATACGAGACCACTGGATAGAAGTTCGAAAGGCTGTATGCCCAGTCTCTACCAAAAGCTCAATATCCTTTTCCCAGTTTTCATAGAAAGTTGATGTTTTGTCAGGTCCAATCCCATTGTAGTAGCGATTGGGTTCCACCTGATACCAATAATCCCAGAGATTATCTCCTTTACCATCACCTGGCACTCGTCCTTCTGTCTGTGGTCCAGAAGTGGAGGAACCCCAAACAAAATCCTTTGGAAATTTTAGCATAGCTTTACCTCTTCATTTACTCATTTTCCCCATTATATAGAAAAAACAAGGTAAAAACTAGTACCATTTTTGCCTTGTTTTTCTTCTGATTATAGTTTTATTTCTTGCCGAGGATTTCAAGCGTTTCAAGCAAGTTGTCTGCATGAACTTCGATGGTGTCACCAGTCGCCTTAATCTTAACTTCTACGATGCCATCGGCTGCTTTCTTCCCAACAGTGATACGAATCGGCAAGCCAATCAAGTCGC
Organism: Streptococcus oralis; assembly: GCF_001578945.1. Taxonomy (GTDB): domain Bacteria; phylum Bacillota; class Bacilli; order Lactobacillales; family Streptococcaceae; genus Streptococcus; species Streptococcus oralis_Q. The sequence goes on from NZ_KQ969550.1 coordinate 234,378, forward strand.
TATCGCTAAACTTCACTCCGACACGTTCGTTACGGTCGTCTGTCAAGACTTCGTAACCAGCTCCCATCAAGCTTGCTTCAAGTTTCTCTGTCAAGGCTTGCGCTTCTTCATCTTTGACATTGACAGTAATCAAGTGCACATCAAATGGTGCCAATTCTTTAGGGAAGTTAACTCCCCAAGCATAACGGTATTCACCTTTAGGCGTTTTGTTGACAAAGAGGCGAGCGTGTTGTTCCATAACTGCTGAGAGAAGACGGCTAACACCAATACCGTAACATCCCATGATGATTGGCACAGCACGGCCATTTTCATCCAAAACATCTGCGCCCATACTTGCTGAATAACGAGTTCCGAGTTTAAAGATGTGACCGATCTCGATACCACGGGCAAAGTTTAGGACACCTTGTCCGTCTGGTGAAATTTCACCCTCACGAACTTCGCGGATATCCACGTATTCTGCAGTAAAATCACGACCTAGGTTCACACCCGTCAAGTGGTAGCCATCTTCGTTAGCCCCCACAACTGCATTACGAACATCTTGTACCTTACGGTCTGCAATGATTTTCACATTTTCTGGCAAACCAACTGGACCAAGAGAACCAAAGCCTGCTGGGATGACACTTGCCACTTCTTCTTCGCTAGCAACGTCAAAGAAATCTGCACCCAAGTGGTTTTTCAACTTGACTTCGTTAAGTTGGTCATTTCCAACTAGAAGGGCAGCAACAAGTTCTCCATCTGCCATGTAAAAGAGGGTTTTGATTGTTTGCTCTTCTGGCACGTTGAGGAAGGCTGCCACTTCATCGATGGATTTAACACCTGGAGTTTCCACTCGAGTCACTTCTTCTTCCGCAACGACACGGTTACTTGGTTTGTACTCGTTTGTTGCCATTTCTAAGTTAGCTGCATAGCTAGACTCACTTGAGTAGGCAATGGTGTCTTCACCAGAAACCATCCATTTGAGCAATTCTGCCTTGATTTCTTCTTGCACTTCTGCAGGAATCTCATCAAATGAGGCAACAGATTTGTCCAAGACAACCCAGCGGTCGAGGTCTGTACGGGCTGGTGTAATGGCCATAAATTCTTGGCTATCCTTGCCACCCATAGCGCCACCGTCACCGATGATGGCCTTGAAATCCAAGCCACTACGAGTGAAAATACGTTCGTAGGCCGCCTTGTACTCGTCATAAGTCACATCCAAACTATCGTAATTAGCATGAAAACTATATCCGTCTTTCATGATAAATTCACGCGTACGGAGAAGGCCGTTACGTGGGCGTTTTTCATCACGGTATTTCGGTTGGATTTGGTAAAGGTTGAGTGGCAATTGCTTGTAAGACTTGACAGAGTCACGAACAATAGCTGTAAAAGTTTCTTCGTGTGTCGGACCTAGGATAAAGTCTGACTTTTCACGGTTTTTCAGTTTATATAGGTCTTCACCATAGGTTTCATAACGGCCTGATTCACGCCAAAGATCGGCACTGAGAAGGGCAGGAGCCAACATCTCCACCGCACCAATCTTATCAAACTCTTGGCGCATGATATTTTTAGCCTTTTCAATCACACGGTTAGCAAGTGGCAGGTAAGAGTAAACACCGGCAGAAACTTGACGAACATAACCAGCACGCAACATGAGAGCGTGGCTGATAACTTGGGCATCGCTTGGCATTTCGCGAAGCGTTGGGATTAGCATTTTACTTTGTTTCATAATATTCCTCGATTATCTAAAAGAAGAGTCGCATAATGTCATTCCAGGTCACAGCAATCATCAAGACAACCATGATGACCACTCCTGCCAAGGTGACATAGGTTTCAATTTCTTGTTTCAATGGTTTGCGGCGAATAGCCTCTAGGATATTGAGCACAATCTTACCACCATCCAGTGCTGGAATCGGAATAAGGTTAAAAATCCCGATATTGATGGAAATCATAGCTAGGAAGTAGAGGACATTCTCAATTCCATTTTTAGCAGCATCGCTACTTGCCTTAAAAATAGCAACGGGACCACCGAGTTTGTTCAAATCTGGATGGAAAATCAAGTTTTTCAGAGCCGAAAGGATACGGAGCCCTGAGTCAGCAGCGGTTGTAAATCCACCAACAAACATGGATAGAAGGTCTGACTTGACCCCCGGTTGAACCCCGAGAATATAACGTCCTTGATTCTCTTCTGGAGTCACCGTGACTTGTTTTTCGCTACCATTTTCAGAAATGGTCACATCTAAGGTCGGGGCTGTCTTGTCCTTGGTATCTGCTTCCACAGCCTGGGTCAAGTCTTGCCAATTCTTAACCTCATGCGAGCCGACCTTGGTAATTTGAGCTGTCTCAGCTACACCCACCTTAGCCAAAGCTCCCTCAGGCATGACGTGAAAGAGATTGGTTTGAGTATCTCTAACACCGCCCTGCAAAAAGATCAAGATCCAAAAAACAATAACACCTAAGATAAAGTTATTCATAGGACCTGCAAAGTTGGTGATGAGCTTGCCCCAGATAGAAGCATTTTGATACTGTACATCCAAAGGAGCGATGCGCACTTCAGTTCCGTCTTCTTCAACAACCGTTGCATCATGATGCACTGTAAAAGACTTTTCTTCTTCCAGGACCAACCCCTTGATAAAGAGCTTGTCTTCAAAATCAAACTGGGTTACCTGCATAGGAAGAGCCGTTTGATCCAGTTTCTTCCCTGAGAGGTTGATCCGTTTGACCTTACCATCATCAGCAAGTGTTAAACTGACTGGAGTTCCTGTCTTGATTTCTGTCGCATCATCACCCCAGCCAGCCATACGAACATAGCCTCCTAGAGGAAGGATTCGAATGGTATAAGCAGTGCCATCCTTACCGATATGGGAAAAAATCTTGGGCCCCATACCAATGGCAAATTCACGAACTAGAATGCCTGATTTCTTGGCAAAATAAAAATGTCCAAACTCATGCACCACCACGATAATCCCAAAAACGAGGATAAAGGTTAGCAATCCAATCATTCAATATTCCTTTCTTTAAAACAGGCCAAATAAGTGCATCATTGGAAACACAATCAGCATGCTGTCAAAGCGATCCAATACACCACCATGTCCAGGGATAAATTTTCCAGAATCCTTGACACCGAAATGGCGTTTCATAGCACTCTCAATCAAGTCACCAAACTGACCTGCCACACTGAAGAAGGCAGCAAAGAGACTCATTCTATAAATTCCATAAGGGAGAGCAACTGTGCTGTCCACTAACATGAAAATCACTGTTATCAGTACCGCACCTAGAATGCCCCCGACAAACCCCTCAATACTCTTATTAGGAGAAACTCTCGGAGCCAACTTATGCTTGCCAAAATTCATTCCCGCCAGGTAAGCTGCACTATCTGTCGCCCAAACGATAAAGAGGGCAAGGAGAACTTTATCAAATCCAGCTATACGAGCATCTAGTAAGGCATTAAAACCAAAGCCTACATAAAAACTCACAGCAATCGGAAAGGCAGCATCCTCAATCGTATAGCTTTTACTGAAAACAGTCGTCCCTAGCATAATCGTAATCAAGACGCTGTAGGCAACCACATTTCCATCAACAGGCAAGAAAGTTAGATAATTTTCTAAAGGGATTGTGAGGGCAAAGGTCGCAAAGAGAGTCAAAGCCCCCTCAATGGTCATAGTGTTTAGTCCCTTCATCTGCAAGAGTTCATGGACGCCCAGCATGGCTAACAAACCAATCCCTATCTGCAACAAGAGTCCACCCACAAACAGGACTGGAAGGAAAATAGACAGGGCCAATACCGCAAACAATGTTCTCTTTTGTAAATCTTTGGTCATATCTTCTTCTAAATTCCTCCAAAACGGCGATTGCGATGGTTAAAAGCAGCAATAGCTTCCTGCAAGGCGGCTTCATCAAAATCAGGCCACAAGGTATCCGTAAAGTAAAGTTCGCTGTAGGCTGCTTGCCATGGCAAGAAATTACTTAAACGCAACTCACCACTCGTGCGGATAATCAAATCAGGATCTCGCAAATCCTTTGGCAGGTGTTGCGTGAAAAGATAGTCCCCTATCATATCTTCTGTAATATCACCAGGATTGATTTTGGCATCTAGAACTTCCTGAGCCAAGCTCTTAAAAGCCTGCGTAATTTCAGCACGACCACCATAGTTAAGCGCAAAATTGAGAATCAAGCCCGTATTGTTCTTTGTCAACTCCTCTGCTTTTTTCAAAGCTTCAAAAGTCTGCTTAGGCAAACGGTTCGTCTCTCCAATCATCTGAATCTTAACGTTATTTGCGTGCAATTCAGGGACATAGTTGTCATAAAACTCGACTGGCAAGTTCATGATAAACTTGACTTCTTGATCTGGGCGTGTCCAATTTTCCGTTGAAAAGGCATAAACAGTGATGATCTTAACTCCCATCTTGTTAGCTGCCTTGGTCACCTTTTGGAGGGCTTCCATCCCCGCCTTATGACCAAAAACCCGTGGTTGCATCCGTTTTTTAGCCCAGCGGCCATTCCCATCCATGATGATGCCGATGTGAGCAGGAACCTGTGTTGGAACCTCAACTTCTACAGCTTTATCTTTCTTAAAAAATCCAAACATGATCTTATTCCTATTCAAAAATCTATCGTTTCATTATACCATATTTCCCTATTTTCTTCTATCGCTAAGTTATTAGCTCTCCTTACAGACAAAAAATAAGCCGCCTGATTGGGCGACTTAATTTTATAGGGAGATTATTATGAAAAAGTTTTAGGAGTTTAAGTTAAGTTTCTCTTAACTTATGAACTCAGTATACCGTCCCTAACTTAAATTTTTCTTAAGTTTTTTGAGAAATGAGAACTTTAAAATAAGATTGCCCACTTGAGTGTACGAAAAGTATATCAAATAGCCAATCTAAGTCTAAAACCTAGCTTTTTCTGAAAGTCATTTCAAGCTGACACCTTTTTGCCATAGTTTATAGATTTGAACTTTGTTTTCATAAGTTAATTTCATAATGTACTTATCTATCAAATCATGTATTCTACACTGTAGGTAGCATCCGACAAGATACGAGCCAAAAACTGCTTGGTTCGCTCTTCCTGCGGACGACCAAAGAAATCACGTGGATTGTTCTCCTCTACGATACGGCCTCCATCCATGAAAATAACGTGGTTAGCGACATCCCTAGCAAATCCCATTTCATGCGTGACGACCACCATGGTCACACCTTCTCCCGCCAACTGTTTCAGAACATCCAAAACATCTCCAACCAACTCAGGGTCTAGTGCAGATGTTGGTTCATCTAGCAAAATCACCTCAGGCTTGACGGCAATAGCACGCGCAATTCCTATTCGTTGTTGTTGCCCTCCAGATAGCTGGGAAGGGTAGTAGTCTTTGTAGGCCAGTAAACCAACTTTTTCCAAGGCAGATTCTGCACGTTTAAGCGCTTCTTCCTTAGGTACTTTACGAGCCACGATTAGGCCTTCCAGAATATTTTCCAGAGCAGTTTTATTTGCAAAGAGATTGTAGTGTTGGAAAACAAAGGCTGTTTTTTGGCGAATTTCTAGAATATCTTTCTTGCTTAATTTGGCTAAGTCATAGGTCTCTCCTGCCAAGGTCAAACGGCCACTGTCAGCTTTTTCTAAGTGATTGAGACAACGGAGAAAGGTCGTTTTCCCCGAACCTGATGGTCCCAAAATAACGACAACATCCCCTTGGTTGACCTGGAGATTGACATCCTCCAGTACCTGCCTCTCACCAAATGTTTTTGCGATATGTTCTACTTGTAACATCCTGTCCTCCTATACAAAACGCGCGCTAGATGCTTTTGCGCCCTTTTCTTTCTTTACATAGCCTTTCTCCAATACTGAAAAGCCCCACTGAATCAAGCCACAGATCAAAATATACTGTAAAAAGATCACAAAATAAGATTCAAAATACTGGTAACCGTAAGACGCTTCCACACGAGCAATAGCGGTGATGTCCTTGATGGTCATGACAAAGACCAGAGATGTCCCTTTGACGATATTGATCACCAGATTGGCCAAGTTAGGTAAGGCCGAGCGCAAGGCTTGAGGAAAAACGATCCTTAGATAGGCCTGTGTCGTAGTCAACCCAATCGCATGCGCTGCCTCTAATTGCCCCTTGTCCACAGTCAAGATAGCTGAACGTAAGATCTCCGACAAACTCCCGACCGTCATCAAACTATAAATGATGAAGGCATAATAGAGAGGATTAAGCTTGAAAATATCAAGGTCACTTCCTATGCTTTTGAGAAATTGGTTCAACAAACTTGGAAACAAACTATAAAAGAAGAGAATTAATAAAATCGGAGGAGTCGCTCGGATAAAGGCCAGATAAACCAGAGAAAAACTCCTCACCCCTCGAATCTTATAAATCTGTCCCAAGGCCAAAAATAGAGCCGGTAAAAAACTTAAGACCATAGCCACAATCATGATGATCAAGGTGGTCGGTACACCTTTCAAGGTCTCCAGAAAGGTCTTTGCAATATAGTCTATATCCATTTCTTACCTCCCTTTTGTTTCCAAAGACTTCTCAAGCAAACGACTCAAGCTAGAAATAACCAAGGCAATTCCCCAGTAAAGAAGTGCAACCGCCGTATAGGTTTCCAAAGAGTAGTTCCCTAAGTTGCGACTAATCAAGAGATTCCCTGCTCCCATAACATCAACAAAACCGATCGTATAGGCCAAGGCAGCATCTCGCATGAGGTTGAGAACAGCGGTCGTTATATTGGGAAGAGCAACCTGAAAAGCTTGGGGAAAAATGATTCTCCAAAAGGTCTGAGCTGGAGTCAAACCAATACTAAGCCCGGCCTCTGTCTGCCCCTTCGGAATAGCTTGATAGGCCGCCTTGAAAACCTCGGCAACAATAGCCGCAAACAAGAGAATCATCGTCAAGAGAACAAAAATAGTTTTAGACCAGTTGTTGATATCCAAACCAAGCCACCATTTCAGAAATTCTGGCAAGCCATAAAAGACTAGAAAGAGCAAAACAATAGGCGGCGTACAACGAAGGGTAAAAATGTAACCCTTTGAAAGACTCGCAAAGGTTTTGTCCTCAGCCAGTTGTCCCCAGGCCAGCAGACCACCAAATAAGGAACCCAATATGGTTGTTAAAACTAGCACCAAGAGCGTCATAGGAAGAGCCTGCCAAAGAGTCGGCAAAAACTGAAAGACCTTTGAAAAATCATAAGAAACCATGCTTGCGAAACCCTTTCTAATTTCGTTTAGAATGTTCTAGTCTTTATCTACATAGCTAAAGACATCTTCTTTAAAGTATTGCTGAGATAGCTTAGCAAGCGTGCCATCTTCTTTCAACTCTTTGATTGCTTTTTCGTATTCTTTGGCAAATTTTTCCCCCTTTTCATCACGGTGAATCAAAGGATAGGTCGGAATCCCCTTATACGGGAACCAACTGAGTTTGTCTGCATACTGATGGTAGGATCCATCCTCTGCTGTCACCGCCTTTTCAAAGGAAAGTTTAATATCAAAGAAGGCATCATAGCGCCCTTCTAGGACCCAAGCATAGGCATCCGCAACCTTGAAAGATTCTGCTGCGGTCAATTCAATTGGAGCATCCTTGTGCTTGTCGTTGTAGCTGGTAATAACATTCCATTGCGCATTTTGCGGTGAAATAGGCACTAATTTCCCTTTATTCTTAGCAAAGTCATCAATGGTTTTGTATTTCTGTTCATCTTCTTTTCTGACAGTAAATCCGATGATGCTGGCTCCGACTGGTTCAGATGGAATGACAAACTTTTTAGCTCGTTCATCTGTGTACCAAGCTCCCTTGGTTCCGATGTCATACTTGCCTGATTCCAGACCAATCAAGAGGTCGTCATCACTGGTTCCAGTATATTCAAATTTATAGTTTGCTAACTTCTCATCAACAGCCTTCAAAACAGCTACTTCGTAACCATCTGATTCCCCTTTTTCATTGACAAAGTCATAAGGAACGTAGTTCTGGGTATGGGCTACTTTGAGCGTTGTCACTGCAGTTGAAGCAGCTGTGTTACTATTACTTTCTGCCTCGGAACCAGACAAACTGCGCACAAGAATCGTTCCTCCAACTACTGCAACTAAGGCAACGCCTCCGATAATCCATGTTTTTTTACTCATTCATTTCCTCTTTCTCATTATTCATCTGCATAGGAGAAGACATCTTCGCCAAAGAATTTCTCAGATAATTTAGCCAAGGTTCCATCTGCTCTTAATTCTTGAATAGCCTGATCATAAGCCTTTGAAAACTCCTCGTTCTCTTCATTTCGGTGAATCAAAGGATAGGTCAGAATTCCTTTATAAGGGAACCAGGTCAGCTGGTCTGCGTATTGGTGGTAAGGACCGTCTTCCTTTGTCACAGATCGTGCATAGGACAACTTAACATCAAAGTAGGCATCATAACGCCCTTCTAAGACCCAAGCATAGGCATCCGCTACTTTAAAGGATTCCGCTGCGGTCAACTCAATCGGAGTATCTGCATGCTTGTCATTGTAGTCCTTGATCACACTCCACTGGGCATTTTGCGGCGAAATGGGCACTAATTTCCCTTTTTCCTTGGCAAAATCATTGATGTTTTTGTACTTGGCTTCGTCCTCTTTTCGCACCGTAAAGCCGATGATACTTGCCCCAATGGCCTCTTTTGGAATGATGAATTTCTTAGCCCGTTCATCCGTATACCAAGCCGCCTTGGTTCCGATGTCAAACTTGCCAGATTCCAGTCCGATTAGGAGAGCTTCGTCATTGGTTCCTGTATATTCAAAGCGGTATTGAGGCAATTTTTCATCGATCGCCTTTAGAACGGAAGCTTCATAGCCATCTGGTTCTCCCTGCTCATTGGTGAAATTGTAAGGAGCATGAGCCTGAGAATAGGCTACTTGAATAACCCTTTCCGATTGACTTGCTTGACTTTCAACCGCTTGGGTGCCTTTTTGAGTGGCCAATCGACTGATAATCGTTACTGCGACAACTCCTGCTAGCGCAACTCCTGTAATAATCTTTGCTTTCTTTGACATAAGTCCTCCTCCCACTTGATCCTAACTTTTCAAAGCTCCTAAAACAACACTTGGACCGCAACCTTTATAGAGTGGCTTCCTTGACCCACTGGAGACGTTCCACAGCAATATCACTAGGGACGGTACAGTCCGCTCCGATGATCAAGCCTTCTTTACCAGATTCAGCGATCAATCGTTTGGTTTCCGCTTGAATTTCTTCCTTGCTTCCAGTATAAAGTAAGCCTGACTTACCATTTTCAAAACCACCCAGTACAGTCCGACCTTTGAAGATTTCTCGACCTTCAGAAAGGCTGATGCCTTCTGGACCGACTGCCCAGTTAAAGACTTGCGCTGGATAGTCTGCAAAAATATGAATATCGTTCCGAGCACCTTCATAGCCACAGATATGCAGAATATTGATACCACCAACCTCATTTGCAGCTTCAAGTACCGCTACTTCGCTTGGAGCAATGATTTCTTGATAATCCTCTACTGAAACGGCTCCGCCTTGGATACTTTGGACACTGAGATAAATCCCATCCGCTCCTGCTTCTTGGATGATTCTCTTGCTAAGCGCGGCAATGTCTTGAGCAATCACATCCAAAACTTTTTTCAAGGTTGCCTTGTCTTCTTTGAGATAGGCTGCGATTTCCTCATCACCTCCTGCAACTTTCCCAACCAACCATTTGAGATAAGTAATTGGCGCAAAGATATTGTAAATCGCCACAATATCCTCAGGGAAATCGGCCTTAATCTTCTTAACCAAGTCCACTTGTTCTTGGATCCATGGGTGATCGGCCCCAAGAGGTTGAATAGCGCCTAGCTCCTGAATGGTTTTTTCCTTGCCAATAACGGGATTTGGATAGGCGAAATAGCCATCACTCATGAGTTTGACAAAGTCTGGATCCAACTCCTTGATAAAGGTCTTGTGCCCCTTCAAGTTTTTCTCAATGATTCTAGGATTCGAAAATCCTTCTAGCCATTCACTTTCTTCTGTAAAGTGGTGCCAAAATCCGATTGGGACTCGATCTACTGCTTCACCTTTAAATGCTTTTAAAACGCGTTCTCTTTTTTCTGACATTCTTATTCTCCATTTCTTACTTTTTCAACTAATAAACTGCTTGCGATATCATTCGAGCGTAGAAAGGGGAGACTGGACTTGGAAAAATCCTGAACTCCACGACATCTCTCTCCATTTTTGCAGTGCTGATTTTTTACGACGCTTATGGCGACCAAGGCCAGCAAACCGACAACTGCAATGAAGATACCCCATCTTTTACTTTTCATAGCTCCTCCTTTTAGAGAACGGCTGCTTGACGAATCCAGTCCAACCTCTCTAAGTCAAAGTCATCTGGGACAGTACAGTCAGCTCCAAGAAGAACTCCTCTGCTACCAGCTTCAGCCAGCAACCGCCTTGTTTCATTTTGCAATTCCGCCTTGGAACCTTGATAAAGTAAGCTTTTCTTACCATTTTCAAAACCACCTAAAACGGCCTTACCTTGAAACAACTCTTGCCCCTGCGTCAAACTAACATTCTCATGGTGTGTTGCCCAGTTAACTACCTGCACCGGATAATCTTTAAAAATTGTCACATCATTGCTAGCACCTTCGAAACCGCAGATATGAAGGATATTGATCCCACCAGCTTGATTTGCTGCCTTTAAAATCTCTATATTGCTCGGCTCAATATAGGCTTGATAGAGTTCAGGAGTGATTCGTTGATCCTGAATCTCTTGAGTGCTGAGGTAAATCCCATCAGCACCACCTTGCTGGATGATTTTCTGAGTTAGGATAGCAATATCTCCTGCAATCACATCTAGAATTGCTCTGAATCGCTCAGGATTTTCGAGCAAAAGATCAGCTACTTCCTTATCTCCTCGTGAAGTTTCTGTGCGAAACCAGCGCTTGAGGTAGGAGATAGGTGAAAAGATATTGTAGAAAGAAGCAATCTCTTCAGTAAAGGTCTCTCGAATTGCTTGAACTACTTCCACCTGTTGCTGAATCCAAGGGTGATCCTCACCAATCGACTCAATAGAAGTCAGTTCCTGAATACTTGCAATCTTAGGACTATAGACATTACTTGGATAAATGAAAAAACCATCGCTCATGATTTTGACAAAATCAGGTTTGATAGCTTCCACATACCGTCTATGCCCATCAACGCTTTTATTGAAAATTCTTGGGTTATTCAAACCTTGACCTTTTTCTTCCAAGGTTACAAAATGAAACCAAAAACCAACTGGAACTCGCTCCACTTCTTCTCCTCGAATTGCCCTAAAAACTAAGTCTCTTTTACTTACCATACCTTTCTCCTTCCATTTGGATTGAAACCATCTTACCATTCCTTTTCCCCTTTTCCCAATATATATTGACTATCAACTCGATTGGAAATTTTTATATCTATAAAGAAAAAAATCCCTGAAAAGCTTGATGTTACTGGCCTTTCAAAGATTCTATTTATTTTTATCTATTGTTCAAAAAGGAGCTTATATAGATTTTCTATCAAACCGATTGGATTTTTTTATACCCCCTCTTTCATGGCAAAGTAAGCTCGTACTTTGGGCGCCACTTGTGTGCCAAAGAGTTCAATGGCTCTCAAAACTTGATCATGAGGCATGGAACCAAGTGGTAAGTGTAGCATGAAGCGATCCAAACCTAAATCCTCAATCATGTGAATCAATTTTTCTGCCACCTGATCTGGATTTCCCACAAACATGGCACCATTTGGACCAACTTGCTCCAAATATTGCTCATAGGTCAACTCCTGCCAGTGTGGACGGTCCTTGGAAATCGCATCCACCACTTGCTTGGTCGGATGGAAATAATCTTTTACAGCCTGCTCGCCATCTTCAGCAATCCAGCCCCAAGAATGAGCACCCACTTTCAGGTCTTTTTCAGCATGACCGACTTCCCTACCAATCTCACGATAAGCTTGAATCAATTTCTTGAAGTAACGCGGATTGCCACCGATAATGGCATAGACAATCGGCAACCCAATCTGAGCAATCTTCACTGTTGACTCTACATGACCACCTGTCGCCACCCACAATGGCAATTTGTCCTGAACTGGACGGGGATAAACTTCTTTTCCAGCAATGCTTTGAGTCAATTGCCCCTGCCAAGTCACTTTGGTGGTTTTATTTGCCAGCTGAAGCAGATCTAACTTTTCATCAAAGAGAGTTTCGTAGTCTTTCAAGTCATAGCCAAACAGTGGGAAAGACTCAGTGAATGAACCACGCCCTGCCATAATCTCCGCACGGCCATTTGACAAGGCATCGATGGTGGCATATTGTTGGAACAAGCGAATCGGATCCATACTCGAGAGAATGCTGACTGCACTAGTCAAACGAATCTTCTTGGTATTAACCGCCCCAGCTGCAAGAACAATCTCTGGCGCCGATACCGCAAAGTCCTCCCGATGATGCTCCCCAATCCCGTACACATCCAAACCAACCTTATCAGCCAGCTCTATCTCTGCCACCAACTGACGAATGCGTTCATCATGACTGTAAATCTGCCCAGTCGATTCTAGAGCTGTTGTTTCACCAAATGTTGAAATTCCTAATTCTACCATCCTGTTTTCTCACTATCTCTTTTAGTTTTTAGGACATTTTATCACTAATTAGTTTTATTTTCAATAAATTTGCTCATTAGAAAAAGCCTAGATGAACTAGACTTTCTTAGTTTATTCTACCTGTAGTTTATTGTCTTTCAAAGTTAACTTCGAGTTTTCTGTCAATTCTGTTTGTTCAAAAGTGTAAATCGTCTCACCCTTTGTATCAATCATGTACCAGGCTTGGTCTTTACGGACAACCAGGGCAAGCCCCGTACTATTTGTGTCCTCGTTCTTGACAGTCAAAGGAAAGGCCTTGTCCACACCTTCCAGAGTTACTTTCTCACCTGTTTTTAATTCCACTAGGTAGTGTACTCCATCCTTTGTACCAAAACTATATTCCGCATTAATCTTTGTGTGGCTATCATAGTCTTTCATTTGAATGGAAGTTCTATCTATACCTTCAAACGCCTTTTTAAATTGTTCTTTCTGCTCTTCAGCTTTCTTTTGATCTTGAGACTGAACCGTCTCTTGCACCGCAGCAATCCATTCCAGGTTTTGCTTTTTCGCTTGTCTCCTCTGATGGATCAAGACCGTACGTATCAAGAAAGAACTAGACAAGACGATACCAATCAGCATAGCAATAATATTTTTTTCTTCTTCATTTTCTTCTCCTTAGAGTATACAATATAGGGGTGAGAAAATGCTATTTTATCTGTTTTTTTAAAATAATATAACTTGTAATCAAAATCACAAATAGAACTAATATAAAATTCAAAACGTGAAATATTCCTATAGGGTATGGCGCAACCCACCCCTGTTTGAAAATCAACAATGAAATAAAACCAGTAGCCATAGAAGTAGGCATAAAAGCAATTCCAATTATATTAAGCCAATTCACATAAAACGGTGCTTTTTCTTCTGATAATATTCTTGCGATAAAATATCCAACAATTCCTACCACTTGAATAATTATTGCCCCCAAAATAGCTTCCATTGTTTGTTTTTCATACCATTCAGCAAATGCACAAAACAATCCAATAGCAATAAAGGCTGTTGATGAGATATAAAGTACCTTGCTAGCAAATTCTCTATTTTTTTGTTCTTTATCTACTACCAGTTCAATTCCTTTTAAAATATAATCTGTAGTAACACCAAAATAATCACTCATTATAATTACTTTTTCTAACTCAGGTGTACTTTGTTCACTTTCCCACTTTGAAACAGCTTGTCTTGAAACACCTACCTTATCAGCAAGTTCTTCTTGTGATATTCCTTTAATTTTTCTTAAATATTGTATTCTGTCTGCCATGTTCATTTGACAACACTCCTTTCTTTTATGATACAATCATAACAATTTCATTGGTTGCATAGCCACCATTAAAATATAGAAATATGTCAACTTGCAGTTGCAAATGTATTTTTCAATACAAATCCCTATAAATTCCGATTTGTTATATATTTACATTATACCCTACTTATGGCAAACTAGACTCTTTTATCTTATTCTACTGTTACTGACTTAGCAAGATTACGTGGTTTGTCCACATCAAGGCCACGGTGGAGTGTTGCAAAGTAAGCGACCAATTGTGTTGGCACGACCATTGAGATTGGTGAGAGGTAAGGGTGTACGGTCGTAAGGACGATATCGTCTGTGTCTTTAGCAACATTTTCTTCTGCGATAGTGAGAACCTTAGCACCACGGGCTGCGACCTCTTGGATATTTCCACGAGTGTGGTTGGCAAGAACTGGATCTGACAAGAGAGCCAAGACAGGCGTCCCTTCTTCAATCAAGGCAATGGTTCCGTGCTTGAGTTCTCCTGCCGCAAATCCTTCACACTGGATGTAAGAAATCTCTTTGAGTTTGAGACTTGCTTCCATGGCTACATAGTAGTCTTGACCACGTCCAATGTAAAAGGCATTGCGAGTGGTTTCAAGAAGGTCACGAACCTTGGCATCAATGGTTTCTTTTTCAGAAAGGGTTGATTCGATAGACTGAGCTACGATTGACAATTCATGAACCAGGTCAAAGGCTTGCGCTTTAGCATTGCCGTTTGCTTCTCCGACTGCTTTTGCAAGGAAGGCGAGAGCTGCAATTTGTGCTGTGTAGGCCTTGGTTGATGCCACAGCAATTTCAGGGCCCGCGTGAAGAAGCATAGTATGGTTGGCTTCACGAGAAAGAGTTGAACCTGGAACGTTTGTCACTGTCAAGCTTGGGATACCCATTTCATTGGCCTTGACAAGCACCTGACGGCTATCCGCTGTTTCACCAGACTGACTGATAAAGATAAAGAGCGGTTTCTTGCTGAGAAGTGGCATACCATAGCCCCACTCCGATGAGATTCCAAGTTCAACTGGTGTATCCGTCAACTCTTCCAGCATCTTCTTAGAAGCAAATCCTGCGTGGTAAGATGTTCCAGCTGCAAGGATGTAGATGCGGTCTGCATCTTGAACAGCCTTAATGATAGCAGGATCTACCACTACTTGACCAGCCTCATCTGTGTAGGCTTGGATGAGTTTACGCATAACAGTTGGTTGCTCATCGATTTCCTTGAGCATGTAGTAAGGGTAAGTTCCCTTACCGATATCTGACAAGTCAAGCTCCGCAGTATAGCTAGCACGTTCACGGCGATTGCCATCATAGTCTTGAACTTCGACGCTATCAGCCTTGACGATTACCAACTCTTGGTCATGGATTTCCATGTATTGGTTGGTCTCACGAATCATAGCCATAGCATCTGAGCAGACCATATTATAACCTTCTCCAAGACCAATCAAGAGTGGTGATTTGTTCTTAGCGACATAGATGACATCTGGATTTTCAGAGTCAATCAAGGCAAAGGCATATGAACCACGGATGATGTGAAGGGCTTTTTTGAAGGCTTCAAGAACTGACAAACCATCTTCTTCTGCAAATTTTCCAATCAAGTGAACGGCGATTTCCGTATCTGTTTGCCCCTTGAAGTGGTGACCTGCAAGGTATTCTTCCTTGATCTCAAGGTAGTTTTCAATCACCCCATTGTGTACCAAGACAAAACGTCCAGTCTCAGAGCGATGTGGGTGAGCATTGTCCTCAGTTGGTTTCCCGTGAGTCGCCCAACGCGTATGACCGATACCAGTTGTTCCCTCAACACCAGCTGTCTTAGCAGACAATTCAGCGATACGGCCAACAGCCTTGACTAGATGATTTTCAGCACCACCTAGGACAAAAATTCCCGCAGAATCATAACCACGGTATTCGAGCTTTTCAAGCCCTTGAATTAAAATATCAGTTGTATTTGTGTTTCCTACAACACCGACAATTCCACACATAGTATATACGACACAGGCTAGCTGTGCTTTCTCCTTAAATTGGTATAGTCTGATTTTCCTTTCACAGAACCAGCAAAGACAGTATATACTTGTTTTTCTCACTTGTCAAGCATAAAAATTGGTATAGTTTTTAAAATACCATCAGAGCAAGATTTCACTTGAGAACTGACAAGTCGGATTCGATTACTTATAATAGAGATAGGAGGTAGTTATCATGTGGTTTTTCTTCGCACTTTTATCTGCTGTCTTTGCAGCCTTAACTTCTATTTTAGCCAAAATTGGGATTGAAGGAGTTCCATCCAATCTAGCAACAGCCATTCGTACGGTCGTCGTCATCCTTATGGCTTGGGCCATGGTTTTCTTGACCAATAGTCAGACTGAGATTGTCAACATCAGTAGAAAAAGTTGGCTCTTTCTCATCTTATCTGGTTTGGCAACAGGCGCCTCCTGGCTCTGCTACTACAAGGCCTTGCAGATGGGCAATGCGACTGAGGTATCTGCTGTCGATAAGTTTAGTCTCGTCATCACACTCGTTTTAGCCTTTTTCTTTCTACAAGATGTCCTGACGTTAAAAACAATCATTGGATGTATACTGATTACGATTGGGACCTTGGTGATGATCTTATAATCATCACCCTCCTCCGTATATAACCCACCCTTAAAAAGTTAGATAGCTTTTTAGGGTATTTTGTCATGTCTAAATTTATAAGTACAGGGAATCAGCTTCAAGCGTCTAGCAAAAAGGAGAGAACCAAATTGGTTCCCTCCAAGATGAGTTTTTTCATCAACCCATTACAGTTGATATAAAAACTAATTATCTCAGATGGCTAACTTCGACTTGAAATTTTGCCTTTCTAAATCTGAATGTAGTAAATCGATGACCGACTTCTGGCTAATCTAAGAGCATCATGGAATCAATAAATAATTTCTTCGTGAAATACCCATTTTTAATCAAGTAGGCTGTGTATTTCGCTCTTGTGACCATTTGATCATATTCTTCTGCCGTACATTCCTGAACTACACGGCTAGCTTCTTCCAAACTGGACACGACAAAGCCCAAACCTTTCTCACGGATATAGTCCACATTAGAAAGATAGTCTGGCACAACCACAGGAATACCCGCAGCCAGATAAGTTGTCAACTTATAAGAAACATTTTCTTTGTAGTAGTCACGCTCTTCCGCAGGATTTTCGGAATTTCCCCATACTAGGCCAAAACCTCCTCCTTTAGACAACTCCAACAATAATTCCTGCTGAGTTCGCCACCCCTCAAGATGGACTTTGGAATAATCTACTCCCTCTGCTCTCGTAGCATAAACATGAAGGGGGGTACTGTGTTTCCAGTCAACAATATGTGGAAAACGAGACGGATCTCCTGAGAAGATTAATTTTTTCTCAAACTTTGGAGTATAGAGTTCCAAACCATGGGGAAGATCCCAGAGTTTTTGAACAACATACTTCTTGACGGTTAATCCCTCTGAAACGAGTTTCTGGTACATTTGTTCTGATGGCACTACCACCACATCACACTTGTTATACATATCAATGTGTGCCTTCATAAGGTAATAATTGCTCTCAAACATCAGCGGCTGAACATCGTGTATAAACATCACCATTTTTACATGAGAAAGCTTTAACTTTTCTATCAAGTGATTGTCCCATTCAACACTATTCCATGAGGGGGATTGGAAAAAGACCACATCTCCATAAGATACCCCCGCGACAATTCCATCCATCCGCGAATTCAGTTCTTCCCACGGCTCATGGCTTGCATCATAAAAATATATCCCCAGTTCGTTAACTCCGAAGTCTCGAACAATTTTCATGACATTGTTCTGTGCCATTAAGGCCACACTCGTTGATGCTTGCCCAAATAAATTTGTGAAATGTACTTTCATTGTTTTCTAAATCCTCGTCTCAGTAATTTCTCTAAACATTGTATCACAATTTACAACTTTTCTAAAGCGTTTATATGCTAATTTTCAAGCTCAAGTTAGCTATCTGAGATAATTTTTCTAAGAGTCTTATCTTTTTAGGATAATGTTATCCAGCATCTATTTTAGGAGACTAGTTTTCTAGTTGTTCGTTTTACCCCTTTAAGTACGGACTTATGGATGAGACGACTAAGATTTTCATTGTTTTCTCTCTTCCAAGAACAATCTAGTAGACGTTTTTCTCACTTAATCTCACAAATTCGGCATCTTTGTTAGCTATGATAGATTGAATGAGTTGTTCCTGTTAAGTATATAATTTTTTGCATCTTTAGATTTCTCTGTTTATCTTGTGATGACCACAAGCTCACATATAGAATTCTTATGTAATCAAGTCACTAACTTCTTTTCAGAGATTTGAGAAAGTGAGATTTTCCCATTTTTCTTGCCATTTTTTCTTGGATAAGCGTTCTTGATAGAGCTTCATTCGGTCTTCATTCTCTAAGAAATGAGGAGTTGGGGAAACCTGAAAGTTCAAAATATCCTCTAAGCCATAAGGCGCAAAGAGCTCTAAAGTTGCGTCAGCATGCAAGCGAAGCCCTATCGCCGTACAACGTTCTGGATACTTACTCATAGCATCACGAGAACTCGTATAGGGCACAGTGTGGGGACTGTGCTGATGCATATAGACCTGATTTTTCAACTCCCACTGATACTGGGGAAAATCTTCTCTCAGCTTTTTCTCTAGGGATACTGTTTCCTCATAAGAAACATCTGGATCAAAGAAAATCACATCCACATCTGTTTCATGATCAAAAGCTGATTTGTCTGACAAGAGATTCCAGATGAAATTCCTAACTGAGCCTGCTGCCAACCACGAGTCTTTCAGACCAAGGTCTCGAATGATGGTCAGAATGGTCATCATATCTGGATTTTTTCTAAAAATGTCTAAAATATCTTGCTCATTTTTCACTGTATTCATAGCCTAAATGCTCATATGCCTTAGCTGTTGCCACCCGCCCAGACCTTGTCCGCATGATGAAACCTTTCTGGATCAGGTAAGGTTCGTACATATCTTCGACCGTCTCACGCTCCTCGGCAATATTAACAGAAAGAGTTCCTAGCCCGACAGGTCCACCACCGTACATCTCAATCATGGTACGAAGGATTTTCTGATCCACATAGTCCAAGCCTTCATGGTCAACATCTAGCATGGTCAAAGCCTTATCGGTAATGACATCATCGATAACCCCATCTCCCATAATCTGAGCAAAGTCGCGCACGCGCTTGAGGAGACGATTGGCGATACGAGGAGTTCCACGACTACGCAAGGCCAACTCAGTTGCCGCCTCATGGGTGATTTCCATCTCAAAAATATCTGCCGTCCGTTCAACAATTTCCGTCAAGTCAGCGTGGGCATAGTATTCCATATGACCTGTAATCCCAAAACGTGCTCGCAGAGGATTTGAAAGCATACCGGCTCGGGTTGTCGCACCAATCAAGGTAAAAGGTGGCAAGTCCAAATGAACACTGCGACTGCCTTCACCAGCCCCAATCATAATATCAATGTAAAAGTCCTCCATGGCACTATAGAGCACCTCTTCCACCGACATGGGCAAGCGATGAATCTCGTCAATAAAAAGGACGTCTCCAGGTTCCAAATCATTCAAAATTGCTACCAGATCACCTGCTTTTTCAATGACAGGACCAGACGTTTGCTTGAGATTGACTCCCAGTTCATTGGCAATGACAAAGGCCATGGTCGTTTTCCCCAAACCTGGAGGCCCAAATAAGAGCACATGATCCAGCGCTTCATCCCGCATTTTAGCAGCTTCGATAAAGATTTGGAGCTGATCCTTGACCTTATCCTGCCCAATATATTCACGTAAATACTGAGGACGGAGCGTACGTTCGACTAACTCCTCATCCTCTATTATCTCATTATCTAAAATTCTACTCATGTTTCTATTATAGCAAAAATCCAAGCCACAAACAAAAAAGCCACCTGATTGGGTGGCTTCTTTAGGGAGATTATTATGAAAAAGAAAGGATTAGGAATTCATTAAATAAAGTTAGGAGGTCTTTATTTAATGACTATATGATACACGAGGAGACTTAAAATTACCTTAACTTTTTAAATCAATCACTAACAATTTTCTTTAACAGCTGTTTGACCTGCAATACGTCCAAAAGTAAAGATATCCGTAAGTGAATTTCCTCCTAGACGGTTACCTGCATGGAGTCCACCTGCGACTTCTCCGGCAGCATACAAACCAGGGATAATCTGACCTTTTTCATTCAAAACGTGTGTTGAAGTATCAATCTTGAGTCCACCCATTGTATGGTGAACGGCTGGTTTTCTCGGTGTTGCATAAAATGGTGCAACCTCACACTTGAGATCGAAACTACCCTTGTTGAATTCAGGGTCAAATCCTGCATCAACATAAGAATTGTACTTCTTGATTGTATCTGCTAACACCTGTGGATCCATATCAATCTGAATCGCCAACTCTTCTATCGTATCTGCACGATAGAGAGTGCCTGCTTTGACTTGGGCATCGATTTTTTCTTGGCTAGTGTTGTAGGCTGTTGCCTTGATACGTTCATCTGCGATTAGATAGAACAAGCCTCCATTATCAATCGCCGCTTGAGATAGCTTGTCACGGCTACCGTACTCATCTACAAAGCGCTTCCCTTCAGTATTTACCATGATGAAGTTTGCTGGAGGAACTTGAAGCCCTGAGAAAAGGGCTCCTGTCACTGGATCGGATACTGGCATCATTTGACTAAAGCCCATACCCACTAGATCTGCACCTACACTTTGACCTAAAAGAATACCATCCCCTGTTACAGCTGGTGTATTAGATGTAGCAATATCATCTGCAATTTCAGTCCAGTAGGTATTGTATTTTTGTAGCATCTTTGTATTGGCACCAAATCCTCCAGAAGCTAGAACAACGGCATCTGCATTGACAATGATGGTTTGACCGTTTCGACCTTCTGCTCTGACACCCTTGACAGCCCCGTCTTTTACAAGCAATTCTTTAACTGGAGAATCTGTCAAAATCTTGCCACCATGCTCTAGAACATATTTTTGTAGGACGGATATAAAGGCATACCCCATTGGTTGAACCGGCTTATGGCCACGACGCCAAAGGGCTCCAACTGGCATTGTCACTTCACTACGAACAAATTCAACGCCGATGTCTTCCAACCAACGAACAGACTCTAGGGCCCGTTCGGTTAAAACAGATACTAAATCGTATTGGCCATGAATTTCATTTCCTTGTAAATCTTTTCGTTTCCCACCGATATAGGTTTGGATACGGTAAAGTAAGGTAGAGTCAAACAAATAGCTCGGATCCTGCAAATACTGCTCAACCTCAACTTTCAAGGCTCTAAAGTCCTCTAGATATTCTGGATCAATCGTTGATTCATCTGTCGCAATCAATTCTTGAAGCGTATGAGCCTCTCCTGGATTCGCTCCAAAGGTCTTTTGCCATGCTGGATCTGGTGCATTCATTGGACCACCTGCACGAACAGTATTTCCTCCAATTGCAGGAAATTTCTCTACCACAATTGGTTTCTTACCAGCTTGTAAGACTGCAGCCGCTGCAGCTAATCCAGCTCCTCCGCCTCCGACGATGACAACGTCTGCCTGATAGGTTTTATCTTCTTTATCTAGGGCAGATGGCGCTTTTGAACGCTTGCGTAAAACATCCGGATTTGCACCGGCTTGTTTGACTGCACGCGCAACTCCATCTAAAACACCATTTGAAGTCACAGAAGCTCCTGACACCGCATCAACATTTAATGTTTGCCCCTCAATGATTTCTGCTGGAATACGAGTAAAGACAACATCTGCGATTCCTGAAGATTCTCCAGAAGAGTCAATCTCAATTTTTTCAATACGCTCTTCTGAAACCGTTACCTCCATCGGCAGTTTACCATTATGTCCCTCGGTTGTAACGTGATAAGTCCCCGGTTCAAACCGAACTTCTTCAGGAAGGTTTAGTTGGTTTGCAACGGATACAAAGCGAAGGAAGCGATAAAAACAGCTATCTAGGAAATCAACGGTTCGCTCATCAATCAAATCTCCATTGTCATCAAACGCTCGATGCGCTCGACCAAGTAAAAACTCACTACCTGGCATAACTGTTGCATTTACCCCAGGAGCATCCAGAATCTGACGAAGATGAAGTTGGGCACGTGAAGAACCTTGAATATCATAAGAAGCTCCGACAATCATTGTCGGCTTTCCGTCTAGTGGATGAATGTTAAAAGACAACCACTCGAGCAAGCTATTCAAACTTGATGGAATCGTATGATTGTGCTCGGGTGTTGAGATAATGACACCATCGGCTTCTGAAATAGCTTGATTAAACTTCTGAATAATAGGTGTACCTGTTTGATCATCTGTTTCATTGAACATTGGTACATCTGTTATTTCTAAAATCTCAATATCCGCTTTCTGAGCAAAATGTCTTTTCATAAATTGCAACAGGTTGCGATTATAGGATTTTTTTGCATTAGTCCCAACAATAGCTACTAATTTCATTGACTCTACTCCTTTCATTAATTCCCTATGCTTTCAACCATTCTTCCCAGATGAATGATTTTTTTCGATTTGTATCTTCAGGTTTGACCAAAGCTTTTGTTAGTTCAACAAAATTTTGAAACTCTGAAAAATGTTCTTCTAGTTCTGCAACCTTTTCAGGATTGTTCAAATGACACTCATCATCTAGTACTTGCTCAGAATGACCTAGAAAGAACTCTGTACCAGGCATAACTCTCGCTTTAAGCTCTGGCGCATCTAAAATCTGACGCAAATGCGCTTGCGCTCTAGATGTTCCTAGCAAACCGAGAGAAGCTCCGACAATCATCGTTGGTTTGTTAACCAAGGCACGACTGGTATAAGCAATCCACTCCAAAGCAGAGGCCAAAGGTGCTGGTATCGTGTGATCGTATTCAGGTGTTGAAATAATCACACCATCAGCGGCAAGAATTTTTTCTGAAAAAGCTTGAACTTCAGCTGGCGCTTGCTTGTCCTCAGGTTCGTTAAATGCTGGCAATTGTTTGATTTCCAATACCTCAATGTCAGCTTTATCTGAAAAATGTTTTTGCATAAATTTCAAGAGTTTGCGATTGGTTGAGCGATCCGAATTGGTTCCAACGATAGCAACTAGTTTCATCTTGGTACCCCTTTCATTTATTTAATCTACTTTCATTATACTACTTTAGAAAATCTTGTAAATCCTTGATAATAAAAGACCGTGTTATTCTATCAGATTATCGTACTTTAGTATAAGTTCGTGAAAAAATTAACAAAATATCTTCATAAACTATTGACCATCTTACTTAACTATGATATAGTCTTGGTGAAAAAATATACATTTACGGAGGATGTTTTTATGAAAGAGACATTCAATCGTTGGCGGATTTTAGTCGCGTCTACGGCCATTCTTCTTTGTACAGGTGCCGTCTATTCCTTTTCTGTTTTTGCCGGACCACTTAGCAGTTCAACAGGCTGGTCCATGTCAGATATTATGTTAGCATTTGCTATCAACTCTGCAATAGGCCCTATCCCCATGATTCTCGGAGGTTATTTAGTTGACAAAGGTTATGTAAAATGGACCATCGCCCTCGGCGCTCTCCTATTTGCTAGTGGATTTTACTTAACCGGCTATGTCAATTCACCAGCCATGCTTTATTTGACCTATGGATTAATGGCTGGACTTGGTCAAGGTTTTGCCTATTCAGGTGCCCTCTCCAATTCACTTCGCCTCTTCCCTGATAAACGTGGCTTAGCCTCTGGAATTCTGACAGGCGGAATGGGATTTGCCGCAGTCATCGCTTCTCCAGTCGCAAGCAATCTCATTCAACAACAAGATGCCTTCTTTGCTTTTCGTACAATTGGGCTAGTCTATATTGTTGTTATCATCTGTGCAATTTTCTTTATCAAGGCAGCTCCAAGCGGCTACCAACCAGCAGGCTGGAAAGCTCCAGTACAAACGAAGCAAGGACCTACTAATAAAACCTGGAAACAAATGCTACAAAGTCCTCTGTTTTACATTATCATTAGCATGTTCTTTGTTGGCGCCTTTTCTGGTTTGATGATTGCCTCTCAGGCATCACCAATCGGTCAATCAATGTTTGGACTCTCTGCAGGCGCTGCAGCTCTCTATGTCTCTCTTTATTCAATCGCAAACTCTAGTGGTCGCTTTATCTGGGGGTCACTTTCTGATAAAATTGGCCGTTCAAAGACCTTATTGATTATCTATTCTGTCATTGTCCTAGCTTTATTCTCCCTAACTATCGTTCCGGGTCAATTCGGGTTTACCTTAGGAATTATAGGGCTTGGTATCTGCTTTGGTGGTGTTATGGGGGTCTTCCCATCTATCGTCATGGAAAATTACGGTTCTGCAAATCAAGGGGTCAACTACGGTATCGTCTTCACTGGATATTCTTTAGCAGCATTTTTCGCTCCCAAAGTCGCTGTTCAAATGGCAATGGCTAATAATGGAAATTATAGTGTAGCTTTTTATGTTGCTATTGCTTTGGCCTTCATTGGACTTATGCTTACTATTTTTTATATGAAGAAGAAAGCTTAAAGCCCGAAAACTTCCTATATACGGAAGTTTTTTTGGTATAATAAAAGTAGTAATAGTATATTGGGAGGATTTACCATGGCAGACCGTTCACGTTTCTTACGAGATAACCCATCTGACTTCCCATATGATTTTGAAAAACAAATCTTATCCAAAACATCTCCTGACACAATCTATCATTGTCATCCCGAGCTAGAGGTTATTTATGTTACAAAGGGTTCTGCCATCGTTCATATCAACTCTGAACGCTTTGAAAGTCGCGAAGGGGATATTTTTCTTATTCAGCCAACAGCCCTTCACACTATCTACTCTATCGAAGATCAAGAACAACTTTCTACCACCTTTCGTTTCCACCTAGATTGTCTTGGAAGAAATCAAATAGACAGCTTTAGTCAACGCTATATCCAACCCCTCCACTCTGGTCACTTTTGCCTCACTCCTCAAATATCACCAGGCGATAAGGCCTATGATCAAATTCAATCCTGCCTTCTTTCCCTCTTTTCTATCCTTGAAGAAAAAGGCATATACTACGATCTACTCATAAAATCTAAACTATACGAATTGCTTCATCTTCTCTTTAAGTATCGATACGTCAATCGACACTATACAGATGATACCTACCAAAAATACCAAAAACTAAAAGAAGTGATTTGCTACCTTGAACAGCACTATGCAGAACCCGTTTATATCGAGCAACTGGCTGCAACATTTGGATATAGTAAAAATCACTTTATGAGTATTTTCAAGCAACATACTGGAGCCAGTTGTATGGACTACTTGCTCCAGTTACGTCTTGAGAAATCCTGTGAGAAACTCGTCCAAACCAACCTCAGCATTCAAGAAATTGCAAGCCAAGTCGGTTTCACCAACCTTTCAAACTTCAACCGTCAATTTAAACAACACTATCACTTAACACCTAGACAGTATCGAAACCAACAACTTAAAAAGAAAACATAATTCTTTCTCCTTAGTCTTTTCTAAGGAGTTTTTTCAAACGAAAAGGATTCTAGAATTTCCGTAGTGGGTAAATCCACCGTAGGAATTATAGAGTCTATTTTGTCCCTTGAATATACAATATAAGTGCACAATAAAAACTCATAAGATCTTCTAGTAGAATGGAATTAAACGAACTAGTTACAAAAGGAAATCTTATGAGTTATCACCATTTTAGCATGGATGAGCGAGAAAGTATTCTGATTTACCATACACGA
>NZ_KQ969550.1:260468-261737 GCF_001578945.1 Streptococcus oralis
ACATGGTGCTCGTGGCGTCATTCGCAAACTCCACCATCGGGGAAAAACACGTCATAACGAAAGGTTAAGTCGAAAACTGAGGAAAAGAATTCACGAATCATCAGAAATTAAAGTCTATTTCCCTGACCCTCATGCTCCATGGCAACGAGGGACTAATGAGAATACGAATGGACCGCTAAGAGAATATTTTCCAAAAGGTAGTGATCTAACATTGATTGATGATCAAACCATTCAGCTGTGGGAGAACAAACTTAATAATAGGCCACAAAAATGTCTGAACTGGAAAACACCTTATGTATGAAGTTTTCTATGAAGAAAATGTGCACTTAATTTGACAATTCAAGAGCCCGTCTGGGCAAAGATAACGCAACTACACACAGAAAGACTCACAAACTCTGACATTGCCAAAAGAGTCCACGTTTCCGTTTCCACCGTCCAGAGAAAGCTAGAACAATTCACCCTCACTGAGGGTTTTTCTAAACTTCCTGAAGTCTTATCCTGGGATGAATTTTCACGAAACAAAGGAAAACTTGCCTTCATTGCGCTGATTTACCATACACGAAAGGCCATTACCGTTCTTGAAAACAACCGACAGGCAACCATCAAGAACTACTTTTTCCTAAGGCAAAGATTATTCTCGATAGATTTCACATTATCCAGCATTTGAGTCGGGCTATGATGACGATCAGAATTGCCATCATGAAGGAATTTGATAGACGCTCTCTCCCCCATCGAGTCAGGAAAAATTACTGGCGTATCCTTCAAAAAGATAGTCGAAAATGGTCTGACAAACCTTTCTTTTCAAGAACCTTTAGACAGACACTGACACCACGTGAGGTCGTCGAGAAAACCTTAGCTTTCTCCGATGAACTCCGCTATTAGTACAATCTTTACCAGCTCCTGCTTTTCCATTTTCAAGAGAAACGGACAAACGAAATTTTGGGACTGATTGAGGACAAAGCCTTTCGAACCGCTTTTAAGATCTTTAGAAAGTACAAAGAGTATATCATTCATCAATGCCTGCGAGCACCCTTACTCAAATGCCAAGTTGGAAGTAACCAACAAGCTTATCAAGGACATAAAACGACAAGCCTTTGGTTTTCGGAACTTCAAAAACTTTAAAACGAAAATTGGCTCTATAATATTTGTAGTGGGTAAATCCCCTATAGATCTTATGGAGCCTATTTTATTGTAGAAAAAAAGTCCCATAAGATCTATAATGAAAAGCGACTAAACAACTCATTAGAAAGAATCATATGGAACCATTAT
>NZ_KQ969550.1:262428-271539 GCF_001578945.1 Streptococcus oralis
AAATTAGAAGCGACCAATAATCTCATTAAACTCATCAAACGAAATGCCTTTGGTTTTCGGGACTTTGAAAACTTCAAAAAACGGATTTTTATCGCTCTCAACATCAAAAAAGAAAGGACGAAATTCGTCCTTTCTCGATCTTAGCTTTTCTTCAACCCACTACAGTCGACAAAGAGCCGATTATTTTACTGTTGCTGTGTTTGTGATCAATTCAACAGCTTTTTTGATTGCGATATCATGTTTCAACATATCAGCTGAAAGCAAGTTTTGTACTTGTGCAACTTCCATATTGTAGTCTGCTGCCAATTGCTCAATTTCTTTTTGGATTTCTTCTTCTGAAGCGTCAAATCCTTCAGCTTTGGCAACTGCTTCGATAACAAGGTTAGTCTTGGTACGTGACTCAGCTTCTGTTTCGTATTGTTTGTGAAGGTCTTCTTGAGTAGTTCCTGTGATTTGGAAGTACATGTCAGGGTTGATACCTTGGCGTTGCAAGTTTCCAAGGAATTCATTTACTGAACGATGAACTTCTTCGTGGATCATTTCTTCTGGAAGTTCTACGATTTCAGCGTTTTCTACAGCTTTATCGATTGCTGCACCTTCAAGGGCATCTTTGTATGCTTCTTCTTTCGCAGCAGTCAATTCTTTGCGGTATTTTTCTTTCAATTCGTCAAGAGTTTCCACTTCTTCGTCGATGTCTTTTGCAAGTTCATCATCAAGAGCTGGAACTTCTTTAGCTTTTACTTCGTGGATAGTTGTTACGAATTTAGCCTCTTTACCTGCAAGGTCTTCTGCTTGGTAGTCTTCTGGGAATGTTACGACTACATCAACAGTTTCGCCAGCTGAGTGTCCAACCAATTGGTCTTCAAAACCAGGAATGAATTGACCTGATCCAAGGCCAAGTGAGAAGTTTTCACCTTTTCCACCGTCAAATTCAACACCGTCGATAGAACCAACAAAGTCGATGACGACAGTGTCGCCATTTTCAGCGGTGGCTTCCTTGATAACCAATTCAGCCAAGTTGTTGCGTTCGCGTTCGATACGCTCTTCAACGTCAGCATCTGTTACTTCTTTTTCTACATCTACTGATACTTCAAGGTTTTTGTAGTCACCCAATTTAACTTCAGGTTTTGTCACGACTTCAGCGGTGATAACCCAGTCTTGACCTTTTTCCATTGAAGTGACGTCAATTTTTGGTTGCGCAACCACTTCAAGACCAGCTTCTTTTACTGCAGCTTCATAAGCGTTTGGCAAAAGAGCGTTCAACACATCTTGGTAAAGTGTTTCTTCACCGAATTTTTTATCAAAGATAGGACGTGGAAGGTGACCTTTACGGAAACCTGGAACATTAAGAGTTTTCTTTACTGAGTTAAATACACGGTCCAATTCTGGTTTGATTTGGTCTTGAGAGATAGTGAAAGTCAAGACACCACGGTTTGTTTCTTTGTTTTCAAATGATACAGACATTCTGTCATTTCTCCTTAAAATTTTTAATACAGTCCATTATACCATATAATAGCGACTTTTTTCAAGTAATGAATGCGCTTTTCAACGATGCTAAAGGTACTTGCTTGCCTCCTTGATACTAAGTTCAGCCATTCTTTCCTTATTTTTTTCGATGAAAGTTGCTACCCATTCAGGATTGGTCTTGGAGTAGTCTCTTAGAGCCCAGCCAATGGCTTTATTGATAAAAAATTCTGTCTGGTCCAGATTGTTTAGTAGGACCTTTTCCATCAGTTGGACATTTGTTTTCTCTTTTCTTAACAACTGGTGGTCAATGGCAACTCGTCTCAGCCAGATATTTCCAGATAGGCTCCATTTTAAAAGCACTTCTTCAAGTTCCAGATGGTTAGCCACCAAACTTCCTACTACTCGATCTAGGATATCTACCGTGTCCCACCAAGACTTAGTCACGACCAGGCGCTCAAGCTTAGGCAAATCGTCCTTCGTTAGATAAGACTGCATGGCTTTCAAATAGTTGGCAGCCACATATTGGTATTCTCTAGGCTCCTTTTCCCAGCAAGTGTCTACAAAATCCCAGTCAATATCTCTTGTTTTTTTCGCGCTTGGAAAGTACTTTTTATAGAGTGCATTTCTTTCAGGACCTGCAATGCCTAGAAAGGGAAATTGATGGCGCATATAGGCTTCCATGGAGCCTGCTTTCTCAGGGTCTTTTGCCGCCTCTAACTCCCCAAGTAAATCTGCAAGATTCATCTAAAAGTCCTCTTGCCCCACCAAATGGTGCTGAAAGGCATAGACCGCTGCCTGGGTGCGATCACTGACCTCAAGCTTGGCTAGGATGTTGGACACATGGGTCTTGACCGTCTTGAGAGAGATGAAGAGTTCATCTGCGATGCGTTGATTTTCGTAGCCCTTGGCAATCAGTTGAAGCACGTCACGTTCACGCGCAGTCAATTCCTCATGAAGTTCCATATGATTGCGGTGGTATTCGACCTTCTTGCTAACCTCTTGTTCAATAGCCAGCTCGCCCGCTGCCACCTTACGAACGGCATGGAGCAATTCGTCTGCACTAGAAGTCTTGAGCATATAACCTTTAGCACCAGCGTTCAAGACTGGCATGATTTTTTCATTGTCTAGGTAAGAGGTCACAATCAAAATCTTGGCTTCAGGCCATTCTTTGAGGATGGCTAAGGTAGCATCAATCCCATTCATCTCAGGCATGACGATATCCATGACAATAACATCTGGACGCAGTTCCAAGGCCAACTCAATACCTTGAGCCCCATTGGCCGCCTCGCCCACAACTTCCACATCGTCTTGGAGATCAAAATAGCTTTTCAAGCCCAATCGGACCATTTCATGGTCATCTACAAGTAAAATTTTCATCTCTACTCCTTTATGATTCCTTGTCTAGCAGGGGAATACGGATATCAACCGCCAGTCCTTGCTTTGGAGCTGTCAAAAGTTGAACCGTTCCTGCCATATCTTCAACCCGCTCCTTGATATTTCGCAGTCCATAACTCAAGTCATCTAAACTCCCCAACTGGAAACCAATTCCATTGTCCACCACCTTCAGCTGCAGTTCAACGTCTGTCTGATAGAGGTAGACATCTAGGCAAGATGCCTGGGCATGGCGGAGGGTATTGCTGATCAACTCCTGCAAAATACGGAAGATATGTTCCTCAATCTTCTTGGGCAATTTAGACACATTTTGCTTGAGATTAACCTTGAGGTCGCTCTTGTCCTCTAGCTCTTTTAAGAGGATGTTAATCCCCTCAACCAAACTCTTCTCTTCCAACTCAACAGGTCGCAAATGCAAGAGCAAGACCCGCAAATCTTTCTGGGCTGTTTCAAGGATGGCTGCGACACTTTGCAACTGGGTCTGCATCTTTTCTCTATCCAGCTTCAAAACCTGCTGACTGACACCTGATAAAATCATATGGGCCGCAAACAACTCCTGACTAACCGTATCGTGCAGGTCACGTGCTATCCGCTTCCGTTCTTTCTCTATGATTTCTTCTTCCCTGACCAGGCCTTGATTTTCAACCTTTTGAACAGCCTCTGTCAAGAGATTAAGCTTGCCAGACAAGGACTTGAAACTGGCATCCAAGTCTGGATCTGCAAAAGAAACCACCTCTTTTCCTGCTAACAAGCGCTTGAGATTGACTTGCATTTTTCTTCGAGAGACTTCTTCTATCACGCGCCAAAAGAGGACAAAAAAGAAGGTCATGGAAAGGCTAAAGACCAAGATCAAGAAGATTAACTTCTCTGTTTTCTCGATATCTTGTAGCAAATAGGACCAATCCAGTTCAAAAATATCTAGTAAACTATTAGTCAAAAAGAGGATAAAGAGGAAAGAAGTCAGCCCGATTAATAGGTACGATTGCTTTTTCATCCTCTGACCACCTCCACATCGCCAACCATAGTAGTCAGGAAAATTTTGACGCTCTTGTTACTCTTGAGGTAGTCTCTGGTTTCCTGATGATAGTGTTCATTGCGGAGGGATCGCTTGGGTTGATGGAGGAATGTTAGATCTCCATAAAGACAGTTAACACTGAGGCTGATTTCCACATCAACAGGTACGATAATCCTAGTCGTTCCGACCATCTTTCTAAGGATAATGACATTGTCATGATTGATTAGGATGACTCTTTCCAAATGAATGGTGTCCTTTCCCATCAGGCGAAAGAGGTTGATATCGTCAAACTGGCAGGTCTGATGACTAGAGAAATGATGGAGATTGCCAAACCAAGGATTGCGTTCATTTTTAAGCGTCACTACCTCTTCAAAGACCAAGTCGGTCTCCTCTTTTTCTTGATCCATCATCGGATAGAGAAGAAAGAGGCTGTATATGACCGCTACAAAGATGGCTAAAATCACAAAGGGATTGAGCATGACGATGAAAAAGAAAAGAATGGTCGCCACAAGGAGGAAAACGTTGTTGCCTTCTTTACCTGTGTAATAACGAAGCAAAAGCAAAAAGAGGAATAGAATCAGCAGAAAACGCGAAAAATGCTCTGATACCATCAAAATCAGAGCTCCCGTCAATAGACAGGCTTCAATAAATAAAAAGATTTGAAATTTTTTCATAGACGCATCCTCTCCCTTCTATTTTATCACAATTCAAAAAAGTCACCTCGGTCTGAGGATGGAAAAAGTCGACAGGTCAGAAATTGCTTGTTTTAACTAACTTTAAAAAATTCACTGGAGTATTGAAGTTTATGAAAAGTAACAATGAAGTGTTCACTAGAGGTCACTATACATAAAAAAGGCGGGCTTCTTGTCCCGACCCCTCTATATCTGATCTTTTGCTTCTTTTAGTTTACCGTAAAGAAGATAGTCTACGTTTTGCAGATCCGCTATGGTGGCACAGTTAAGGGCACACATGATCAAGCGTAGATCTGCTTTCCAACCTTGAACAATGGAAATCACCTCTTCCACTGTGTAGGTTTCGACCAATTCCAGAACGGTTCGTGACAGTCCTACAGCCTTGGCACCAAAGACCAAGCACTTAATCATATCAAGAGGGTTCCGAACGCCACCACTGACCAAGAGTTCGACCTTGTCTTTCCAGTCTTGGGCATTGAGAAGGGCTTGCATAGTAGACTGACCCCATTGATTAAGGTAATCACGCTGGCCACTGCGACGATTTTCGATATAGGCAAAGCTAGTCCCACCACGACCCGATAGATCAACAGTTCGAACGCCCAGTTCATAGGCTCTTTCGATGGTCTTCACATCCATCCCAAACCCCACTTCCTTGAGAACAATAGGAACAGGGATTTGCTTGCTATAGTCTGCCAGATGCGATTGCCAGCTTCGAAACTTTCTTTCTCCCTCGGGCATGAGTAATTCCTGCATGACATTAACATGCACTTGGAGGAGAAGAGGATTCATCTTTTCTACAGTCTGAAGTCCTAACTCAACAGGCTTGTCCAATCCAATATTAGTACCAAGGAGGAGCTTTGGATGGCTAGATTTGACAGAAAAAGAGTCATCTGTTGGATCTTTGAGGGCTGCGCTATAAGATCCCGTCACAAACAAAATCCCACAGGCTTCTGCCACCTGAGCCAGCTTTTGATTGATTTCTCTCCCCTTATCGCTTCCACCCGTCATGGCATTGATATAAAAAGGAAAGTCCCACTTTCGACCTGCAAATTCTGTAGACAAATCAATCTCATCCAGGTCATAAAGAGGCAGGGAAGAGTGAATCAACTCCACCTCATCAAAGCTATTATAGGAACTTTTCTGCTCAAGGGCATAGCGGATGTGCTCGTCCTTACGATTTGTCGTCATATCCAATCCTTTCTTGGTATAAGAGCTCAATCCCCAGATCGGCCCAGCGATTTTTTAAGGTTTCAGTTGATTGCACATCAAAACTCAAGGCAATCCCACAGTCACCACCACCAGCGCCGCTACTCTTTGCAACAGCCTGCAAATCTTGACTGGCTTCTTTCAACTGTCTCAGCGAAGGCGTGTAAATATCTGGGCTCAAACCTTCTAAAAGTTGACTGGCTGTTTCCAGCTGCTCGATAATTTTTTCTGCATTCCCCTGCTCCAAGGCTTCTACCAAAGCAGACACCGTTACTTTTGAGGAAGTTAAAAAATTCTGATTATTGTTTTGCTTGATTTGCTGAACCATTTGACTCGATACGGCCACTTGCTTGGTCCATCCCACTAGGAAATCACACTCTAGGGCAGGTTGTACGTGTGAGATAGAGAAGCCCCAATCACGCTCCAAAACTGTTGCCAAGCTTTCTTCTTTCAACCAAGCAGCCACCTTTTGGCGATCAAATGACTGGTAGAGAATCAAATCCTCTGCCACAATACAGGCAAGGTCTCCCATAGAACCATTGTCGCCTCGCTTGAGCAAGACTGCGCTAGCCAGCTTGAACAAGAGTTCCGGATCAACCGTAATATCATATAGAGCCAGCAAGGCCTTGATAACCAAAACAACGACGCTACCGCTAGAACCCAGACCAAACTTTTTGCCTTCCCGTTCCATTTTTCCACGGATTTCCAAGGAAAAAGGTCGCAAAGTCTGACCACGATTGGCGAGGAAGTCCCCCATCAAAGCAATCGTTTCTTGAATCAAGCCGTAGTCAGGATTTGGCGTCAAGTCCACTGCGAAATCAAACATATCTGAGTGGATACGATAGTTATCAGAAAAGGTAATCTCAGCCTTCATATAGATGGGGATGGTCTTTATCAAGGCTAACTGTCCTGGCTCTAAAATAGCATACTCACCCGCCCAATAGAGTTTTCCGCAAGTTTTAACAGCAATCATCTTGGCTCAAATCCTTTGTTTTTGACACAATTAAGCGGTAACGTTGACCGAAGATTTCAGATAAATGCTCCAAGTCTTCCTCTTGACAGAGGACCTTGACATTGGGACCAGCATCCATGGTAAAGTAGCAGGCTTCTCCTTGCTCGCGAAGTTGACGGACAAATTCCATCGCTTCATAGGAAGCATCCGTTAGATAAGAAAAAGCTGGCGATGCTGTTTTGGTCGTAGCGTGCATAGCTAGGGCATTTTTCTCAGTCAATTCCCCAACCTTGGCAAAGTCATTCTCTTTGAGATAGACCAGCATATCTTGATAGTCCTGTTCAGACTGTCGAACCCAGTTTTCAAAAGTGGTTGATGTTTCCACACAGAGTTTCATCCCATCACGACTAGAGATTGGTTTTTTCTTATCCTCCAGCACCAACATGATCATAGCTAGTTTCAGGTCTGTCTCTACAGAGTAAATTTCCCCACTATCCTTATCCCAAGCACCGAGTGGTCCATAAAAACTGCGAGAGGAAGAACCTGAGGCAAACTTAGCTTCCTGCGCCAACTGACTTCTATCCAATCCAAGCTGGAAATAAGCATTGCAAGCCTTGACCAAGGCGGAGAGACCACTGGAGCTAGAAGATAAGCCTGCTGCAGTAGGCATATTGTTTTGAGTGTCAATACGAACAAAGCCCTCACCATCTGGACGGTAGCGGTCAATAATCTTAGTCATCTTGGCATGCTCAGCCTCACTCTGAAGCTGACCATTGATATAAAAGGTATCAGCAGTCGCATCCGTCGGTAGAGGCGACAAGGTCGTCTCTGTATACATGTTTTCCAAAGTCAGAGAGATGCTGCTAGTAGCAGGAACCATCTCTTTTTCTTTTTTCTTTCCCCAATATTTGATAATGGCAATATTTGCGTAAGAACGTACTGTTACAGGCTCTCGATCCATGTCTGAACAGCTCCTTTCTCTTCTAATCGTTTTGCTAGTTCTTGCGCTTGGTCCAGATTGGCTACCAAGGCGATAATACAGCCTCCAAGCCCACCACCACTCATCTTGGCACCTAGAGCACCATGGCTAAGAGCCGTTTCAACGAGGGAGTCTGCTTCAGGGCTGCTGACACCAATTTCTTTTAAATGTAAATGCGCTTGACTGAGGATTTGTCCCAGTCCTTCAGCATCTTTTCGTCTAATCGCATCTTCTGCTTGCTGGGTCAATTCTCCCAAGGCATGCAAAAACGGCAGAGCATCCTTCCCCTTGCTTTGAACCACTTGGATAGCTTCACGAGTGTGACCATACACGCCCGTATCAGCAATCACCAAATAGGCAGATAGGTTCATCTCAAGTTCTGTAAAACCAACATTCTTGATAAAGCGAATGGGCTGGTCACTGAGACAGGTCTTAGCATCCAACCCACTCGGATTCATATGGGCAATCATCTCAGCCCGATTGACCAAGATTTCTAGTACATCATGAGGCAGGTCGGCTTGATAGTAGTCAAAAACAGCTCGAATAGCCGCTATGCTGATAGCCGCTGACGAACCCATTCCCCGTTTTTCAGGGATAGCCGAGTCAATCACACAGCGAATGCAGGCTTCTTTGATATCCAAATACTCCAGCGAAGCATACACTGCCATGGACAAGGTATCCTCCTCATAAAGACGCCACGGGCTTTCAGCAGGGATCACCTTGCAGGTCACCTCCACCTCTAAGAGAGGGAGAGAAATGGCAGGATAGCCGTAAACGACCGCATGCTCCCCTATTAAAATAATCTTACTATGTGCCTGACCGACACCAACTTTTTTTGTCATGTTTTCCTTTAACCAGACGGAAAGACCGTCTCATTTCATACAGTAGTATTTTCTCCTATCTATTTTATTATATTTTCACAAAAAAAGCGATTGTTTCCTTCACAATCGCCTCTTTCATTATTGGACCCATTCGCCATTATAGTTGACGTAGTAGCCATCCACTCTTGTACTAACTGCTAAAGCACCTGAGCTATAAGCATAGTACCATTTGTCATTGACCTGAAACCAACCCGTCTTCATGTCACCATTACTTGCATGGAGGTAATACCAAGTCGAACCATCTTTAATCCAACTAGTTGCCATAGCTCCTGATGAACGGAGGTAGTACCACTTATTACCGACATAAGCCCAGCCTGTCTTCATATCCCCATTACTTGCGTTTAGATAATACCAAGTGGAGCCTTCCTTATACCAGCCAGTCGCCATAGCACCTGATGAACGGAGATAGTACCACTTGTTACCAACATAAGCCCAGCCTGTCTTCATATCGCCATTACTTGCATTTAGGTAGTACCAAGTCGAACCATCCTTAATCCAGCCAGTCGCCATAGCACCTGATGAACGGA
>NZ_KQ969550.1:272300-323529 GCF_001578945.1 Streptococcus oralis
AAGTATTGCCAACCGACAACCATCTCTCCTCCATCACCAAAATAGTAGGTTTTACCGTCTATTTTATGCCAATAGATCGCTTTGTGGTCATCTTTTATATAGTATTTTCTATTATCCTTATCAACAAACTGTCCACCCGTGGTATCTGCAAATACTGTATTTGTAGCTAGCAAACCAAAGAAAAATGCTGTTAGTGCAACTTGCATCATTTTTTTCAAAAATTTCATTTTAGTATCCTCCGTAACTGATTGTAGCAAAGACCTGACTGTATGTCAATGTGTAAAAATTTCTCAAAAAAAGCAGTTACACAACTGCAACTGCTTTTCTATTCTTGCATGGTGTAACCAACACCACGCACTGTTTTAATGTAGCTTTTTTGACCTTTTACATCAAGCTTGCTACGTAGATAACGGATATAAACATCCACGATATTGGTTTCTGTCGCACTTTCGTACTTCCAAACGCTTTCCAACAACTGCTCACGAGTCAAGACCTTCTTGCTTCTCATGAGAGTGGCCAAAAGGTCATACTCACGGCGCGTCAGAGCAATCATCTCCTCGCCACGATAAACGGTATGATGTTCTACATCCATACGCAGATTGCGGTAAGATGTTGGAACCTTCATCTGACTACAGTGTTGGTCGATAAAGTCCCGCCCTCGGAAAATCGCTGAAATACGAGCCACCAGCTGATCAATAATCACTGGCTTATAGATGTAAGAAACGGCGAAGCGCTGGATTGTCTCAATCTGGTCTTGCAATTCTTCGCGATGGTCCAAGACCATGATGACTGAGGCTGGTTTTGTCCGACTCAGCCTCTCTGCAAAATCCTGGGCCGTCATATCCCCCAGACGAGCATTCAGTAAAATCAAGTCATAATCTGTCTGGAGAGCCATGGAGAGGGCTTTTTGCCCCTCCTCGACCAGATCAACACGGTATTGCTCTTTTTGGAGTTCCAGACTGAGAAAATGAGCGAGATTGCGTTCTTTCTCAAGTAATAAAATCCGTTTCCCCATGGCAGACCTACTTATTTTTCGTCATACCAAGAGTAGTGGAAGGTTCCTTCTTTGTCTTTACGTTGGTAAGTGTGGGCACCAAAGTAGTCACGTTGCGCTTGGATCAAGTTAGCTGGAAGGTCTGCTGAACGATAGCTATCAAAGTAAGTAATAGCTGCTGAGAAGGTTGGTACTGGTACACCAGCTTGAACCGCAAGAGCTACGATATCACGCACTGCTTGTTGGTATTTAGCAGTAACATCCAAGAAGTATTCATCCAAGAGAAGGTTGGCAAGGTCTGCATCACGGTTGTAGGCATCTGTGATCTTTTGCAAGAAACGAGAACGG
This sequence comes from Streptococcus oralis, assembly GCF_001578945.1. GTDB lineage: Bacteria > Bacillota > Bacilli > Lactobacillales > Streptococcaceae > Streptococcus > Streptococcus oralis_Q. Next base: position 273,643 of record NZ_KQ969550.1, read on the forward strand.
ATGATACAGCCATCACGCCAGATAGAGGCGATGTCTGCAAATGGCAAGTTCCAGTTGTTTTCTTTAGAAGCCACACGCAATTGAGCAAAACCTTGTGCGTAAGAAATGATTTTTGAGAAGTAAAGGGCTTGACGAATCTTTTCAATCAACTCAGCCTTGTCACCTTCAAATTTGAAGGCAGCTGGTTTTGGAAGCACCTTGCTAGCATGTACACGTTCTTCTTTGTATGTAGAGATGTAGCGAGCAAATACTGACTCAGTGATGAGTGACAATGGCACACCAAGGTCAAGAGCTGATTGGCTAGTCCATTTACCAGTTCCCTTGTTCCCTGCAGCATCGAGGATATAGTCTACGATTGGCCCATCTTGACCTTCATCGTCTTTACGGCTCAAGATATCAGCTGTGATTTCGATCAAGTAGCTATCAAGCTCGCCTTTGTTCCACTCAGTAAAGATTTCGGCCATATCTTCTGCAGAAAGGCCTAGCAAGTGTTGCATCAAGTCATAGCTTTCTGCGATTAATTGCATATCACCATACTCGATACCGTTGTGGACCATTTTCACATAGTGACCAGCTCCATCAGGACCAATGTAAGTCACACATGGTTTGCCATCTTCTGGTGCTTTAGCTGAGATTTCTTCGAGAACATCAGCAACCAATTCGTAAGCTTCTTTTTGTCCACCAGGCATGATAGAAGGACCTTCAAGGGCACCTTTTTCACCACCAGAAACCCCAGTACCGATAAAGTTGATACCTGAGTTTGCCAATTCTTCATTACGACGGATGGTATCTTTGTAGAAAGTGTTTCCTCCGTCAATCAAGATATCACCCTTGTCAAGGTGTGGAAGAAGGGCTTGGATAGTAGCATCTGTACCAGGTCCAGCTTGAACCATGAGCATGATACGACGAGGTTTTTCGATAGATTGAACGAAAGACTCTACATCATAGCTTGGCACAAAGTTCTTTTCTGGATGGCAAGCAATCACGTCTTCTGTTTTTTCTTTACTACGGTTGTAAATGGCAACTGTATAGCCACGAGATTCGATATTTAGGGCAAGGTTACGACCCATTACGGCCATACCTACAACACCAAAGTTAGCTTTTGTCATGTGACACTCCTCTTATTTAATTTGTTTTATTTTATCATTTTTACCTATGAAAGGAAAGAATTTTGTAACGGAGTCCTAGTAGTCCAAGTCATCTGCATGACCAGAACCATTTCCTACAAAGTATCCAGTCTTACAGTTGAGGGTGAAGAGATAGGTTCCATCTGGTTTATAGAGGTTGTAATAACCATTTCCGTTTACGATATTGACACGTTCTAGGATATATTGGTTGCCAGTGATATAGCCACGAGCACGTGATATTGCTAGGACTTGTTCCAATACACCATCCGCAAACGTCCAAGCAGGGTTGTTGCTATCATCTACAGCTGTTTGGTTGTAGGGTACACGACTAGCACTTCTTTGAAGATTGACACCATCGCTAGACAAACCTCCACTTTCTGGTCTGCTGGCAGGTGCTGAACTTGATGAAGCAGACGAACTGCTCGTACTGCTATCAGTCGTTGTACTTGAACTTTCCTGACTACTGCTACTTGAACTTGAACTAGAGGCGCTTGTTTGTTGGCTCTTACCAAGGCTAATGGCCTTATCTAACAGTTTATCTAGCTCTGTATTTCCTGTTTTGATTTCTGTAAATTTAGCATCTGCCTTGACCTTTGCATTGGTATCCAAGACACCGTCAGTAATTGCTGGAGTTTCAAACTGATTATTTACTTCTTGCACAGCCTTGATTTGAGTTTCTAAACTATCATACTTAGATTTTGCAAGGGTATACTCTCGACTGCCTTCGAGTTTATCTAGTTGAACCTTGAGTTGGTTCAACTTGTCAAACTGACTATTTTTCAAGGCTGTTTTATTAGCATCCGTATAAAAAGCATCGTAGAGGGCATTAAACTCTTGTAGGGCTACTTGTGTTTCCTGACTACTAGAAGATGATTGATAAGACTGGATAGCTTGGTTGGAGCGAGTTACTTGACGATAGATATAGTAACTACCTGCCAAGACAAGGGCTGCTGCCAAGGCTGAACCGATAACAAACACACGCTTCTTTTTAGAATTAGAAGTTGTTTCTGATTCTGCCTGAGCTGAACGTGAAAGTAGAGCCGTCTCTTCCTCTTCTTTCTCATCAGCAACCTCTGCTGGCGTTTGCTTTTCCAACACAAACGGTTCCAAGTCTTGATTTTCTTCTCCCAAAGGAGGCAAAATCACATCCGAGCTTGTAGTTTCCACTGAGTCTGACACCGTTTCTTCTGAAACTGTCTCGAGCCCCTCTATGATTGGCGCCGACTCTCCAGTGATTTCTGGAACTTCCTGTGTCAATTCTTCTTGAGCCTGCGCTTCCTGCAGTTCTTCTTTTTTAAATTGACGTGTTTCAAACTTATCTGCTTCGATTTCCTCGCGGTGTTGTTTGATATATTTGTCCAATATACTGTCTTCAGGCAATACTCCAGCTTCTACCTCTTCATTCTTACGAATCACTTGACCAACTGTCAAATCTTTCGCCTCGTCAAAATCAAATTGGACTTCTTGATGCTCTTTTTTATGACGATTGTGTCTTTTTTTACTCATCTGTCTTCCTTTCTACTTTACCTCTTGGCGCTTCACACGCTGACCAAAGTATTGATACAAATCCACTTTTAAGGTTCCGTTATAAAGTTTGCGCTTTTTATCCGCTGGACTTCCGTACTTACTTTCAAAAGCTTCGTCACTGGTCAGGATAAATTTACTCCAGGTTTCCAGTGGAGCAAAAATCTGTCCCATTTCCGCATAGAGTTTCGTCACTCCTGCATCATCAGACAAACGTTCGCCGTAGGGTGGATTGGAAATGATAACGCCATTGATTTTGTCTGTGCGCAAGTCCTGTACCCGCATTTGTTTAAAGGTGATATCACCCGCGACGCCTGCCGCTTGGGCATTTTCCTTGGCAATTTCCACCATACGTGCATCGATATCACAGCCCATGATATCCAGTTCTATCTCACGATTGATTTTCTTAGCAGCATCGGTACGAACCTCTTGGATTAACCGATCGCTGATCCAATTCCATTCCTCAAAAGCAAAAGTTCGGCGAAGGCCTGGTGCCATCTTTCTAGCAATCATAGCCGCCTCGATACAGAAAGTTCCTGAACCACAGGTTGGATCAATCAAGGGCTTGTCTGAATACCAGTTAGAGAGTTGTAAAATGGCCGCTGCCATATTTTCCTTGATCGGCGCTCCACCTTTTTCCGTACGATAACCACGTTTAAAAAGGCTAGAACCTGTCGTGTCAATCATAACAGTTGCCACATCTTTCAGGATAGATACCTCGATCTTAAACTCAGGACCATTTTCCATCAAGGGAACCCCCTCAGGACGGGCATAGTATTTTTGTAATTTCTTCACAACAGCTTTCTTAGAAATAGCCTGAACACTGGGCTCGTTATGAAGTTTTGACTTAACACATTTAGCCTTTGAAATCGGAAAACGCGCCCCAAGCGGGAGATAGCTTTCCCAATCCAAAGCAAAAACGCCTTGAAAGAGTTCTTCAAAAGTCTTAGCCGGAAAACTTCCGACTACAATCTTGATGCGATCCGCTGCGCGAAGCCAAAGATTGGTCTCAATGATTGCCTTCACATCTCCTTTGAAACGAACACGGCCGTTTTCAACCTGACAATCATAGCCAAGTTCTCGCACCTCACGTCCAACGACAGCTTCAAGCCCCGCCGCAGCAGTTGCGATTAAATTAAATTGTTCTTTCATTTCTAGTCTTGCAAGACCTTTCTCTTGTTCACTTTAAAAAATGAGGTTGAGAAAAAGTTCTCAGCCCCAACCTATATGCAATTTTCTATAAGCCATGTTTTGTTCCAGAAGTGACTAGGACCACTTCCTTCGATAATCATCTGTCTACCACTAACAGCATATAGCTGCTAGCAGTCAGAGTACTACGTTCGTTTCCGTGCACTCCATGCCCCGACCGAAATTTGGGTTGCTAGCTTGAGGGGTTTACCGCGTTCCACTCTCTCCGTTTCCAGAAAGACTCCGTCACTGTGGCACTTTCAGACTTACTCTGGCATATCCTAGGACTTAGCCATTTCTTCCGCCGTAACGATCACTCGTCCCTAGGCTTATGGATTCGCCTAGCACAAACACTACAGGCATCACAGCCTGTGCTAGCATGGACTTTCCTCATGAGAAGATGAGAAGCCTCGCTTCTCACGCGATTATCCAAAAATTGCATCTAATAGACGCCTGATTATAACTCAGAATTGTCTATGATTTGCTTACCGAATACTTCTTTTTCAAGTCGATTTAAGCGTTTCAAAATATCGAAGTTTGTCATTGGAGTAGAACTTGTTACCTCAATAGGATTTTGTTGAGCAGAATTTGCCTGTGACTTGTTAGACAATTCCTCCTTCAAATTAGCAATCTCTTGGCGAAGAGATTTGACCAAAGCTGCGTAAGTCTCATAATCCTTGATCACATCATCTAGGAATTCGTCTACCTCCGACTTGCTATATCCACGAACTTCACGTCCAAACTCTTGTTCAAAAATATCTTTTGCCGAAAAAATAATACTTGCCATTTCTCTCTCCATTCTTGATTGCTATTCTTATTATATAAAAAAAGACAAACAAAAATCAAGGTCAAAGCCTCATTTTTCGGAAAAATTTTCCACTATTTCATTCAGAACCTCAAATGTTAATCTTTTTGTAACATAGCCTTCTTGATTTTTCATCATTTGGTAAAAATATCGTAACTTAGTTTCATTTTCTTCGTCATAAAAAAGATAGCAAATATCTGTGTTCTCCAGTAAAAATTTCTGATAATCACGTAGTTGCCCCTTGTGCTCATATTGTGGATAGGCATATTTGACAAAGTCAACCTGCTTAAACTCACTAAGTTTGATTTGATTGGCTTCATTCCAGTTACTACCATGGGTTTCAAAGGCAAAAATTGTTGCCAACTGAAAGCCATAGTCTGCTTGCATGTCTTTTGCCACTTGAAGCACCCAGTACTCAAAGCCCAGAGTTCCTGTAAAGACAAGCCATATCACTCCGTCCTCAGCTAGACGTTCCAGGTCTCTCCGAATGGCTGTCTTGATAATATCAACGCGAATATCCTTGTCATTAAAGAGACCAAGGTCAAAGGCTGAATAGCCTAAAATCAAGGCTGTTGTCATTTTTAACCCTTTCTTTGTAAATTTATGATATAATAGAGTGATGTTATTGTACCAATAAGGAGAATTATGGTCAACTATCCACATAAACTTTCATCACAGAAGAGACAAGCTCCCCTGTCACAGACTAAAAATTTCGCAAACCGGGGAATGTCTTTTGAAAAGATGATCAACGCTACGAACGACTATTACTTGTCGCATGGGCTGGCTGTTATCCACAAGAAACCGACTCCCATCCAAATCGTACGTGTCGATTATCCCCAACGAAGTCGAGCCAAGATCGTTGAAGCCTACTTTAGACAGGCCTCAACGACTGACTATTCAGGGGTTTATGATGGATACTACATCGACTTTGAAGCAAAGGAAACCAGGCAAAAACATGCGATTCCGATGAAGAATTTTCATCTCCATCAGATCCAACATATGGAACAAGTCCTTGCCCAGCAAGGAATCTGCTTTGTACTCCTTCACTTTTCTTCTCAGCAAGAAACCTACTTATTATCGGCTATTGACCTCATCCGTTTCTATCATCAAGATAGGGGACAAAAGTCAATGCCACTTGGATATATTCGAGAGCATGGATATCGGATTGAGCCGAGTGCCTTTCCACAAATACCCTACCTCGACATTGTCAAAGAACATTTACTAGGTGGTAAAATAAGATGAACAAACAAACTTTCCTGCGAATAGCTAAGTATATCAGTATCTGCCTCTTAACTGTATTTATCGCAGCTATTATGCTAGGCGGTAGCCTCTTTCTTTACTATGTTAGTAAGGCTCCAGCCCTATCCGAAAGCAAACTAGTCGCTACAACGTCTAGTAAGATTTATGATAGCAACGACGAACTCATCGCTGATCTTGGATCAGAACGTCGGGTCAATGCGCAAGCAAATGAAATTCCAACAGAGTTGGTTAATGCGATTGTTTCGATTGAAGACCATCGTTTCTTTAATCACCGTGGTATAGATACCATTCGTATCCTAGGTGCTTCCTTACGAAATCTTCGAGGCGGAGGTGGCCTTCAGGGCGGCTCTACCTTGACACAGCAGTTGATTAAGCTGACCTATTTTTCTACGTCAACCTCCGATCAGACCCTTTCTCGCAAGGCACAGGAAGCCTGGTTAGCCTTTCAGCTAGAACAAAAAACGACCAAACAGGAGATCCTAACTTACTACATCAACAAAGTCTACATGTCAAACGGTAACTACGGAATGCAGACAGCCGCTCAAAATTACTATAGCAAAGACCTCAAAGATTTAAGTTTGCCTCAGTTGGCCCTCCTAGCCGGAATGCCACAAGCTCCAAACCAGTACGACCCCTACTCTCATCCAGAAGCGGCACAAGAACGCCGAGATCTGGTTCTCTCTGAGATGAAGGGACAAGGCTACATTACAGCTGAGCAATACGAAAAAGCTATTAACACTCCGATTACAGACGGACTTCAAAGTCTAAAATCTGCTAATAGCTACCCTCTGTACATGGACAATTACCTCAAAGAAGTGATTGACCAAGTCGAACAGGAAACGGGCTACAACCTTTTGACAACGGGAATGGAAGTTTACACTAATGTTAACCCCAAGATTCAACAACGTCTCTGGGATATCTACAATACCGACGAATACGTTAGCTATCCAGATGATGAACTACAAGTAGCTTCTACCATCGTTGATGTCACAAACGGAAAGGTAATTGCCCAGCTAGGTGCACGCCATCAATCTAGCAATGTTTCCTTTGGCATGAACCAAGCTGTTGAAACAAACCGTGACTGGGGTTCAACCATGAAACCAATCACAGATTACGCGCCAGCCTTAGAGTATGATGTCTACGACTCAACCGCTTCTATTGTTCATGACGTACCATATAACTATCCCGGAACCAACACCCCTGTCTACAACTGGGATAAGAGTTACTTTGGAAACATCACGTTACAGTATGCCCTTCAACAGTCACGAAACGTCCCAGCCGTTGAAACTTTGAATAAGGTTGGACTAGATCGTGCTAAGACCTTCCTAAATGGCCTCGGAATCGATTATCCAAGCATGGTTTATGCTAATGCTATCTCAAGTAACACAGTCGAGTCTCATAAGCAATACGGAGCAAGTAGTGAAAAAATGGCTGCGGCCTATGCTGCCTTTGCCAATGGCGGAATTTACCATAAGCCAATGTATATCAACAAAATTATCTTTAGTGACGGTAGTTCGAAAGAATTTTCTGACTCGGGTACGCGCGCTATGAAAGAAACTACTGCCTACATGATGACGGAGATGATGAAAACAGTTCTAACCTACGGAACTGGTCGTGGAGCCTACCTTTCATGGCTACCACAAGCAGGAAAGACTGGTACATCAAACTATACAGATGATGAAATCGAGAAATACATCAAAAACTCTGGTTATGTAGCTCCAGACGAAATGTTTGTCGGTTATACGCGTAAATACTCAATGGCTGTTTGGACTGGCTATTCTAACCGCCTCACTCCTATCGTTGGGGATGGTTTCTATGTCGCAGCAAAGGTCTACCGTTCGATGATGACCTACCTCTCAACAGATGATCACCCAGGGGATTGGACCATGCCTGAAGGCCTTTACAGAAGCGGAGAATTTGTCTTTAAGAATGGGGCACGTACCACTTGGACAGCTCCATCTACTCAACAAAGTTCCACATCTGAAAGTTCTAGCTCAACATCTGAGAGTTCGATTTCTCAGTCAAGCTCAACTACTCCAACTTCAAATAATAGTTCAAACAATAACAACAACAATAATACCCAGCAATCAGATACAACTTCTGATCAACAAAATCCTCAACCAGTACAGCCATAACATTTATCACCCAGAATAATCTGGGTGATTTTTCAATGCAGTATCATATTTATGTGTTTAGCAAAAGCCTGAAAAGATGTCTTCTCAGGCTTTTGCTGTACTATAAACCTCATTGGGAAAGATAGGAAACGGATTTCGTAATCTTGTTAAGAGGTTTTACTAAATACTAGTCTTTCTTTGTTTTTGCTACAAAGAGAGCAGATAGGGCTAGGCTAACACCTGCTAGGAAGAGGGCTGTGTCAGATTGGCTCTCACCTGTTGCTGGCAAGCTTTGTTCAGCTGTTTCTGGTCTAGCACTTTCTTGTTTATAATCTGGAGTTTTACCCTGATCAGAAGCTAAAGAGCTAAGTTTAAACTCAGGTTTTTCAACTGTCGGAGCTGGTTGGTCACCTACTGTTGAGATTGGGCCTGTGTACTCTGGTACTTCATGCACTGCTGCTTCAGCTGCATTGACACCACCTGTGAATTCAGGAATCTCCAGAACTGGTGGTTGCTCTTCACCCTTGCTTGATTGAACCGATTCTTCTGTTAATTCTTGATAAAAGCTAGCCAATTCATAAAACTCAGCCTTGCCACCTTCCCAGACTAATTTGACATCTAGAAGAGTGCCGCCATTTCGGATAGCGAAGGTTTGGAGACTTGATGTAATGGCACCGAGGTCTTGCCAGCTGTCTTGCCCATCCTTAAGTGTTCTCGCAAGAACACGTGCTTGCGCTCCTTCAGGAAGACTGGAAACGAGACGAAGGTGGTTAGCTTTGGTTGGTTCAGACAAATGATACACCAATTCGCCCTTGTCTTTTTCAGACTTGTAGCTGGTCAAGACTTTGCCGTCTACAAGATTATTATAAAGGTTGCCTTGGCTTTCTCCACTACTTCCTTCTACTGTTGGATCATTGATTGGTTTGACAAACTCACCATCGTTGATGACCAATTCTGTAAAGCCTACAAAACGGGCATCATAGTCTGCCGTATAGAGTACACGGAGATAGTTAGCTTTGACTGGTGTCGTCAATTCACCTTCGATGTAGCGATTTCCTGGCATCTTAGAATCATGTGTCCAACCATCTGTCAATGAATCATCGTGTGTGCTATTGGCCACACCATCTCCTACTGTAACGACATCTGTCCAAGTTTTACCGTCTTGGCTGACTTGGATCTTACCATCACGAAGGTAGTTTTGAGTTCCGTCTTGGATGTAGGCTCTAATCTTCTTGATGGTACGTTCGCTACCAAGTTTCAAGGTTACATGGCCATCTTTATGGGCATAGTCTGAAAACTCAACGAAGTTGTTGTAAACACCGTCAAACAATTGATCTAGGTTGTTCAGCTTACGAACATCATTGCTTCCGTATGTTGGATGAATGCCCATAGTTGTAGATTCTAGTTTGGTTGGTTGCACTTCTTTGGTTGTCACAAGGAGAGAGGTGGCTGTCACAGCTTGTTCCTGATCTGTTTTATTGACCAGACGAACATAACGTACCAAGTGGGTTGCGACAGCTCTGTCTGTCAACTGGCTAGCTGGCGTCCATTCTTGCGCATTTGCAGAGTATTCTAGGCTAAGAGCAGGGTTGGCCTGACCTTTGAGCTGGATGCTCTTGATTTGATGGATACGGTCAAGCTTCATTCCTAGGTAGCTATGAGCAGGGAGTTTGGTTCCAGCTGGAATTTGAAGCTCGTAACTGCCCAAGCTATCCACTACTGGCGTTTCCTTCAAGGATTCCACGTTGGTGTCTGTTAACTCACTATTTCCAGAGCGTGTCTCAACAGAGAAGTCTTGGATACGCCACCAGAGGTCAAGAGCCTTGGTATTGCGGACTCGGATGTAACGAGCATTGATAGCTCTGGTCACTTCCTTAGTTTGTTCTCCTGATAGGCGATCCAACTCTTGCCATGAAGTTCCATCTGTAGAGTACTCAAGTACACCTGCAGCAAGCTTATCACCCGTTCCTTGGCGGAGTCGTACTTTAGTGACTGACTTGACTTCACCGAGGTCAAGTTGTGCCCAGGCATCTACTGGAGTCGTATTGCTACCGTCAGCATTTGCCATCATGGCTTCTGTATTGTCCTTGCCATCAGTGATTTGACGGGCTGAGGTATTTAGTTTGTAAACTAAGTTTGAGCTTAGACTGACTGTCGTTGCTTGTTGGCTACGAGCTTTTTCAACTGGCCGGTTGACTGCAATTTCCTGAACTGCAAACCAAGTGTTCTCGCGGTCTGCTGTCGCAATCATGCGAACTGCCTTGGCCTTGATAGTAAGATTTTCAAACTTAAGAATGGACTCATTTCCGATATAGCTTGGTTCTTTCAAGGTTACCCAGTTATCATTTTCATCTAGATACTGCACTTCTGCCTTACTAAAAGTATCATTTGGATTAGCCTGAGTTCCCATAGCAAAGGTCAATGTTTGAATCGCTACTGGTTTGTTGAACTTCATACCAATATAATCACCTGTCTTGATGCTATTTGGTGATTTAATAATCGCATGAGTTGCCAAATCGCCATCCGTTACTTCTGCTAAACCACCTTCTACACCTGTTCGATTGGTAATAAAGGTACTGATGATTTGGTCTGGATGCAAGATTTTTTGAACTTCAGACGCTAGAACTTCTTTCAAGGATAGGATAAATGGACGAATATGTTGAACACCCAATTCAGCTTTTTCCATATGGTCTACATAATGGAAGGTGTGAGTTTGAGACTGTTCGTACAATTTCAAACCTTTATAGTAGCTATCCCAAAGTTTGGCTGCATCGTTTGTAGCCATGGCTTCAGTTCCTGTAAGGAAGGCATCTAGGGCATTCATTTGGTCGATTGCATTATCCAACCAATAGTGGATTTGGGCAACCATTTTTTTATCGCCTGATGCTTTATAGAGTTCGGCTGCTTCTTTAATCTTGGCAAATTCTGCACGCAAGGCTGTACGTTCAGCAGTCACATCCTGACCAGCTTTGAGCTTGGTCATGAAGTCTGTTAATTTTGGAGCCAAGTCTACAGATTCTTCTAGTTTGACGACACGATTATCCATGTTTTGGTTGATCATGTGCTTACCAAGTTCACGGAAGGCTTCTGATACCTTACTATCTTCAAAATGACCATTTTCTACAAAATTGAAGGCAATATCATTGATTTTCTTAGCTTCTTCTTCTGATTTCCACTGTTTCCATGAGTATTGAGCTCCTGCAAAGAGGGCAATCTTAGATGGTTCAGACTGTTGCATTGGGTTCAACATGATACCAGATAGCAAGCTTGGATCTACATTTGGATGAAGGAATTTCTCACCACCACCTAGAATCAAGTGTTGTTTAGAGTTATCTGTTACTGGCCAGTTAATCCAAAGTGAAACTGGGCGATAGGCCTTGCCACCTGCGGATAGATTGTTCTTGAGAGTTGAAAGGAAGCTTTCAGAGACTTCACCCCAAATCTTACCACCCGTCAAGGTCATGGATGTTGAACTTGGGAGATTTTCATTGAGGGATTTCAACTCATCCTCACGTCCATTACCCCAATACTGGCCAGGAACAAAGATCATTTCTTTGCGAAGACCGCTGTAAGTTCCCTGCATTTCAGTCAACCACTTGGTCATATCTTGCATCAAGCGGTTGTAACTATTGTAGCCACCGACTGGGCTTGGAGCATCATCTGCTAGGATACCAAATTCGCGGACACCCACTTTCATCAACTGGGTAAATTTGGCCTTGATGGTTGCCAAATCTTCTTGGTAATGCGCTTCATTGCCAAAGCGGATACGGTTGTTCATGAATGGATGGATAGTCCAGACATAGCGGGTTTTACTTTGATTTCCGACACGAGCAAGTTCACGGATTTCAGCTAGTTTTTCTTCTGGATAGAGTTCACGCCATTTCTTGTTGTGGTATGGATCATCTTTTGGTGCAAAGAAGTATTGGTTCAATTTCAAATCGCCACCATAACGCATGAGTTCTGCACGATCGGCATTAGACCATGGATTTCCATAGTAACCTTCGATGAAACCACGGTTCTTGAGTTCTGCGTAATCTTCTACTGTCACATTGCGAAGAACTGGTACTTGGCTTTCCTTGAGCATGTGTTTCAAGGTTGTCAAACCATAGAAAACTGCATCAGTGTCTTTTCCGACGATGGAAATCGAATTATCCTTGATGCTCAAGACATAGGCGTCAATCTTGTCAAAGAGACCTGCTGAAACATTGGACAAGTTTTGTTCTGCTTGTGAGTCTTGTCCATGCACTCCAAGATAGATATTGGTTGCGCCAGCGATTGCTGCCTTACCAGTTGTATAAGATACTTGATTATCCTGCAAGACACTCTTCAAGCGATTGCGAGTATAGATATCGAGTTGATCGCCCATAACCAGATTGACTTGCTTACGAAGAGCTGTGACACCTTCTCCATAAGTCACTTTTTGTGGAGTTGGGAAGACCTTGTACTCTTTCTTGAGATAGTCTGCGCTCTTGCTGGCTGCTGCAACGCTGTCTTCGCTAGCTGGTTTACTTGCAGTGAATTGATCTGCCAATTCAACTGTTCCATCACCGGTTTGGTCTACTTTTGGTTTTTCAGGTGTAGTTGGTTTTTCTGGTTGACTTGGTGCAGGCGTTTCTTGCTCTTCTTTGACAGGTTTCAATAGATGAACTTCAGCTGCACTTGCAAAGCCACCAACGCCTTCCAATACTTTCAACTCAATCTTATTGGAATCTACCGCCACAAAGTTGACTGTTTTTTCCTGAGCGTTGTTGTCCCAGTTTCCTTCTGAAACCTTAACCATTTGACCATCTTTTTGTGCGTAGATTTCGTAGCGCGTCACGACACCATTTCCACCACCTGGACGTGGGAGATAAGTCAAGCCATTGACTTTTTCAGCTTCTTTCAAGGTCATAGTAAGGGTGTATGGCGCAGTGTCACCAGTCCATTTAGTATGCCAGAAGGTATTTGGATCATTGTCAAAGGCCTTTTCAACAGCGCCTTCAGTAGCGTTTCCTGGCAATTCTTGGCTACTTGCAGTAGCAGTAATCTTATCATTTGAAATCAAACGAGGATTTACAAATGGTTTGTCTGACAACTCTGCACTATGCAAGATTCCTTTGAAGCCACCGATGCTTTCAAGCGGCAATACCAAGCTATTGTGGGCAAAGCGAGGGTGGGCTGGATTTGCGATACGTTCAATCTTTTCACCATCCACATAGACTTCAGTTGACTGTGGTTTGGTCACGATGGAGATTTGATACCGTTTGTTCTTTTCAAGTTTTTTATTGAATTGGATATGGAACTGTTCAAATTGATAAGCGAGGTAGCCATCTTTATCAGCTAGATAGATACGGTTGTCCCCACTTGTTGAGAAGGTTTGTTCCCCGTCTCCAGTGACAGTTACATCAAACTTCAAGACGTGACTTGGACCAACATCACCAGCCAAGCCTTCGATACTGCTATCTTTCTCAAAAGCCAATCCTTGCTCGCTTGTCTTCACCTTCTTGCTTGCATAGTTCTTCACTGTTTCAGGATTGATGGTAAACAAGTCGCTTTGATCAATCTCTTTATCAGGATTTGACTGTGGCGCATAAGGACTCGTTGGCAGGGTGCGTTCTGCAAAGGTCGCAGCTGCACGGTCAGATCCCCAAGTGCGCTCTGCAGTGGTTTGCATGCTCTTGAAGAAGCGTTTAAAGATATCATAAGAGGTCAAACCTGTCTCATGAAGGTCAATATTGTCATTCCAAACTGCGTGACCACCACCAAGGATACTTGGATGAGAAGCTGGTAGAAGTGGACCTCCACCTGTTCTAAAATCATTCGGTGTCCAGCTATTGTACTGACGTTCGTAGTTAGCATAGTCCCCGTAAGCTGCTTGACTATTGCTTCCACTTGGCACACTATAGGTCGGCACATCTGTGATGTTGATAATCTTAGCTCCCTGAGCAATGGCTTCATTTGGTCGTTGCCATCCGATGCTCCAGATATCAACTTCTACTCCGTTCCAATCAACAGGGGTGTTCCCTCGTTTCGCACTGAGTGAGCCCCAGATACGAGGGGTATAGCCTTTTCCTTTAATATATTTGATAAGGTCATTGACATAGCGACGATAACTTTCTCTGCTGCCATAGTATTCATCCGTTCCGATATGAACAGTGGATACCCCATGAAGTGGTGCATCTGGACCATCGAGGAGTTTGTCATAGACGGATTTGACAAAAGCCAGCGTTTCATCGTATTTTTTATCTAGGTCCAGCATAGCTACGCGCTCGACATTGTGCTTGCCTGCATAATCGCTCAAACTACCTTGATACATGAGGTCTGGACGGACTTTGACAAATGATAGAGCGTGACCTGGTGTGTCAATTTCTGGTACTAGGTTGATATGCAATTCTTTGGCAAGTTTAATCAGATTTTGCATTTCTTCCTTGGTATAATGCTCATCTGATGTAAGTTTTTGACCATTCTTACCGACAATGTCTGTTTCCACCCGGAAACCTGTCTTGGCATGTTCAAGAACATACTTGAGTTCTTCTTCTGGTGTTAAGCTCTTACCTGCCAAGTGTTCCTTAAGGAAGATATAGTTATCATTAAGGTGCAACTGCAAGTCGTTCATCTTGTAGTAAGCCATGTTGAGCATGATGTCTACAAGAGTGTCATAAGGGATAAATTTACGACCTGTATCTAGCATAAAGCCACGGTGGCTGAAACTTGGGAAATCGCGAATTTCACCATTTTGTAGGTCTGTTTCTCCCATTTGAAGAAGGGTACGAGTGGCGTAGAAGGCTCCTGTGTTTGTGGCAGCTTCGATGGTAATCACATCATCTTGGATAGTGATACCGTACCCTTCTTTACCATAACCCTTGTTTTCAACTTTTTTAAATTCGATTCGTTTTTGAGCTTGCTTGTCACCCGTTGCTAGTTCCAATCCACGGCTGGCAAGGTCTGACTGGTAGAAAGTTGCAGCCTGATCAAAGCCCGAATCTCCTGTCGCAAGGACTGTATCTGAAGTGATAGAAGATTGGCCTTCTTTCCCATACCATTGTTGAACAGCTGGTGCTACTTTTGGCTTCACACCCACACCTTCGTCCTGATGTAGCCCCTTGATGACTACTTCAAACTCTTTTGTAAAGGTATGACTGTCTCTGATTTGTTGGACCATGACCTTGACACGTTGATCTGTCAGAGGTTTATGGATGTGATTTTGAAGGTCAATTACACCTTGTTTATTGCTTCCGATGAGACTGACTTTTCCTGGTAAAGTTGGTAAGACAAGAGACTGTCCGTCTTCTGCTACTGTTAGTTCGGTTACTTGGCGGATATCCGTTACCTTACTATGGTCCGGAACGTTTGAATAAGCTCGAATTTCTTGGATACCAACGTTTCTCCAGTTCATTGTACCAGCTTGGTAGTCATTGATCTCTAATTTGAGGTACTTAGCTTGAATACTTTCAGCTAGGTCAACTTTCTCATCTAAAACAGGTTCTCCAGTCTTGGTATGAGCGAGTTTCCATTGTTTTTCTCCATTAGCCCCCACATCTTCTTGACCTGCGTAATAGAGACTCCAAGATTTGATATTGGGATCATTTTGCCCATTACGAAGACGACGATCCCAGTCAATTTCTACATGCTTGATGAGGGTAGTTTTTGGAAGAGTTAATTCAAAAGTTGGTTTTGGTACATCTTTGTCCGTAGCCCAACGAGTATTGTCATCTCCATCGATAGCCTTATCTGCAGTAAAGTTGGTCCCAGTCTCATGGTTGCTCGCCTGAGCAGTAGCACCCTCTAAGTGATTGATATCTGGACGTTCTTCTACTTCTTGATTAGTTGGTTTAATAGCAGGAGTATTTGTTTCTGCTGATTGCACTTCTTCCTTAGGAATTTCAGCTGTTTTTGGAACTGAAGGAGTCGTTGTTGATGTTGTTTCTCCTGTCTCTTCAGGTTTTGTTCCTTCTTCGGTTGCCTGGCTCCCCTCTTGATTTCCTTCTGTTGCAGCTTCTGCATCCGCCTTTTCAAGCGCAGCGGCTAAATCATCTGGTAACTTATCCAGAGCTTGAACATGAGTGATACTTCCCTCTGTCTCTGAAGGCGCTGCTGTTTCTGCTGCCTGAACCATATTGACTCCAAAGATACTAGCACCAATCATAACTGAGGCTACACCAATTGCAAATTTGCGGATACTATAATGGCAGCGTTTCTCAAAAAAGTGTTTGTCCATATTCTCCTATTTCCTTTCATCCGATTACGCTGGTAAGCGTTATCATTTCTCCTTTTAAAAAGGAGAGAACCAAGAGATCCTCTCCAGGCGTTTGATTCATTTTCCGACTCTGACTCCCATAGAAGTCCAAGTCACTTATCCAAACAATGTAGTTGTGGAATAAATAAATATCTATTCTTTTTTACTGTTAATAGCAAAGAGGGCGGCTGACAATGCTAGGCTGATTCCTGCTAGAAAGAGGGCTGTATCAGACTGGTCTTCTCCTGTTTCTGGGAGTGTCTTTTTGCTTTCTTCATTTTTCAGAGTATCTTTGATTTCTGATGTATTTGTATCAGCTAGTGGAGCTGGTGTCAACTTATACTCTGGTTTCTCAACAGTTGGTGCTGGTTCATCACCTGCTGTACCTAGTGGGCCTGTGTACTCTGGTTTTTCATGCACAGCTGGCTCAACTCCATTGGCTCCTCCCTTGAACTCAGGGACTTCATGTACAGCTGCTTCTGCTGCATTGACTCCTCCCTTGAACTCAGGGACATCAAGAACTGGTGGTTGTTCTTCACCCTTGCTACTTGTTGGAGCGTCTGGTTTCGTAGCAGAATCTTTTAATTGGTTGAGATAGTCTGCAAAGTAGGCAACCATTCTTTCCGTCAAGAGATGGTTATCTGTCGCATATTTCATGCTTGCCTGAACTCCAGTCACTTCCTCTTGATTATCTTTGTCTGTTAATTTCTGCGCCTTAGCTAAAGCTGCTTCATAACCAGACATGTCAAGCGGTGTTTCTGCTACCTGTGGACGGGTAAAGATGAGTTCCGCCGCAGATTGGTATTTATCGCCACCATCTCCGTAAGTCTTGGTACCCGTAAGGACAATTTTCTTAGCCTTGATTGTCTTACCAAAATCAATGTCTTTTGGCCTGTTGTTATCTGGCCAATCTGTCACGGTGAAGGTATGTTCTTTACCAGACTCATCTGTGACAACAAGTTTTACATCACGCAAGTTACCATTTGAACCTGATCCACGTGGAACATAACGAAGTCCTGTGATTTCAGTTGGTTCTTTCAAGACCATGGTTGCAGGCTTGCCTACATCTCCTCCATTCCAAGATGTATGCCATAGACTAGACACATTACCATCAAAGGCATTCTCTAGGCCTTCACCTGGTTGAGCTGGCGCATCCAAACTTTCAAAGTCTTCTGCTACCAAGGCTGTCTTCTTCTGAACCAAAGCATTCTTCAAGGCTTCAATCTTGGCAATCTCCGCACGCGCTTCTTCCACGCTAATATCATCATCTGCCTGACTGAGGTTAAAGACCGCCTCTTTCAAAGCATCCATAGACTCTTTCGTATAGTTAGTCATGGCAACTGTTGGCAAGTAGTTCTTCAGAGCATTTTCTGTCAACATCTTACCTGTTAGGGTAATTTCCTCGATATGAAGATTGTCCATCATGAAGTCATTGTAACCACGGAAGTTGGCATTTCCACCAGCATCTCCACGAGTATTGCTTGCGTTTCCAGTTGAGTAGATACCTACCCAAGTATCGCCTGTTTCTGCACCTGTCACGAGGAAGGTTGCCTTCTTGGCTTTCTTAGAATCCGTCCAAGTATTTGGCAATTCATGCATTTCCAAGTTGCTGGCTTGAGTACCACGACGACCTGACTGGAATTCTCCCTTGCCGATTACAAAGGCATAGGTATTGTCAGAGCCTGCTTCGTATTCAAAGGTTACACGGTAAGTCTTACCTGCTTCAAAGCGGAAGTTTTGCGGAATAGTTTGGTAAACCAAGTTACGACGGCTCACTAGTCCATTTGTCTTCAATGACCAATTTCCTTCGATAACATCATCGACTTTCTTACCGTTCCAACCACGCTGTGTATATGGATCGTGTTTTTCAGACAAGTGAGTGCGGTTGTCTTCGACACCTTCGACACCACCTACTACAAATGGGAAGATACCTTGAGCTACATTTTCAAAGTCTTGTTTAAATGTTCCTTTACCTGTATCATGCTTGTCTCCGTACATGCTTGAATTGTTTTCAAAGGTACGAATTTCATCAAAGTATGTTGCTTCATCACCAGCTTCACGACTCAATGTCAGAGTAACATTTGATACGTCCGATCCAGTTGTAAAGAAGGCGTACATATTTTGGAAGTAACTTGTATCATCAACTGTAGCATTTTCTCGACGATTGTTATGAGCATATGCTTTGATATAGTTGAGAGCGAGTGACTTATTGGTATAAGTAGTCACTTCTTTCTCGCCAGTATTCACTGTGATACTTGCCTTAGCATTACTACGGTTATCGACACCCACATAAACCGCATACTTGGTATTTGGTTTCAAGCCAGTCAGTTTCTGAGTAAGGCTGACCTTGCTCTTATTGCCTTGGATACGAAGCATTTCATTTGCGCCTTGTGATTTGACAATTTCTGCCTTAGAAGCATCACCAGAAATGGTCCAGTGTTTCAAGGTTCCACTGTTAAATCCTTGGTCATAGATGTGCATGCCTTCGCTCCATGACATTTCAGGATTGGTTTGTTTTGAACGGTAGAGAACATATGGTTGATTTGCTAGAAGGTCTAGGGTAATCTTGCCATCTTTTACAGTTAGTTCTTGCTCTTCTGTCTTACCTTGGTCAGTTAGCTTGTAAAGGTAAACCTTGCTATTTGCCCAATCGCTCGGAAGTGTCCAAGTTGTTGCACCGGCCTGCGTATTGAAGTAGTACATTTTTTCCTTATCAGTAGGAAGTTTCTTACCATTTGCATCCCAGTTCCAAGGAGTCAAGTAAGCTGAACCATCTTGGATGACACGTCCGTTGAGCGTTACTGTACGTTCACGGTATTGTGGGCTATTGACATCATTTGACTTACGAGTCACAACCACTTTGTTACCTGCAGCATCGACTAGCTCAACCTTCATTTCTGGAGTCCATTTATAGGTGCTACCATTATCAGACATGGTAACTGGTGTACCATTTTCCCATTTACTTACAGTGAAGTGTTGGAAGTACTTAGTCATGACATCATGAGCAAATAAGTTGGTTACATAGCCATTGTAGTCGCTTCTTCCTTGCCAACCTTCAAAGTCTTTCATGCTGTAGCCACCTAGAAGTGGGTAGTTGGCTGCACCACCGTAACTTCTGTAATCCCCAACCCAAGAATCTTTTTGGTGGTTGCGGATAAAGCGTGTGATGGCGCTGTTGATACCTTTATTAGTGTAGCCACCATAGGTCAAGTCAGCTGCCCAGTGTTGGAAGGTAGAGTCGTATTCACCACCATGGCCCCACTCGATCGCAAAGCGCCAGCCTTGTTTGTTGATTTCTTTTGCAAGAACGTGGGTAGCCCAGGCACCGTTATCACCCGATTGGCCATTGCCCCAAACGTCCACATAGATAAAGTCAAGACCATCACCAAGTTTTTTCTTCAAGTCTTCCCAGCGAGCCAAGCGTCCATGTGCTAGGTCATAAGCCGCATCAATGTTGATACCTTGGTCTAACCAGTTCCAACCATAGCTGTAGCTTCCATCTGGATTCTTACGAAGAATATTTTCGTTAAAGTATTTCGACTCAGGATAGGTTTCAGAAGCGTTAACGTGGATACCTAGATGAGCTCCATATTTCTTCGCTTTTTCGATCAAGGTCTTGAAGTCTTCGACACCACCAATACGTTTACCAATATCAGCATAGTTCAAGTGACCAGAGTCGTGACCTTCACTACCATATCCTTTAAGGAGAACACCCTGCCCAAGACCATCTGTGTGGAGATTGATTTTCTTGATACCATCCAAGGTCATAAGGAATGGGTTTTGTGCTTGAGAACCAAAGTTCATCGCGATACGATAAGCAGTGATATCCTTAACTTTTTCCCAACCTTGAGGGTTGTTCATAATGCTACGATAAGCAATGGCACCATCTTGCCAGTCCACTTTATTATCCGCATTGGCGTCTTCGGTGATAACAACCTTGGCACTTGGAAGTTCCTTGGTGTATTCTGGGAAGACAATGCCCTTATAAGCTTTTTCCCATTGCCATTCAGAGCTATGAATTCCGACATAGTTGGCATTTCCAACTGTTCCTTTATAGGCTGTCAAACGAGTCCAGTCATTAGAGCCACCGCCGTAGCTGTTTTGAGAATTACTCCAAACACCTGCAGCAAGCTTATCTGTAGAAACAAATCCATACATGTAACCCTTAACCAAGTCTTTCATTGGATTGGTTACATCGATATGATCATCTCCGCTAACATGGGTATTGTTTGACATGGTTGCCCCGTCAAACTTGGCACCAGCTTGATCACTCGAAACAGAGACCAAAGCATTGCCAAGGAAACTAATAGAAGAAAGCAGTTTTCTTTCATCATCAATCTTTTGACCTGGAGTGACTTGATTGTGGTTGACAATCTTGGTCACATCAAAGTGCAATTGATTGTCCACAACTTGCAAGCGTACTGTCATTTCCGCATTGATAAGATTAGCATCATCGCGAAGCTTCATCACGTACTCTGCTGTTGTCTCATTGATTTTTTTGTAAGTAACTTCAGGTGTGATTTCGTGTTTGTTGATAAATACTTTATTGAATTGTTGAACTTGTCCTGGCAAGGTATGCCCGTTCAAACTGTATTCTTTAATACGTGGGAAGGCTTGGTCAATCACTGCTTTGAGGACCTTAGACTGGATCGTGTCATAAATCACCTTGCTATCATCAACTTCAGGACCTGTTTCTTTTTCAGCAGGAGTATCCTCTGTTTTTACCTCCTCTTGGTTATCCGTTTTAACGCTAACAACTGTTCGCTCATCGCCATAGGAGCCTGCCTTGAGAAGAATCTTCTTCTCATTTTTAAGATGATCATTGACCGCAGCTGGTAGAGTTACTGTATCAAAGAGCTTCACATCATTATTCGTTGCATTGAGTTGCCCATCTGACTTGAGGGTAATTGATAGGCGGTTGGTTGATCCTGTTTCAGGTGCAGCGACACGACTACCTCTATACCAAGTGCTAGTTGTTGGAGATTTATACTCCCAGAACCAGCCATCCTTGTCATAACCGACAAAAACATTATTATTGGTATCTTTAAATTTCAGGAAGACACCAAAGCGTGATTTGCCCTTTTCAGAATCTTCTTTGAAGGTTAAATCGACAGTCGCATTTCCATTGGCATCAACGGTCAAGCCCTTCTTTTCAAACAGGGCTGGTTTGCCTGCGTTATCATTTTGAGCAGTTGAGGATAGTTGGTTGTAGCGAACACCCTTTTCTTCACGAACAGTGACTGTGCCCTGTTGCTCTTTTTTCGCTACCGTTTGCCATTCAGCTATCACTTTCTCAGGTTTTTCAGATTTAGCAGCTGCAAGTTTATCCTCTTTTGGTTTGTCTTCGACTGGTTTTTCTTTCTCTTCCAAGTCTGCTGGTTTGACACTTGAAATTTCCTTCATGTGAGCTTGGATCCATTTCAATTGGGCAGGTGAGAAGAGAATGCCACCGCTACGTTGACCAACAACTCCATTTTGATGAACACCGACTAGTTTGCCTTCTGTATCAAAGATACCGCCACCACTAGCACCTGGATGACTACCTTGATAACCTATCCCTTTTACGCCCTCACCGTAGGATTCGACTAATTCAACAATTGTATTGAGGACTGGTGATAATTTTCCAGTTGGGTAGCCAAAGACATGCAATTTATCTCCAACCTTTTTCACTGCAGGTTTTTCAGTCACTTCTGCTGGAGCATTTTCCAGAACAGTTCGCAATCGAACAAGAGCCAAATCATTCTTGTATCCCTTCAGGAAACCTTCACGATCCCAGTGAATAATATCTTTTTTACTAAATTTAACATCTGGTAGTCCTGGATAGGAAATGCTATAGATATCCCCATCACCATTATCATTGTCAACGACCTTACGATTATTGCCATCTGGAACGTCTCTTATAAAGTTATGTGAAACAGTTAAAACCAGATTTTCGCCAATGACAATCCCACTACCTTCACCTGATGGTGTCTTGATTTTGACAGTTGCTCCGTAGTTTAATTCACCATTCTTGGTTTTAGCTACATCTTCTGGAACGAGATTCTCAGTATCTTTAGCTAATTGATCCTTGTCAACTTCTTTCCCTTTACCTTCAGCCTTGTCTAATTTGCCCTCTAAGCCTTCTGGAAATTTATCTGAACTAGCTGATTTTTCTTTTTCAAGTGCTAATAGTTCTTCTCCTGTCTTAAGTCCATCCGTAACTTCTGGAGACCCTTGGTCTTCTCCCGCCTTAGGCGCTTCAAAATCACGTCCATCATTCTCTTTTGCTGTTGCAAGAGCAGTAGCTAAATCCGCTGGTAAGTTCGCCGTGGAGCCAGACTGCACGCTATCTGCAAGAACTGTACTTGTCCCAAAGAATGCAGCTCCAATCATAACAGAAGCAACACCTAATGAAAATTTCCGAATACTATATTTACAACGTTTTTCAAATGATCTTTTATTCATAAACTCCTAAATCCTTTCATTTTCTAGTAAGCGTTTACATTTCCTTTTTAAAAAATACTCCTTCCTCTGAAAGTGCAATGCTTAACCCTAATAAATAAAAAATAATTATACTTTTAATATAACAAATAATAACTAAGAAAGCAATAGAAAACAAGTAAAATTAACAAAAATTTTCTCTATTCTGACAAAAAGAGGCTCCAAATTTAGAATCTTTCTTTACAAATGTAAAAAAAGGATTCAGCATTCAAGAGAAATACTAAATCCTTTCTTATATTCTGCAACAGTTATTTCACATGGTTTGCGAGATCTTCTTGAGCCTTTTTATTTGACTCTTCTTTTTCTTTCGTCCATTTTTCTTGAGCTTTTTGGTATTCTTCTGTTGTTACTGCCTTGTCTTGCACATCTAAATATTTATACAAGAGGGCTTCGCTCATACCCTTGTTACCTGAGTATGCAAACGGAAGAGTAAATGGCACCATCTTAGATAACATTGGACGTCCTGTTTGAGAAGTTGTTGGGATGAGCAAGGCGCTGTCTGTCAGCCAAGCTTGGGCAGCAGCATATTTCTCATAACGTTTTGAAACGTTAGAAACTTCTTCTCCTGCTTCAACAACCATTTTCTCGTAATCTTCTAAACCAACTTGCTTAGCTGCTGCGTTATTGGTCCCAGAATCAAATCCTAGGTAGGTCTTCGTGTTTTCTCCTACAGATGGCTTGAT
Source organism: Streptococcus oralis (assembly GCF_001578945.1). Taxonomy (GTDB): domain Bacteria; phylum Bacillota; class Bacilli; order Lactobacillales; family Streptococcaceae; genus Streptococcus; species Streptococcus oralis_Q. Next base: position 297,039 of record NZ_KQ969550.1, read on the forward strand.
GATATCAAGATAGGTAGATGGATCCGCAAAGTCTGGAGACCAACCAACGTTATCTGAGATATCCCAGTCTTCACCAGCAGCAGTTTCGGCAAAGTAGGTAATATTTAGAACATCGTCTTTTTGAAGTTGTTGAATATCGACAACGATATTGTCTGTTCCTAAAGTAGCTTCGAGTGACTGTTTCAAGGATTGAACACGTTGAACTTTTGTTGTGTTTGTTTGGTCTACAGGCATATCCAAGTGAATAGGGAATTGCACCCCTTCTGCTTGAAGAGCTGTCTTAGCCTTGGCGAATTCTGCTTTGGCTTTTTCTGGATTGTAGAGACCATCTTGAGCATCATCCAAGTTCACGTTGCTCCACTCATCACCATAGGTCACCAACTTTTCTTTGACCAACTCACCAAAATTTTTCCCATCTGCTTGCACAAATGCTGGTGGGACAAACAAGTTACGAAGAAGTTTAGTTGCACCGCTTGCACCGTTTACTTGAGAAGCATAGGCAGTTCTATCAAAACCAAAAGCAAGAGCTTGACGGAAGTCTTTGTTTAAAAGAGCTTTCTTAGTTGATGTTTTTTGTTCATCAGCTGTCTTAGAAGTATATTGATAGGACTGACGGTCAATATTGATACCAACTAAAAAAGTTGCTGAGTCTTGTTGTGTATACACGATGTTGTCTTTAAAGTTTTTTTCAGTTTCTGGATAGCCAGCACTTGTTGGGAAGAGGCGCGCCATTGTGAAGCTACCATCTTTAAAGGCTTCAGTTGGTTTATTGGTATCCTGACCATCCCAGAATGACAATTTCACTTTGTCAATGTGAACATTGTCCTTATCCCAGTAGTTTGGATTTTTTTCAAATTCAACAGAAGATTTGGCGACGATCGACTTGAGCAAGAATGGTCCATTGTAAAGGATGCTACTCGGATCTGTCCCTTTGGCGAAATCATCCCCTTTAGAGTTCAAAAACTCTTCGTTAACTGGAGCCATTACACCCATCGTTGTCTTAGAGTTCCAGAAGCTCTCTGGTTTGTTCAATGTATACTGAACTGTTTGGTCATCAATAGCCTTAATTCCTACTTGTGAGAAATCTTTGGTTTCCCCTTTTACATATGCATCCAATCCTTTGATTGATCCTTGGACAAGGTAAAGACCATCTGATTTTTTATCAGCGGCATACTTAAGACCAGTTACAAAGTCTTGCGCTTTAACCGTTGCGTATTCTTCACCTTCAGAAGTATACCATTTTGCATCCTTACGGATGGTATAAGTGTAGGTCAATCCATCCTTGGATACAGACCAATCCTCAGCCATAGACGGCACAAAGTTACCGTAGCGGTCATTTTCTAGCAAGCCATCAACAACGTTACTGGTGATATTTGCTGTAGCTGCTTTATTAGTTGTCAAATAGTTTAGGTTATCAGGATCCGTCTCATAAATGTATGAGAATGTCTTCTCACCTTTAGTGCTCGAACCTGATCCAGAGCATGCAGCTAAAGTAGTCGCTGCCAATAATGTCACGCCCGCAAGGGCAAATAGTTTTGAACTTTTCATCATTTTCTCCTTTAAAACTTTCTCTCCATTATAGACTCTTTTCAAAAAGATGTCAACAGAATTTTCAGAATTTTTGTGTTAGTTTAGTATATTCTGAAAAATTTTACTAGTTATCCATACTCTTGAATTCCAATTTGTATAACTTACGATTTCCAAAATACAAACGGTCAAACCAAAGGTAAAAATCAGATTTTTTATCATTTTTTTGCTATGATTAGATAGAAGAAAATATAAGGAGGAGACAATGATCTTAATTACAGGTGCAAATGGTCAGCTCGGTACCGAACTACGTTATTTACTAGATGAACGAAATGTGGACTATGTTGCAGTGGATGTGGCCGAAATGGATATCACTAATGCTGAAATGGTTGAAAAAGTATTTGCTGAGGTTAAGCCAACTTTAGTCTATCATTGCGCAGCCTATACTGCTGTTGATGCAGCTGAAGATGAGGGGAAAGAGCTAGATTTTGCCATAAACGTAACTGGAACTGAAAATGTTGCTAAGGCCTCTGAGAAATACGGGGCTACTCTGATCTATATCTCGACAGACTATGTCTTTGATGGAAAGAAACCCGTCGGACAAGAGTGGGAGGTTGATGACCTACCTGATCCGCAGACAGAGTACGGACGTACCAAGCGAATGGGTGAAGAGCTTGTTGAAAACCTTACGTCACAGCATTACATTATCCGCACTGCTTGGGTCTTTGGAAATTATGGTAAGAACTTTGTCTTTACCATGCAAAATCTTGCCAAAAACCATAAAACACTCACAGTTGTCAACGACCAACATGGTCGCCCAACCTGGACACGTACCTTGGCCGAATTCATGACCTACTTGACTGATAATCAAAAAGAGTATGGCTACTACCACTTATCAAATGACTCAACTGAAGATACCACTTGGTATGACTTTGCTGTCGAGATTCTTAAAGACAGTGATGTTAAGGTGATGCCAGTAGACTCCAGCAAGTTTCCTGCCAAGGCTAAACGTCCCCTCAACTCAACCATGAGTTTGGCCAAAGCGAAGGCGACAGGTTTCGTCATTCCAACCTGGCAAGATGCCCTTAAAGAGTTTTATAAACAAGAAATAAGAAAATAAAAGATTACGACATACATAAAAAGCAAGAGAACTCAAAGTCTCTTGCTTTTTAGTATCTGATTAGTTAATTACTTGTTGCGTCTTGGCATAGTTAGCCTCGACGGCTTCTTTTTCAGATTTCCACCAGTCTTGGTTGTCTGTGTACCATTTGATAGTCTCTTTGAGACCTGCTTCAAAGTTGGTAAACTCTGGCTTCCATCCTAGTTCATCACGAAGCTTGCTAGCGTCGATAGCATAGCGAAGGTCGTGACCAGCTCGGTCCGTCACATGGTCATAAGCATCAACTGGTTGCCCCATCTCCTTGAGGATGAGTTCCAGGACTTCCTTATTGTTCTTCTCGCCATCCGCACCAATCAAGTAAGTTTCGCCGATTTGTCCCTTGGTCAGAATCGTCCAAACGCCTGATGAATGGTCATTGGTATGAATCCAGTCACGGACGTTTTTGCCTTCACCGTAGAGTTTTGGCTTGATACCGCTCAGGATATTGGTAATCTGGCGCGGAATGAACTTTTCGATGTGCTGGTAAGGACCATAGTTGTTTGAACAGTTCGAAATAGTCGCTTTGACACCAAATGAGCGCACCCAAGCTTTGACAATCAAATCTGAAGCTGCCTTGGTTGATGAGTAAGGCGAGCTTGGATTGTACTTGGTTTCAGCCATAAATTTCTCACCTGGACCTTCTCCATGACCTGGCAAATCTTCACGCAGAGGGAGATCCCCATAGACTTCGTCAGTCGACACATGGTGGAAACGAATATCGTATTTACGAGCTGCTTCCAAAAGTGTATAAGTTCCGATAAAGTTGGTGTGGATAAAGGGGCTCGGATCATTGAGTGAGTTGTCATTGTGGCTTTCTGCCGCATAGTGAACGATAGCATCAGCTTCAGCTGCTAGTTTATCTACCAAGGCTGCATCAGCAATATCTCCAACAACCAACTCAACACGGTCACCTAAAATTTCTTCAATATTGGCACGATTACCTGCGTAAGTCAGCTTATCCAGCACTGTCACATGGACATCTGGAAAGTTATTGTAAACATAGTGGACAAAGTTAGAACCGATAAAACCAGCCCCACCTGTCACAATGATATTTTTGTATTCAGTCATTTTTATTCCTTAACTTTTTTACAAATCTTCTTTTCTTAGAGGCTTTACATCCTTGAGCAGAGGATGACTTTTGTCGGCTTCTGAGACTTCTGCTTCTTCTAGGTTTTCCCACTGAATGCCCAACTCTGGATCTGCATAGTTGACAAAGGCATATTTCGGTTTCAATTCAAGTGCCCAATAATCATTCACCAAATAACTATAAGAAACAGTATCAGAAAGGACTTGGAAGCCGTTGGCTACGCCACGTGGCACAAAAATCCCCTTGCTGGCATCGATTACTGTCTGGTAGGTGTTGCCAAAGGTCTCGCCCTCACGCAGGTCTACCCAAGATCCCAGCACCTTGCCGTCATCTGCAACAGAGATGTACTTGTCCCAAGGCTCAGCATGAAGACCACGAAGGACATTTTTACGAGAAAAGCTGACATTGTTCTGCAGCTTGCCTTCCGCAAAAAAGCTTTCAGGAAAGCCCAGCGGCAGCATTTTTTCCTTTTGAAAATTCTCCTTGAACCAGCCTCGGTTGTCCCCACGCACGGGAATATCAAATTCTAACATTCCAGGAATTCCGGGAACCTCACGCGCTGCTAATTCCTTATCAAAAAATTGTTCTGTCATCTTCTTATGCTTCTCCAATCAAACGGAGCAAGTACTGTCCGTATTCATTTTTCTTAAGAGGTTGCGCCAACTCCAGTACATCTTCACGGCTGATATAACCCATTCGATAAGCAATTTCTTCCAGGTTGGCAACCTGAACGTTCTGCATCCGCTGAACTGTTTCGATATATTGAGCGGCTTCTAAGAGACTTTCATGGGTACCTGTATCCAACCAAGCAAAACCACGTCCCATAAGCTCAACAGACAAATCACCACGATCCAAGTAAGCCTTGTTAACATCTGTAATTTCCAATTCTCCACGAGGACTTGGCTTGATGTTCTTGGCAATTTCTACAACATCGTTATCATAGAAATACAGTCCTGTCACTGCATAGTTAGAGCGCGGCTGTTCCGGTTTTTCTTCGATGGAGATAGCATTCATATTTTCATCAAATTCTACAACACCAAAGCGTTCTGGATCCTTGACATGGTAGCCGAAAACAGTTGCACCTTTCTCTTTCTTGGCTGCTTTTTGAAGCATTGTGCTCAGACCAGGACCATGGTAGATATTGTCACCTAAAATCAAGGCAACGCTATCGTCACCGATAAATTCTTCACCAATAATAAAAGCCTGAGCAAGTCCGTCGGGACTTGGCTGTTCCGCATAGGAAAGCTTAATCCCAAATTCGGAGCCATCCAAGAGCAAGTCCTTAAAACGGGATAAATCTTGTGGTGTTGAGATAATCAAAATGTCCTTAATCCCAGCCAACATCAAGGTTGACAAAGGATAGTAAATCATGGGTTTATCATAAACCGGCATCAGCTGTTTTGACGCAGCTCGAGTAAGTGGGTACAATCGGGTACCTGAACCACCCGCAAGAATAATACCTTTCATAATAGGGTACCTTTCTATATTACTTTATCTGGACACACTCAAATTCCACGTAAAATTCGAACAATCTGTTTACTAGCATCACCATTTCCATAAGGGTTACTTGCTTGACTCATTTTTTTATACTCTTTAGGATTATCCAAAAGCATCTTAAAATTTTGATAAATTGTCTCTTCATCAGTTCCTACTAATTTCAACGTTCCAGCAGTCACTCCTTCAGGTCTTTCTGTAGTATCACGCATGACCAATACGGGCTTACCTAAAGAAGGCGCTTCTTCTTGAACTCCTCCCGAATCAGTTAAAATCATGTAACTATGATTCATAAAGTTATGAAAGTCAAGGACATCTAAAGGTTCAATAATCTGAATCCGTTCTGTGTCTCCAAAAATTTCCGCGGCTGTTTCACGCACCAAAGGATTCTTATGAATTGGATAAATTACCTTAACATCGTCATATTCATTTAAAACTCGTTTAACAGCTCTAAACATATGCCTCATAGGTTCTCCGAGATTTTCACGTCTATGAGCAGTCAATAGAATGAGACGATTATCAGCGTTTAAATCTAAATCAGGGTGTGTATAATCCTTTTGTACTGTGGTTGTAAGTGCATCAATCACCGTATTGCCAGTCACATAAACATTGTTCCTACCCTCTTTTGTTAGATTTTCTTTAGCTAATTCTGTAGGGGCAAAATGATAATTTGCAATAATAGAAGTCGATTGTCTATTAAATTCTTCTGGGAAGGGACTTTGCAGGTTGTATGTTCGTAACCCAGCTTCAACATGACCAACCTTAATTCCTAAATAAAATGCTGCCAAAGCTGCTGCATATGTCGTAGTAGTGTCACCGTGAACTAGAACAATATCTGGTTGTTCTTCTTCTAAAACAGGCTTAATTTTTTCTAAAATACTTGTTGTTATAGAGAACAAGGTTTGATTAGCTTTCATAATTTCTAGATCATAGTCTGGTTGAACTCCAAACAGTTCCAAAACGGGGCTAACCATCTCCTTGTGTTGACCAGTTACACAAACAACTGTTTCCATATCTGCCTGTTTTTTCAACTCATTCACTAATGGACACATTTTTATCGCTTCTGGACGTGTACCAAAAACTAGCATTATCTTCATGATTTCCTCCTAGATCAATAATTAAATTCTTTATTTGTTTATACACTTCAATTTCTGACCAATTTACTTCTTCTTTGCTAGAAGAGAAAATAATTGAATCGACACTTCCTCCTTTAATAAAATCAAAATTCCTAAATATAATGGAAAGAAAGTAAAACCTGCTAGCATTAGAGAATAAACTGGTGTAGTTATCGTTATCAGCTGATTCAAAACAATTAGTGGTATTGTAGAAACAACTGTTGCAATTATCACATTACCCAAACTCTTTATCGATATATTTGAGACTAAATATTCTTTTGAAAAATGTAGCTGTACCATCATCTGAGACAATTCCGCAAAAAAAGTTGCGACAGAAGCGCCAATAATTCCAAACCTAGGCATTAACAGTAGATTCAAAATAAGATTAATCACAGCGCCAATCGTTACTGCAACCATAAAATATTTTTCTCTATTCATTGGAATCAATATTTGATTTCCTGTAATATTCGAGAAACCAGAAATAAGTAAAATTGGCATAAGTATTTGCATAGATAAAGTCGCAGGAAGATACTGACTTCCTCCTAGTAATAAGATACTATCTTGCGCCTCTACAATAAAGAATACCATCAATGGAATCGCAACAAAAAATATAACCGCAGATGACTCCTTTAATATTTTTCTGAAATTCGAGATGTAATTTTTACTAATATAAAATGAAAGCCTCGGTAGCAAAACTGCACTAATAGATGTAATAAGAGAAAGTAAAATCCACTTAACCTTTGATGCCACAGAATAGTATCCCACTGCTTCATTACCATTAATAAATCCGAGCATAACTGTATCTAAATTAGTATAAATATTTACCGCAAGTAATGATGCAAATAAATACCACATTGGTTTAAAATGATGTTTAAATTGTAAATTTTTATATAATTTAATATTAATGAAATGTCGGCTATGCCATAGATTTAAGATATTTGAACTTAGAGAAGAAAACAACGAAATACTAGCAAAAACAATATAATCCTCTGGCCTTTTCACAAGTAGAAAAATTAATATTAATGATAGAATTTTAAACACTACTGACCGAGTAGTAATATAAGTATATTCTTCCATTCCACTATACAACCAATTTAAGGCGAAAGGAGAAGATAAAATTGTCCCACATGTGATCAATAAGAGTGAAAATTCTCTATTCAGTTGTGTTATAAATATAGTCAGAAATAATAGTATTGCAGTTGTTATTATAGACATAGCAATGTTTATAATCATTAACTCCTGCACTACCTTTGACAACTCATCTCTATCATCTCTAACACTTGCTACTGCTTTAATACCATAAGTTGAAATTCCCAGAGAAGCAAGTAAAATACCATAATTCCCTATTGAACTAAAAAATGAAGTTAAACCTACACCAGTAGGATTCAATATTCTAGATATATAAGGAAAAGTAATTAATGGGAAAATGATATTTGATAGCGTCAGGACAATATTCAATAATGCATTCAACTTTATGGATTTATTCCTCATAATTTTTCAACCTCAATTTCAAATCTAAATATTTCACTAAAAATATAACTCTTGTATATAATTCTGGAATAAATAGGAAATTGACACCACCAAACAATCTATAAACGAAATCAACCCAAAGTAGATCGCTTTTCTCTCTTAATAACGTTTTTAAAGATTTTTTCGTAGTTTTAAGAGTTACTATCTCACCAAAATTTTCAACAACTTTTTCTTTTAAAGATTCAGAAAATGACTGTAACTTAGGTATATGAATACATTCTTTTTTTAGTGACATCTTTAGCCACAGATTTTTTTGTTCAAAAGGGAGAAACTTCGTTTTCTTATAAGCTTTCAAAATTTCTGAAAATCCTAATACTAACTCTTCTTGATAATCTTTAACTGCCTGATAAATACTCACATGTTTCTTACCATCGTCAAGAATGGGAATAATTTCACTCTCTTTTTTATATTTCAAAACTGGACCATGATCTGCTACAAAAATATCTTCATAAAATTCAAAATTTCTACTCACAATATCATAAAATTCCGATTTACTTGGATAATCAGAAAATAACAAACCAGTTTTATCCGTTTTATTTTCTACCGAATAAACATTAAGCATCAATCCCAGATAATAACCTACTATTCTCTTGTCTGGAAGAGCCTTTTTGATACTATCTTGTATCGTTCCTTTCCAACCTACATCAACTAAATATACCTCATTTCTGCTTTTAGTTAAACGCTTAATATAGTCATGTAGTAATTGGCTATCTTTTTTCTCTTGATTGAACTTCTTAATAAACTGAGGGTGTTTTCTTAGTTTCTCTAATAAATGATCGTCTACTGTTAATACATATGTAGGTTTCTCATTTAAATCTTGACAAATCAATATGATTTCATTATTAGAAAAGTTCAAATTTAATAAGAAATTTTGTAATGTAATTTTTTTATATTGACGAAAAATCATCTCAAATTCTTCATTCTCTAAAGAAGTAAAAGAAGAATATAATGTCGATCGTCTAGAAACATAAAAATATTCTGTACAAATCTTCTGATTTTCCCCCAAAAAAGTATCTTGATATGTATCAAAAAGTCTTTTCAATAACTGTCCTTCTCTTGAGCAAAAGAGTGCTATTTGAACATCATCTTGAATCATCTTTTTATGCAATTCCGAAATAAAGAACACGATGTCAGCTAAAAAAATATTAAACGGTGCTTTTTTACTGTTAGAAAATAAAATTTGATCATAGAGTCTTACCAACTCTTTCTCTGACACTGTTGTATTTTTATCTATGCATTGTCTATAAATAGCATTTAATCCTAAAGAACGCGGCACTTCATAATCAGATTTATAATTATCTCCTATCATGGTAATTTCTATAGGATTTAAGCCTAATTCTTTTAAAATTAACTTATATAAATTTCCTGTGGATTTACGGCAAGCTTTCTCACTCGAAATATAGATAGAAGAGAAATAATCAAAAATTTCAAACTTTTTTAATACAGTTTCTATTAATTCTTTATCAGTATAAAAATCAGAAACTAAGATAATCTGTTTTGAATCACTTTTCAATTTTTTTAGAACTTCTTTAATTTCCGAATCCAAGTAAATATATTGTAATTCAATTTTCAACTCTAGGATTTTAGCTCTATGAATAAACTCTTCTTTCGATGTGTTTTTTATCTTATCTTTAATTTCATTATATATTCCAGACAAAAGATCTAGATAACACATTTCTTCAGTGCCTAATTCTTTATTGTTTTCGACACTTTTTCTGATCTTGTATAATATTGCAGGAGATACATCAAAATTCAGCTCCAAAGCCATTTCCTTGGCCCACTGATACAAAGTTTGCTCAGGATGACAATTCCTATGTACAACAGTATCAAAAAAATCAAATGCAACTATTTTTGTTTTTATTTGAGATATATCAAACACTTCCATGTTTCACCTAACTATTTTAAATTATGATCCTATAATGACCACTCTCTTTGCTTATTTAATCTAATTATCTTAGTGCATCTACAGTTATAAGCAGTAACTTATTCGTTTATGAAAATAAATGGGTAGGATGGATCAATTCTATTAAATACACCATCTAAATAATATTTATACTTTCTTTTAGAACAATCCCTTCTCGATAAACAATGATAAAGTTGTTGCATGAATAAATAGATCAAGAAAACAGTATACCTTAGTTTACTATTTACATTTCTACGAACAAATACAACTCTATTTCTCGCCATTAAATATTCTTGAAGTCCATTAACCGCTTTTATAGAGACCGAACCTTTATGATAAACATAACTTTGAGTAAGACATATATTCTTATATCCTAATTTTTTAGCTCCATAACACCATTCAGTTTCCTCATAAAATAGAAAATAGCTTTCAGGTATATATCCAATAATTTTCAAGATAGAGGTTTTGAACATCAAACACGCTCCCCCAATATAGTCACTTTCGATTTTAGAAGGAAGTTTGTCTCTCTGAGCACCATGATTTTTTAAAGTTACAATTCCTCTATTAATAAAAATATCACCACCTGTAGATTGCACCAAGTTATTATTTTTATATTCAACTAACACTGGACTAACAAAAGCAACAGAGGAATTATCTTCTAGTTCTCGTTTACACGATTCCAAAAAATCAACCTCAATTAGTGTATCGTTGTTTAATATACAAATGTAATCATATCCATTATCCTCAGCATACTTTATTCCAATATTGTTTCCATTCGCATATCCTCTATTTTCTAGACTAGTGATAATCTTAATAGGGGATAGCGCCCTGGATAACTCTTTGACACTATCATTAACCGAATTATTATCTACAATCACGATGTCATACTCATTTGATTTTATAGTACTTCTCAAACTTTGTACACATTCAATCGTATCTTCATAATTATTATAATTGAGAATAACTATACATACTTTATCCATTATACACCTAATTTTCTATGTCATTTTTTAGCCTATAGTCATAGTAGAATATTAATGCAAGAACAATTGCCAATGAGAAACTTCTCTGCGCTCCAAAGATATTTAAAGAAATTGAAGTAATTATTAAATTAGTTAAGAGTGCAATAAAAAAGGCTCGGTCAACTCTATATTTATCATTTGACATTCTTAGAATTAAATTGATTATTTTATAAAATATATAACCATACATAAAAATTGCGGCCACACCAAATTGAACAAACAACTCTAAAAAACCTAAATCATCTAGGTACATCTTAACAGCACCTGGCCCAGCCAAAATAAAATTACTATTTATATTACTTGATGTTAGAATTCCAACCCCAAGTTTCCATACATCATTAGCTAATAAACCAAGATAGTATTTCAACTCCCAGTATCTAAATCCTAACCCCATATCAAATGATCCAGTATCTATATTTAAATACACTTTAATATAGTCCAATCCACCTCCATAAACGAATACTATAATTACAGTTATAAAACTTAAAGAGGTGAGCAATCTAGAAGTTCTTCTAGAATATACAAACATGAGAAAAATTGAAATCAAAACAGAAACCAATAGCATTCTTGTCTGATTTACAAATGTTATATACATTAATATCAAGAACAAATAATAAAAGTATTTCCTATTTCCAAATTTAAAATAGAAAAAAGCGGAGATTAGCAAACCTATTATAATTAATGGCGTTCCATCTATTCGTACCGAAAATTCATTTCTATACCACAAATCTCCGAATTCTCTTAAAATAGATGGAAATAGTTCAACTTGAAATAATGTATATAAAAACCAAGTGAATGCTCTAATCCCAAGAGAAAACATAAAAATATTGAGTGTATTATCTAAAATTTTTCTCATGTTTTCTTGTTTGTTTTTAAAAAGGTAAATCAATACAAAAAATAGAAAAATCCATATATATTGCCTAGATGCCAAAAAAATATTACTCACACTGTAATTATAAAGAGTTTTAGCTCTTAAGATCTCATATATAATACATATAAATAAAAAAGTACCATAGATAAAAGCAGATTTAGAAATTCTTTTAGCATTAACAATCAGTATAGGAATCATTAAAAATAAGAGTGCAATAGATAAAATAGTTAATAAGTTTCTGTGCCAATATAAGTTAAGGGCAAACATAAGAAACATTCCCACTGATAGCATCACTGTAAAATAGTATAGAATCTCTATAAATTCAAACTTCTGTCTCTTCATTCATCTCTCCACAAAAAATTACAATTGATTAATCAACTGATGAATCATCTCCGCTCTTTTTTCCCAAGTATTACTTTTCAAAAAATCTTCTCTAGCTATACTGTCATATTTCAAATTATTATTTTCAATCAATTGCACCAGATTCATTTGGTAATCTGAATAATTTGAATACATGTATACAAATGGTTCAAATCTCAGAATTTCCTTATAACATACCGTAAGTATATTTTTGTTAAAGTTAATATATTCATACAACTTGACTGGATCCACTGCTTCAACAATATCATTAATTTGAAACGGCATAATAAGAACATCTGCATTCTCAATATACTGATAAATCTTCTCGTGTGGTACACTTCCTAAATAATGAATTCTATCATGTTCAGGAATAACAGCTTTACTAATCGGACCAATCAACTTATATTCAATATTATCAAAATCTTCTAAACTTCGTAAAATGATATCAAAATCAAACCAATGACTGATAGTGCCAACATATGCAAGTACAAGCTTTTGGTTATTCTTTTTATGCTGAGTAGGAATGCTTAAGATTTTACCATTATAACCATTTCTAACCACCACTATTTTATCAACCTGTTCTTCCAAGTTATAATCAGAAATAATATTTCCTCTTAATTTCTCACTCGAAACCAAGATTAAATTAGCTCTATTGACCAGTTTCTCTTCTAAATCTTTTAATCGCTGGCGTTCCTCTCTATCCTCTATAAAAGCCACATGATAATCCATACAATCATATATTATTTTTTGTTCTGAATTGTCTACAAGAGATGCAAACTGCATTGGATTTGTCAAATATACATATTCTGGTTTAAAGGTCTTAACTTTTCTTCGAATTTTCCAAGCAACAATTTTATCATTCAGTTGCTTTAGTTTAGGTGACCTATTAACAAAAGGTAGGGCATAAATACGTGATATATTTGTAATGTTAGTATTTCTATCCTCAGTCAACCCTTTTCTATTATACCAATAGCGATACAGAACTAGTATCTCATAAAAATTAGATAAGCTTTCTGCAATAAATTGTGGACGCTGTTTTATCCAATTCCAATCAACATTTGTCACATATAAAATTTTTTTCATCATTTTTTTATTCATTTTTAATAATTACCGACTAATTTTATTTTTCTCCATTAAAGTTAAAAAATAACTAGTGGATTCAAAGTTGCATTTGTTTGAAAATAAAGTTTTTTCTACTAAGTTTGTATAAACCTGATTAGTTGCAACATTCTGATGGTGCAATACCTTAATCTTCGGTGTGTAAATTCTCTTGTATCCTTTTAATTCAGCTTCATAATCTAATATCTCTGTTTCATAGTAGAAGAAGGTGTTAGGGTTAAAAGCATACTCCTCTTTTTCGATAAAATCTCTTGAATATACAATAAACGAACCATGAAGAATTGGGTTTTCTACCTGTTTTCTATAGTCTACTGATCCTTTTTTACGTCTATTTTGATAGATTGCTGTTCGAAGAGCTTTACTAGCTTTCAACCAACATTTGATTTTTAAAACTAGACTAACTTGGCTCCCTTTTTTAAATTTTTCATTTAGAGTTTTAACTTCTTCATAAGTATAATGTGTCAACCGTTTTGGGTTTTGGTGAAGTTGATAAGTAGTCGAGAAGATATCTGGCCCAAGCAAATGGAATTTCTCCTCACGATAGATATCTGTCACGATTTTTTCAAAATCTTCTGTTTCTATCTCAATATCGTTATTCATGATAACCATGAAATCGGGGTTATACTTTTCCTTAGCAAATTGATAAGCTACATTATTTCCACGAGCAAAACCAGTATTTTCATGATTAATCAATACATCAATCTCTGAATCCGACTCATAAAGCTCTTGTAGTTTTTCACCCGTACCATTATTAGAAAAATTATCAATAATGATTATCTGTTTTGAATTGGAATTCGCTTCCTTTATTGATTTAACACAAGAAATAGTTTCCTCTAATACTTTGTAATGCAAAATAATATAACAAAACAAATTATTGTCCTCCTAAATGCGATTTCTTTTCATCATCACTAGGCTCTTCGTGAAGATAGTTTTCCCCATAAAGTCTTTTCAAGTAGCGATCATACTCCGTTGGAACTTTAAAGAAGGTATCCTCAAAAGGCTTCTCTACTCCTTCTCCCCAAATCTCTACTGGCATAACTTCTTTAGCAAATAAAGAAGCATTGATAGTTCCAGCATACCTCTGCTTTTTCCAATCATACTTTTTATAGAGATTATCCAAGCGTCTATAAACAGAATTTTGAGGAAATAGTTTTGCAAATCCTAGCTTTTTAAAGAAACCGATGATTAGTTTTTGCTTAACGGAATGCATATCCACATGGTCTCCAACATAAGTAGTTCCTAAACTTGCTAAAAAACGATACCAGTATACTTTACCGAAGTAAAGCTTTCTTGAAAATGAATGATTTGGGGCACCATCCAAAGGAATGATATCAATCAAATGCAGGCCTAAATTGGTATTTCGTGGCAAGCCCAAACGTTTCCGTTCATCTTCTAAAAGGAATAAGCGAGGAAAGTAGCAATGTAAAGTATCGCAATATTGATAAGCAAGAACCTGATATTTGCCTGCGATAATTCTACCCTTAAAGATACCTGGAAGTTTATCGTAGCCTTCACGGGGCACAGCAATATCCATGTCATCATCCCATGGAATAAAGCCATCATATTTGACTGCCCCAAGTACACTACCCCCACGAAGGAAGAAATCTATTTTGTTCTCTTTACAAATTTTTTGAAACTCTTTTATAGCATCCAATTCAACTTTCTGAATCAATTTAACCATTTCTGTTTGGTTCAAAATTTATATCCCCTTTTCGCTCTTAAGACTTTTCTTATAAATGAAATATTCCCTACAAAATAACGCTTAAAAAGGCGTTTAGGTTCATTAGCTACACGGAATAACCATTCCAGATTCAATTTTTGCATCCATAATGGCGCTCGTTTGATGTGCCCTGATAATACATCAAAACTGCCACCAACACCCATAAAAACAGCATTAATTCCATTATCCATGAATGATTGGATAATATATTCTTTCTTAGGAGAAGTAATCCCTACAAACACAAAATCTGGTTTTCTATCTTTAATATCTTCCTGAATCTTTTCTTCATCTTCAGGTGAAAAATATCCATTTCTATAACCAACAACATCAAGATCAGGATATCTTTGTTTAAAAGCTTTTAGCATATCTTGCAAAATTACTTCTTTGGCTCCAAAAAAGTAAACTGAGTATCCTTTTTTATTTGATAACTCTAGCAAATTTTGCATCAAATCTATACCAGCTACTCGTTCAGGGACAGGCGCTCCTAAAAACTTACTCGCTAAAACCACTGAAGCACCGTCGGCATTAATTATTCCTGATTCATTAACGATTTTTTTAATTTTCTCATCTTCATGGCACTGATTAATTTTATCCGCGTTAACTCCCATCAAGTGCAAAGGATGCTTCTTTAAAACATACTGTTCAACAGCATCCACTGTTTCTTTCATCGTTAATGGATCAATAGTAATTCCTAATATTTGGATTCTCTCATTCATATGAACTACTTCGCTCCATCTCTCATAAATACTACTTTAACTGTCTTCAATAAAATTTCAATATCTTTCCAAATTGTCCAATCGTCTATATAGGTCACATCTAATTTGACAACTTCATCGAAATTCTTGATCTCACTTCGTCCGCTGACTTGCCAGAGACCTGTTATGCCAGGTTTAAAACTTAGACGACGTTTTTGTTCTGGGGTATAGTGTTCATACTCGTCCACTGTTGGTGGTCGTGTACCAACCAAACTCATATCTCCCTTTAGAACATTATAAAACTGTGGCAACTCGTCCAGGCTAGTCTTCCTTATAAAACGACCAATTTTCGTGATACGCGGATCATCGTCCACCTTAAACATTCCACCCTGCATGGTATTTTGTTCCATGAGCTCTCTTTTTTTCTCCTCAGCATCTACACACATAGAGCGAAACTTATAAAAAGTGAAATGGCGACCATTTTTTCCAATACGCGTCTGAGCAAAAATAGCAGAGCCCCCATCCTTTCGAATCAAAGGAACCAGTACAACACTGACTAGACCACATAGTATCAGCCCTACTAGAGAACCGATAATATCAATAATCCGTTTAGCAACCACGTGGCTAGTCTTATAAAATGTTGTAGAAAAAGTCACAACGTTTAATCCTGCCATCTCACGGATTTGCTTGTTACGTGCCAAACTACGATCAAAAGCATTTAGATTGACTGTTACATCAATTCCCATCGTTTCAAACTGAGAGATAAGCTCTCCAATATTGTATTTTTCACTTGGAAGATTGATAAAGACTTCATCGACCACCTCATGAGTCGCAAAGTCTACTATCTCCTCCTCTGCTACTACCTTTAAAGAATTATGCTGAAAATCTGGTTTGTCTAAAACACTGACAGCTACCAACTCCCCAACAACCTCATTTGATTCTATTAGTCTATCCAGTACCTTTTCGACACGAGAAGTTGCTGTAAGTAGGAAAATTTTTTTACTTCCTTTAAAATTGGGATAAGCTCGCTTCCAATACCACTTGATAAATAGATTTAGCACATAGACTAAAAGAGCATGTAATGTGAGGAAGTAAATCATGCCTCTTCTGGAAATACTAAAGCGATCTTCTAAGAAAAAATTAGAAATACTAATCGCTAGAGCAAAGAATAGGATATATTTCAATGTCTGGACAAACTCGATCCAATATCCCCTTTTAAAGAAATCCTGTCCATAATCGCTGATATAAAAGACAAAATAGTGGAGGATATAAAGTACAATAGCTGTTGTTGAAACAATCTCCGTTTCTCTCACAGCACTAAGCGGATAAGTCAATAAAATAACAAGAAAGCTCTGGATTATGGCCAATGAAAGTTTTACTACTTTTCCATCCATCTCTATCTCCTCAACCTATTTCTTCCCATAATCTCCATAAGAACCGTGTTTGTCTACTGAAGTATCGAATTTATTTAACACGATCCCTAAAAACGGCTTCTTAGTTTGTTCCAACTGTTCTTTTGCTTTTTGAATATCCCGTCGATTTGTTTCACCTGCTGCTGTTACTAAAATAGAAGCATCGCATTTCCGCGTAATGATAGCCGCATCAATGACGACACCGACCGGAGCAGTATCCACGATGATGTAGTCAAAATATTTACGCAAGGTTTCAAGCATCGTACTGAAATTCTTACTTTGAAGAAGCGCTGTCGGATTTGGTGATACAGAGCCAGCCTGAACCACAAAGAGATTTTCGATATTGGTATCACAAAGCCCTTGTGACAGGTCTGTAGTTCCTGATAAAAATTCTGTCAGACCTGTAATTTTATCTCTTGTTTTAAAAACACCTGACATAACAGAATTACGGATATCTCCATCAACCAGCAGTGTCTTGTAACCCGCACGCGCAAAAGCCCAAGCGATATTAGTGGAAGTCGTTGACTTTCCTTCTCCTGGTTTCACAGAAGTGATAGAAAATACTTTCAAATCATCTCCACTTAACTGTAGGTTCGTGCACAAAGCGTTATAATATTCCTCTGCCTTTTTCGCAAGCTCCAATTTTGCCTGTGAGATTTCTAACGTTGGCATAACTTCCTCCTATTTCATTTTATCCAAATCTGGAACGACTCCTAAAAGTGGAATTTGCAGTACATCTTCGACATCTTCAGGACGTTTCACACGGGTATCGAGTAACTCAATCAAAAGAACAGTAATTACTGTTACGACGACTCCTCCAAGAAAACCAAACAAGGTGTTGCGTCGAACATTTGGAGAAGAGGGAGTCGTAGCTGGTCGCGCTTCTTCAAGTGTCGTTACATCAGATACTCGCGTTACAGCGATGATCTTTTCTGCAGCAACTTCTCGTAGAGAATTAGCGATGCGACTGGCTTCCTCTGGTTGTTTATCCTTGACAGAGATTGAGACGATACGAGTGTCAGCTGGTACAGTCACTTGAACTTTGCTGGCTAACGTTTTTGCTGGCGTGTCTAATTTCAAATCGGTCGCAACCTTTTCCAATACATCCTGCGAAAGGATGATTTCGCGGTAGTCTTTTACCAGATAAGCTCCTGCCTGCAAGTCCTGATTTGTCAGTCCCGGCTTGTCTCCTTGATTGCGATTCACTACGTAAATACGCGTGGTACTCGTATATTCTGGCTTAACGATAAAAGTGCTATATGCAAAAGCTCCCACACCTGTCACAAGTGCCACTAATAAAATAATTAGCTTTCGTTTCCACAAGGTTTTAAGTAATTGAAATACATCGATTTCTATCGTATTTTGTTCTTTCATCATTTCTCCTAAATTAGTTGATCCATTACAATTTTTCGAGGATTGTCTATAAAAAGTTCCTGAGCCTTCGCTTCTCCGTATTTTTGGGTAACAAGGTCATATGCTTCTGCCATATGAGGAGGTCTACCGTCTAGATTGTGCATATCACTTGCAATGACATGAACCAAATCCTGCTCTAAAAAATACTGAGCTCTTTTTTTCATGAATTTATAACGTTCTCCAAAAAGTTTGGGTTTGAGGATGTGTGAACTATTTACTTGCGTGTAACAGCCCATATCGATCAGTTCTCGAACGCGTTTTTCATTATTTTCAAGAGCATCATAGCGCTCGATGTGGGCAATGACTGGAGTAATTCCCAACATCAAGATCTTGCTCAAGGCACTATGAATATCGCGATAAGGGGTGTTCATACTAAACTCTATCAAGGCATAACGACTATCATTGAGAGTTGGAACCCGCTTTTTTTCCAGCTTATCCAGAACATCTGGTGTGTAGTAAATTTCAGCTCCATAAGCAATGACCAAGTCGCTCGCAACTTCCTTAGCTAGTTCCCGAACCTGAAGAAAGTTTTCTGCTATCTTCTCTTCCGGAGTTTCAAACATGCCCTTGCGACGGTGAGAGGTAGAGACAATGGTTCGTACCCCCTGTCTGTAGGCTTCTATCAAGAGAGACTTGCTTTCCTCTCTCGACTTGGGGCCATCATCTACATCAAAGACAATGTGCGAATGAATATCAATCATTTCATCTGCCCTCCAGCACATCTTGAATAGCAGTTTTGACAGATGCAAGGCTACTGTCGTCAATTTCCATCATATAGAGATTACTATCTGGCATCGCATAAGAAGGAAGATCCATCCGTCCTTTACCTTTCAAGTCTTGCGAATTCACTTTGTAAGTTCCACCACTTTCTAACTGAGCGTTGACCAAATTCATCATGGTCTCAAGCGGCATGTTTGTTTGGATAGAATCTTGCAAGCTATCAATAATCGTACTATAATTTTTCAGTGCTTCTGCCGACGTTAATTTTTGAAGGATAGCCACAATCACCTTTTGTTGATTGCGTCCGCGGTCACGGTCACCATCTGCTAGAGAGTAGCGTTCACGGACAAAACCAAGAGCCTGTTCTGAATCAAGATGAACATTGCCCACAGGGAATTGAAACTTACCGTGTAGAGTTGTGAATTCCTGATCATTATAAACATCTACCCCACCCAACAAATCAATCAATTTCAAAAACGAAGTGAAGTTCAATCGCACATAGTAATTGATATCTACTCCATAGAGATTTTCTAAGGTGTGGATGGATGAATCAACTCCATAAATGCCCGCATGGGTCAATTTATCTTTTTGATTGCCTCCACCATCAGCGATTGGTACATAGGCATCGCGTGGTGTTGTGGTCAAGAGGATTTTTTTGGTATCACGATTGACAGTCATTAGGATATTGACATCCGAACGCGACACCGAACTAATCGGGCCATAAGTATCAATACCACTCACATAGATATTAAAAGACTGACTCTTCGAAGCCTTAGGTGCTTCTACTTTTTTAGTGAATTCCTTGGTATAGATCTTTTTAATCTTTGATGTATAATCTGGATATTCCGACTCGATGATATTTTCAAAGACACTATTTAGGACAATGGCCTTGGTGTCACCTGCAATCAAACTCTTGTAAGCCGCTAGGTAAGACGAACTCTGTTCGACCTTCAAATCCGTGTTCTGACTTGACTTGATATCAGCTAGTAGTTTTTGAATATTTTCATTATCAGTCCCAGTCGGTGCTGTCACACTCGTCAGTTGCGTAACATTTCCAATCTCACTATCTGCTAAAACAGCAACACTGATAGAATATTCTGAGTAATTGGAAGTCGCATTTAAACGATTAGTCAGTCCAACAAACTGCTGTACTGCAAAGAGCGACACAGAGCTCATAAGGATAGAGAGCATCAAGAGAAAAATGGTGAATTTCTCAGCTTTTTTATAGACAATCAAGAGCAACCCTGCTAGAGAAACTAATAGAACTAAGGCAGTTGCCACTAGATTCAGATATCTAAAAGCAAGGATATTGTATTTAAAAATCAAAAAAAGCAACAAGCCAGCCAACAATAGGTAAACAGTTAACAAGACTATGTTAACACTTTGCATTACTTTCCCCGAGCGAGTTCTCTTTGAACGTTTATTCATGATACTCCCCTATACTACTCTAATAATTAGAATAATTATATCACAGAAATAGGATAAATTCTATTCATTTCCACAATTTCTAGCGTTTTCATTCTTTTTTCTTAATTATTTTTTTGAAGTTACAACTTTCAGCATTGAGAGTTTTGACAAACAAAAACAAGATCTCTTGAAGAAAACCTTGTTTTCGCTTTTAGATATGATTTTCAAATTCTTTTTGACTCTGCTCAATCGTTTTTTTCGTTCTTCTTCCCACTTAGCCTTAGCTTCGTCAAATCGTTTTCTTGGTAACAGGATCTTTCTGCAATCTCATGTACTTATAATTATTTCCGTCCCCCTTGATACCAACTAAGGAGTAGGCACGTGTAAACGAAGTTACTTTGGTTACAGAGGCTGTACCACTATTTGACATAGCAGACAGGATTAGAGAATTGTCAATCATCCACGCTTGAGCTTTTTCCTTATTAAAGTAAGCGTCTTGGGCATCCGCCAAGTTGATTCCTGACCATTCTGTTCCATAGTTCACAAGCTTAGAAGCCGTTACCTCTCCAAAGCTCTTGTCTCCTACTTGTACAAAAGTAAGGAGGGAGGTATTACAAGGTTTTTGCTGGCTGCTTCCTCACCATTTGATTGAGCTGAGTAGGTTGTGCGATCAAGGGCAAAGTTAATCGCCTGACGGAAATTTTTATTTAAAATCGCTGTTTGAGTTGATAGCTTTTGCTCATCCGTTGTTTTAGCGGTATGATTATAGGTTTTGCGGTTAACGTTGACGAGAAAGTACTTATATCTGTATCAAACTGTCCAAAAGCTGACAGTAACCCTCCTGCAACTAAGGCAAGAACCGCTCCGATAAGTTTTTTCTTAATTTCATCGCCTACTTCTATATGTTAGGTTTTATAACATGTTTATATGTTATAAAAATTGCTTTAAAAAGTAGAGTTTCCCGCTTTCTATCGAGAAACGATTAATCTAAACAAATAATGCAGGGCGTTAAAATGAACCTAAACACTTAAGTGCATGGAAAATAAAAAACAACCATTTTCTGTACAAACTTTATCTATATCGATTTAAGCCATCAACATCACCGCCACGGACGGGCATTCGATCGTCAAAATTGCTATGAATCCTATGAATATTCCACCAACAAAGACAATCTTCTGTCTCTAACAGCCATTCTTTTTAAAGAACGAAAGTATCCTTGATTAATGAATTTGACCTTAAAATACGACAATTTTTTCAGCTACGGCATTATTATACAGACAACTAGTTTGTTTTCGAAGAGCTTTTCGTACCAATAGGAAGATAGAACCCGCGGCATTCATCCTCTTTTCCAAATCGTTCTTAAGAAAAAATGAATTATCCACATCCCTCAATTGCCTTGATTAGAGGCAACTAGCAATCTGATAAAATCCATCAAATGCAAGTTTCGTAACTTTGGTAATTTAAGAAAAGAACCATTATCGCTTTGAATAAAAATGGAGAAGACAGTACCGCCTTCTCCATATACTAGCCTTCTCATCAATCCACGACAGGTGACACAGAGCTAGAAATTCGAATTACTTATAATTATAAGCCCAGTAATAATCTCCATTACCACTAACTACTGCCGCCACGGCCCCTTCTGTCGCATTTGGATCTAAAAGTAGTTCTCTCAAACCACTATTTGCCCACTTCTTGACAACAGCGTCCGCATCTTGGTCATGACGAGCAACAAAGCCTGAACTATCATATTGGCGAGAAATTTGATTTGCTTTCGGCAGGACTTGATTTTGATAAATCTCATCTGACCAAGTCAATTCTTTCAAACCTTGTTCCTTACGAATTTCATTGATCTCAGCAAATGCTTCCTTAGCCTTTTCCATATAGTAATAATTCGTATCATCCGTCGCAGCAACGCGGAAGACAAACTTCACATAACCAAATTCTACATCACGATAACTTTCTCCGTCTACTCCGCTCTTGAGATTGGCAACCAAAACATAATCTCTAGCCCAAGGATCTGTTTTAGTTTTCTCAAAGATTTCTTCATCTTCAATCTCCCAAGTAACCTTTGCATCCCAACCTGCGTTATCTACAAATTTCGGATTTAGTTTTTCGATCACATAGTTTTTAAATTCCTCAACATTTTGGAATGGAAGAGCTTGCCCTGCCTCAGCAGTTGCGACTAGATTAGTCGAATACAGTTTCACGCTAGAATCCTGATCACTATATCTATACTCATCATCCGCAGGATCCGTGTGCAAGTTTGGATCCAGTGCCGGATCAGTAGGGTTGGTCATCCCATACAGTTTCCATACATTCCCCATCCATTTCCAGTAGGCTGTATAACCTGTAACTGCATCATTAGAGTCAACATAGTAATAATGGTTTGTGCCATCAAAGGCATAGTGTGTATCGTTCTCCAGAACCTTATCACCTGGCTTTCCTGGTGGAAAGGCCAATTTTGGTTTACTTCCATCTGGAGCCCACAACAAGTGCTCCAAACCCGCTGCTGGCTTTTCAACATACGGAGGAATCTGATTTTCACTCGGTTCATCCGTCGTGGTTAAACCTGGAGTCTCTGGGACAGATGGATTGGTTGGATTATCTGGCTTTGGATCTTCAGTTGGATTATCTGGTTTTGGATCTTCAGTTGGTTGGTCTGGTTTTGGTGCAAAAGGATTAAACTCTCCCTCAGCACCATTGAATGGGGGATTTTCTGGAAGCTCCACTGTACCCGAATCTTCTTTTTCCTCTTCTTTTGGATTATCCTCAGATTTCTTAACAAACACCCACTGACCATCTTGGTAATAATAGTAGTCCCCGTTTTCTAACACATAGTAATGGTAACCATTCTCATAGCGGTAGTGGCTATCATTTGTTAAGTTATTAGCTGAAGAATTGTTGTCATTATTATTTGTCAACGGTTTCCATTCACCATCACGGTAAATACGGTAACTACCGTCACTCATACGGTAGTAGTAGTGACCATTCCAGTAAAAATAGCGACCATTATTGGGTTGTCGGTAATTGTATCTATTCCAATAATTATAGTTGCGATTCCAATAGTTATAGCCATAGTCCCAATAGTCATAATCCCAATAGTCATAATCCCAATAGTCATAGTCCCAATCATCGAAATCGTAGTCCCAGTTATGACGGAAATCCCAACGATGATCTGCATGAACCGTTGGTGCTACAGAAGCTGAAGCCGCAATTGCCGATGCCAGAACCGCTCCCGCCAAAAGACCATATTTTCTATTCATTTTAAATTAAACCTCCAAAAAGAACCACTAGTCGTAATGTTCGGAAAAACTTTGTGCACTATTCGTTTTTCGGACTAAAAGTAAAGAATATATTTTATAAAATATAATTTAGACGTAATGAATATTTTTAATATTTATTACGTTCAATAACAATTGTAGCACTTTCACATTTTAAAATCAACAAAATAACATCATTACTATTTTTATATAACAAAACTGATGTTTTAACATCAGAACAAGTATTTTTTGTTTCAACGCTCAAACTATATGGTATTAAACACTTGCCTAAAAAATATTTTTAACATGTATAAATATACTAAAAATAATTTGTTATATAAATATTAAAGTTCGTATTCTCCTTCGGATTCCCGTGATTAGGTTGCATTACAACTATTGTCGATCTGACAGTCCTCTTTATCATGCAAATCATAGCCTAAAAAGAACCCCCCTTCTAATAATATATCGCACCCCCACTATAGCGGTTTTGTTCCTTTTTAGTGTTTGCACAACTCTGATATTACGCGTTTCATCGACTACTATAGTTAACAAAGAAACAAAAGGAAGCACAGATTTTCTGCAACTTCCTTTTCTTTTTATAGATTATTTGATGTGTTTTTCTAGCTCTTTTTGGTATTTGGCATTCGTTTCGATTCTTTCTTTCTGCCATTTCTTGAAAGCTTCTTCGTATTCTTTGGTGGTCGCGACATCATTTTGCAACTCCAGGCCTTTGAAAACGAATGGATCCCCCTTGATTCCGACTTGAGAGTACGCTTTTGTGAATGGCACTGTACGGCTAACAGTTGGAGAACCACCTGAAGAGGCAACTGGGATTAAGAGTGAGCTATCAGATACCCAAGCTTGAGCTTTAGCGTATTTCTCATAACGTTTATTGAGATCGCTTGTTTCACTCGCCGCATCATCCAAGAGTTTCTTGTATTCGTCCAGTCCAACTTGAGCCATCACTTCTGGATCTTTTCCTCGGGTAATTCCCAAGTGCTTGAGAGCAGAACCTGTCTTGGCATCTAGTATATTGAGATAGGTGGCTGGATCCTGATAGTCTGGTCCCCAACCAGTTCCATTCAAGTCATAGTCTTTTTGAGATGGTACTTTGGCTTGAGAAGTGATACTCATTTTTTCATCATCCGTCATTTGAAGAACATCAATAATGACATTCTCTGTACCAAGTGTTGATTCGATAGATTGTTTGAGTGAGTTGGTTTGCTGAACGGCAATCACATCTGTCTGTTCAACCGGGATGTCCAAACGAATTGGGAATGTCACGCCTTTAGCTTGCAATTCTGTCTTAGCTTTTGCAAAGGCCGCCTTAGCTTTTTCAGGACTGTAAATCGTATCCTTACCATCTGTAAGGGCTACATCTTTCCATTGTTCCCCATATGAAACGAGCTCTGCCTGTGCCAACTCTCCAAAGGTCTTTTCACCCACTTGAACGTAGTCATGAGGCACTAGGCTGTTACGGATAATCTTGTCCGCACCTTCTTCGCCATTCAGCTGGGCAGTGTAAGAGTGACGGTCAAGGGCAAAGTTCAGCGCCTGACGGAAGTTCTTGTTGAGAAGAGCTTCTTTCGTTGAAGTTTTTTGAGCCTCGTCCGTTTTGGCTGTTTTATTGTAAGACTGGCGGTTTACGTTCACAGTGAGGTAGTAGCTTGTCGCTTCTTGTGGACTATAGACAATCTTATCGCCATACTCTTTTTTAGTTGACTCAAAGTTTGAGCTTGTTGGGAAGAGACGGGCTGTGGTATATGCACCTTGTGTAAAGCTACGAATCAAAGATTCTTGGTCTGATCCATCGTAGAAAGTTAGTTTAATATTGTCAATCTTGACATTGTCCTTATCCCAGTAGTTTGGATTCTTTTCATATTCAATGACTGATTTTGAAGTCAATGATTTCAAGAAATAAGGACCATTATATAGGATACCTGATGGGGTTGGTGCACCATAGTCGCTCCCTTTCGAATTCAAAAATTCTTCATTAACTGGAAGCATGGTTGCAGTTGTGACCTTAGAATTCCAGAAACTTTCTGGCTTGTTGAGAGTGTATTCTACCGTGTAGTCATCAACAGCTTTAATTCCTACAGTAGAGAAGTCATTGCTTTCTCCACTGACATAGGCAGCCAATCCTTTGATAGAATCCTGAATCAAAGAAAGTCCGTCTGACTTCCCATCAGCAGCATGCTTAAGCCCAGTAACAAAGTCTTGAGCCTTAACTTCTGCATACTCTTCTCCCTCAGAAGTATACCATTTCACACCCTTACGAAGTTTGTAGGTATAGGTCAAACCATCTTTAGAGACGGACCAGTCTTCTGCAAGTGATGGAATTAAATTTCCATACTTATCATTTTCTAAGAGACCATCCACAACGTTCGCTATAACGTCAGATGTTGAACTTTTGCTCGTCACACTATAGTCCAAAGACGATGGATCCATGGCATAAACATAAGAAAATGTCTTGGGAGCCTCTGCATTCTTTTCGTTTTTTCCACAAGCCGTTAACAGGAGAGCAGCACTCAAGACCGCTCCTGCTCCTAAGAGCCACTTTTTCGATTTCATAGGCAATCTCCTTAAAGATAGTATTTTCACCATTATACCCTATTTTTCTATAAATGCAAAGACATTCAGCTATTTTTTTAGAAAATTCTAACAAATATTTTTTATG
>NZ_KQ969550.1:324738-335180 GCF_001578945.1 Streptococcus oralis
ACTGCAAGTCTCCCAGAGAATTTCTGCTTGCTGGCTAACTTGAACTTGAAATTTAGCACAAATATTTTTTAAAGACTTTTCTACATAATTTTTAGTAAAAGAACCTCAAGCATCAAAGGCTTGAGGTTCCCTTATTTTAATCCGTTAGTTCCACACAGAAAGCATCCCATGGAGCCAAGACCTGTTTTTCAACTGCTTCTTTAGCAGTAGTGTTTTCAATCAAGATCGACTTAACTCTTCCTTCTACTGCAAAGTTTTGTTTTTCATTGGACAAGTTAGCCACAACTAAGAAACGACGGTTCCCGTCCTTACGGATATAAGCAAAAATCTTATCAGCCGTATCAAGTAATTCAAAGTCAGCTCGAATCAGCCAGCTATTTTCCTTACGGATTTGAACCAGCTTCTGATAAGTATAGAAAATAGAATCTGGATTTGCCAGTGCTTCTTGAACATTGATAGCTTGATAGTTTGGATTAACTGCCAACCAAGGTTGGCCTGTTGAGAAGCCAGCGTTTTTGCTCTCGTCCCATTGCATCGGAGTACGTGCATTATCACGACCGATGACACGGATGCTGTCCATAATCTCCTCTAGCGGAACGCCTTTTTCAAGAGCCTCACGCGCATAATTGAGGGATTCAATATCTTCCACTTGGTCCAGTGTTTCAAAAGGATAATTGGTCATCCCAATCTCCTCACCTTGGTAGATATAAGGAGTCCCTCTCATGAGATGAAGCAAGATTGCAAAGGCTTTGGCAGATTTTTCACGGTATTCTTGGTCATTTCCCCAAATAGAGACGATTCGAGGGAGGTCATGGTTATTCCAGAAAAGAGAATTCCATCCATCTTCAACTCCCAACTCTGTCTGCCATTTATTGAAAATTTCTTTTAATCTTCCTACATTTAGCTCTTTTTGGTAATGCCACTTAGGTTGCCCTTCTTGATACTGAAGTCCGATGTGTTCAAACTGGAAGACCATAGACAACTCTTGTCCCTTTGGATCCGAGTAGAGCTTAGCAATCTCTGGCGTTGCTCCCCAGGTCTCTCCTACTGTCAAGAGATCTTTGTCGCCAAAGGTCGCCTGATTCATTTCCTTGAGATAGGGATGGAGCATAGGACCATTATTGACTACCTTCTCGTCAGGAATTTTCCCAATCATATCAATGACATCCATACGGAAACCGCCAATGCCCTTATCAATCCAGAAGTTCATCATCTCGTAAATTTTCTGGCGCAGTTTTTCATTCTCCCAGTTAAGATCGGGCTGTTTCTTACTGAAAAAATGAAGATAATACTGATCCGACTTTTCATCGTATTCCCACGCCGAACCGCTAAAGGTGGAGACAAGGTCATTAGGCTCATCACGCCAGATATAGTAGTCTCGCTCGGGGCTGTCAGGATTTTCACATGCCTCGACAAACCAGGCGTGTTCATCCGAGGTATGATTGACCACCAAGTCCATGATGATACGAATATCACGTTTCTTAGCTTCTTCAATGAGTTGGTCCATATCCTCCATGGTCCCGAAAATAGCTGCAATCGCTTGATAATCAGCAATATCATAGCCATTATCATCCATCGGACTATCATAAACAGGAGAAAGCCAAATCGCTGTGACTCCTAACTTTGCTAGATAGTCTAATTTACTGGTAATTCCTGGCAAATCGCCAATCCCATCTCCATTGCTATCCATAAAACTCTTGGGATAGACTTGATAGACTACGGCATTGTGCCACCATTTTTCTTGCATCTTCTTACCTCATTATTTTAATAATCTATAGTCTATGATAGCGCTTTTTAAAATTCTGTGCAAGCGTTTGCTTAATCTTTTTAATTTCTTTTTTAGCTCCGTAGTTTCCTAACTTCCACTTTTTTATTATAATAGAGTACAGAGGTAAAAAAATGAAACAAGAAGCATTTAGTTCTGAACAATATTTGAATCTACAACGCGACCATATCTTGGAGCGCATCAACCAGTTTGATGGTAAGCTCTACTTGGAGTTCGGGGGCAAGATGTTGGAAGATTTCCATGCTGCTCGTGTCCTTCCAGGATATGAACCAGACAACAAAATCAAGCTCTTGCAGGAATTAAAAGAGCAAGTTGAGGTTGTGATTGCCATTAACGCAAGTAACATCGAGCATTCTAAAGCACGTGGCGACCTAGGCATTTCTTATGACCAAGAAGTTCTTCGTTTGATTGATAAATTCAACGAATTGGGGATTTTTGTCGGCTCCGTTGTCATCACACAGTACGCTGGCCAACCCGCTGCAGATGCCTTCCGCAACCAGTTAGATAAAAACGGGATTGATTCTTATCTTCATTATCCAATCAAAGGATATCCGACGGATATGGATCACATCATTTCTCCAGAAGGTATGGGAAAAAACGACTACATCAAAACCAGTCGCAACTTGATTGTCGTAACCGCTCCGGGACCTGGTTCTGGAAAATTGGCCACTTGTATGTCCAATATGTACCACGACCAAATCAATGGTATCAAGTCTGGTTACGCTAAGTTTGAAACCTTCCCAGTCTGGAACCTGCCCCTTCATCATCCAGTCAACTTGGCCTACGAGGCTGCCACAGCAGACCTTGACGATGTCAACATGATTGACCCTTTCCATCTCCAAACCTACGGAGAAACCACTGTCAATTACAACCGTGATATTGAAATTTTCCCAGTGCTCAAGCGCATGTTGGAACGCATTCTCGGTGAATCTCCATACGCTTCACCGACAGACATGGGTGTCAACATGGTTGGTTTTGCTATTACTGATAATGAAGCTGCTATCGAAGCTTCAAAACAAGAAATCATCCGTCGCTACTATCAAACTGTTCTTGATTTTAAAGCTGAAAAAGCCGGAGAAACTGCTGTCAAGAAGATTGAACTTCTCATGAACGACCTCGGCATCACACCTGCAGACCGTAAGGTTGCTGTTGCTGCACGCCAAAAAGCAGAAGAAACTGGTGGGCCTGCCCTAGCCCTTGAATTGCCAAATGGGGAAATCGTAACTGGTAAAAACTCAGAGCTCTTTGGTCCTACAGCTGCTGCCTTGATCAATGCTATCAAAAAATCAGCTGACATCGCTAAGGAAGTGAAACTCATCGAGCCTGAAGTCGTCAAACCAATTCAAGGTCTTAAAATCAATCACCTAGGCAGCCGCAACCCGCGTCTTCATTCTAATGAAATTCTAATTGCCCTAGCAATTACTGCAACAGAAAATCCAGACGCTGCACGCGCGATGAAGGAACTCGGGAATCTCAAAGGAAGTGAAGCACATTCGACCATTATCCTAACTGACGAGGACAAAAATGTCCTTCGAAAACTAGGAATCAACGTGACCTTTGACCCATACTACCAATACGATCGCTTGTATCGGAAGTAAAAACTCAAACCTCTCCTTTCTCGGAGAGGTTTTCTCTCTATCTCAAGAGCCAGCTTTATGATATAATGAAAAAAGAAAACTGAAAGGAACTACCATGTCAAAAGAAGTTATTGTTGAAAGTTTTGAACTTGACCACACTATTGTTAAAGCACCTTATGTTCGCTTGATTGGGGAAGAAACTGGGCCTAAAGGGGACATCATCTCCAACTTTGATATTCGTTTGGTGCAGCCAAACGAAGACTCTATCCCTACCGCTGGCCTTCACACCATTGAGCACCTCTTAGCCAAACTCATCCGTACCCGCATTGACGGCATGATTGACTGTTCGCCGTTTGGTTGCCGTACAGGCTTCCACATGATTATGTGGGGACGCCATACCAGCGCTGAAATCGCGGTCGTTATCAAGGATTCGCTCAAGGAAATCGCTGAAACCACTACTTGGGAAGATGTTCCTGGAACAACCATCGAATCTTGCGGAAACTACAAGGACCACAGCCTCTTTTCAGCTAAAGAATGGGCTAAGCTGATTCTTGAACAAGGAATCTCAGATGATGCCTTTGAACGTCATGTTATCTAAACACAAAAAGGAACCTGCTTTTAGCTAGTTCCTTTTTTTATTCTCAAAATCTTGAGTTAGGCTTTTTCACGAATGACCAAAACGCCATCTTCCATATCTGCTTCCAGATGTTTGGCATCTAGATGATCCAAGTGGAAATCTGTTACCTTATCACGAATTTGTTGTTCAACCACGCGACGGAGAGGACGAACACCCATAACTTCGTCATAACCTTCTTCTGTGATAAAGTCCTTAGCTGCTTGGCTAACTTCAAGGTCGATTCCTTTCTTAGCCAAGGTTTGGTTGACTTCCGCCAACATCAAGTCCACAATCTTAGAAAGGTCTTCCTTATTCAAGTGTGAGAACTCGATAACTGCATTAAAGCGGTTAAGGAACTCTGGGCGGAAGAAGGGTTTCAAACGATCCATCAATTCTGGTTTATCCGCATCTTCTGTCAAGTTAGCTTCATAGCCAAATCCAGCATTTGATGTTGCGATAATGACAGTATTCTTGAAGTTCACTGTATTTCCTTGACCATCAGTCAAACGACCATCATCCAAAACTTGGAGGAGAAGGGTAATTACTTGAGGATCAGCCTTTTCAATCTCGTCCAAGAGAATGATAGAGTAAGGATTACGACGAACACGTTCTGTCAAAGTATTGCTATTGTCATCATACCCCACATAACCTGCTGTTGTACCGATCAATTTAGATACGGCTGTGCGGTCACTGTATTCAGACATATCCAAGCGGATAATCGCATCCTTGGTTCCAAACATATCAAGCGCCAATTGTTTAGCAAGTTCTGTCTTACCAACCCCAGTTGGGCCTACAAAGAGGAAGCTACCGATTGGGCGATTGCCTTCATCAAAACCAGCACGGTTACGACGAATAGCACGAGCTACAGCTTCAACCGCCTTGTCTTGGCCGATAACCTTGTGTTCCAAACGATGAGCCATATCTTTCAAACGTTCGATGTCTGATGCTCCCATTTGTGACACTGGAATACCAGTCATACGTTCCACAGATTCAGCCACATCGTTGACACTTGCAGTCACCTTCATATCTTCTGTGTGGTTTTCGACTTTTTTCTCTAATTCTGCAATACGTGTTTTAGCATTAAGAGCTGCTTCAAAGTCTTCTGCCTCAACTGCTTTTTCTTGCTTGTCTTTTTCTGCCTCGATTTCCCGTTCAACAGCATGAACATCTGTTACAGGATGTTGAGCTGCCAAGTGAGCTGCCGTTACATCGACAAGGTCGATAGCCTTATCTGGCAAGCTACGTTGAGGAATGTATTGGATTGAATAATCCACTGCTGCTTTCAAGACTTCGTCTGGCAAGATGACATTGTGATGTTGTTGATAGAGGTCACGAATCCCTTGAAGGATTTTAAAGGTATCCTCTGCTGAAGGAGCATTGACCTTCACTTCGTTGAAACGACGAGCAAGAGCCGCATTCTTTAAGATAGTGTTACGATATTCGTCTTGAGTCGTTGCCCCGATAACTGTCAACTCACCTCGAGAGAGAGCTGGCTTGAGAATGTCCGCAAGCCCTTTAGAACCACTGTCTCCACCGATTGAGCCAGCGCCAAGGATTTGGTGAATTTCATCAAAGAAGAGGATAATATTCCCTGCTTCTTTCACTTCATTGACTAGGTTTTGAATATTTTCTTCAAAGCTACCACGGTATTGAGTACCAGCCTCAAGACCTGAGATATCAATAGAAATAATTTCCTTGTTCTTGATGGCAGCCGGAACATCTCCATTCACAATAGCTTGTGCTAGACCTTCGACAACGGCTGTCTTACCAACACCTGCATCTCCGACAAGTACAGGATTGTTCTTCGTACGACGTGAGAGGATTTCAGATGTTTCTTGAATTTCCTTGTTTCGTCCGATAACAGGATCCAACTTGCCCTCACGAGCTTCTGCTGTCAAGTTACGACCTAGTTTAGCAAGGACACCGTCTTGTTTCATACCTGAAGCGTGTTGTTGCATTCGCGCATCAGATTCTGCATTACCTGGCAATTGACCAGTTGCACGATAATGAGCAAATTCCTCAGGTGTCACTTCTCGTCCATTAATCAAGTAGCGACGATTTTCAGAACTATATCCTCGCATACCACCCATCAATTGGTTAAATAAATCATCCATGTTGTTAAAGTTATTAAAGTTGTTGTTCATATTCTTTACCTCGTTTATTGTTAATTATTCACGATCTCTGACATTGACTATCTTTGACCTTTGTTCTAAAAAGATAGACTAGCTAACTAGTCACTCTACGTATAATTTCTGGTTTTTCTTTCTTAAATAAGCCTTCTATCATCTTCTTTTCAAAATCTGTTAGATTTAACATAGGCCTCACCCCTTTCTAGGGCATCTATCGTACACTTTCAAGAAATAGAATCATTGAAAATGAAGTTTTCTAAGGAAGTCATTTTCCTTATGTTTCTACTATATCACATTAGTCAGTAAAAGTCAATAACTATTTGACCAAATTTGACTATTTTTTAAAAAGTTTTTAAAGCACAAGAAAACCAGTTAGATTAACTGGCTTTCTTTCTATTCTAATTGAATATTAGCTCAATGCATCATCCATTGAAAGAACTTCGTGGAAGACACGTTGTGTTAATTCAGTTTTTTGTTCTGGAGTGAGGTATTTAGTGTTTACACAGTATCCTGAGATACGAACGATAACATCTTCACCTGCCATGATTTTTTCGTAAACGTCGTTCAAGTCCATAACGTTCAAGTTAACGTGTTGTCCACCGTTTTCGAAGTAACCATCAAGGATTGTTACCAAGTTATCCACTTGTTCGTCACGAGTCTTACCAAGAGCACGTGGAGAAACTTGAGTTGTCAATGAGATACCGTCAGCTGCGTAACCAAAGTCAAGGCTAGCAAGTGAGTTCAAGTTTTGCAACCATCCACCTTTAGCTTTGTTAGATGGGTTAGCACCTGGTGAGAAGAATTCAAGTTTAGACAAGTTCACAGAACCATCTTCGTTGAGGTATACACCTTTGTGGACTGGTGAGTTACCGGTTTGTTTAGAGTAAGCAACGTTAGATGTGATTGTCAAAAGTGATACAGTAGCTTCTGCGTCTTTGTAAAGTTTGTGGCTACGTAGACGAGTTGTGTAAGCTTCGATCAACCACTCTGCCAATTCGTTTGAACGTGGGTCATCTTCACCCCAACGTGGGTATTCGCCGATTGTTTCGTAATCGTAGATGTAGCCATCTTCATCACGGATTGGTTTAACGGTAGCGTATTTAATCGCTGACAATGTATCAACAGTGTTAGCAAATCCACAGATACCGAATCCCATGTTGGCACGTTGTTTAGTTGGCAAGAAGGCCATTTGAACAGCTTCGTAGTTGTACTTGTCAGTCATGTAGTGGATGATGTTCAAAGCATCTACGTAAGTGTCAGTCAACCAGTCAAGAGATTTTTCAAAGTTCGCTTTAACTGATTCGAATTCAAGAACTTCGTCACGGATAGGATCGATGTCAAATACTTTGTAGTCTTTGTGAACATCGTCGTAACCACCGTTCAAACCAGTAAGAAGAGCTTTCAAAACGTTTACACGAGCACCGAAGTACTGGATGTTGTGGCGTTGATCTTCGTTTTCTGGGTCAAGTGGTGACACACAGCATGAGATACAGCTCATTTCTCCGTATCCATCTTTAGCCATTGTTGTTACACCTTCGTATTGGATAGAAGAGTGTTTGTGGCTCATGTGCATACAGTAGCGACGGAAGTTGTATGGCAATTTGTCAGTCCAAAGAACTGTCAAGTTTGGCTCTGGAGAGTTACCGATGTTGTCAAGAGTGTTCAAGAAACGGTAGTCCATCTTAGTAACACGGTGACGACCGTCGTTACCCATACCAGCCATAGAAGTTGTGATGAATGTTGGGTCACCTGAGTACAATTGGTCGTAAGCTTTTGTACGAGCAAATTTAACTGTACGAAGTTTCATAACGAAATCATCAACGAACTCTTGGATTTCTGATTCAGTAAATGTACCACGAGCAAGGTCACGTTCTGCAAAGATATCAAGTACGATTGGCACACGTCCTAGAGATGTAGCAGCACCGTTGATAACAC
Source organism: Streptococcus oralis (assembly GCF_001578945.1). Lineage (GTDB taxonomy): Bacteria > Bacillota > Bacilli > Lactobacillales > Streptococcaceae > Streptococcus > Streptococcus oralis_Q. Next base: position 332,782 of record NZ_KQ969550.1, read on the forward strand.
GGCAGACAGCCATGAAGGCGATGTTAACCCATTGGATGGCTTCTTTCGTATTCATCGCTGGTTTGCGGACATCAACTCCGTAAAGGTCACCCAAGCGAACAACTTGTTGCAATGCTTGGTATTGAAGGTTTACTTCTTCACGAAGACGGATTGTTTCTTCATCAATTTCTTTAATTGCATTCCAGTCGTTTACTTTTTCTTGCATCAAGTAGTCTGCACCGTAAAGAGCAAGACGTGCGTAAACACCGATGATACGTCCACGTGAGTAGGCATCTGGAAGACCAGTTACAGTGTGGGCGTGACGCGCACGACGGATGTTTGAAGTATAAGCGCGGAAGATTCCGTCGTTAACTGTTGTTACGTATTTAGTAAAGATTTCGTGAACAGCTGGGTCTGGTTCGTATCCATTTTCTTTCAAAGTAGTTTCAGCCATACGGATACCACCTTTTGGCATGAAGTTCAATTTGAAGAGTTCATCGTTTTGGATACCGAAAATCAATTCGTTTTCTTTGTCGATAAACCCAGCAGGAATATCAGCAATAGATGTTGGACGAGTGTCCATTGGGAAACGAGTTTCTTCGTAGTGCGCTTTTGTTTCTTCTACTATTTTTTTGATGTGAAGTGAACGTTCTGTTGGTCCAGCAAGGAAACTTTCATCTCCATCGTAAGGTGTGTAGTTAGCTTGAACGAAGCGAGAAATACTTGCTTTTTCTTTCCAATCTACGCCTTTGAAGCCTTCCCAAGCTTTATCAAAAATATCTTGTGCTTCAACAACTGTCTTAACAACCATGTTAATGTCCTCATTTCTCTTTCTAGCAACAGTAATCTGTTACATTCATGTATCAAGTATAGCATACAGTAACCGATTTCAACAAGAAAAAACAGCATTTTAGACGCTTTCTTTTATAATACAGTATCTTTTTTGCCCTAATCTGTATTGTATTTTTGAAAGTCAGATTGAACTTTCCCATTTTTTCAGAAAAAAAGGTATAATAAAAAGAACCTAGACCAGAAAGGGAATGATATGCTCATATTTCCATTGATTAATGATTTATCCAGAAAAATCATCCACATTGATATGGATGCCTTTTTTGCTGCAGTGGAAATCAGAGATAATCCTAAATTAAAGGGTAAACCTGTCATCATTGGGAGCGACCCCAGACAAACAGGTGGTCGAGGTGTCGTTTCTACCTGTAGCTATGAGGCACGAGCTTTTGGTGTTCATTCAGCCATGAGCTCTAAAGAAGCTTATGAGCGCTGTCCCCAAGCTATCTTTATCTCAGGAAATTATGAAAAATACAAAACTGTGGGACTTGAGATTCGAGCTATTTTTAAACGCTACACTGATTTGATTGAACCTATGAGTATTGACGAGGCTTACTTAGATGTGACGGAAAATAAACTCGGTATCAAGTCTGCCGTCAAAATAGCCCGCCTCATCCAACAGGATATCTGGCAGGAGCTACACCTGACTGCTTCTGCAGGCGTCTCTTATAACAAATTCCTAGCTAAAATGGCTAGTGACTATCAAAAACCACATGGTTTAACAGTTATCCTCCCAGATCAGGCTCAAGACTTTCTCAAACAAATGGACATTGCTAAATTTCATGGCGTGGGCAAGAAAACAGTAGAAAGACTTCATGAAATGGACATTTATACTGGCGCAGACTTACTGAAGGTCTCTGAAGTCACTTTGATCGATCGGTTTGGCAGACTCGGTTTTGACCTTTATCGGAAGGCCAGAGGCATCCATAACTCACCGGTCAAGTCCAATCGCATTCGTAAGTCCATCGGCAAGGAAAAAACCTACGGAAAGATTCTTCAAGCTGAAGAAGATATCAAAAAAGAGCTGACTCTTCTCTCAGAAAAGGTAGCCCTCAATCTCAGCACGCAGGATAAAGCTGGAAAAATCATCATCCTAAAAATACGATATGCTGACTTCTCCACTCTGACTAGACGAAAAAGCCTCCCACAGGCAACACAGGACGCTGACCAGATTTCTCAAACTGCCCTTCAACTCTATGAAGGGTTAGCTGAAAAAGACAAAGGTATCCGTTTACTAGGAATTACGGTGACAGGATTTTAAATCCTCGAGGGGGGCATTGGTTTAAATCAAATGAGGTTGAAACAAAAGTGTTTCAGCCTCATTTTGTTTTAGAAATACTGCTTAGAGCGTGATAACTAATCACTAAAACAACTATCTTAAATTGCTGACCAACATTCAGTAGGCTGTACCAACCTTATTCACATTATAGACTCTAAAAAGGTCCTACTTTAAGAAAACTTCTTTCCTTATTTCCCTCCCTCTTTTCCTAGAAACAGTAATGTCTATAAGAAATAGTAAATTTCCAAACTTATACTTGAACTATGATATTGAGTATTAGAACCTGTATTCACAG
>NZ_KQ969550.1:336067-373759 GCF_001578945.1 Streptococcus oralis
TAATTCCAGCACTCCAATTGTTAGCACAAATGGTAAGAGTTGACACCTTCATTTATATTTGTTAAACTAGAAAATAAAAAATACCGTCCGGTCGGTTTTTAAAAAAGGGGTCAACATGAAAAAATCTATACTAGAAAAAACAAGCGATTTTGTTACAAAACAAAATCAAAGAGTACGTCAACAACAAATACGCCATCACGAAGCCATTCAAAAGCAAAGAAAGCAACAAAAAGAACAGCTTTACCAATTAACACAAGGAGAGAGTGGTATCCGACATTCTCGTTTGGGAGTGAAATGTGGATATGCTACACTTACTGGAGGGCTCATCACTACTTTGTTTAGTCCTTGGAATGGTTTAGGAATAATGACCATTAGTGGGATTACAGTTCTCTCAAACTTGTATCACATCAAACGTATAGAAGCAAAATTAAAAAGGTAGAGTGATTTTCTTAAGGAAGGCGGCTTATTAGACTGCTCAAATATTACCTTTTCTTCTTTTTTTGATAAAATAAATTTAATAAAATAGAGAGAAGGAACTCAATGGTCGCAAAAACAGAGAAATCTCAAGCAATGATTGAAAAAATTTTAACGACAGCTACACAGCTTTTTATTCAAAACGGCTATGACAAAACAAGTGTGCAAAACATAGCGCAAACAGCTGGCATTTCAAAAGGAGCCATTTATCACCATTTTCAATCAAAAGATGAGATTGTTTTTGCAGTTTTAAAACAGCGTTATCAAGTGATGGAGAAGGAATTGCTAGACTGGTTGGAATCCACCAATCATTTAACTGGAAGAGAACAGCTCAAAGAAACCTTTCAGTTTAGTTTAAAAAGTCAGAAAACTAACTACGAAATGTTGAATCACGCGCCTCTTGATGCGGAGTTCATGCTGACTATTATCCGTTACAATCTGCGTATAGGAACTCCCCTTATTGCAGATATTATAAAAAAAGGAATAGAAGATCAGTCTATCCAACCTATCCCCTTCCCTAATGAAGCAGCTGAGACAATCTTGCTTTTGACTAACTTTTGGGTAGAAGGGAGTATTTTTGAAAATTCTTCTCAAAAAATTGTTGATCGTATCTATTTTTTACAATTTATGCTTCAATCCATCGGCTTAGATATTTTTGATGAACCTTTGATCCAAGAAATTTTAAGTCAATCAAATTAAATACAATCTTTTCGTTTACTTTTAAAGCCGTGGGCAAACGTAGAGCAAGGTGACATAACAACGTAATAAAAGATAAACTAAACGATTACAGCAAAAATAGGATGGCTCCCCAAATGTTTTTTGGCGAACCATCCTATTTTATTCTATTTTCAACTTATACAAATAAACGCACAAAACTATAGAGCAACAAGACACTACCGAGTACGATACGGTATTTACCAAAGAGTGTAAAGTCGTGCTTCTTCACATAGCTAGTCAAGAAACGAATAGCAACCATGCTGACTGCAAAGGCAACTCCCATAGCGATCAAAAGCAAGAATAGTTGTCCAAAACTCAAGAGTTGACCTGCTTTAATAAATTTGAAAATCTTTAAAGCACTGGCTCCGAACATAACAGGAATTCCGAGATAGAAGGTAAACTCTGTTACGACAGAGCGGCTTGTTCCATTCAACAAACCACCAACGATAGTCGCACCAGAACGACTTGTCCCTGGGAAAAGGGCGAGAACTTGGAAGAGTCCAATGTAAAGGGCTGTTTTATAAGGCAACTTGTCTAGCTCTGTTACTGTTGGTTCAATGGCTTGCGCCTTATTTCGTTTTTCAAGATAGATAAAGGCAACACCATAGATAATCAACATAATCGCGACTGAAACCATGTTATGGAAGTTGGCATCAAACCAATCATCTAGTTTAAAAACCAATAGCAAAGGCAAGGTCGCAACCAAGACTTTTGACCATAATTGCCAAGTTCTACGAACTTCGATCTTAGTTTTACCAGATTTAAAGGGATTAAGCTTGTTAAAGTAAATGACCATAACTGCTAAAATAGCTCCAAGCTGAATAACAACATTAAACATGGACATGAAGGCTTCATTTTGGTCCTTGTATTGTACAAATTCTTCAACCAAGATCAAGTGGCCAGTACTTGAAATGGGCAACCATTCTGTAATTCCTTCAACAATCCCAAAAAAGATTGATTTCAAAATTTCAATAAAATACATACATTACTCCTTTTTCTGTCCTCTATTATAGCATAATTTCGGATGTTGCGATAGATTTTTTAGAAGGCACCGATGCTACCACCGCCACCTCCTCCTGAGAATCCTCCGCCAGAACTTCCACTTCCAGAAGATACGGAGTAGGTACTTGCTGTGTTTGCAATACTAGCGTACTGGCTCATTTGAGCAGTTGAATGATAAAACATACTATGCCATCCATAAGCCACGTAAAGATTGATATCTGGGTTCTCAACTTGAATCTGATAAGATTTCATCAAATGACTCACCTTGTCCGCATAACCAAATAAAGTAGCATAGACAAGGAGGCGATTCCAAAGAACGATACTTTCTAATTCTGCCTTGTCTAGATGGGCGATATCGCGAAGCATGTTTTCAAAACTAGTCCAGAGATAGTACGCTTCTAGTCCTTCTTCGTTTAAAACACCATCACGAGTATCAAATCGGGTCGTCCAATAATAGACGGCAGCTAACATCAAGCCCACAAACCCAAGGATAGGAAGTGGCAGGGAAAGATACCCGTGAGCATCCAAACTATACAAGAACCAGCCAAAACCAACGAAAGCAGGTAGAAGCGTAGAGACACCTATCGTCAATCGCAGGATTTTTTCTCCATTACTCAGTGAACGATAATAATCTGGAAGTTGCAAAGAGGAAACCCGCTTTCTCACCCCATCCTGCATCTGTTTCAGAGCTTGCTCGAAAGAAGACTTAAGCTTACGTCCTGTTTTCTGAATCCGTTTTTCATCAGCTGCTTTTGCACCTTGGTAAAGACTAGTTGACACTTGGTAATCTGCAAACAAATCTGAAACAAGCACTTCTTCTCTTCCTGAGAAGGCCAAATTAAGGCAATCCTTTTCAAAACTTGCCAATCCTTTTTCTTTTACGACTTTTAAACGAACCTCATCTCCATTTGAGATGATCGAAACATTTCCACGGTCAATCACATCCAACAAGGTTGCCTGAACGAGTTGGTCAAAGGTGAACTTCCCTCCTCCCTTGGTCAAGGGGCTGACTTCCTCTAAAGAAGTGGAGTAAACAGCTTCCGATAAAACCATCGGTTCTAAGTCCATTGGCGGTTCATAGAGACGGTGATTTTGGGCATATTTCTTCGATGGGGAGTTTTTTCTTCTGTAAATGCAGTAGAAAATAACACTAAAGACTAAAGAAAGCGAGAGTAGTAAAGGGATAATCCACGTAACCAGAGCTTTACTTTGAACTTTTTCAGCAGTAATGGATTCCTCTATTTTTTCAAATTCTGCTAAACGATTGCCCTTCAATCCCTGATCCAAAGCCGTTCCAAAATCTTTTCTAAGCCAATATGCATGCAATTCAACCCCACGCTGACGAGGTAGGTTCTGTAAATGAACACGATAAACACTATCTATCTTCTCTACCTTGCCCTCTGTAAAGAGTTTCCCTGTATGAAAGAAAAGTTTTTCTGCTCCATTAAAGCCCATTACTCGAAACTCAAAATTTTCGATAGGTGCTGAACTATCCGTCAGAGGTTGCCAATTAAGTTCCGCTATATCATCATATAGAAATAGGAGATTTTTTAGTTGCCATGTGATTACCACTTCAACGGTATCCCCCTCTTGGCCTGGATTATACACTTTTACAGTATACCCTTCCGATTCTTCTATCACTTCACTATTGACATTTTCAATGGCAGCAGCATTTTTCCATACCTGAACCTTCGGACTGGGATCTATTTCAAAGCCCTTTGGCATCTTACCAGAACGCCCAAGTCCTACTAGTTGTCCATTAAAGTCTTCATCAAAATGGTAGACTACTTTCTCCCTAAATTCTGCTGTATTATCTGCATGAATATACAAATCACCTTGATAAGAGCGAATCTTGAAATCAACCGCAAAAACAGAGAGTGGTAGAATACAAAACAAGCTAAATAAAAGCATGAAAAAAGTCTTTTTCACGACACAATCCCCCTTTTTATCTTTGCTATCATTATATCATTTTTTATAAGTAAAGGCTTACTTGTATTGAAAATCTCACTATTTTTCGATACAATAGAGAGAAGTCATTTTTAGACTAGAAAATAGGAGAAAACATGAAAAAATTATGCTTATCTATCCTTGCTAGCCTAGCCCTTACACTGGGACTAGTTAGCCAGGTACAAGCTGACGAATATTTACGCATCGGGATGGAGGCAGCTTACGCCCCCTTCAACTGGACACAAGACGATGATAGTAACGGCGCCGTTAAAATTGACGGTACCAACCAATACGCCAATGGCTACGATGTCCAAATCGCCAAAAAGATTGCCAAAGACTTAGGTAAGGAACCTTTAGTCGTTAAAACCAAGTGGGAAGGACTTGTTCCTGCTCTTACTTCTGGCAAAATTGATATGATCATTGCAGGTATGAGCCCAACGGCTGAACGTAAACAAGAAATTGCCTTTTCAAGCAGTTACTATACTAGTGAACCTGTTCTATTGGTCAAAAAGGACTCTGCCTATGCCAACGCCAAATCTTTAGAGGACTTTAGCGGGGCAAAAATCACTTCTCAACAGGGTGTTTACCTTTATGACTTGATTTCCCAAATTTCAGGTGCAAAGAAAGAAACAGCTATGGGTGACTTTGCTCAAATGCGTCAAGCACTTGAAGCTGGTGTTATCGATGCCTATGTTTCAGAACGCCCTGAAGCCCTGACCGCTGAGTCTGCCAACGCTAAGTTCAAAATGATTCAACCCCAACCAGGTTTCAAAACTGGCGAAGAAGATACAGCTATTGCCATTGGACTTCGTAAAGATGACAACCGTATCAGCCAAATCAACGCGAGTATCGAAACCATCTCTAAGGATGAACAAGTAGCCCTCATGGATCGTATGATCAAAGAGCAACCTGTGGAGTCTACAACAACAGAGGAAGAAAGTAGTTTCTTTAGCCAAGTCGCTAAAATTCTTTCTGAAAACTGGCAACAACTCCTGCGTGGTGCTGGCATCACACTCTTGATCTCCATTATCGGAACCATCACAGGTCTCATTATCGGACTTGCGATTGGGGTCTTCCGTACTGCTCCACTATCTGAAAACAAGGCCATCTATGGCTTGCAAAAACTACTTGGCTGGATCCTCAATGTCTATATTGAAATTTTCCGTGGTACACCGATGATCGTTCAATCTATGGTTATCTACTACGGTACAGCACAAGCTTTCGGTATCAACCTTGACCGCACACTAGCCGCTATCTTCATCGTCTCAATCAACACTGGTGCCTACATGACAGAAATCGTCCGTGGAGGTATCCTAGCAGTCGATAAGGGACAATTTGAAGCCGCAACTGCTCTTGGTATGACCCATAATCAGACCATGCGCAAGATTGTCCTACCTCAGGTCGTTCGCAATATCTTACCTGCTACTGGTAATGAGTTTGTCATCAATATCAAAGATACCTCTGTATTGAATGTTATCTCTGTGGTGGAGCTCTACTTCTCTGGTAATACTGTGGCCACCCAAACTTATCAATACTTCCAGACATTTACCATCATCGCCGTGATTTACTTTGTCCTCACCTTCACAGTGACCCGTATTCTACGCTTCATCGAAAGACGCATGGACATGGATACCTACACTACAGGTGCTAATCAAATGCAAACGGAGGATTTGAAATAATGACACAACCAATCCTTGAAATCAGACACCTCAAAAAATCCTATGGGCAAAATGAAGTCTTAAAAGACATTTCTCTCACCGTCCATAAAGGAGAGGTTATCTCCATCATAGGGAGCTCAGGAAGCGGAAAATCAACCTTCCTTCGTTCGATTAATTTACTAGAAACACCTACAGAGGGAGAGATTCTCTATCGAGGAGAAAATGTCTTAGAAAAAGGCTATAACCTCACCCATTATCGTGAAAAACTTGGTATGGTTTTCCAATCTTTCAATCTCTTTGAAAATCTGAATGTCCTTGAAAATACGATCGTTGCCCAAACGACTGTCCTTAAACGCGGCCACTCTGAAGCTGAAAAAATTGCCAAAGAGAATCTCGAAAAAGTTGGCATGGGAGAACGCTATTGGCAAGCCAAACCAAAACAACTCTCTGGTGGCCAGAAGCAACGTGTGGCCATCGCTCGCGCCCTCTCCATGAATCCTGACGCCATCCTCTTCGACGAACCAACATCTGCCCTTGACCCTGAAATGGTCGGTGAAGTCCTTAAAATCATGCAGGAGCTAGCTCAGGAAGGATTGACCATGATTGTCGTCACCCACGAAATGGAATTCGCTCGCGATGTCTCTCACCGTGTCATCTTTATGGATAAGGGTGTCATTGCTGAAGAAGGCAAACCAGAAGAACTCTTCACGAACCCTAAAGAAGAACGGACAAAAGAATTTCTTCAACGTTATCTCAACTAACAAACAAAGGCTGCATATTTCATGCAGTCTTTTTACTAACTCTTTGCAAAACAAAAGGCAGACTCACTTTAGAAGTCTGCCTGTAAGCCTAGTTTAATCTTCAAATTTTTCATGATTCTTGTCATAAAAATCAATCAAACCTAGGGCTGTTTCAAATGAAATATTTTTTACCTTTGCACGACCTTGCGCTAGAGCAATAATCGACATTTCACGCGCATTTGTTTCCTTAGAGATACGGTATCCTGTGATTTTCTTATCACGAACCCAGCCAACAACTGATTCTACTTTTTCAAAGTTTGATTTAGCCATGTTCTTCTCCTATTTCATTCTTTACGATGTTGAAATATAGCCATTTTGAGGACTATCCATTAAAAAAAATATCTATTTATTAAAAACAAATAATGAATTGTTATTACTTAGCTTTTAAAGCTGACAATATGCTTGTTCGTATATCTTCAACTCCATCAGGATTTGCTGGTAGGAAGATGGTATTATTACCCTTATTGTCCGCGAAATTATTCAAAGTATCTAAATACTGATTTGTTAATAGAATGGACATGATCTGGGCTTCCGTAAGTTCAACATTAGCTCCTTTTAGCTCTTGAATAGAATCAGCAAGTCCGTCGACAATAGCCTTACGCTGTTCTGCAATCCCCACACCGTGTAGGCGATCTTTTTCTGCCTCTGCTTCTGCCGCGGTCACAATCTTAATCTTATCTGCTTCTGCAAGTTCTTGCGCAGCGACTCTTTTACGTTGAGCAGCATTGATTTCATTCATTGATTGTTTAACTTCAGCGTCAGGCTCAACCTTCGTAATCAGTGTTTTTACAATGATGTAACCATATGTAGACATTTCTTCTGCTACTTGTTTTTGAACTTCTAATGCGATTTCATCTTTTTTCTCAAATAGTTCATCCAAGGTCAATTTCGGCACGGACGAACGCAAGGCATCTTCAATATAGGATTTAATTTGAGCTTCTGGTCTCATTAGTTTATAGTAAGCATCTGTAACATTATTCTCATTCACTCGATACTGAGTCGCCACATTCATGGTCACAAACACATTATCCTGCGTTTTTGTTTCCACGACAATCTCACTTTGCAATAAGCGCAACTGCACTCTAGCTGCAATCCTATCAATCCCAAAAGGTGCTCGCACATGAATTCCACTGTTACTCAACTTTTGGTATTTACCAAAGCGCTCGATAATGGCAACAGACTGCTGCCTTACAACATATACAGAGCTGATAATAATCGCTGATGCAATCAGCACTAGAATAAAGAGAACAAGTAAAACATGTAAAACCATGGGAATCTCCCCCTTTCGTCACCATCATTATAGCACTATTATAGGAAATTAGCAAATAATATGATAACAAATTTATTTTAGACTAGCATATTATACAAGGTTTCATTCCCGTTCAGATTGATATAGGATGGATCAAATTTCTCCATTCGATGAATCAAACCAGCATAATCATGCTTATTAGCAAGGGCTACCCCAATCAATACAGGACCTGTTCCCTTGCTTGCTCGTTTGATATATTCAAAACGAGTTATGTCATCATTTGGCCCCAAAATGTCATTTACAAACTCTCGTAGAGCTCCTGGACGTTGTGGGAAGTTCACAACAAAGTAATGCTTGATGCCATCATAAATCAAGGCGCGTTCTTCCATCTCTGGCATACGGTTGATGTCGTTATTTCCTCCAGAGATGATACAACAAATGGTCTTACCTTTAATATAGTCTGATAAAACTTCCAAAGCTGCTACGCTTGCAGCTCCTGCTGGTTCTGCTACAATTCCTTGCTTGGAATAAAGATCAATCAAAGTCTCCGAAATCAAGCCCTCATCCACTCCGATAAGCGTTTCAACATTCTTACGTGTCGCTTCATAAGTTAATTGTCCAACTTTCTGTACAGCTATCCCATCAGCAAACTTATCAATCTCTTTGAGTTTAACTGGACCTCCCGCCTCAAAGGCCGCCTTCATAGAACGGGCACCATTGGCTTCTACACCAATTACTTCGATAGCGGGATTGGTTTCTTTGATATAGGTCGAAACCCCTGCAATCAGTCCGCCACCACCTACCGGAACTAATACTGTATCAAAATCAATAGACTCTTTACGGGCTTCTTCAAGAATTTCATAGGCTACAGTCCCTTGACCAGCCTGAACATGCGTATCATCAAAAGGATCGATAAAGGTTCTATTTTCTGAAACGGTGAATTCTTGGGCCGCCTTAGCCGAAGCGTCAAAAGTATCTCCGACCAATTTGATCGTCACATAGTCACCACCAAAGAAACGAACTTGACCAATTTTTTGTTGGGGCGTTGTGATTGGCATAAAAATCGTTGCGGGAATCTTCATCTCATTACAAGTATAGGCGACACCTTGAGCGTGATTCCCCGCAGATGCACAGACTACCCCACGCTCACGTTCTTCTCTTGTTAGTTGAGAAATGGCATAATAAGCTCCGCGAATTTTAAAAGAGCGAACTCGTTGCGCATTCTCCTTTTTTAAATAGATTTTAGCTCCATATTTCTCTGATAAATAATGATCATATTCTAATGGTGTATTGACCACTACACCACTTAAAACTTTGTGGGCTTTCACCACATCTTTTGCACTTAGCATTGTCTCCTCCTCAAATACCTTTCAAGATAAAAGGCGAGTTAGGCACCCCCCAACTCGCCTTCTGTTTTTATTCTAAGAATTAATTGTAGATTTTGAAAGCATCGTCGTCATTCTTACCAACGAAAGGCATTGCTTTACGCAATTCCGCACCAACTTTTTCAATTTCAAGGTTAGCTGCTTGTTCACGGTAAGCAGTGAGTTTTGGACGTCCAGCCTTGTAGTCATTTACAAAGTCATTTGCAAATTTACCATTTTGGATATCTGCCAAAACAGCTTTCATATTTTCTTTGACTTGCTCAGTAATCACACGTGGACCTGATACATAGTCACCGTATTCAGCAGTGTTTGAAATAGATTGACGCATTTTCTTGAATCCACCTTCATAAATCAAGTCAACGATCAATTTCATTTCATGAAGAACTTCAAAGTAAGCCAATTCTGGGGCGTATCCTGCTTCTGTCAAGACTTCAAAACCTGCTTCGATAAGGGCAGTCAAACCACCACAAAGTACAGCTTGTTCACCAAACAAATCTTCTTCAGTTTCTTCTTTGTAAGTTGTTTCAAGCAAACCTACACGAGCTGCCCCAACACCTTTACACCAGTCCATGGCAATGTTTTTAGCATTTCCTGTTGCATCTTGGTAAACTGCGTAAAGAGCTGGCACTCCAAATCCTTCTTCGTAAGTACGACGTACCAAGTGTCCTGGTCCTTTAGGAGCACACATGAAGACATCTACATCAGCAGGAACTTTGATAAATTCAAAGTGGATATTGAAACCATGAGCAAATCCAACTGCATTTCCAGCTTCCAAGTTTGGAGCGATTTCTGCTTCGTACAATTCTTGTTGGATTTCGTCTGGTGCCAAGATCATGATAACGTCAGCCAATTTAGTTGCTTCTGCTACTGTGTAAGTGTCAAATCCATCTTCTTTTGCTTTTTCAAAAGATTTACCTGGACGCACACCGATGATGACATCACGACCTGAATCACGCAAGTTTTGCGCATGCGCATGTCCTTGTGAACCATAACCGATTACGGCGATTTTTTTACCGTCAAGCGCTGCTACTTTAACATCTTTTTCGTATTCCATTTGAACTGCCATAGTTTTTCTCTCTTTTCTATTTTTTATTGCCTTATAGGCTGGTTTAACAAACTTATGCTGGATTTTATACTCAATGAAAATCAAAGAGCAAACTAGGAAGCTAGCCGCAGGCTGTACTTAAGTACGGCAAGGCGAAGCTGACGTGGTTTGAATTTGATTTTCGAAGAGTATTAGTCGCGGGTAAATCCAGTTGCACCCGTACGAGCGATATTTTTAATGCCGTATGGTCGAATGACTCGTAACAAAGCTTCACTCTTTTCAGCATTTCCAGTCATCTGAATAGTGATGGAGCTTGGAGCCACATCTACTACCGTTGCACGGAAAGGTTGGATAATGGCCAAGATTTCTGCACGCTTCTCAGCAGGAGCAGATACTTTTACCAAGATAACTTCTCTTTCCAAGTGTGGTTTATCTGTGATATCACGAATGCGAATCACATCAATCTGACGATTGAGTTGTTTAATGATTTGCTCGACTTCATCATGAGAAGCCACGTCGATAATGATGGTAATGCGAGATACATCAGGATTCTCTGTCGCACCAACTGAGATACTCTCAATGTTGACCTGACGACGAGAAAGGACACCTGTAAAACGATTCAAAACTCCTGAACGATTTTGTAGTTTTGCTGTCAACATTCTACGCATGGAACTTCACCCCCAACATCTCATGATTGCTCTTACCAGCTGGTACCATTGGTAAAACCTGTTCCTTACGAGAAATATCTACCTCGATAAACATGGGCACATCCTCCAGAATGACTTCTATATCCTGCTCTATCGTCTCTGGATTATCAAATTTATAATTTTTGATGCCGTAGGCCTGTGCCATCAACTGAAAGTCAGGAAGTGTATCAAAGACTGACTCAGAAGTTCTACCCTCATAGAAGGATTCCTGCCACTGACGAACCATTCCTAGTGAGTGGTTATTCAACATAACAACCTTAATCGGCACCTTGTAGATGTTTAAGATAGCCAGCTCTTGGTTGGTCATTTGGAAACCACCGTCACCGACAAAAAGGATTACTTCTTTTTCTGGATTGGCAATCTTGGCTCCGATAGCTGCAGGAACTCCAAATCCCATGGTACCCAAACCTCCCGAAGTGACTAACTGACGCTCATTTTGGTAAGGATAATACTGAGCTGTCCACATTTGATGCTGCCCTACGTCAGTGACAACAATGGCATCTCCATTCGTCAACTCACCGATGCGTTCAATAACGGCCTGAGGTTGAACCACACGTTCTTTCTTATCATAAGAACGAACTCGATTCTTGTCCTTGGTGACTTTTTCAATCCACTTTTCAGTATTGTTATGAACAGTTGGTTCTGCCAGTAGCATCTGCAAGGCTTTCTTAGCATCACCTACCACAGGAATATCTGCACTGATAATCTTACCAATCTCAGCTGGGTCAATGTCGATATGCGCAACCTTGGCATTTTTAGCAAAGGTCTTAGGATTTCCAGTTAAGCGGTCATCGAAACGGCAACCAATACTAATCATAAAGTCCGCTTCGGTCATTGCAATGTTGGCCGCGAAAGAACCGTGCATTCCTCCCATTCCTAGGAAGAGCGGATGACTCGTTGCAATGGTACCTTGCCCCAAAAGACTAGTGACTACTGGAATTTGGTAACGTTCAGCAAATTCATTGAGCTCCTTAGAAGCTTCCGCATAGCTGATACCACCCCCTGCTAACAAGACAGGTTTCTTGGCTTTTGACAATTGCTTCAAGATTTTCTTGATTTGCATGTCATTCGGATCAAGCGTCGGTTGGTAACTTGGTAAATTCACCTCTGGTGAATAGATGAAATCTGTCTCTAAGGCAGATACATCCTTTGGCAAGTCAATCACAACTGGCCCTGGACGACCTGTAGTTGCGATATGGACAGCTTCGGTGATGATACGGGGAATGTCCGCTGTCTCACGGACCTGGTAATTGTATTTGGTAATAGGCATGGTAATACCGACAATATCCGCCTCCTGAAAGGCATCCTTCCCAATTCCTGCGCGAGCAACTTGTCCTGTAAAGACCAGAAGGGGAACGCTATCACTCATGGCATCTGCAATCCCTGTAATGGCATTTGTTGCTCCCGGTCCACTCGTAACGACGGCAACACCCAACTTTCCAGTTGATTTGGCATATCCTTCAGCTTCGTGCAAGCAACCTTGCTCATGGCGTCCCAAGATGTGGCGAATACCTTTAAAATTGTATATCGCATCATATAAAGGCAAGACCGCACCGCCAGGATAACCAAATATGGTATCGATTCCTAAATCACGAAGTGTTTCCAAAACTAGGTCTGACCCCGTCTTAGAAGAGTCTAAACTGATTTTCTCCATTGTTCCCCTTTCTCTTCTCTTAAAAATAGCTTGTTACTATCATACCATTTTTTCAAAAATTTTCAAGACAAAAGAATCAATTTTCTGAATTTTCTATCTAAATGTGTTTTTTTTGACTATTTTCCTCATTTCTATTTATACATTATCGAGATTAGGAACCTTTAGCTACTTTAATTTATCAAATGAATGTATTTTCTTCGTGAATAGAGGTAGTATTTTTAGAACCTACATAATAAAACACCTTACGTGAATAAGACAAAAATAGAAAAAAGGAAGCCACTATGTGACTTCCTTCTATTGCGAAGACAGATTATTCTTCACCTTTGTTTTTCTTGATGATTTCTTCTTGTACTGACTTAGGTACATCTTCGTAGTGGTCAAATACCATCATGAAGGTACCACGTCCTTGAGATGCAGAACGAAGAACTGTTGCGTAACCGAACATTTCAGCAAGTGGAACGTAAGCACGAACGATTTGGCTGTTACCGTGTGCTTCCATACCATCTACACGTCCACGACGAGCAGTTACGTGACCCATAACATCACCAAGGTTTTCTTCTGGAACAGTGATTGTTACAAGCATCATTGGTTCAAGGATAGCTGGTTGTGCTGATTTAGCAGCTTCTTTAAGGGCAAGTGAAGCCGCGATCTTGAAGGCAGTTTCAGATGAGTCGACATCGTGGTATGAACCATCGTAAAGCTTAGCTTTAACGTCAACCATTGGGTAACCTGCAAGAACACCATTAGCCATAGATTCTACCAAACCTTTTTCAACCGCTGGAATAAATTCACGAGGAACCACACCACCGACGATTGCGTTTTCAAATTCGAATCCTTTACCTTCTTCGTTTGGAGTAAATTCAATCCATACATCACCGAATTGACCTTTACCACCAGACTGACGTTTGAAGAATCCACGTGCTTGAGTAGAAGCGCGGAATGTTTCACGGTAAGATACTTGAGGAGCACCTACGTTCGCTTCAACTTTGAACTCACGACGCATACGGTCAACAAGGACGTCAAGGTGAAGCTCACCCATACCAGAGATAACTGTTTCACCAGTTTCAACGTTTGTTTCAACGCGGAATGTTGGATCTTCTTCAGCCAATTTTTGAAGGGCGATACCCATCTTGTCTTGGTCAGCTTTAGATTTTGGCTCAACCATCAATTGGATAACTGGTTCTGGAACGTTGATTGACTCAAGGATGATTTTAGCTTTTTCATCTGTCAATGAGTCACCAGTTGTTGTATCTTTCAAACCAACGGCAGCAGCGATATCACCTGAGTAAACAGTGTCAATTTCTTGACGGCTGTTAGCGTGCATTTGAAGGATACGTCCGATACGTTCACGTTTACCTTTAGAAGTGTTCAAGACGTAAGAACCTGAATTCAAGACACCTGAGTATACACGGAAGAAGGTCAAACGACCTACAAATGGGTCAGTCATGATCTTGAAGGCAAGAGCTGCGAATGGCTCTTCGTCAGATGCTGGACGAGTTTCTTCTTCATCTGTATCTGGGTTGATACCTTTGATCGCTGGGATATCAAGTGGACTTGGAAGGTAGTCAATAACTGCATCAAGCATCAATTGAACACCCTTGTTCTTGAAGGCAGAACCACACAATACTGGGAAGAATTCAACGTTGATAGTCGCTTTACGGATACCAGCTTTCAATTCTTCGTTAGTGATTTCTTCACCTTCGAGGTATTTCATCATCAGGTCTTCATCAGTTTCAGCGACTGCTTCAATCAATTTTTCACGGTATTCTTGAGCTTGGTCAAGGTAGTCAGCTGGAATATCTTCTTCAAGAATATCTGTACCAAGGTCGTTAGTATAGATTTCAGCTTTCATCTTGATCAAGTCGATGATACCACGGAAGTCATCTTCAGCACCGATTGGCAATTGGATTGGGTGTGCATTTGCTTGAAGACGATCGTGAAGTGTGCTTACTGAGTAAAGGAAGTCAGCACCGATTTTGTCCATTTTGTTAGCAAATACGATACGTGGTACTCCGTACTCAGTTGCTTGACGCCAAACTGTTTCAGTTTGAGGCTCAACACCTGATTGTGAGTCAAGAACAGTAACCGCACCGTCCAATACACGAAGAGAACGTTGTACTTCGATTGTGAAGTCCACGTGTCCTGGTGTGTCGATGATGTTTACGCGGTGGTTGTTCCATTGAGCTGTTGTCGCAGCAGATGTGATAGTGATACCACGTTCTTGCTCTTGCTCCATCCAGTCCATTTGTGACGCACCTTCGTGAGTTTCACCGATTTTGTGGATTTTACCAGTGTAGTAAAGAATACGCTCAGTAGTTGTTGTTTTACCAGCATCGACGTGAGCCATGATACCGATATTACGAGTTTTTTCAAGTGAAAATTCGCGTGCCATGAGGTTTGTTTCTCCTATTTATTTTTAATTTCTATTCTATTATAACACGATTTTAATAAAAACGGATAGGCAGGACCTACCCGTTCTCAATGTTTTCATGCTATTGTTGGTTTCAACTCAGCCTATTTGAGCTGGAACGGGATGCTGTGTGAAAAAGATAAACTTCCTTGTATTCATCGAATACTGCGTTAGTTTCCTATTTTCACTTTGCATCCTTGCTGTTCCTAGCATCATATTTGAACTCGGGCTAAAAGCTTAAGTTAGCTGAGTTGAACTCAATTGAACTCGGGCTAAAGTTAATTAGCCGATTTGAGCCGGAACGGGATGCTGTGTGAAAAAGATAAACTTCCTTGTATTCGTCGAATACTGCGTCAGTTTCCTATTTTCACCTTGCATCCTTACCGTTCCTAGCATCATAACTGAACTTGGGCTAAAAGCTTAAGTTAGCTAAGTTGAACTCAAGCTAAAAGTCTGGAGAAAAAGATGAATCTCATTGGTTGCAATCGCAACCTACTTCGATTCCCTATTTTCTCTGGGACTTTCTTAACGCTTTCGTATCCTATCTTACCAACGGAAGTGTGCGAAGGCACGGTTAGCTTCAGCCATACGGTGAGTGTCTTCACGTTTCTTAACAGCTGCACCAGTGTTGTTCGCAGCATCCAAGATTTCTTTTGCAAGACGGTCTTGCATTGTGTGTTCACCGCGAAGGCGAGCGATGGTTACCAACCAACGAAGTCCAAGTGTTGTACGACGTTCTGGGCGAACTTCAACTGGGACTTGGTAGTTAGATCCACCAACACGACGTGCACGTACTTCAAGTACAGGCATGATGTTTTCCATAGCTGTTTCAAATACTTCAAGTGCATCGTTACCAGTAGCTTCTTTGATTTGCTCAAAAGCACCGTAAACGATTGAAGCAGCTGTACCACGTTTACCATCAAGCATAACGCGGTTGATAAGACGAGTAACTAGTTGTGAATTGTAAAGCGGATCTGGTAATACTTCACGCTTTGGAGCTCTATTTTTACGACTCATTTCTCTTTATCCCCTTTCCTTATGCTTTTGGACGTTTAGTACCGTATTTAGAACGGCCTTGTTTACGATCGTTAACACCTGCAGTATCAAGTGCACCACGGACGATATGGTAACGTACCCCTGGAAGGTCTTTTACACGTCCACCACGAAGAAGCACCACGCTGTGCTCTTGCAAGTTGTGTCCGATACCTGGGATGTAGGCAGTAACTTCGATAAGGTTGCTCAAACGTACACGAGCGAATTTACGAAGGGCTGAGTTAGGTTTTTTAGGTGTCATTGTTCCCACACGAGTTGCAACACCACGTTTTTGTGGTGAAGAAACGTTTGTTTGAACTTTTTTATGACTGTTATAACCAACGTTCAAAGCTGGTGATTTAGATTTTTCTACTTTTGATTTACGCGGTTTGCGAACCAATTGGTTAATTGTAGGCATCTACATTCTCCTGTGTTTTTTTATTTTTGGTGATGATACACTTGGTGACAGCTACCATCTGTGTGTACTTTTGCAACATTTGTCAGCACGTCCCTGTACACTTTTGAGAGACCAAAAGTAAAAAGTACCGTCTATTATTGTAACACAATTTTTCCTTCATTGTCAAGATATTTTTCATTTTTATTCTGATCTTTTAACTCTTTGACACTAGCTTTCACCGCTTTTCTAAACCAGAAAAGGAGGCAATTCCCTTCCTCCTTTCTAGTATGGATTCCCTTCGATTCAAGTTATCGTTTCGGAATTGTTTAACCCTTCTTATCAAAGCCAACCAGATTCTTTTGCGATGTTGGCTGCATCTGTCCGATTACTAGCATCTAGTTTCGAAAGGATATTGGTGACATAGTTTCGGACGGTTCCATTTGATAGATAAAGCTGATTCGCGATTTCTTGATTAGACAAACCCTGAGCGATTCCCTTTAAAACAGCGATTTCTTGGTCTGTTAATGGGTTAGGATGCGTCATCACCACTTCCATCAATTCAGGCGAATATTCCTTACGTCCTTCGAGAACAGTGCGCAAGGTTTGCATGAGATCTGCGATGCTTCTTTCTTTTAAGACATAAGCATCCACTCCAGCCTTGACCGCACGTTCAAAATAGCCGGGGCGTTTGAAGGTCGTTACTACAACTACCTTTGTTTCTGGCTTTTCTGCTCTTATCCACTCCAAAACTTCGAGGCCTGTCTTAACAGGCATTTCTACGTCAAGAATGGCGATATCTACAGACTCCTTTTCTAAGAGTTGAATTGCTTCTTGTCCATTCTTGGCTTGTAGGACAGTCTCTACATCTGGTTGAAAGCTAAGCAACTGGCACATGGCATCTCGCAACATACTTTGATCTTCTGCAACAAGTAGTTTCATCTTAGTTTCTCTCCTTATAAGGTAGTCGAACCTGCACTTCTGTCGGATGTTTCTGACTAATCACTTTTACTTCTCCTGAAAATGGAAGGACACGGTCTCGAACGGTATGGAGTTCATCTCCTTTTAGAGAAGCAAAGCCACAGCCATCATCTCTCACTGTTAGAATGAGTTCTTTCTCAGTTCGTTCTAATTTCAAATAAGCTTTCGATGCTTTAGCATGTTTGATGATGTTGGTCACTAACTCAAGCAAAATCATGGAAGCCGTTGACTCCAATTCCTGAGTTAGGCTAGCTGTATCTAGTTGGTGATTGATTTCCGTTTCAATTCCTGCAATTTCCAGCATTTTTTTAACAGTCGCAAATTCGGAAGCAAGGGTTCTGGTTTTAAGATTTTCGATAATTGTACGGACTTCATTCATGGATTCTTTACTGATCTGATGAATTTCTTTTAATTCTTTTTCCACCTGTGGATAAGCCTGCATTTGGAGAAGCTGGAGGGCAAGATCCGTCTTCACACTCAACATAGCAAAGGTATGGCCTAGACTGTCATGAAGATCCTGACCGATACGACTGCGTTCATTTTCAGCCAAGAAAAGATTAAGCTTGGCATTTTGTTTCATCTTTTCTTCTTTTATTTCCTCTGACACTCGAATTCGATAGAGACCAAAAGTCAAGGCATCCGAAAAGACAAAAGTCACCAAGAAAAAGAGCAGTTGCCAGGGACTAACTTGATCAACCATATAAATCCCGGTTAAAATCAATGGCTGCAAGACAACAAAACTGACAAAACGCCAAGAGTGAAGAGAAATCTCATCCAGCTCATAAATGAGGAGGTTAGATAAGTAAAAGATAAACCATGTGAAACCCGAATTCAGCCAAACCGATGTATAAAAAATGTAGGCAATCATGAGCCACCAAGTCAGCCACTGCACAGTACGGTTTTGACTTAATAAAATCGAATAGAAGGCTAGGACAAATAATATTGTCCATAACAAGGTTAAAAGCGGGTACTCTCCACTGATGACACCCGCTATAGGAAAGATGATAAACACTAATGAAATATGAAACATATAATGAGTGTTTTTAAATTTTTCCAACATAGATTTATTTTACCTCAATCCGTTTTTTCAGCTGGATTACCAGTACACCAAAGAAAACCGTATAGCCTAGTACAACCAAGGAAGCAAGAATGTTAAACTCGTGGTGCTCCAAATAAGTAGAGACGACCTGCATCAGTTGATAGGTTGGGGTCAGTTTTCCAATGGATTGGAGCCATTCTGGGAAGGAACTCAAAGGGAACCAGAGTCCACCTAGGACAGCCAAAGCAATATAGGCGATATTTCCAATAACCGTCATCAGTTGGGCGCTGGGAAGCAAGCTCACCAAGACACCCATGCTGATAAAGACCACGCTTCCAATCAGCAAAATAATTCCAATCACCAACCAGTCAAGCCAAGGCAGAGTCACTCCACGGACAAAATGACCAACCGAAAAGACAACTATAATTGATAACAAGAAAGTCAGGAGGGTACTGAACAATTTTGATACATAATATTCTACCATAGATACGGGAGAATGTTGAATTAATTTTTGCCAGTTGTTTGTCTTGTCAGATTCGAGTGTGCTAGGGATGCTGAAAAAAGCACTTGACATGATACTAAAGAGCGTCATGGCAAAGAGATAGGCTTGAAGAGCGATCTCTGGAATGTCTGATCCTGACATCATACCAGAGAAAATAAGGTAAAACACACTTGGGAGTCCGATGGATAGTAAGTAGTAGACGGCTTGCCGTTTCATCAGAATGAGTTCCACTTTCATGAGACTTGTCATATTTTTCATCGTCAATCTCCTTTAATCTTGAGTCGTTTCGAAAATACTGTCTAAGAGAGTTCGATTGCGAACTTCAATTTCTTCGATCGTGCAGCCCTGTTCTTGCAAGACTTTCCATACCTGGCTGGCTTCTTTGGTTGTGAAGGAAAGAGCATTTTGCTTGATTTCAATCTCTTGAACTTGGTCTAAAGTTCTGATAAATTCCTGATAAGTTAGAGGTACCGTAAAATGTTTTTCTTGTTCTTCACCACGCATGGTATAAGGCGTCGTATCGCGAATCAATTCTCCCTTGTGGAGCACCAAAATGCGGTCAGCCGTATGCTCCACCTCTTCGATATAGTGAGAAGAATAAACAATGGTGACACCATTTTTCTTTAATTGATTAACGATTTCCCAAAAATGCTGACGTGTCGATGTATCCATGGCGGCAGTTGGCTCGTCTAAAAATAGAATTTTCGGACGACCGATTAAAGTCAACACGAAAGAGAACAAACGTTTTTGCCCACCAGACAACTTGCCCGCTAGCTGATTTTTCTGCTTGTCTGAAAATCTCAGCAAGTCATCAATTTCTTTGTCTGAAAGGCTGTAGGGATAAAGTGACTTGAAAAATGATAGAAGTTCTTTCACCTTCAAGCTTTGGACAACTGCATTTTCTTGGGGCAAGACAGAAATAAGCTTCTTTAATCGAGGATCTGTTGGTGCAAAGCCTTGAATGGCTATCTGACCTGAGCTCATGAACTTGTCGCCCAAGAGGCAATCAATCAAGGTTGTTTTTCCTGCTCCGTTAGGCCCTATCAAGGCGACACACTCACCATCGTTGATTTCAAAGGAGATGTTCCGCAAGATCTCCTTGTCTTTTATTTTCTTACTCAATTTCTCAACTTTAATCACAGTCATGGGACTCTCCTTTCAACCACTCCATTCCCAAAGGGAAAACAACGAAAATCATAAATCCAAAACCCCAAGCACCACGAATAAATTGGCGAAGCAAGGTTTGGTCAAACCAGCCAGTAAACATTTCCACTAACCATACTAAGAGTGACAGGCCGATAAAGAGATAGATGATTGCTTTTTTCATTCCTCAAACTCCTTTTTCACATCTGAGACCAATTTCAAACCTTCTCTGACAAGCCAAGACATCATTCCAAAGCCAGCAAAAAGCTCCCAAGGAAAATGATAGAAACCCTCGTCCAATCCTGAAAACATGAGATAGGTCATAACTCCTGCTGCTACTAAACTCACTGCGACAATCATTTTATTTTTCATTTCTTCTTCCTCCCGTTCCTACTTCAATTATAGTACTTTGAAGTTAGCGGAGCTAGATGCTTCTGTCACTAGGAAATATGACAAATGTCATAAACAGAGACAATGAGATAGAAACCGTTTGAAGTCTAAAAAAGGCCTGATCTTCGTTCGTTGCTCGTACAAAGGATTCTTACAAATAAAAAGAGGGCAGGATTTTTCGTCCTAGCCTCTTTCGTTTATTCTTCTTTGAATCCTTGTAATTTTAAACCAGCAATCAGTGCATTTGGCTTCTTAAAGTCTTCTATACTATCCTCAAGTGGTTCAAAGAAATAAGTCTTTTTAACTCTATCCATATCTGCTTTTTCAAGGTCAAGATCGAGAACTATCCTCACCTTCTTATTATCGGCGATAAAATATTCAACCTTAACACCAGGTTCATCCTTGATTTCAATATACTCTGGAGAGCTTTCCGCGGCTTCGCGAAAGGCTGCTTGAAATTCTTCCGGAGTAATTTCTGCAGGGATCTCCTCTCCCATTTCTCCCAACATATCCATCTTGTATCGTTTTACAACATCCGTATAAACAAAAGTCATGGTTACATCAAATTCGTTCATCTTTCCTTTAAGGACTTTGGTCGTTTCCTTGATTTCTTCTTTTACCTGACTGGCCTGACTAGATGAATCAACCGAACTTGCTGTACTACTTGACTCTGTTGTTGCGGTGTTGGTTTGACCACAGCCAGCAAGAGCAAGTAACGCTACAAAAATCAATCCTAAAACTTTCTTCATAAATCTCCTACTCCACACTAAAAAGATATGGATATACGGGTTGTTGACCTTGGTGAATCTCTACTTCAACATCTTCAAATTCTTCTGCGATTTCTTGGGCAATTTCATTGGCAAGTTCTTCGCTTCCGTCTTCACCGACATAGAAAGTCACGATTTCACTATCTTCGTCCAACATATGTTTCAAAGTTTCGGTCAAGGTTTGGTGCATGTCAGGGTTTGACACAAGGATTTTCCCATCAACCATACCAAGATTGTCATTTTCATGAATTTCCAAGCCATCGATAGTTGTATCACGAACGGCTGTTGTTACACTACCGCTGATAACATCACCAAGGGCTGCAGTCATGCGTTCTTGGTTTTCCTCGATTGATTTGCTTGGATCAAAGGCGAGAAGGCTCGTCAAACCTTGAGGAATTGTACGTGCTTCTACCACAACAGCAGGTTGTTCAAGTACTTCAGCCGCAGACTGAGCTGCCATAAAGATATTTTTGTTGTTTGGCAAGAAGATAATGTTGCGAGCATTGACCTGTTCAACAGCCTTGATAAAGTCCTCCGTTGAAGGGTTCATAGTCTGCCCACCTTCGATGACATAATCCACACCTTGAGCACGGAAGATATCTGCCAAGCCTTGACCAGCTACTACTGCGATAAGGGCATATTCCTTCTCTTCAGCTGGCTTGCTGACTTGTGCTGCTTCTTTTTCAACTTGTGCTTCGTGTTGGTTACGCATGTTGTCCACTTTAACCTTGACCAAGCTACCATATTTAAGTCCTTCTTGCATGACAAGACCTGGATCTTCGGTATGGACGTGAACTTTGACAATCTCATCATCGTTGACAACAAGGAGGGAGTCTCCAAGTTCATTCAAGTAGTTACGGAATTCATCATAGTCAAAGTCCTTAGAATAAGTTGGGCCTTGTTTGAGAGCAACCATGATCTCCGTACAGTAACCGAAGGTAATATCCTCAGTTGCCACATGACCTGCTACAGACTTGTGGTGCTCTGCATTGATCATTTCACTCATATTGGCAGGAGTTGCTACAAAGTCTTCTGAAGCACTGTATTCACCAGTGAGTGCTGAAAGGAATCCCTCGTAGATGAAGACCAAACCTTGACCACCAGAGTCCACGACACCAACCTCTTTCAAGACTGGGAGCATATCAGGAGTCTTAGCCAGAGCTCTCTTAGCACCTTCTAAGGCTGCTCGCATGACCTCAACAGCATCATCTGTCTCCTCGGCTTTTTTCTTAGCCCCAATGGCAGCACCACGAGAAACTGTCAAAATAGTTCCCTCAACTGGTTTCATAACTGCTTTATAAGCTACTTCGACACCAGATTGGAAAGCAAGAGCCAAGTCTTGACCTGTTAATTCATCTTTTTCCTTGATAGCCTGAGAGAAGCCACGGAAGAGCTGAGAAGTGATAACACCTGAGTTCCCACGCGCACCCATCAAAAGCCCCTTAGCAAGAATGCTCGCCACTTCTCCAACTGTAGAAGCTGGCTTGTCTGCTACTTCTTTGGCACCATTCTCGATGGTCATTCCCATGTTTGTCCCAGTATCTCCATCTGGAACTGGAAAGACGTTTAATGAATTGACATATTCAGCTTGCTTATTCAAACGAGTTGATGCAGCCTGCACCATCTCTTGGAATAAACTGGTAGTAATTTTTGACACGATTATTCTCCTACAACTTTGATATTTTGAATGTAGACATTCACAGTCTGAGCAGTGATTCCTAGTTGGTTTTCCAAACTAAAACGAACACGCTCTTGAATGTTTTTTGACACTTCGCTAATCTTTGTTCCGTAGCTCAACACGGTATATACATCAACTGCAATACTGCCATCTTCGGCTGCCTTTACGACGACACCTTTGGAATAATTTTCCTTCCCTAGAAGGGCTTGGAAATTATCTTTGAGGGCATTTTTACTAGCCATACCGACCACACCAAAAATCTCAGTTGCTGCACCACCTACAACGGTTGCAATCACTTCATCTGTTAGTTCGATTTGACCATCTTTTGTATTAATTTTTACAGTCATTTTTTTTTACCTCAACTAGTTGATACTTTATTTTATCATATTTCATTCCAAGTGTAAAAGCAGAATGCTGTATCGGCGGATATTTACTCTATTTTTCAAATGGTTTTATCTATAGAGCAAAAGAAAAAGACCTAGGTGGTCTTCTCATCTTTATTAAACGCGTTCAACTTTACCTGATTTCAAAGCACGAGCTGAAGCCCAAACTTTTTTAGGTTTACCATCGATAAGAACAGTAACTTTTTGAAGGTTTGGTTTTACGGCACGTTTGGTTTGGTTCATCGCGTGTGAACGGTTGTTTCCTGATACAGTCTTACGACCTGTAAAGTAACATACTTTAGCCATTGTGTTTTCCTCCTATTAGATCTAATATAGCGGATGTGCTAGCACCACATACCGTACTATGTTATCACACTTTCTTGAATTTATCAAGGGCTTAGATTATTTTTTTATTTGACGTAAACAACACCAAGTTTACCAAAAGCGACTTCACCACGGATAATCAAGGTTTTGCTTGTTGGCGCTACAGGAGCGTCTGCCTTGGCTGCACCAAAGGATGTTTCTACTTTCAAATCTACACGCCAGTGTTGCGGAACATAGACAGTTGCATTTCCGAAGGCAACCTCAATATTTAAAGTTGCAAAATCACCTAACATCTCTGCATTATCATAGTAGATTTTAGCATCTCCAAAAGCAACTTCTACTTGGTCGTCTACCAGATCTTGATCCTGCTTATAGAAGGTTCCACTGCCAAAAGCAACTTCCTTGTCAGTGATGACGGTCTCTTTGCCATTGTACCACCATTTTCTTCCATACCAATACTTACTGGAGTGAGTGAGATAGCCAACACCAAGAACCACTAAGATACTAGCCCAAAATAAAGACTGATTTGGAATAGGCAAAATGTGATAAAAATGATTGGCAGTCATGAGAGCTATTAGACCTGTAAAAACTGCTGCTGTCAGATGGCGATTGAGCAGAGATTCGATGGACTTGTAGACAAAAAAAGCAACACCAATCAAAGGCCATATTTTACCATCTAAAGAAGGAATTCCAAAATTCCCTTGCAGCAAGATCCAGGCTGCTAAAACCAATAAAACAATACCAAATGCTTTCTTTTTCATGTTTTTTACCTCATGTTTCTTAGATTTTCTTTTAGGAGGGATTGGTAATGCCGTGAGACATGAACCTCCTTGTGCGTCTGATAAAAGGAAATGGTGCCCGTCCCTGAAAAGGACTTGTCCACTGAGTAAATCTGACGGATGTTTGCGATCGTTGACTTGGAAACTCGACTAAAATAGCGAGGTAAGATGGACTCCAACTCATAGAGCTTGAGGCGAACTTCATAGGCTTCCTTCTGGTTATGAGCGTAGATCTTGCTTCCTTCTGTTTCAAAGAAGAGAATTTCTGACAGGTCTAGATAATATTCACCTGTCCCCTTGTAAAAAGTTAACCTCGGAGCCTTTGACTCTTGCAAAAGTCGTTGCAAGTCTGCAATTTCATCTGTCAAAGTGGGGGTCTTGATGACAATTTCAGTCTCCTCTAAATTGCCGTCAATCTCAATTCGTAACTTCATCACATCTCCTTTCTGACTCTACTATACCAAAGCTAAAACAGGAAAACAAGGGCAAAAAAGTAAGTGGTCAATCTAAGCCTGTAAGTGGGTGTAGGGCTAGCTTAACTTACATGTCAGAATAGGAAGAAAAGGAATCCCCACACCAGACCACAGGCATAGCCAACCAAGACATCCTTGGGATAATGAACACCCCCTAAAACCCTCACCAAGCCCAGCAAAGCTGAGAAGAGCAAGCATGCCAATCCAACAGGTAGACTAGCATGCAGACAGGCCATGGAGATGATGGTTGCCGAAAAAACATGGCGACTGGGCATCGATCGTCCCGAACTATCCTTTTCAAGCAGAGGACTGATATCCCAAGTTTCATAAGGTCGCGGGTGGTTGATTTTCTTACGAAATAGGGACAAGATCACAAAGCCTGATGCAGGAATAAGCACATAAACCCCAACTTGCTGACCAAGTCCTAGTTGCAGGTAAGTGGTGACTAGCAAGGTCAAGTAGACTAGGGGCATAGCGACTGTCATCAAGCGATTGAAACTGCGTAATAGAAATAAAAGGGGGGGATGACTGATTAGTCTAGAGCTGATATTTCGATACCATTCTTGATAATTTTTCATTTATAATTCTCATTCATTACCTTGTTTTCGTCTACAGGTGAGACGTTTGTCTTCTAGTATAGTGCAGAAAAAGAAGGCCGTCAAGCCTTCTTTAGATTTATTCTTCTGTTTCATCTTCTGTAAATTGGCTATTGTACAAGTCAGCGTAGAAGCCGCCTTGTGCCATGAGCTCCTCGTGATTGCCTTGTTCAATGATATTGCCATCTTTCATGACAAGGATCAAATCAGCATTACGAATAGTTGACAAGCGATGGGCGATGACAAAGGAAGTTCTACCCTCCATCAAACGGTCCATAGCTTTTTGGATCAATTCCTCTGTACGTGTGTCGACTGAAGATGTCGCCTCATCCAGAATTAGGAGTGGCGCATCCTTGAGAAGCGCACGAGCAATGGTCAAGAGCTGTTTTTGTCCAACAGACAAGGTCACGGTGTCATCCAAAACAGTATCGTAGCCATCTGGCAAGGTCATGATAAAGTGGTGGATTCCTACAGCCTTGCTGGCTTCCATCATTCGTTCATCACTGATGTCTGTCTGATTATAGATCAGGTTCTCTCGAATCGTTCCTTCAAAGAGCCATGTATCCTGCAAGACCATTGAAAAGGCATCGTGTACTTCTGAGCGCTTCATATCCTTGGTATCGACACCATCGATGCGGATACTTCCCTTATCTATCTCATAGAACTTCATCAAAAGATTGACAATGGTTGTCTTACCAGCCCCAGTCGGTCCAACGATCGCGACCTTTTGACCTGCATGAGCTGTCGCAGAAAAGTCATGGATGATGGTGCGCTCTGGTGTGTAGCCAAATGACACATGATCAAAGACTACTTCCCCCTTCATGTTGCTCAATTGTCTTTCCTTGTGAGATTCATCTTGCATCTCTGCTTCAGCTAGAAATTCTAATACACGAGTCATGGCCGCACTTGCTTGTTGTAAACTCGTAATTCCTTGGGCAATCTGTGACAGAGGTTGAGAAAAAGTACGTACGTAAACCATAAAGGCCACGATAATTCCGATACTGATATGTCCTTCTAACGCCAGCGCGGCCCCAACGATAATGACTAAGACATAACTAAAGTTCCCAACAAAAATCATGGCTGGCATCATGATACCAGAGATAAACTGAGATTTCCAGATACTATCATGCAAGTCTTGGTTTAAACCTGCGAATGTTTCTTTAGTGGTGTCCACAGCGTTATAGCTGGTCACTACATTGTGGCCAGAGTACATTTCCTCTACGTAACCATTGACGGCTGCCAGATTGTTTTGTTGAGCTTCAAAGTGTCCCTGTGATTTAAGCATGATTACCGAAACAGCAGCAAAACCAAGAAGCGTAGAAACAACCGTTACTAGAGCCAAAATCCAGTTCATTCCAAACATGGTCACTAGAACAGCAATCAACAAGAAGCTAGCTGAGATAACTGTTCCCAGACTTTGGTTGAGAGATTGCGCCGCCGTATCCACATCATTGGTCACACGCGAAAGAGTATCTCCTTGTGAATGACGGTCAAAATAGCCGAGAGGCAAACGATTAATTTTCTCAGCAATAGCCGTCCGTAAGCGTTTTGAAAAATACTGAATGCTAGTTGAAAAGATATAAGCTTGTGTATAGTTAAGAATAGCTCCAAATACATAGAGGACAACCAAGAAACCAGCAATACTTGATACAGCTCCTAAATCAATTCCGGTTGCCAATCCGTCTGAAATCAAGTTAGTAATTTCTTTAATCTTAGTTGGCCCATAAACGGTAATAATGCTTGAAATGACTACAGCCACAACTGCTACAAGGAGAGGGACTTGAAGACCTGTCATATACGGTTTGCACTGTTTCCAGAGCGACACTTTTTTATTTTCCATGTTCCAATTCCTCCTTCGATAGTTGTGAGTAGGCAATTTCTTGGTAGACTTCGTTGGTAGCTAGAAGCTCCTTGTGGGTGCCTTGTCCCACAACTTTACCTTGATCCAGAACTAAAATCAAATCAGCATCCATAATGGTAGAAATCCGCTGCGCTACGATGAGCTTGGTCATGGATTTTGTTTTCTCAGCTAGTTCTTGGCGCAGGACACGATCTGTCTTGTAGTCCAAGGCTGAGAAAGAGTCATCGAAGATGAGAATCTCTGGTTTACGAGCCAAGGCACGCGCAATGCCCAAACGCTGTCTTTGACCTCCAGAGAAGTTGGTTCCGCCTTGGGCCACTTCTGATGCAAGACCTGCTTCCTTGTCCTCGATAAAGCTTTTAGACTGGGCCAATTCAAGAGCTTGCCACATAGCAGCTTCGCTTAGAGGAGTTTCTTTGCTCTTACCAAAGTCCAAGTTCCCCTTGACATCTCCAGAGAAGAGTACAGCTTTTTGAGGGATATAGCCGACCTTATTGCGCAAATCTTCCAAGTCGTAATCTTGAACATTAACTCCGTCCACTAGGATTTCTCCATCTGAAACGTCGTAAAAACGTGGCAAGAGGTTGACAAGCGTAGATTTACCAGAACCAGTCGATCCGATGAAGGCTACGGTTTGACCCGCTTCTGCCTTGAAGCTGACATGTTCCACGACT
Organism: Streptococcus oralis; assembly: GCF_001578945.1. Classification (GTDB taxonomy): domain Bacteria; phylum Bacillota; class Bacilli; order Lactobacillales; family Streptococcaceae; genus Streptococcus; species Streptococcus oralis_Q. Next base: position 364,132 of record NZ_KQ969550.1, read on the forward strand.
GCTTCTGAGTTTTTAGAGTAGCGGAAAGTCACATCACGAAATTCCACTTGCCCTTGAACTGAAGGATCCGCTGTCTGTGCATGACTAGGATTTTCAATAGAGGAATGCATATCCAAGATTTGATTGATCCGTTCTGCTGAAACTAAGGTACGAGGGAGGACAATAAAGAGTGCCCCCATGAGCAAAAAGCCCATCACAACCTGCATAGCATAGGACATGAAGACCACCATATCACTAAAGAGTGGCAGACGTTCTGTCAGACTTGCATCGTTGATGATATAGGCACCAATCCAGTAAATGGCTAAACTCAACCCACTCGAAATCGCCATCATAATCGGGTTCATAATCGCCATCAGCCGATTAACAAAGAGATTGAGACGCGTCACTTCGTCATTAGCTACTTCAAATTTTTCGTCTTGATAATCTTCCGCATTGTAGGCGCGAACAACTCGAATCCCAGTCAAACTTTCACGAGTGATGCTATTGAGTTTATCTGTCAATTTTTGGATGACCGATTGTTTTGGAAAGGCCAGAGTTATGAGAACAGTGGTCATCAAAACATTCACAATAACAGCCACAAGGACCGCCCAGAGCCAGTATTCCGATTTCCCAAGGATTTTTCCAATGGCCCAGATAGCCATGATTGGCCCACGAGTAACCACTTGCAAGCCCATGGTAAAGAGAATCTGTACCTGGGTAATATCATTGGTCGTCCGAGTCAAAAGACTTGGGATGGAGAAACGTTTGATTTCTGTCTGTGAAAAATCTAAAACCTGATGAAATACATCTCTACGTAGATGGGTTGTATAGGAGGCTGCAACGCGAGCGGCAAAGAAACCAACCAAAACAGATGAAAAGAAGGCCAATAAAGATAAACCAATCATCTTCGCAGCTGGTGACCAGAGATCTCCTAACTCAGTTCCACTCGTTCCTAAGAGTTCGGTAATTTGGGAGATGTAGGTGGGCACCTCGAGTTCTAAATACACGGTAAAGCAGGTAAAAAGAATAGCCAAGAGGACCATTCCCCACTCTTTACCGGTCATGCGTTTAGCGAGTTTCTTCATGACTTCTTTCTCCAATCTTTTCGATATTTTCTTGAAATTGTGCCAGAACTCGCTCAAAAGTCTGCAAGTCCTGTGGGGAAATTCCCTCTACTAGGTTTTGATCCAGCTGATCAAAGAACTCCTGAACTTGTTTCATCTGCGCTCGGGACTGGTCCGTGAGAGAGACAAACTTGGCCCGTTTATCCTTTTCACAGACCTCAATCGTAACTAAGCCATTTTGGATCATACGCTTGACCAAGTTACTGGCTACAGATTTACTGATATTTAGCTCTTTTTCAATATCTCCAACCTTGGAGGTTTGGCCCATTTCTTCTTGATGATTGAGATAGCGCAAGACTTGGCCCTGTGGTCCTCCAATAAATTCAAAACCAGATCGTTTGGCTTCCGTCTTCATCATCAGATGAACTTGATGGCCAAAGCGCCTGAAAATTAACAAGGGTTTCTCCATGGGTACTCCTTTCTCTACTTTTAAATAGTTCTCATAAGAACCATTTGTGTTCCCATGAGAACTATTTTATCACTCCCAGAAGAAATGTCAAGAAAAAAGTTTCCAAGAGAACTATTTTCTTGATTGAAAAAATCCCAAGTGAGTTTCTCACTTAGGATCATGTTCTCTAGGTTATATTAGAATCCATCTACATTGGTGTAGATCTTTTGGACGTCCTCATCATCTTCAAGAACGCTGTAAAGTTTTTCAAAGGTTTCAAGGTCATCACCTGACAATTCCACTTCAGACTGAGGGATCATTTCCAATTCAGTTACTTGGAATTCTTCGATGCCAGACTCACGAAGGGCAACGATAGCCTTGTGAAGGTCTGTTGGAGCTGTGTAAACGGTGATTGTTCCTTCTTCTGCTTCTACATCGTCCACATCTACATCTGCTTCTAGCAGTTGCTCAAAGACTGCATCAGCGTCCTCACCTGCAAATACGATCACACCCTTGTTATCAAAGAGGTATGAAACAGAACCTGAAGCGCCCATGTTTCCGCCATTTTTACCAAAAGCAGCACGAACGTTCGCAGCTGTACGGTTGACGTTTGAAGTCAAGGTATCCACAATCAGCATAGAACCATTTGGTCCAAAGCCTTCGTAACGTCCTTCTGTAAAGGTTTCGTCTGTATTTCCTTTTGTCTTTATCAATCGCTTTATCGATAACGTGTTTTGGCACTTGGGCTTGTTTGGCACGATCGATAACGAATTTCAAAGCAGTATTTGATTCTGGGTCTGGATCACCTTTTTTAGCTGCTACATAGATTTCGACACCAAATTTTGCATATACTTTAGAGTTAGCTCCATCTTTAGCCGTTTTCTTGGCTACGATATTGGCCCATTTACGTCCCATTAGGAATCTCCTTTTTTCACATTTTAATCTTTCTTATTATAACACAAGTTTTTTCGATTTTCACTAGAGGAAATGGATTTTATTCAGCAAATCCAGCTAGGATTGTCCTTTGGCTGCCAAGATTTTCTTGCCTTCTTTTATCAATGGATGACGGAAAAGTGAAAAGTAAAGTTGGATGGTCATGGCAACCCAGATAAGAGGTTCGCAAAGGATGACTCCCCTATAGCCTGCCCAAGGAATAATCAAGACCACAAAAGCGATTTTCCCGATTAGTTCAATAAAGCTGGAAACCAGAGGAAGGACTTTCTGCCCCAAGCCCTGCAAACAATTTCGATAAATCAACAAGAGGCTCAAAATGGGATAAAATGCTGAACTGATTTGCAAGTAGAGACCACCATTTTCTACTAGGTATCCATCCGTCGAAGTGGCCAAGAAGGAAACCAAGGTGGGACTGGCAAAAAAGAGGAAGACACAAACAAAAACTGCCCAGGACATGCTTAGACGACTGCCGATTCGAAGTCCTTGAACAATGCGGTCTGGGCGCTTAGCGCCTAGATTCTGAGAGGCAAAGGTCGTCATAGCAGAAGAAATAGCCGTCATCGGAAGGAGAGCAAAAGCCATAAGGCGTCTAGCTGCCGTCTGGGCGCTAATAATCACGGCCCCAAAGGTATTGACAGAAGACTGTAAAATCACACTACCGATAGACACAATCGAACTCATCAGCCCCATAGCCAAACCTTGCTCCAAGAGGTCCACATACAGGGCCTTGTTCCATTTAAAATGCTTGAGTTGAGGGAGTAGTTCTGGAACACTCTTACGGATATAAGCAAAGCAGAGAACCGCTGACAAGCCTTGCGAGATAATGGTAGCAAGCCCCGCAGATTGAACTCCCAGATGCAGTTGCGTGATAAAATAGAGATCCAGAACCACATTAACCAAAGCAGAGAAAATCAGAAATCCAAGAGCTGCTAGACTGTCTCCAATAGACCGCAACAAGCCTGCAAAGAGGTTATAGGCAAAGCTGACACCGACACAGGTCACTATCATAGAAATATATTGATAGGACTGAGGAAGGATTTCTGCAGGGGTATCTAAATATTGCAAGAGTGGATACAGACCAACAAATCCCATCAGCATGACCACAATGCTCAAAAGAGCACCTAAAATCCAAGTTGCAGCGACTGCTTCTTTAATTTTGGTGAAATTACGAGCCCCATAATAGCGGGCAATGACAATCCCCATGCCATTTCCAACACCAAGTGTAAAACCTATAATCAAGTCAAAAATGGCAGTTGTCGCACCCACTGCTGCCAAGGAATCTTGACCAAGAAAACGCCCAACAATCAAGACGTCCGCAGTGTTATAGAGCTGTTGGAAAATATTAGACAGCAAGATTGGAAAGGCAAAACTTAATAGCGCAGGAAGAATGGGACCATGTATCAAGTCCACGGATCGTTTCTTATTCATAAAGCTATTATATCAGCTTTCTAGAGGAGCGACAAGGCTCTGTCACTAAGTTTGCAATCAATTGCTTACAGAGAGACAATTTGCTATAATCAAGAAAAGGAGGTCATGTATGAGTTTGACCAGTCAATTAATAAACGATGCATTTCCAGATCTTGATAAGGTTGAAAAGCTAAACAAGGAAGCTTTTCCTGAGGAAGAACGAGTCCCTCTGTCTGAGTTCTTGCGCTATCAGGACCGAGAAGACGCCCACTTTTTTGCCTTTTATAACCAAGAAGAGTTTGTCGGCTTTGCCTTCTCCATCTTCAATAAAAAAGCTTTTTATATCAGTTTTTTTGCCATCATGCCCCACTTGAGAAGCCATGGGTACGGAAAGGAAATCATCGAAAAGCTGACAGATTTTTACCAGCGAACCATGTTGCTGGAAGTCGAGCGATTGGATGAAGAATGCGATAACTTGGATCAACGACAAGCTCGCATGGATTTCTACCTACAAAATGGCTTCAAAACAGCCAACGCTTTTCTAGAGTACGAAGGTTTGAGTTTTGAAATCCTCTATCGTGGCGACTACTTTGATGAGGAAGCCTACCGCGATATCTTCCAAAAGTTACAGGATGAGCATTATTTTGACTTTCATATCGAGTATCGACGCTTTAGTGATCATTAGTTGCTAAATTCAATTAGCATATTAAAAATATGTTGGGCAAAAACTCAATTTCATGAGAAAACAAAGTAAGTCTTCCAACAATAAAACGCATAATATCAAGGTTTTTCAACACCTGATACTATGCGTTTTCTAATTTTAAAAACCTTTTGACTAGCCTCTTTTATTCTTCAATTTCGATTTCTAGTTCATCTCCCAGATCCAGCACAACTTCTTCTCCTTCATTATCTTGAGAAGCTGGTGTTTCTTTAGCAGTAACTTGAGCTTGCTCTTGTCCTTCCTCACCTTGGATCAAACCAAATTTAACCCGGACTTGGTGATCGATTTCTTCAAAGACTTCTGGGTGATCTGCCAAGTATTTCTTAGCATTTTCAGAACCCTGACCGATCTTTTCATCCTTGTAGGAGTACCAAGCACCGGCCTTTTTGATAATTTCTAAATCACTTGCAATTTTCAAGAGTTCACCCGTTTTAGAGATTCCCTCACCATACATGATTTCCACAATAGCTTCTTTAAATGGAGGAGCTACCTTGTTTTTCACGACTTTGATCTTGGTTTCCTTACCAACGTTGGTCTCTTTTTGGTCTCCTGTGCCCTTGATCTGGGTATTTCCACGAACATCTAGACGGACCGAAGCATAGAATTTAAGAGCTCGGCCTCCAGGAGTTGTTTCCGGATTTCCAAACATTACTCCAACTTTTTCACGTAATTGGTTGATAAAGATAGCAATTGTCTTAGTCTTATTGATAGAAGCTCCAAGTTTACGCATGGCCTGACTCATCATACGAGCTTGCAAACCAACGTGGCTGTCCCCAATATCTCCATCGATTTCTGCACGAGGTACGAGAGCCGCAACTGAGTCAATAACGACAAGATCAACTGCACCTGAGTCAATCAATTTTCCTGCAATTTCAAGACCTTGCTCCCCTGAGTCTGGCTGCGACAAGAGCAACTCATCAATGTTCACTCCAAGAGCCGCCGCATAAGCCGGGTCAAGAGCATGCTCCGCATCGATAAAGGCTGCGATACCACCTTCTTTCTGTGCTTGCGCAACAGCGTGAAGGGCAACCGTTGTCTTACCAGAAGACTCTGGTCCGTAGATTTCGATGATACGTCCCTTAGGATAACCACCTGAACCAAGAGCAATGTCAAGAGCCAAAGACCCTGAACTCATGACCTGTACTTTTTGCTCTGCACGTTCACCCAAACGCATGATTGAACCTTTACCGAAGTCTTTCTCAATCAATTTAAGAGCATCGTTCAAGGCTTTTTCACGATCAGCTCCGAATTTTTTTGAAATTTCATCTAATTTTTTTGGTTTTTTCGCCATTCTATTCTCCTGTATTCTAATAGTCCTAAGACCTACCTACTATTATATCAAAAGTTAGTCACTTAATAAAGCCTTGCGAACTAGGTTAAAGGCATGCATAACCGCAATCTGACGAATATCCGCTCGACTCCGCCCTGCGATATTAACCATGATAACCTCTGTTCCTTTTGCATGTGCCAAGCCGATAAAGACCGTACCAGCTGGATGCCCCTCTAAGCTATCTGGTCCTGCCACACCCGTCAAACTAACTCCGTAATCAGACTGAGTCTTGAGTCGTGCCTGCTCTGCCATCTTTTGAGCCGTAAACTCAGAAACAACACCGTGTTTTTTCAGCTCTTGCTCGGAAATATCCAGCATCTTTGATTTTTCTTCTAAACTATAGGTGACAAAGCCTCCGTTGAAAATAGCTGAAACACCTGAAAAGTCTGCTAAAGTAGCTTGAAAGAGACCTGCCGTCAAACTTTCTGCTGCAGTAATGCTTTTCTGTCTCTTCTTTAGCTCTTCTACAACGACACTTGCTAGACTGGTTTCTTCCCCATATCCATAACAGATATCTCGTAGAGAAATTCCCTCGAAAGTCTGACGATCCAAGATTTGATTTTCTAGGATATCCAGTGCTTGATCAGCCTTTTCTTGACTGACTGCTTTTGTAGACAAACGCAAGGTCACCTCTCCCGTTTTGGCATAAGGAGCCAAGGTCGGGTCGGTTTGATGGTCAATCAAATCCGCCAAAATGGTCACCAACTGACTCTCACCAATTCCAAAGAAACGAAGTACCCGGGAATAAAGTTTGGCACCTGTCACCAACTTGGGCAAGAGTTGATTTAAGACCATAGGTTTCAACTCACTTGGCGGTCCTGGAAGGACCACGTAGGTTACGCCATCCACTTCCGACACCCCTCCTACTGCTAAACCTGTCTCATTTGGCAATGGAGTTGCCCCTTCTACAATCTGAGCTTGGCGCTCATTATTCGGTGTCCGAGCATAGTCAGGTCTATGAGCAAAGAAGGTATCCAATTTCTCTTGCGCTTGAGGGTCAAACACTAGATCTTTTCCTAAAAATTTTGCCAGAGTTTGTTTGGTCAAATCATCCTCAGTTGGTCCCAAGCCCCCTGTCAAAATCACAAGATTACTACGTTGACTCGCAATCTCAAGCAAGGACAAAAGACGAGCTTCATTGTCTCCAACAGTTGTTTGAAAATAAACATCTACCCCGATTTCTGCTAGCTTCTCTGATAAAAACTGAGCATTGGTATTGACGATCTGCCCTGTTAAAATTTCTGTTCCAACAGCAATAATTTCTGCTTTCATCTTTCCTCCTACCTATCTATTCGGATTTTTTTTGAAAAAATCGCGGGAAATCCCACGATTAATTCTTTGTTTTATTCTGTCTCTTCGCCTGAAATATTTGTTAAAGGCGCTGTACGACCATAAAGATTTTCATACAGAACAGCGTTGGTCTCCAACTCCGTCACATCTTCTCTCCCTAAGGAACGACGCAAGAGATTTTGCATTTCTAGCATATGCTCTCTCGTTACGATTTGGTAGGAGATTCCCTGCAATTCTTCGCCTTCACCACGAAGTTGATGAGTTTCGATGTTTTTAAAGGAATCTTGATAACCAAGTAATTGTGGAATACTGGAAGCAGACAAATCAACATTTGTCTGCATATTGTCGCTCAGTGCTTTGAGAATGCCTTGGTAATGGCTCACACTATTCAAACTCAAAACCTTTTCAACGATTTTCTGAATGACTTCACGTTGACGTTTTTGACGACCATAATCCCCTTCAGGGTCTTGGTAACGCATCCGCGAATACACCAAGGCTTCCTCACCATTCAAGGTTTGCTCACCGACCCCAATTGAGATTTTATTAAACTCTTCCTGATCACTGATTGAAATTGGAAAACCGAGTGTGTTATTGACAGTGACACCGCCAACTGCATCAACTAGTTGTTGCAGGCCCTTCATGTTGACCATGACATAGCGATCGATATGAATATTCATCATTTTTTGAATGGTAGAAATGGCAAGTTCAGCTCCACCATTTGCATAAGCTGCATTGAGCTTTGCCTCCTGAATTTGACTATTTCCAGTCTCAATCCTGGTCAAAATATCACGTTCCAGACTCATCATGATAGTTTTCTTGGTTTTCGGATTGACCGTAAGAAGGATCATGGAATCACTATTTCCAGCCCAAGGATCAAGACGTTCCTCGTTTCCCGTGTCCACCCCCATTAAGAGAATGGTCAAAGGTTCTGTTGCCTCGATAACGTTGGTCTCTTCTCCGATTTTTTTGTAAGTTTTTTGGCTCAGAGTTGCAGTTCCCTGCTGGTAGATTGTGTAGGCATAACCCCCTACACCCAAAATTGTCACTGCTAGAAAAGCTAGTACCATTCCAATTAATTTTTTGATCATCTCGTTATTTATCTATCAGCTTGCCCCTAAGGCAAACGTCTAAAAATATCCCTTCTTCTAAATAGGCTCCTCTTTCTTGCAAGCCTTCTATGATAAATCCCATTTTTGAATAGAGGTGGACGGCCGCCTCATTTCGTTTTTGCACACTTAGTTGTAGTCGACGCAAAATACGGCTAGCTGTAGCCCATTCGATGCCTTCTTCTAAAAGAATAGTGGCCAAACCTTGATTCCAGAATTTCTTTCGAACTGCTAGAAAAACATCTCCAATATGTCGAACTCTTAAGTGTTGATCCGCTGTGATATTTAAGACACCCGCAATCTCATCATTCAGTAAGGCGAGGAGAGTAATTTGATTCTCCGATGCAGCTTGCTTTTCGATAAAAAGAGCCATTTCAGATGCTGTCATCATGATACCATTTTCATCTAGGCTAGTGAAGTCTGTCTCTTGACCGACACAATCTAAAAATGCAATTAAGGCTGTAGCATCTGAAATCTCTGCCTCACGAATACACAACTCATACTCCATCCTGAAGCTCCTTGATGAGTTGTTCAGCCCGAGGGCCATGAGCTGTAAAATGAAGGCAACGACCCTCAGCTTCTTTCAAAATTTCCAATTCCAAGTAAGAATCTGGTAAATCTTCACCCAAAAGATGCCCCCACTCAATAACAGTCACACCGCCACCAAAGAGAAACTCATCCAAGTCAATAGAATCAGCGTCTCCTTCAATTCGATAGACATCCAAGTGGTAGAGCGGAAGACGGCCTTCATACTCTCTTACGATAGTATAAGTTGGACTTTTGATCATCTGGCGGATATCCAACCCCTTAGCAAGACCCTTGGTAAAGGTTGTTTTGCCTGCACCCAGCTCTCCCGTCAAGATCAAAACATCGTTCTTTTGGAGTAAGATCCCTAGGTGTTCTCCCAAATCGATCAGCTCTTCTTCATTTTTTGTGTACATACTACTATTATACCAAAAAGTTTTCTTTTGTGTGAATTTTCTTTATAAACTTACTATAACAATTTTGGTAAAATAGGGGATTTTTATCGATCTTGAATATACAATATAAGTGCACAATAAAAACTCATAAGATCTTCTAGTAGAATGGAATTAAACGAACTAGTTACGAAAGGAAATCTTATGAGTTATCACCATTTTAGCATGGATGAGCGAGAAAGTATTCTGATTTACCGTACAAAAGGCCTAAATTTTTCTCAAATTGCTAAATTACTTCATCGCCATCCTTCCAGCATTAGTCATAAATGGAAAGAACATACAAAATTCTCCAAGTTGAGCACAGGCATCTTACCATAATGCTAAATCAAACTGTGGCGAAAGAGAAAATTTG
>NZ_KQ969550.1:373779-396291 GCF_001578945.1 Streptococcus oralis
ACATGGTGCTCGGGGTGTGATTCGCAAACTCCACCATCGTGGCAAAACACGTCATACGAAAATTCAGAAGTGACCAATAACCGACTAGGATCGGTGATTGGAAATCCGACATCGTTGCAGGTCAAATCGGGAAAATTTGCTTGATTACTTTAATCGACCGCAATTCTCGTTTTTTTTAAATTTAGAAGATAGCCACCAAGAAAAGCAAACTTGTCATAGAGGCTATGGCACAAATGTTGGAGCCCCTGTCGAAAGAAACCATCACTCCAGATAGAGGAAAAGAATTCACGAATCATCAGAATCAGCTGTGGGAGAACAAACTTAATAATAGGCCACAAAAATGTCTGAACTGGAAAACACCTTATGAAGTTTTCTATGAAGAAAATGTGCACTTAATTTGACAATTCAAGATAGAAAAAAGCTCCAAAAAGATAGCTTTCATCTCATTGGAACTTTTACTTAATCATTATTGCTTAGTTAATACCACTCGGTCAGATGCCTCTCGGTCCATATCGTCGATAATCAATTGATTACCATTGACCGTGTAAATTTTGACATCATCACCGATAATGACACGTTGATTTTCTGGCTCAAAGGTGACTTGCTTGATTTCCTTATCTCCATCTGGCTCGACCTCAGTCCATGTACCAGTTTTACCTGTTACAACAAGAGTGATTTGGTCATTCTCATCTTTTCCAGTATAGGTACCATCGATATTCGTAGGTTGAGCTACAGTAGTGTCCTGACTTGAGGAGGCTTGTGGTTGACTAGCACTTGTCGCAGCGCTAGAAGATGATTCTTGTTGAGTAGATGATTGCTGAGCAGATTGCTGGGTAGGAGCTTGTGCCTTAGGTTCACAAGCTGCTAAAAGACTAAGAATTGCTAGGGAAGCAATAGAAAGTGTGAATATTTTCGTTTTCATAGCGATTTCCTTTCTTTTGTGCCAATGTTTTGCTGGAATCGTTTCCAGAAATACCTCCTACCTCCAGTATAGCAACTTAAACCTAGAAGGTCAACTAATCCCATCGCTTCCTACTAAACTCGCTCGTACTTCCGAGATAAAGTAGAGTGACCCAGTCACGAAAAGCAAGTCCTGGTCATTGGCCTTTTCTTCAAATTCTCTGATAAAATCGCCATAGGAAGGAATCAAATCATAACCCGCCACATCCTTTTCTTCCAGAGAACCTTGGTAGTCAAAGCCTGTTACCTTAAGTTCCACCTCAGGCAACTGCTCTGTTAGATAACCTAGCATCCCCTGATAATCCTTGCGTTTAAGGGCACCAAAAAGGACATGAACCTGGTAGCCTTGCTGGATTTTCCCCTGAATAAACTCTACTAGACGAGTCAAGGCTGGCAGATTGTGAGCCCCATCTAGGTAGATTTTCGGACGAATCCGTTCCAATCGACCTGCCCAGTGAGTTTCTTTCAAAGCCTGTCTGACAAGCTCTTCTTCGACCCTTTTACCTCTTGACGCCATAAATAGAAGAAAGGTTTCTAAAGCCAAGGCGGCATTTTCTTGCTGATAAGCACCTTCCAAACCGATTTTAAGCTGTGAAAAGCTTGCTAGCTTACTTGAGAAATTTCCAGCTTTCAAAGCGAAGTCTTGTCCAGCTTGATAAAGATCTACGTCTAACTCTCTCGCTTTACTTTGGCAGACAAGCTCCTCTTCTGGATCAAACTTGGCAATGACCGCCTTCTTGCCAGACTTGAAAATACCAGCTTTCTGCTCGGCTATTTCCTTCAGACTGTCACCCAAGGTCTCCTGATGATCTAGCCCAATCGAAGTAATAACTGCAATCTCGCCTGTTACGACATTAGTGGTGTCAAGCAAACCACCAATCCCCACTTCTAGAAGAACTAGATCCACTTCCTGCTCTTTAAAATAAAGCAAAGCAATCAGGGTCAACAACTCAAAGAAAGACAATTGATCATGTGTTTCCAAAAGAGTTTTTTCCATCTCCTTGACTTGGTTAGCTATACGGATAAAGTCTTCATCTACGATCGGTTGCTCATTGATACAGATTCGATCATGGATACTGATGATATGAGGAGATGTAAAGGTGCCAACTTTTTTACCGTGAACTGCGAATAGCTCCCTCATAAAGGCAATAGTTGACCCCTTGCCGTTAGTTCCTGTTACATGGATAATAGGATAGGTCTTCTCAGGATTTCCCAGTAAATCCACTGCTTGTTGCATTCGTCCAAGACCAGATCTAAAGTTTAAACCAATCCGACTATGGAGCCATTCTTCTACTTCAAACATACATATCTCCTTAACAAAAAAGCGAAGTGACCCTTCGCTTTTGTTTAGGTAATTAAAAACTACCCACTATTCCACTTCGTCTCTAGAAGGGCTAAAAACTTCCCCTGAACTTACTTACAATCTTTATTCTTAGCGTAAGGGTAAAAATGTTCACTGAACTTACCAGTTCTCTCTAATTTCAAGGAACTGGGGTGATACAGTCTCCCAGACGTTCCAACTCTTCCAATTTTTAGGAGTTGGGGTGATACAGTCTCCCAGACTGTATCACTCCTCCATAAAACTGTTGAAGACTTCTTCAATCATATTCCATTCGTCTTCTGAATCTTCTGGGATTGGTTGCAATTCACCCTCTGTTCCGTCTTCATTTTCGATGAATGAGTAAGCTTGGATTTCAACTTCTCCATTTTCGTCTTCTTCTGCATTAACTGGTACTAGAAGAACATAGTTTTTACCAAATTCTTCTTTGCCGTCAATGGTCAAAAGAATTTCAAATAAAGTCTCATTTCCTTGCTCATCTACAAGTGTAATTAGTTCACGTTCTTCGTGTTCATGGTTATGATCGTGTGCCATAGCCTCTCCTTTATCTTAAAATTTTCTATCTAAATAGTTCTGTAAAATTAGCTGCGCAGCTAACTTATCAATAACTTTCTTGCGTTTGGTGCGACTGAGATCCGCCTGCTCAATCAGCATCCGCTCTGCTGCCACCGTCGTCAGGCGCTCATCTTGATAGTCTACTGGCAAACCAAAGAGTTCTTCTAGCTTTGCTCCATATGCTTGACTAGCTTCCACGCGCGGTCCGCTTGTATTGTTCATGTTTTTTGGCAAACCTACTACAAAGCGTTCCACCTCATAGCTGTCAACCAATTCCTTGATACGGTCAAAGCCAAACTGACCCTGCTCCTCATTTATTTGGATAATTTCAAGGCCTTGAGCCGTAAAACCTAGTGGGTCACTAACGGCAACGCCTACCGTTTTTGAACCGACGTCCAATCCCATAATTCTCATAGATTATAGATCGACTCCTTGTCCTTTAAGGTAGTAGCGTACCAATTCTTCAACAATTTCATCACGCTCATACTTGCGGATTTGATTTCGTGCATTATTGTAACGAGGAACGTAGGCAGGGTCTCCACTCAATACATAACCGACGATTTGATTTATCGGATTATAACCCTTTTCATTCAGAGAAGCATAGACATCTGTCAACGTTTCACTGATTTCCTTCTTGTTGGAATCATCCAATTTAAACCGTACAGTTTCTTCAGTAAATCCCATTCTAACACCCTCTTTCCTTAGAATAGCACTATTATAACATATTTCCTTACGTTCTACAAATAAGTCCGTCTATTTATTTGGATTTTCTACTCTTCTGTCGCTCCATTTGCAATTCTGTCTTCGATATATTGGCTTGGTTCGTTTTTCAAAAGACTCTCTAAGCCAATATTTTTTAGGTATTCTACTTGCGCCGCTTTTTTGATATCTAAGACTTGTAAATCATAGGTCGTCGTAGTTTCCATCTCTGTCTCGCTGATTAACTGAGTCTCAACCGTAAATCCTTCTAGCTTACGTGCTTCTTGGAGACTTTCATCTTTCTCTTCCGCTTCTGCAAAGGCTTTCTTTGTTTCTTCGAGACCATAATCAGCGATAAAGGATTTCAATTCCTCATTTAACGGCTGTGTCTGCTGAATAACCAATTTTAGAAATTGTTTTCCTTTATAGGTAATGGTTTGTGTTTGTTTGCTTCCAGTTTCTGACTTGGGGAGAATCAAAGTCTTGGTCACAACCGTATTCTTTTCTGCATTTTCCAAAACTGGCAGAGTAGACTGGAGATCTTCTGATGACGTTTTTGAAGTGGCAGTTGTTCCCTTCTTTTGTCCGCATCCTACAAGCAAGAGAAGGAGAACGGCTGTGCTAATTACTATTCTTTTCATATTTCCTCACATGTTTATTAGATTAAAAGCGAACAAGGCTAGGAGATCCCCCAGCCTTGATGTTTATAGAGCTGCACGTAGACGTGCTTCTGCATTTTCTACATTACGGACAGAGCGTGGCAAGAAGGCACGGATATCATCTTCTTTATAGCCGACTTGTAGGCGCTTCTCGTCAACGAGAATCGGACTCTTTAAGATCCGTGGTGTTTCCATGATTAAGTTGAGCACTTCATTGACACTCAAATCTTCAATGTCAACTCCCAAAGCTTTCGCATAGCGGTTTTTTGATGATACAATACTAGCAATTCCATTCTCTGTTTTCGTTAGAATGTCTAATAACTCTTCTCTTGTAATTCCTTCTTTACCAAGATTTTGTTCTTTATAACTTAACTGGTGTGCGTTGAGCCAAGTCTTCGCTTTCTTACAGCTTGTGCAACTGGAGACGGTATAAATCTTAATCATGTGCCTACCCCTTTCGCTACATGTTACTAACAGTTTAATCTATTATACCATAAAAAACATCCGACTTGCGACCTATTTTTAAAAAAATTTAACTTTTTTCGCGATTTCCGTACTTTTTTCTTGACAAAATCAATTTATAGCCAACTTTTAAATTTTTTGATATAGATTCGTTTCACAACTGTAACACTTATCATATAGAGAACAATAATCAAAAGCAAAAAGAGGAAATAAATTGGTTCCAAAGGGGTTAAATGAAGCAGGCTAGCAATTGAAGAGTAGGGAAGGAAGGTCACAAAACTAGCTGCTAGCAAGGTTGTACCAAGAACAAACCATGATGGTCGACTTTGTAAGAAAGGCAATTTTGCTGAACGAAGCATATGGATAACCATGGTTTGGGACCACATGGATTCAATGAACCAACCTGTCTGGAACAAAATGATAAAGCCCGTTGCAGACTCTGCTCCGTGAACATAGGCTTGGCCTGTCGCCATTGGCACAATGACAAAATAGAGCAAAATAAAGGTCAAAATATCGAAAACCGAAGAAATCGGACCCATCCAAATCATAAAGCGAGTAATAGACTTGGCTTCCCACTTATGAGGATGCTTCAAAAAGTCTTCATCCACATTATCAAAAGGAAGAGCTATGCAAGAAAGGTCGTAGACGAGGTTTAACACAATCAAGTGAATCGGAGCCATAGGAAGGAAAGGTAAAAAGATACCAGACACTAACAGAGAGAAAATGTTCCCAAAATTAGAGCTGACCGTCATCTTGATATATTTGGTCATATTAGCGTAGACCTTACGCCCTTCAACCAGCCCTTTTTCAAGCACCATCAAATCCTTATCTAGCAAAATGACATCAGCTGTCTCTTTGGCAATATCTACTGCTGTATCAACAGAAATCCCCACATCGGCTACTTTCATAGAAGGGGCATCATTGATCCCATCTCCCATATAGCCGACACAATGTCCATTCGATTTGATTTGTAAAATGATTCGTGCTTTTTGATCCGGAGAGAGTTTGGCAAAGACAGTCACCTTCTCAACTGCTTGGGCCAACTCCTCATCTGTCATAGCGTCAATATCAGATCCCAACAAGATTTGATCAACGTCTAGACCAACTTTTTCGCAAACTGCTTGGGTTACCTTCTCATTATCCCCCGTCAAGATCTTTGTTTGAACACCGTGTTCTAACAAAGCTTGGATAGCAGGTGCTGCAGATGGTTTTGGTGGATCTAGGAAGGCAAGATAGCCTGTTAGAATCATCTCCTTTTCATCTTCAACGGAGTAAGCAAAACCTTCTTTTAGACCTGTTTTATAGGCGACTCCCAAAACTCGCAAGCCTTGCTGATTGAGTTGGTCCACTTCTTTTAAGATTTCCACTCGGATATCATCCGTCAGAGGGCTAATCTGACCTTGATATTCCACATGGGTTGAAATCGCAAGCATTTCCTCTAGGGCACCCTTGGTTACCAAACTAACAACTTCGTTCTCATCCTTGACGATGACACTCATCCGTCTGCGTTCAAAATCAAAGGGTAATTCATCTATTTTTTGGAAGCTAGTATCCAAATTTTGTAGAATAGCGTGTTCTTTAGCTTCTTTTTCAGTTCTACTGATAATGGCACGGTCCATCAAGTTTTTCAAACCGGTTTGAAAATAGGAATTGAGGTAGGCCCGTCTCAACACAGACAAATCCAAATCTCCATGTATATCCAAAGGATATTCAAGGACAATTTCGTCTTGGGTAAGGGTCCCGGTTTTATCCGTACACAGGATATCAATAGCACCTAGATCTTGTATGGCATTGAGTTTTTTGATGACGACTTTTTCCTTGGCCATGATAATGGAGCCTTTTGCTAAACTGGCCGTGATGATCATAGGAAGCATCTCAGGTGTGAGCCCAACACCCACACTCAAGGCAAATACGCCAGCTTCTAACCAATCTCCGTCTGTCAAGCCGTTGGAGAGGAAGACGATGGGAACCATGACTAACATCAAACGGATTAAGAGCCAAGAGATGCTGTTCATCTCCCGCTCAAATGAGGTCGGTTCGTCATAGGTATTGAGAGTTTGCTCGATTTCTCCCATCATGGTGTCATCGCCGACCGCTAGAATCAAAGCCTTGGCACTTCCTGATATCACATTGGTTCCCATAAAGGCGAGCGCTTCTGCTTCTAGCAGACTATCAAAGTTTGACTGACTCATTTTTGACAAGGCTAGTTTTTCAACCGAGTCACTTTCACCTGTCAAACCAGACTGTTGAACAAAGAAATCACGTGATTCAATTAAAATGAGGTCTGCTGGTATCATATCCCCAGCACTTAACTTGACTATATCTCCAACGACCAAATCTTCAATTGCGACCTCTAAACTCTGGCCTTCGCGAATAACTGTGGCTGTATTCACAATCATTTTTGATAGATTGGTCGCAGCCTTGTCACTCCGCAGTTCTTGGACAAAGCGTATGCCACCAGAGATTAGAACGAGAACAACGATGATGATAGAGGTCGTCGGATCTTCTTGTCCAGGCTTTGCCAACCAGACATTGGCCACCATGGAGATCATAGCGATGACCAGCAGGATGATTGTAAATGGATTGATAATAGATTCGTAAATCTTTTTAAGGATACTGTCTTCTTGACCCTTTGTGATGGTGTTTTCGCCATATAGATCACGATTTTTCTCCACCTGCTCCTCAGTCAAGCCTGTTAGACTTGTCTTATAAAAAGATAGAGTTTCGTTTAAAGGTGTGCGAATAGCTGTTGCTAATCTTTCTTTTGTAGTTTTCATTGGTTTCTCCTATCTGTATGAATGATGTGTTTCATACACAGAGACCAATCACTTTATAAGGGCAGAACGACACAAATCAGCGATTGGCTGTGTATGTGCGGTTCTGGATGATCGTCAATTTGCATCGTTTGTCTCCTTTCCTTGTTTTAAAACAGTAGAAAATCCCACCATAAAATGGCAGGATTAAAAAACTAATTATCTGTTTTTTCGTTCAAGCTTTAACTCCATAGGGCGATGTAATGAACTTAGTCTTGGCCTTCGCGACCAGGACTGTTGACCAACGAGTAGTGTCTCCACTGCTTTGCGGTAGTCATCCGTATCCCTATGGTAGCCTCACCTACCGTTTTCGTCTATCAGTATAAACCTTTAAAATATAAAAGTCAACGATTTATCATAATTTTCTTAAATAACAATTAATTCCTTCGGTGCTAGAGTCAACAATTCGCAACCGTTATCTGTAATTAAGATATCATCTTCAATACGAACACCGTATTTTCCTTCAATATAAATACCTGGTTCATCAGTCAAGACCATACCAGCTTGAATGCTCTCGGTAGAAGTTTGGCTAAAGTAAGGTTCTTCGTGGATGTCAAGTCCAATACCGTGTCCAATACCGTGAGTAAAGTAGTCGCCATAGCCTGCCTCGATAATAATATCACGAGGAATTTTGTCAAAGTCGCGGAAACCTAAACCTGCCTTAGCTTGGTCAATCAAGGCTTGGTTGGCTTTCAGAACCGTATTGTAAATTTCTGCCTGCTCGTCACTGACATGACCGAGGTAGATGGTCCGTGTCATGTCACTGACATAGTGGTCATAAAGGCAACCGAAGTCCATGGTAATGGCTTCTCCTAGCTCCACTGGTTTGTGCATAGGATGGGCATGGGGTTTGGAAGAGTTGATACCGCTTGCTAGGATTGTATCAAAGGATAAGCCAAATGCTCCTAGCTCACGCATGCGGAAATCAAGGAAGTTGGCAATTTCGATCTCAGTTTTTCCTGGTTTGATGAAGTCAAGCGCATCTCGAAAAGCTTGGTCCGAGATAGAACAAGCCTTTCGAATAGTCGCAATCTCTTTCTCATCCTTAATCATACGAAGCGCTTCAACAAACTGAGTCTGAGGAAGCAGGTTAATTCCTTCAAAGGCTGCCTGCATACGGTGGTAATAAGAGACCGAAATCTCGTCTTCAAAACCGACGCGAGACAAGCCCATATCCTTAACAATGCCTGCAATAACAGCCAATTCATCGCGGTCAGCTACAATCTCAAACCCTGTCACTTCTTGCTTAGCTGCAATGATATAGCGAGAGTCTGTCACCAAAACCTGACGGTCACGACTGATAAAGACTGTTCCATTTGAACCCCAAAAACCAGTCAAATAATAGACGTTTTTAAGGTTGTTGATGATGATACCATCTAATTCTTTTTCTTGCATTTTAGCTAGAAATGCTTGCACACGTTTATTCATGATGTAACTTTCCTTTCAAATAGTGTCCTGTGTAGCTGGCTTCATTGGCCGCTACTTCTTCTGGGGTTCCTGTTGCGATGATGGTTCCACCACCGACACCGCCCTCAGGTCCCAAATCAATAATATGGTCTGCTGTCTTGATGACATCCAGATTGTGCTCGATAACAAGGACGGTATTGCCATCGTCGACAAAGCGAGCCAAGACTTTAAGCAAGCGAGCGATATCCTCGGTATGAAGCCCTGTCGTCGGCTCATCCAGAATGTAGAAAGATTTTCCTGTCGAGCGTTTGTGGAGTTCACTAGCCAACTTCATACGCTGGGCTTCTCCCCCAGAAAGGGTGGTAGCTGGTTGCCCTAGCGTTACATAGCCCAGCCCCACATCCTTGATGGTCTGAAGTTTACGTTGAATCTTGGGAATGTGTTGGAAGAACTCTACCGCATCGTTGACAGTCATATCTAAAACCTGCGAGATATTCTTTTCCTTGTAGTGAACTTCTAAGGTTTCACTGTTGTAGCGAGTCCCGTGGCAGACTTCACAAGCCACGTAAACATCTGGCAAGAAGTGCATCTCAATCTTGATGATCCCGTCACCTGAGCAGGCTTCGCAACGACCACCCTTGACGTTGAAACTGAAACGGCCCTTCTTATAGCCTCGAATCTTAGCTTCGTTTGTCTGAGCAAAGAGGTCTCGTATATCGTCAAAAACTCCCGTATAGGTAGCCGGGTTAGACCTTGGCGTTCGTCCAATGGGGCTCTGGTCAATATCAATCAAGCGGTCTACATGCTCAATCCCTGTGATAGTTTTAAACTTACCAGGCTTGTCTGAATTGCGGTTGAGCTTCTGGGCAATGGCTTTTTTGAGGATACTGTTGATTAAGGTCGATTTCCCTGAACCCGACACCCCTGTCACCGCGATGAATTTTCCTAATGGGAAGCGAGCAGTGATATTTTGCAAGTTGTTCTCACGCGCACCTGTCACTTCGATAAAGCGACCATTTCCAGCACGGCGCTCTGCTGGCACTGGAATGGCACGTTTCCCAGACAAGTACTGGCCTGTGATAGACTTGCTGTTGCGAGCCACCTGCTTTGGCGTACCTGCAGCAACAATCTCCCCACCAAAAACACCGGCACCCGGACCAACGTCAATCAGATAATCCGCCTCACGCATAGTATCTTCATCGTGTTCCACCACGATGAGAGTATTGCCCAAGTCGCGCATCTTTTTCAGGCTGGCAATCAGGCGGTCATTATCCCTCTGGTGAAGACCGATGGACGGCTCATCAAGGATATAAAGGACACCTGATAGGTTAGACCCAATCTGAGTCGCCAAGCGAATTCGCTGACTCTCACCACCTGAAAGGGTTCCTGCCGAGCGTGACAGAGTCAGATAGTTAAGACCTACGTTATTGAGGAAGGTCAAGCGATCCTTGATTTCCTTGAGAATGGGACGGGCGATGATGGCTTCATTTTCAGACAAGGTCAGCTGACTCACCAAGTCCAAGTGGTCTGCGATAGACAGGTCTGAGATTTCACCGATATGTGGCCCTTGCTCACCACCCACACGGACAGACAAGGCCTGGTCATTGAGACGGTAGCCGTGACAAGTTCCGCAGGTCAGCTCATTCATGTAGAGACGCATCTGGGTGCGCGTGTAGTCACTGTTAGTTTCATGGTAACGACGCTTGATATTATTGACAACTCCTTCAAAAGGAATGTCAATATCGCGCACACCACCAAATTCATTTTCATAGTGAAAATGGAATTCCTTGCCATCAGACCCATAGAGAATCAAGTTTTTATCTTCTTCTGACAAGTCCTCAAAGGGCTTATCCATATCTACTCCAAAGGCTGTCATGGCCTGCTCTAGCATATTTGGATAGTAGTTGGATGAGATAGGATTCCAAGGTGCCAGCGCTCCTTCACGTAAGGTTTTGCTGGCATCAGGAACCACCAAATCAGTATCCACCTCCAGCTTGATGCCCAAACCGTCACACTCGCTACAAGAGCCAAAAGGAGCATTGAAGGAGAAGAGACGTGGCTCTAACTCTGGAACGGTAAAACCACAAACCGGGCAGGCATAGTGCTCAGAAAAGAGCAACTCAGAATCGTCCATAGTGTCGATAATCACATAACCTTCTGCGATACGAAGGGCAGCCTCAATGGAATCAAAGAGACGGCTACGGATACCTTCCTTGATGACAATACGGTCGACCACAACATCGATATTGTGTTGCTTGCTCTTGGACAACTCTGGAACTTCGGTCACATCATAGACTTCCCCATCCACTCGGACGCGGACATAGCCGTCTTTCTGAACCTTTTCAATGACACTCTTATGTTGCCCTTTTTTCTTTCGGATAACTGGAGCTAAGATTTGCAGGCGCTGGCGTTCTGGCAATTCCAAGACCTTATCCACGATTTGCTCTACAGAAGAAGCCTTGATAGCCCCATGTCCGTTGATACAGTAAGGCGTCCCCACACGTGCGTAGAGGAGACGCAGATAATCGTTGATTTCAGTCGTGGTTCCCACGGTCGAGCGAGGGTTTTTGCTGGTGGTTTTCTGGTCAATGGAAATAGCTGGGCTGAGGCCATCAATGGCATCCACATCTGGTTTTTCCATGTTGCCCAAAAACTGGCGAGCATAGGCTGATAGACTCTCTACATAGCGACGTTGCCCCTCAGCATAGAGGGTATCAAAAGCTAGACTGGATTTCCCTGAACCTGACAAACCGGTAACGACGACCAGCTTGTCTCGTGGAATTTCCACATCGATATTTTTTAAGTTATGGGCACGCGCCCCATGAATCACAATTTTATCTTGCATCTTTGTTCTTTCTAGTCCATTATTGCTTTCCATTATACCAAAAAATGTGAAATTCTATTACCCAAAAAGCTGTTTTTATAGTATAATAGTACGGTGCAAAAAATGAATCACTGAATAGTAGGAAAGGATAGGGGATGTGAAACAGGTTTTTCTCTCAACAACAACTGAATTTAAAGAGATCGACACGCTTGAACCGGGCACTTGGATCAATCTCGTCAATCCTACACAAAATGAATCGTTGGAAATCGCCAACGCCTTCGATATTGACATCGCCGACCTCCGGGCACCGCTCGATGCGGAAGAAATGTCCCGTATTACCATTGAAGATGAGTATACCTTGATCATCGTGGACGTTCCCATCACAGAGGAGAGAAACAATCGCACCTACTACGTAACGATTCCGCTGGGGATTATCATCACCGAGGAAACCATTATCACTACCTGTTTGGAATCCCTCCCTGTTCTTGATGTCTTTATCAACCGTAGACTGCGTAACTTTTATACCTTCATGCGTTCACGTTTTATCTTCCAGATTCTCTACCGTAACGCCGAGCTTTACCTGACAGCTCTCCGTTCGATTGACCGTAAGAGTGAACAAATCGAAAGTCAACTTCACAAGTCTACTCGAAACGAAGAGCTGATCGAGCTCATGGAATTGGAAAAGACCATCGTCTATTTCAAGGCCTCGCTTAAGACAAATGAGCGCGTGATTAAGAAATTGACTAGCGCAACCAGCAATATCAAGAAATACCTAGAAGACGAAGACCTACTCGAAGACACTCTGATTGAAACCCAACAGGCCATCGAGATGGCAGATATCTATGGAAACGTCCTTCACTCTATGACAGAGACCTTTGCCTCTATCATTTCCAACAACCAGAACAACATCATGAAAACCCTGGCTCTCGTGACCATTGTCATGTCTATCCCAACCATGATCTTCTCAGCCTATGGGATGAACTTCAAGGATAATGAAATCCCTTTGAACGGTGAACCACACGCCTTCTGGTTAATCGTCTTTATCGCCTTTGCTATGAGTGTTTCGCTCACTCTCTATCTCATCCATAAAAAATGGTTCTAAGAGGAATCCCTATGTCTCAGATTGATTTACAAAAACTAACCAAGAAAAACCAAGAGTTTATCCACATCGCTACCCAACAATTTCTCAAAGATGGCAAAACAGACGCTGAAATCAAGGCTGTCTTTGAGGAAATCATTCCCCAAATTCTTGAAGAGCAAGCCAAAGGGACGACAGCTCGTTCACTCTATGGTGCTCCAACCCACTGGGCTCATAGCTTCACTGTCAAGGAGCAATATGAAAAAGAGCATCCAAAAGAAAATGACGATCCAAAACTCATGATTATGGACTCAGCCCTTTTTATCACCAGTCTCTTTGCATTGGTTAGCGCTCTGACTACGTTCTTCTCTACAGATCAGGCTATTGGCTATGGGTTGATTACCCTCTTGTTGGTTGGACTTGTAGGAGGACTTGCCTTCTACTTGATGTACTACTTTGTCTACCAGTACTATGGACCAGACACAGACCGTAGCCAGCGTCCTCCATTCTGGAAATCAATCCTCGTCATCCTGGCCTCTATGGTCCTTTGGTTGGTTGTCTTCTTTGCAACAAGCTTCCTACCAGCTAGCCTTAACCCCGTACTTGCTCCATTGCCACTAGCTATTATCGGCGCAGTTCTCCTAGCCCTTCGTTTCTATCTCAAGAAACGTTTCAATATTCGAAGCGCAAGCGCGGGACCATCACGTTATTAAGGAGAATAGAAAAAGCAACTGCAGGTGCGGTTGCTTTTTTACTACTTTCCTGATTTAAAAGCATTCTTCTGAAAGCCCACATAGCTTTCTCTCACCTTTTGTGATAAAATAGGCTCAATCCATTTCTAGGAGGATGAGTTATGGTTTCTATTATTGGTATCGTGAGTTTATCTAGTGGCATTATCGGAGAGGATTTTGTCAAACACGAAGTGGACTTAGGTGTCCAACGTCTCAAGGACTTGGGACTCAATCCTGTCTTTTTGCCCCATTCGTTAAAAGGTTTAGACTTTATCAAGGATCATCCTGAAGCGCGTGCAGAGGATTTGATGCAGGCCTTTTCTGATGACAGCATCGACATGATCCTATGCGCCATCGGTGGGGATGATACCTATCGCTTGCTACCTTATCTTTTTGAAAATGACCAGCTTCAAAAGGTTATCAAACCAAAGATTTTTCTTGGCTTCTCGGATACAACCATGAACCATCTCATGTTGCACAAACTAGGTGTTAAAACTTTTTATGGTCAATCCTTTTTAGCAGATATTTGTGAATTGGACAAGGAGATGTTGCCCTATAGTCTCCACTACTTTAAAGAATTGATCGAGACAGGAAAAATCTCAGAAATTCGCCCTAGTGACGTTTGGTATGTGGAACGAACTGACTTCAGTCCCAAGGCTTTAGGAACACCTCGTGTCAGTCATGCAAATACCGGTTTTGACTTGTTGCAAGGAAATGCCCAGTTCGAGGGAGAAATCCTCGGTGGTTGCCTTGAGTCTCTCTATGATATCTTTGACAATTCTCGATACGCAGACAGCACGGAGCTCTGCCAAAAATACAAACTTTTCCCTGACTTGTCAGACTGGGAAGGAAAGATTCTCTTGTTAGAAACAAGCGAAGAAAAGCCTGACCTGGAAGACTTCAAAAAGATATTGCAGACTTTGAAAGAAACTGGGGTATTTGAGGTCATCAGTGGACTCTTGGTCGGAAAGCCAATGGATGAAACCTTCTATGACGACTATAAGGAAGCACTATTGGATATCATTGATAACAATATCCCGATTGTCTATAATCTAAATGTCGGCCACGCAACTCCAAGAGCCATTATCCCTTTTGGCGTTCACGCCTATGTAGATGCACAGGAGCAAGTCATTCATTTTGACTATAACAAATAAAGCTGAGAGGAGTTTCTCAGCTTTTTCTCTTGTATAACTACTAAAACGTCACATATTACTGATGACTAAAATCATAAAAGAGAGACTGTTTCCTAGTATGTGAACTAGCAAGGGATAGTAAATATTTTCTTTCCCTTTCACATAAATAATAGAAAAGGCAAGACCACCACCTAGGTATCCGATGGCACCGACCCACTCTGATAAACTTAAATTATGCATATGAGTAAATGCAAAGGCAAGGCCGACCAAAAAGACACTCAGCCAAGTTGGTAGACTTTTCCTCAAATATCTCAATAAAATTTGACGGAAAAAGAGTTCTTCCACCAGAGGTCCAATGATACAGGCGAAAACTGCTATCAGTAATGGTTGCTCTTGAAAGGTACTTTGAATATTCAACTGGTTTAGACCTTGTCCGACTAGCCCAAAAAACTGCCTCAATATTCCTGATATAAAGCCAAAGAAAACAGTCATCAGAATGAGAAAGAGCCATCCTGTTAAGACTTCAAAAAGAATCTCCTTTTAGAATATCTAATCTCATTCCATTGTTTGATCAATCTATCCTTAAGTAAAAAAGAACCATACAGAGCTAATACTACATAGACTAGATAATTCGTAATTGAAGATGGCATCAAGGAAGCTAACCATTTAACACCGTCAAAAACAAAGAGAATTGTATAGAGAAGCACAAAAATAAGGATTCTCTTATGTTTGTTGGACATCATTTATCTCCCCTTCCACTCACAATCATTCTCATGGTCGTCAACCAGACCTGCAGCCTGAAGAAATGACAAAACTGCCACAGGACCTGTGAACTTGAAGCCCTGTTTTTTGAGATCTTTAGCTACCAGCTCTGACAAGGCTGTTTTGGCCGCTACCTCTTGGTAGTCAGGGACATCATGGACTATTGTTTTTCCTTCAACAAAAGACCAGAGATAAGTGTCAAAAGAGCCATAGGTTTCCTGGACTTGTAAAAATGCATGGGCGTTGGCACGCGTCGCAAAGAGCTTGGCACGGTTTCGGATGATGGCTGGATTCTCTAACAAGGTTTCCAATTCCTCGTTGGTCATTTCTGCGACACGCTGAAGATCATATTGGTGAAAGGCTTCTCGGAAAGCCTGACGCTTATTAAGTACCGTTTCCCAAGATAGACCTGCCTGATAGGTTTCCATACAAAGAAGTTCAAATAACTTTTGATCGTCATGAAGAGGTTGCCCCCACTCTTCGTCATGGTAGGCAATATAAAGGGGATTGGTCATTTTGACCCAGCCACAGCGGGTTTTCATAGTATATTCTCCTATTTCACCAGCATCTTGAGAGCTGACTTGATATAGTTCTCTGCTGTATCCGTCGTTCCTTCAAAGAATTTCTTGATTTTCTTGAGCTCAGTTGCCTTGTAGCCCAACGCTAGCATAGCTTCCATAGCTTCTTCCAGTTCTTGGTTTTCAGCGCTGGTTTGCACTGCCACCTTGGCAGGAAGGTCATCACTAGCCACGACTACCTTGCCTTCCAAGTCTAGCACCATCTGCTGGGCTGTTTTCTTGCCAATCTTTGGAAACTTGGTCAAGTAAGTGATGTTCTTGGTCTCAATCGCTTGAACCAGACCAGCATTATCATCGGCAGCGATAATAGCAAGAGCTGACACCGGACCAATCCCTGATACCGAAATCAGACTAAGAAAGAGTTTCTTCTCATCTTCTGAGCGAAAACCATAGAGCAGATGTGCGTCCTCACGGACAACTTGGTGCACATAAATTTGAATTTCTTGATTGACCTGACCTGAATAAGCATAGGGATTGGCTACATGCAGGATATAACCGATACCATTCGCCTCTAGGACGATGTATTTGGCAGTGATTTTGGTAATGATTCCTTTTAGATATTCGTACATAATTTTTCTCCATTATTTTGCCTATCTAGTATACCATATTTCCCCAAGACAGACTGCAACAAAAGGTGCAACCTCTGGTTGACAAATAGTACAGTAGATTGTATTCTCATTATAAGTAAAAATTGTTAGGATAGGGGTAGAAAAAGGAGGATAGAATAATGAAACTCGCAGAAAAACTATTTGAGCTCCGAAAGGAAAAAGGTTGGTCCCAGGAAAAGCTAGCAGAACAAATCAATGTTTCTCGGCAAAGCATCTCAAAATGGGAGTCTGGACAAGTCCTTCCAGAAATCGAAAAAATCATTGAATTAAGTAAGATTTTTCAAGTGACAACTGACTATCTACTACTGGATGAAAACTCTGAAAAAGGTTCCTCAGAAGTAATCTTGGAGGAAAACAAGGACAAATACTATAAAGAGGCTAAATCCTTTGGTCTCTGGCAAGTGATTTATATTTTCGTCTTGGCTCTGGCCATCTATCTCTTTTTAGCTGGTTCTAGTTTCCCAGCCGAATTCACTGCCTGGATTTGGCTGACCTTCGTTCTTTTGATTGCTTCAGCAATTGCGATCAACAAGACTCTCAAAACCAAACAACGTTATCTTGATAAAGTGCTTGGTCTTGAGAATCCTTCGAACCAAGACGACTCTCCGAAACTTTGAGTCAATTGAATCATATTTCTCAGTACTTTTATAGGACCGGTCTTGTCAAGCAAGTGTAAACCTCATGGCAATTTGCCATGTCCAATCAAAGTACCACCTTAGAAAAACTAAAAAGCCTTGTTTGGAAAACAAAGGCTTTTTGTGTTCTTAATATTTCCCCAACTCACGAAGGCTCGTATGATTTTCCTGAATGCGACGGAACATCTTTTCCATATCCGACTTGGTAAAATGCACCAAAACAGGACGTCCATGAGGACAGTTGTAGGGATTGTCACATTGAGAAAGTTGATAGAGAAGCTGTCTGGCTGAGTGATCATCGATACGATGGTTGGCCTTGATAGACCGCTTGCAGGACATCATGATAGCTAGCTCTGCTCGGTATTTCTTGATCGAAACTTCCTTGGTCAAGAGGAGCATGTCACACATTTCATAGATGCCAGATTCGATTTCTTCTTCCGTCATCCAAATAGGATGTTCACGTAGAATAAATTGATTTTCTCCGTACTCTGCTAGAAAGACACCCACTTCCTCTAAGAGAGGCATTCTTTCCCTGAGACGAAGGGCATCATCTGCAGGAAATTCAAAGATGTAAGGTACTAGGAGTTGTTGCTGGCTCTGATCAACATTGCCAATGCTTTCACGATATTCCTCGTACTTAACCCGTTCCTGAGCCGCATGCTGGTCTATGATGTAGAGTCCATCTCGGCCCTGAGCAAAGAGATAAGTCCCGTGCATTTGCCCGAAAAACTCCAACTCTGGGAAGCTGGATGCTTCTTCTCGTTCCAGCTTGTCATAAGCCTTATCGAGACTAGCTAGATCTAACTCCGGATGGTCTAGTTGATCATAGTTAGCTGGCTTTCTCTCTGCAAAATGGAGCTTTGCTGGCTTGGTCAGCTGGTCCAAGGTTTCCTTGGCAAACAGGGTCAAGTCCTGCCCTTCATCAGTCAATTCTACCTGGTGATCAGCCACCTCAGCTTGACTAGGTTTTGAGAGTTCTGTTTGTTCATAGTAAAGCGTATTTTCTTTGAGTGGGAGAATGGTCTGCTCTACCTTTTGACGATTACGCACGGTCGACTTGGCAAGATTTTCTAAAGCATCAGGAATCAAGGCTTGTTCCTTGAGACTATTTGAAATAGCTTCTGAAACCAAGGTCATCAGTTCTCTTTCCTTAGAAATCCGCACTTCTTGTTTGGTTGGATGGACATTGACATCAGCCAGATAAGGATCGATATGGATATGGATGACAGCCAGTGGAAAACGCCCTACCATGAGCTTGCTTCCGTAACCGTCCAAAATAGCGCGATTGAGCAAGAAGTTCTTGATATAACGGCCATTGATGAAGAGGCTGATATAGTTACGATTTGCTCGGGTTAACTCAGGCAGAGACACAAAACCTGTAATTTCGAAATCTAGGTCAGAGTTCTCAATGGCAATCATCTTCTTAGCACTCGCCAAACCGTAAATCCCTGCGATGGCTTGTCGCAGTTGGCCAGTCCCTGCTGTCCGCGTCATTTCCTTGCCATCACTGATTAAACTAAAAGAAATCTCGGGATGAGCCAATCCCAGACGGTTGACAATATCAATGATATGAGACAGCTCCGCTTGCTGGCTCTTCATATACTTGAGGCGGGCAGGCGTGTTGAAAAAGAGATCCTCCACACAAACCTTGGTCCCCACAGGACTAGTCGCTGGAATGACTTCCTCAACTTCTCCCCCACGCGCAACGAGCTTGGTTCCATGACTCGCACCATCCACCGCCGTCAACAGATTCAAGACACTGACAGAAGCGATAGAGGGCAGGGCTTCACCTCGAAAACCGAGTGTCCGAATCCGAAAGAGGTCTGCTTGATTTTTTATCTTACTGGTCGCATGTCGACGCAAGGCCAATTCCACCTCATCATGGGCAATTCCATGACCATTATCGGTGATTTGAATTTTCTTGAGACCAGCTTCCTCAATCTCAATGATAATCTGGCTAGAGCCCGCGTCAATGGCATTTTCTACCAACTCTTTGACGACACTAGCAGGACGTTCGATAACCTCCCCTGCTGCAATCTGGTTTGCCAGCACCTCTGGCAATTCAATAATATGAGACATCTTTCAGCCCCTTTCTGTATCTATTTTCCTAGAAATTGATTAGTGCTATTATACCATATTTCAGATACTATCAGAAAAAGCAAATACCACATAGATTCCAAATCCCTCCACATAGGCAAAAGCTCTTGTCATGGGTCGTAAAATAGTGTTTAATAAAGGTGTACAAGAAGTGAGATTAACTTTGTATGAAAAGGAGGGAAGTTTATGAAAGTAGAACTACAGATTAAGGAGACCTACAAGGAAGAAAAGCTGATTGTTCAAGCACCTAAATCAACCGAGAAAGTCCTGAAAGTCATCGAGTTCGCTGAAAATCTTGACCAAAAAGAAACAATCAAAGGAAAGATTGAAGATCAGGTCTATCTAGTTGAAATTGGCAAGATTCAGCGCTTCTATATAGAAAACCGAAAGGTTCTAGCAGAAACTGCATCTCAGACCTACAGCGTTGATTTGCGACTCTATCAGGTTCTTGAAATTCTGCCGACAACTTTTATCCAAATTTCCCAATCTGAAATCGTCAATATCGACTCCATCTCTCATCTCAAGCTCACGCCCAACGGTCTGGTTGAAATTTTCTTAAAAAACGAAAGTTTCACCTACTCTTCACGCCGCTACCTAAAAACCATCAAGGAGAAATTAGAACTATGAAAAAACAAATCTTTCACGATGCAGCCGCGGGTGTTCTTATCGGCCTCATCCTCTCTATCCTTTTTTCACTCATTTATGCCCCAAATACCTATGCGCCACTGAGTCCCGAGTCTCTGATCGGCCAAGCGATGATTCAACATCAAGTTCACGGTGCTCTGGTCTTGCTCTACTGCACGATTATCTGGTCAGCTATCGGCGTTCTCTTTAGCTTTGGTGGTCGTTTATTCAGCCGTGACTGGAGCTTGCTCCGTGCCACACTTTCCCACTTCTTCCTCATGCTGGCTGGCTTTGTTCCACTAGCAACTCTGGCTGGTTGGTTCCCCTTCCACTGGACCTTCTATCTCCAGCTCATTCCAGAGTTTGCGATCGTCTACCTCATCATCTGGGTTATTCTCTATAAAAGAGAAGCAAAAAAAGTAGACCACATCAATCAACTCTTGGCCCATAAAAAGTAATAGAGAGAAATCCCACTCACAAATGCATGAGTGGGATTCTTTTTATAATTTTTGTTTAAACTCAACCAAGACATTCATAGCCTGCATAGGTGTCATATTGTATACATCCAGTTTAGCTAATTCTGCTAGGATAGGATGTTCTTCAGGCGCATCAAAGAGTGACATCTGTTCAGTAACAGCACTTGTTCCTCTCATCGGAGCAGGGCTTTCCGTCCCTTGACTCTCCAGTTGAGTTAATATCTTATCCGCCCTTGCTAAAAGTTCTGCTGGTAAACCAGCAATCTTAGCAACATGGATACCGTAGGATTTGTCAGCCGGCCCTGGTTCAATCTTGTGAAGGAAGGTGACCTGCCCATCCTGTTCCAAGGTTGCCACGTGGACATTGACCAAGTGTTCCAAACTGGACTCCAGACTAGTCAACTCATGGTAATGGGTCGCAAAGAGGGTCTTGGCTCCGATATGTTCATGAATGTATTCGATAATGGACTGGGCCAGAGCCATCCCGTCATAAGTTGCAGTTCCCCGTCCCAATTCATCAAAGAGAATCAAGGAGTCCTTGGTCGCATGCGAAATGGCATTGTTGGCCTCCATCATCTCTACCATAAAGGTTGATTGACCTGAAACCAAGTCATCTGCTGCTCCGATACGGGTAAAGATAGCATCGAAGATAGGCAAATGCGCACTTTCTGCCGGCACATACGAGCCTAGCTGGGCCATAACCGCTGTTATGGCTAGCTGACGCATGTAGGTAGACTTCCCACTCATGTTGGGCCCTGTAATCAGCTGAATACTCGTATCTTCTGCCATCTGAATCGTATTAGGAATATAGGTCTGAGCTCCCATAACCTTTTCGACGACAGCATGGCGCCCTTTCTGGATATCAATTTGTGAATTGTCTCCAAACTCAGGTCGAATCAAATGCTGGGTTTCAGCCACAACTGCGAGACTTTGCAAGACATCAACGGTCGCAATTCCTTGGGCTAGAGCCTGCAAACGCTGGATGTACTTGCTGACTTCCTCACGGATGCGCATAAAAATTTCATATTCTAGGTTGGCCGACTTCTCACGCGCCTCCAGCATATCTCCCTCGATACAGGCTAATTCCTCAGTACCAAAGCGTTCTGAGTTTTTCAGCGTTGCCTTGCGGAAAAAGTGGGCTGGTACATTTCCCAGTTGCGAATTGGTCACATGGAAATAGTAACCATCCTTTTTATTGTAGTCAATCTTAAGCGTGCTGATACCAGAGTTTTCTCTCTCCTTAGCCTCAATCTCAGCAATCCAACTAGTCCCTTCTCTGAGCACACGACGGTATTTGTCTAAGGTCTCATCAAATCCCGTACGGATAATGCCACCTTCCGTAATCACGTGAGGAGCTTCAGGAGCAATGGCAGCACTAATCAAGCTCTCCAACTCAGGGATGGCATCTAACTGTTCGATAAGATAGGCTAGAGCAGGCTGCTCCATTCCCTCTAAAATCGCACGAATCCGTGGTACACTGGATAAGGTGGTTGCCAATTGCAAAAGATCCTTGGGATTGGTCTTGCCAAAAGAAACCCGACTAGCCAAACGTTCGATGTCATAAACACCCTTGAGACTGTCTGTCAAATCACTGCGCTCAAAGAAA
Organism: Streptococcus oralis; assembly: GCF_001578945.1. GTDB lineage: Bacteria > Bacillota > Bacilli > Lactobacillales > Streptococcaceae > Streptococcus > Streptococcus oralis_Q. The sequence continues at coordinate 395,826 of NZ_KQ969550.1, forward strand.
TGGTCAAGAAAGACCTGCACCACCTCTTGACGTTGGACGATTCGCTCCTTATAAATTAAAGGACGATGGATCCAAGAACGCAAAAGACGCATTCCCATAGCCGTTTTGGTTTCATCCAAAAGCCAGAAAAGGCTGCCTTGCTTTTTGCCTGAACGGGCATTCTCAACCAAATCCAGACTAGCCTTGGTCGCATAATCCATCTGTAAGAAATCTTTGATTTCATAGCGAATAACTGGTTTGAGGTGATTCAATTCTCGCATCTGAGTCCGGTGAACGTACTGAAGGAGCTTACTAGATGCTGCTTGTTCCACAGCTGCCAAACGCGAATCCAGTAAATGGACATCCTCAAAGCCTTCTTTCTCGTAGGAAAGTACCAGATTCATCTGACGACTGAGGATTTGTTCTTCTTCCTCAGACAAGTCATCCCCCAGCACCACTTCACGAGCCTTGAGGTTACGGATTTCCC
>NZ_KQ969550.1:396311-400023 GCF_001578945.1 Streptococcus oralis
AGACAAGTCATCCCCCAGCACCACTTCACGAGCCTTGAGGTTACGGATTTCCCCACAAACCAGCGTAAAATCCAATAAACCTGTCACATAAAAATCACCGGTCACCAGATCCATATAAGCCAGACCAAATTGATTGCCGTCACGGTCTAAGGCAACCAAGAAGTTATTCTGACTATCAGGCTTACTGCTATCGACGACCGTTCCAGGTGTGATGACCTGAACCACCTCTCGCTTGACAACCCCAACCGCTTGTTTGGGATCTTCCATCTGCTCGGCAATAGCCACCTTATAGCCCTGCTCAATCAAAACATCGATATACTGCTGGGCAGAATGATAGGGAACACCAGCCATGGGTATCGGATTTTCTGCATTTTTATTACGACTGGTCAGTGAAATCTCTAAAATCTGCGCCGCATTGACCGCATCTTCATAAAATAGCTCATAAAAATCACCCATCCGAAAGAGCAAAAAAGCATCTGGATATTGCTTTTTAATATCCACATACTGCTGCATACCAGGTGATAGTTTTTCTGTCGTCATATTGGCTCTCTCCTTGTCAAAAATAAGGCTTGGGAACAAGTCCCAAAACCCTATTCATCCTTCATCAAATCTAGCAAACGCTCTTCCATGAGCTTGGCAACATGCTGGTCTCGACAAATAACCAGTAAGGTATTGGCACCGGCAACTGTTCCTAAAATCGCCTCGTCCTTATTTTCATCAACAATATTTGCTAAAACAGCCGCTTCTCCCAGCTTGGTATGAAGTACCAAAGTAAACTCTGCTCTCGCAACCCCTTCTAGATGATGCGACAAAAACTCTACCAAATCAATCTTTTCTGTTTCATTCGCTAGCACATAATATACCATACCATTTTTCTTAACCTTGATCAAGCCGATCTCGCGCAGGTCGCGAGACAAGGTCGTTTGCGTCACAAAGACATTCCGAACTTCTAGGCGATCTTGGATATCCTTTTGTGTAGCTAGTTTTTCCTCAGTGATCATCTTTTTAATCAACTGGTGTCGTTCTTTTTTCTCATATCGACCTCTTACATGAATATTTATAACCGATTTCGGGTTTGTTTTTAGATATAATTATACCAAAAAAACTGAATAATTCAAAAAAATCTTTCTTCTTTCACTAAATTTATGATAAAATAGAATAAAAGTCCAAAAGGAGCCTACTTATGAGTACAAAAAAACTGATTGCTAGTGAATTGGCTAGCGTCATCGATAGCCTAGATCAAGAGGCTATTTTAAATTTACTAGAACAACCAAAAAACTCTGACATGGGAGATATCGCTTTTCCTGCTTTCTCACTTGCAAAAGTCGAACGCAAAGCCCCTCAAATGATTGCTGCTGAAATCGCTGAAAAAATCAACAGCCAAGCCTTTGAAAAAGTTGTTGCAACTGGTCCTTACGTCAACTTCTTCCTTGATAAATCTGCTATTTCTGGAGCAGTTATCAAAGAGATCATCGAAAAAGGATCTGACTACGCTCAACAAACGGAAGGCAAAGAGCAAAATATCACGATTGACCTATCAAGTCCAAACATCGCAAAACCTTTCTCAGTAGGTCACTTACGTTCAACTGTTATCGGAGATGCTCTTTCTAATATCTTTAAGAAAATGGGCTACAACACTATTAAAATCAACCACCTTGGAGATTGGGGTAAACAGTTTGGTCTTCTCATGGTTGCTTATAAAAAATGGGGAAGCAAGGAAGCCGTAGAAGCTAATCCAATTGACGAATTGTTGAAATTGTACGTTCGCATCAATGCTGAAATCGAAAATGACCCAGTTCTTGATGATGAAGGACGTCTCTGGTTTAAAAAATTGGAAGATGGAGATCCAGAAGCAACTCAACTTTGGCAATGGTTCCGTGATGAAAGTTTGGTTGAGTTCAACCGCATTTACAAACTGTTGAACGTTGAATTTGACAGCTTAAACGGGGAAGCCTTCTATAATGACAAGATGGACGAAGCCGTGCAAATCCTTGAAGAAAAAGGTTTGCTAGAAGAATCACGCGGAGCTAGCATTGTTAACCTCGATGATGTCGAACTGCCACCTGCTATGATTAAAAAATCAGACGGCGCAACCCTCTACATCACACGTGATATTGCGACAGCTATCTATCGTGCGCGTACTTACAACTTTGTAAAAAACGTCTATGCGGTTGGTCAAGAACAGTCCAACCACTTCAGACAACTCATCGCTGTATTGAAAAAGATGGGATTTGACTGGAGCGATGATATGATTCACGTGGACTTCGGTCTGGTAACCAAGAACCGTCAAAAACTCTCTACTCGTAAAGGAAATATTATCCTGCTCGAACCTACCCTTCAGGAAGCTATCAGTCGTGCCAAAGCACAAATCGAAGCGAAAAACCCCGACCTCGAAAACAAGGAACAGGTTGCCCAAGCTGTCGGAGTGGGAGCTGTTAAATTCTATGACCTCAAGACTGACCGCCGAAATGGTTACGACTTTGACCTCGAAGCTATGGTTTCCTTTGAAGGAGAGACTGGTCCATACATCCAATATGCTTACGCTCGTATTCAGTCTCTACTTAGAAAAGCTGATTTCCAACCAAACGCTCAAGCAAGTTACAGTCTAAATGATGCCGAAAGCTGGGAAATTATCAAACTTCTCCAAGACTTTGCCCGTGTCATCAAACGTGCTTCTGACAACTATGACCCTTCGCTCATTGCCAAGTATGCAATCAGCTTGGCTCAAGCCTTCAATAAATACTATGCCCACACTCGTATCCTGGATGAAAGCCCAGAGCGCGACAGCCGCCTAGCCCTCAGCTACGCAACAGCTGTTGTTCTCAAAGAAGCCCTTCGTTTGCTTGGAGTAGAAGCACCAGAGAAGATGTAAATCGCCAAAGTTACTTGATTGCAAAGCAATCTAAGTAACTAACGCCAAATCCCTTATAGGATTTGGCTAGGCGCTTCACTAGTTCTGGAACATAATAATATCGATTCATGTCCCAAAATGTCGTAACTAGAACAATTTGCCTATCGGCTTTACTAATTCGACCCAACAATAACATTGATTTGTGACCTTCATATCGTAATCGTTAAAAAAGCTGGACTCTTCCAGTAAATAATCGAGTCATCTAGTTTCTTATGCAGAGTTGCCTATCATGCTATTCTAGTCACTTAGTCGGAAAGCGAAAGGAATTTTCGCTTTTCTTATGCCATCAACTTTTTTATCAAATCAGGAGAGATTTTATGAGCCAGTACGCTTATATCCTCGTTGTCATTAGCTTGGTTTTCCTTTTTCTGCTCAATAAGTACGAGAAGGAAAGACTTCAAAAGCTCTACCAAGAGCAACTCTTGAAGGATGAATCATTTAGAACTGACATCAAAGAAAAAATTCAAACGACTGAAAATATCAATGATGTCATTGCACATATCAATAAAACTTACCATCTGGGAATGTTACTCTCAAAAGACGTCACAGATCAATTGAAATAATCAAAGTCCGGCTCTATAATATCTATAGTGGGTAAATCCACTTTGGGGATTATGGAGCCTTTTTGAGTGTAGAAAAAAAGTCCCATATGACCTATCATGAAGGAATTTGATAGACGCTCTCTCCCCCATCGAGTCAGGAAAAATTACTGGCGTATCCTTCAAAAAGATAGTCGAAAACTGTCTGACAAACCTTTCTTTTTAAGAATCTTTAGACAGACACTGACACCACGTGAGGTCG
>NZ_KQ969550.1:400202-402992 GCF_001578945.1 Streptococcus oralis
CTGATTGAGGACAAGGCCTTTCGAACAGCTTTTAAGACCTTTAGAAAATACAAAGGGTATATCATTCATCAATGCCTGCGAGTACCCTTACTCAAATGCCAAGTTGGAAGTAACCAACAAGCTTATCAAAGACATAAAACGACAAACCTTTAGTTTTAGAAACTTCAAAAACTTTAAAACGATAATTTTGGTCACTTTGAACATCATAAAAGAGAGAACCAATCTGGTCCTCTCTAGATGTTAGCTATAAGTCACCCACTACAGTTGACAAGGAGCCGGAAATCCGAGAAGCTTTCTTCTCGGATTTTTTAGGCTTAACCATATTCACCTTGGAGTAATTTCATTAATACATGTAAAGTTTTCTATAATTTTTCAAAATGTCCTTACATTTCTTTTGAGTCTTTTGTAGAATAGCAGCTATCTATTCAGATTATTCTGAAAATTCAAAAATAAAAGCGTTTATTATGTCACAAGTTACTTTATCAAACCAGTCAACATGGGCAAGCAAACTAAAGGCAATGGACCAGAAATCCTAATGGCTTCTGCCACCGTCGGAGATTCTCACATCGTATCCTCCACTCAAGCTGGTGGTTCTTATGGTTGGTCACTACTCCTCTTGGTTATCTTGGCTAATGTTTTTAAATATCCATTTTTCCGTTCTGGTGCCGAATATACTGCTGACACTGGTAAAACCTTGATCGAAGGCTATGCCAAAAAAGGAAAAATCTATCCCTGGATTTTCTTTGTCCTCAATGTCTTCTCTGCTATGGTCAGCACAGCTGGAGTCGCTATCCTTTGCTCAGCCATCATCGCTAGCGCTTTCCCAATGATTGGTCTTAGCATCACTCAATGGTCCCTTATCCTTGTTGCAGTCATTTGGACCATGATACTCTCTGGTGGCTACAAACTATTGGATAGTATAGCAAAATGGATCATATCTGCCTTGACTATTGCTATTGAAATCTTAGCTGTCAACCCACTTTAGTCAACCGAAAAGAAAAAACTATTAACTTTAATGCCGAAGACGCCCTTTTTAACTTTAGCGTTGGTTCCGTTGGAACAACTATCTTAACCGTATCTTTGTGGCACTTGAAGAACTCATTTAATACCTTACAGGACAAGCGGTTGAAGATGCTTCAGCCAAGTGCATTTCTCAATTCGTGGGTATGTATGCCTCTGTTCTTGGGGAATGATCCCGTTACTTGATTACTTTTATCGCCTTTCTCTGTATCTTTGGAACAGTCATCACTATTATCGATAGCTACTCTCGCGTCAATCGGTTTTCCCTACGACTCTTGATTCGTCAAAAAGAAGACAGTAGTAAATCTTTGAACATCTGGATAACCATCACTGCTATCATCGGTATCGTCATCATCAAGTTCTTTGCTGGTCAAGTTTCAACCATGCCCCGCTTTACCATGATCGGTTCTGCCCTGACAACAACATTCTTCGCTATTTCGAACTATGTATTGGTAACACGTGAAAATAAAAATCTGCCTTCTTGGCTGAAGCTCCTCGCTATCGCAGGATTGATTTTTCTCTTTGGTTTCGCTATCTTCTTTATCTACGCACTCGCTATCGGCAAAGCTATATATACAATTATAAAAATAACACAGAGATAGAATAAATCAAATCGATTTCTCGCATAAAAAGGTTCTGTCAATAATTTTGTGTAAACACTCAAGTAGAGTTTATTAAGTTATAAAATCAAGCTTTCTAAGTTGTCTGAACAAAATCTAAAACCTTTATGAATCCGTTGTTCATTTTTAAAATTGTAGTTTTCAAAAATACTAACCAAGCAACGTTCAAGGGCTTCTTCGTTAGGAAATATTACTCTTTTCTTTGTTTGTCTCTTTATTTCCTTATTTAATTAGTTGAATAAATACTTTCATCGCAACTCCTTTTTGAGTTCAAATGGGAAGCTTTCCCCCACAAAATAGACCGATATTATTGAGCACCCAAAATTACAGCAACGGTAAAATTTGACCAATGCCATTGTAGACTATATGCAGCCCAATAGGCCAATAAATCGACTTTGTCACTCTAAATAAGACTGCAAATATGAGACCGCCACCCATATATACGAAAAAATCTGTCAAAACCCAACCATGGCCACTAATGTGTAAGACTCCAAATAATATAGCTGAGCCAAGTACATCCAGTCCCCATTTCTTCCCTCTTTCCAGAGCAGTCATCACCAATCCACGATAAATCATGTCTTCAAAAATGGGGCCTGCAATCACAGGATAGAAAAAATACATCAAAAATGCCGTAGCTCCTTTAAAAGTCGGAATGGCGAGTTGATAAGAAATTTCATTTTTGGTAGATGGGAAAAGATAAAATGTGACAAAATTCCAAACAACAAAAGCAAGCAGAGCTAGGAAGGAATAGAAAAGATAGGATCCTTTAAACTTTCTACTGTTGATTTTCTGCCATTTCCCCGACCAAATCATAACAAGAAGAGCAAACAGAACCACAAGAAAGTTCAACATCATATCCGACAGATAATAGATAAAGTCAGATAGACCCACAGCAAGATCGCTGCGTAAAACTAGATCACTGAACTTCTGGTCAGCAATAACTAGTAGAAAAGCTATAATAAAGTAGTGACGTGAGATTATCTTTTTCATTCTATTTTCTCCTATACTATGAAATAAAGACAGCCCCTACCCAAGAAAAGGCAAGGGCTTTGTATATTAATAACGTCGGCGGTCAGAATTAGAGTCAGGTTTATCGTTAAAATATTTCTTCCAGAAATTAGTGATTGACCAAGGTGTTCCTAGGCCTCCC
>NZ_KQ969550.1:403100-484419 GCF_001578945.1 Streptococcus oralis
GACCAAGGTGTTCCTAGGCCTCCCCAGCCTACTCCAATTCCACCGCCTGGGTTAACCACAGTGTTGCCTCCTCTAACATCTTGCAACTCAGCTTCTGTTAGTTCCATCGTTTCTGCAAATTGTAAATTCAACATGTTCTACACTCCTTCAATTATTTTTTATAAACCACTTCTGCGACCTAGGATTTGCTTCAAATGTTTTACAAGGACAGTATAACACGGAAATTGGCTTATTTTAAAAAATCGCATATTTGATATTTTTTCTTATAGAATTTTCACATTTGCGATTTTGATTGATTTGATTATTTCACTGATATAATATAGTTACAATTATGTAGGAGGACATGAAATGAAGAAACAAATCATAGCATTATTGACAATCGTTGCTGATATTATTATCATTTCCCATCTTTAGCTAATCGATAAGTTCTTCGTATTGCTGTAAGCGTAGTTCAAAAAGGGCTGTTAATTGAGGATTTTCCAATACTTGCAGAGATTGGATAAAGTGTTCAATCTCTTTTTGATTGCTTCCCTTGGTTTGAAGGAAAACATTCAATTTCTTTAAAAATTGCCACAATAATCTCTCAAAAACATCGTATGGTCGGAGCATGCTCTCCAACTCAGCTTCAAAGATTGGGATGTAGGAGAAAAGTTTGCGCTCCATGAGCTCAGAGATGATATTAAGATAACCGCTTTTCATATACAGTCTATTGTGTGCCAATTCTTTAAATTCCTTGGATTTTTCAAGTAAAGAGGTGGATAAAAAAATCAGGTCTTGGTTGCTCAAGAAGGGCATGGTATTGCAAAAAAGATAGAGTTCAAACCAGGTCCAAGACTCGATAGCATAGAGGTAGCTAGTCAAAAACTCGCTATCCTCCTCTTCTAGCGGATAGTTTTTATCCAGAGAATGGATAGCGTTTTTAATCACAATAGCGTTCAAACGACGATAAGTCTGTGCCATCTGTTCTTGCTCGACTTCCTCTAATAGTTGCTCTAAGCCAGCCATATCTTGATGGGCAAAGCGATCTACAACTTTTCGTCCAAATCGCATATGTGGGGATTCTTGATAATTGTTAAGCTTGTGTCCAAACTCGTCGAAGGTTACATTTATCCCTTGGATAGCTAGAATCAGTTTATCCGCAGACAACATAGACTGCCCCAGTTCAAACTTGGATAACTGAGAAGCTGTTAGACCCTCACAAGCCACATCTGACTGCTTGAGTTTCCTCGCCAAGCGTAATTCCTTGTAAAATTCTCCCAATTCCATCTTTTCAATCATGGCCAAACTCCCTTTACTATTCTATTCGTAAAAACTTTTACTTTTTTAGCATATTATAAAATATTTTAGCAAAAAAGCTAGCTCAAAGCTGACTCTTTATTCTATGGTATCAAAGGCGAGACTCGGCTTGGCGTTGAGGTCCAAGTCTGCAAAGTTTTCTTTATTCCACTCGCTGACGCTGGCATAGGCAATCATACCTGCATTGTCTCCGCAAAGGCGTAGGGGTGGGATGATGACTTTGGCATCTGTGATTTCGGCTGCTAGGCGTTCTCTAAGACCTTTATTGGCCGCCACACCACCTGCGACAACAAGGGTTTTAACAGGGTATTTTTCTAAAGCCTTCTTGGTTTTTGCCATGAGAATATCCATGACAGCTGCTTGGAAAGATGCTGACAGGTCTTCCTTGGACAAGCTTTCTCCCTTTTGCTCGGCATTGTGGTGAAGATTGATAAAGGCAGATTTCAAACCTGAGAATGAAAACTCCAAATTGTCCTCCTTAATCATGGCACGAGGGAAATCATAAATATCCTGTCCCTGATGAGCCAGCTCATCAATCTCGCGACCTGCTGGATAGGTCAAGCCCATGACGCGGCCGACCTTATCATAGGCCTCACCAACCGCATCATCCCGCGTTTCTCCAACAATCTTATAATCCCCAGCCTCAGAAACATAGACCAACTCCGTGTGCCCACCGCTGACCAAGAGGGCTAGCAAGGGAAACTCCAAAGGCTCTACGCTCTGAGCTGCCATGAGGTGGCCCGCCATGTGATTCACGGGGATCAGCGGAAGTCCATGAGCCCAAGCAAAGGCCTTGGCAGCTGATAGCCCAACTAGCAGTGCTCCGACCAAGCCTGGTCCGTAGGTGACCGCAACAGCTGTTACATCCTCTTCGGTAATCCCTGCTTCTGCTAGCGCTTCCTCGATGCAGGCTGTAATAACCTCGACATGGTGACGACTGGCCACTTCTGGCACTACGCCTCCAAAACGTTTGTGACTCTCAATTTGACTCGCAATGACATTGGACAAGAGCTCATCGTCGTTTTTCAGTACGGCGACACTGGTCTCATCACAGGATGTCTCAAATGCTAAAATATATCTATCCTTCATCTATTTCTCTCTTCATGATGATGGCGTCCTCGACTGGGTCATGATAGTAGGACTTTCGCTCAGCAATGACCGCCATCTTTTCTTTCTTGTAAAATGCTTGCGCTCGTTGGTTTGACTTTCTGACTTCTAGGAAAATATCCTTATCTGTCGGTAACTGAGCAAACAAGACTGACGCTATTCCCTGTCCCTGATAGGCTCCTTTGACAGCGATTTGCAAGACTTCTGCCTCAAATAGATTCTCCTGTACGGCTAGAAAGCCAATCACTTCTGCCCCGTCCAAAGCCACAGCATACCAAGTTTGGTTTTGGGACAGGTCCGCTTGGATTTGTTCCAGCGTCCACGGACTTACTGAGTAAACAGCTGCCATGACAGCATAGATAGATTGAGCCAGGTCAGGCTGTCTTTGGATTCTTTTGATTTCTATCATAGGCGTTTAATGTAGGACTCGCCAGACTCGGTGTGGTTCTTAAGCCAGTTTTCCTCTGCCTCAACACGTTTGAGGTAATTCGGCACAAAGTCATGCAAGGAGTCTGCTTCCTTGTCCCAGGCCCAAAGAGCAAGATTAGCTGCATTTGGTAAGGTTTCTTGGTAGCTAGCTTGTGGTAGCTGTTCTTGGATCTGCTCCACAAAGGGGCCAACTTCTCCGACAAAGGCTACCTGACTAGCACCCTTGACCTTTTCTAACACCTCTTCAAAAGACAGGTGTGCTTCTGGCATGACAGGTTTGGCATTTTCATAAAATCCTGCATAAACATTGTTGCGACGCGCATCCATCAAGGGTACAATCAAGCCTTCTTTTTGGCGCGGCACCAGAGCCAATAGACTCGACATCCCAACCAACTCGATGTTCAGGGTATGAGCCAAGGTCTTGGCAGTTGCTACCGCGATTCGCAAGCCTGTGTAGCTACCCGGCCCCTCTGCCACCACGATTCGATCCAAATCCTTGGGTGTCCAATCCAAACTTGCCATCAAAAAATCAATGGCAGGCATGAGGGTAATACTGTGATTTTTCTTGATATTGATCATGGTCTCGGCAAGGACCTGCTTGTCCTCTAAAATAGCGAGAGACAGAGCCTTGCTGGACGTATCAAAAGCTAATACTTTCATAACACATTCCTATCTTTTTGTCTGTTTACTATTATACTACAAAAGACAGCACATGGGAATTTTCTTTATCCCCAAACAATAGTGCCCTCACCTAACTAAAAATAATTTAAAAAAATGTTCACTTTTCCTTTTCTTTTCCGAATATAAAGGTGAACAAGAAAAAAGGAGGAAAGTTCAATGACAAATTTTGACGTTCTTGACAATCAATTTTTATCCTTATCTGAAAACGAATTATCAGATATTGATGGCGGTATCGCTCCCTTAGTTATCTTTGGAGTAGCAGTATCTTGGAAAGCTATTGCAGGTGGAACAGCACTTGTAGGTTCTGGTTTGGCTGCTGGTTATTTTTTAGGAGGTTAGTATGATCAAAGATTTGGACAAGTATCGCGCAATTTCTAATGAAGAGTTGCAAGAAATTAACGGTGGTTTTGGGTTAGGTGCTGGAATAGCTTTATTTATGGCAGCTTACACCATTGGGAAAGATCTCCGCAAGAAATTTGGATAAGTGTTATGCTAGATAAAAAACACATTTTTAGAAGAGTAAATTTTATTCTCTTCTTCTCTTATAGTTTACTCAGCATTCTTAATGATTTAAAAATTACCACTATCCCGTTACCAGTTGATTTACCTGTTTGCATTGTTTTATTTTTATGTTTTAACTCTATTTTTGATGAGAGAAATCAGCAACGTAAAAATAAGGATATCATCTAAAAACAGAAAAAGTCCATCTCGTCTATCAAGACGAGGTGGATTTTCTGTATATTTAGATGAATAATTGACTTTAGGCATTTAAACCAAAGTAAAAAACGAGCCATACAACATAGGTGACAAGGAGGAGAAAAATTGAATAGAGCGTCACAAAAGCAAGCTTCCAAAGGAACTTTGTTTTGCGGTGTTCCAGATGCACAAACAGAGCATTTCCCCCATAGACACAAGCTACAAAGACTACAAACATCAAGAGGCGAACACCTATCGCAAATTCAAACAAACTAAACATTCTTAATCCTCCTTATTTTAAAAACTATAGGAAATATTCCAACTTCCCTTTCTCTTTCCATTATAACACCTAACCGCTCTCCGACCAAATCCTACCTGTCTTTTTGCTCCTTCTTTCCCTCACGACTTTCTCATTTCCGACTTTTACTAATTGTTCATTTTATGGTATAATTGAAATAACTGTAACGAAATCACGGTCAATCTATTACACAGAATTTCATAGAAAAACCACCTATGGCTGCCATGTTCAATAGCCTGACCATAGAACAGAAAGGAAATCCATGATTTACAAAGTTTTTTATCAAGAAACAAAAGAACGTAGCCCACGTCGTGAAACAACACGCTCACTTTACCTAGACATCGATGCCAGCTCAGAACTTGAGGGCCGTATCGCTGCTCGCCAACTTGTCGAAGAAAACCGCCCAGAGTACAACATCGAGTATATCGAACTCTTGTCTGACAAATTGCTAGATTACGAAAAAGAAACTGGCGCTTTCGAGATTACGGAGTTCTAATATGGTCTACACTCTTAAACCTGAAGAAGTCGGCGTTTTTGCCATCGGTGGTCTGGGAGAAATCGGGAAAAACACATACGGAATTGAATACCAAGACGAAATTATCATCGTCGATGCTGGGATTAAATTCCCAGAAGATGACTTGCTGGGTATCGACTACGTCATTCCTGATTACTCATACATCGTGGATAATATCGACCGCGTCAAGGCCGTCCTGATCACACACGGACACGAGGACCACATTGGTGGAATTCCTTTCCTGCTCAAGCAAGCAAATGTCCCTATCTACGCCGGACCACTTGCCTTAGCTTTGATCCGTGGAAAACTCGAAGAACACGGTCTCCTGCGTAACGCTAAACTTTACGAAATCAACCACAACACTGAGTTGACCTTTAAAAATCTCAAAGCAACTTTCTTTAGAACCACTCACTCTATTCCAGAGCCTTTGGGAATTGTCATTCATACCCCTCAAGGAAAAATCGTCTGTACGGGAGACTTCAAGTTCGACTTTACTCCAGTTGGGGAACCTGCAGACTTGCACCGTATGGCTGCCCTTGGTGAAGAAGGCGTGCTCTGTCTCCTCTCTGACTCGACAAATGCAGAAGTGCCAACCTTTACCAATTCTGAAAAAGTTGTTGGTCAGTCCATCATGAAGATTATCCAAGGCATCGAGGGACGCATCATCTTTGCATCCTTTGCCTCAAATATCTTCCGTCTCCAACAAGCGACGGATGCGGCTGTGAAGACTGGACGCAAGATTGCGGTCTTTGGTCGTTCTATGGAAAAAGCCATTGTCAACGGAATCGAGCTTGGCTACATCAAAGCTCCTAAGGGAACCTTTATCGAGCCAAATGAAATCAAAGACTACCCTGCAGGCGAGGTTCTTATCCTCTGTACAGGTAGTCAGGGCGAGCCGATGGCAGCCCTCTCTCGTATCGCTAACGGAACCCACCGTCAGGTACAACTCCAACCCGGCGATACCGTTATCTTCTCTTCAAGTCCAATCCCTGGAAATACCACTAGCGTCAACAAGTTGATTAACATTATCTCAGAAGCTGGTGTCGAAGTCATTCACGGAAAGATTAACAATATCCACACCTCTGGACACGGTGGGCAGCAAGAGCAAAAACTCATGCTCCGCTTGATTAAGCCAAAATACTTCATGCCTGTCCATGGTGAATATCGTATGCAGAAAGTCCACGCTGGACTAGCGGTGGATACTGGTGTCGAGAAGGATAATATCTTTATCATGAGCAATGGCGATGTGCTTGCCCTTACTGCAGACTCTGCTCGTATCGCAGGTCATTTCAATGCCCAAGACATCTATGTTGATGGAAATCGTATCGGTGAAATCGGTGCGGCTGTCCTCAAAGACCGTAGAGATCTATCTGAAGATGGTGTCGTTCTAGCAGTCGCAACTGTTGACTTCAAGTCTAAAATGATCTTGTCTGGTCCAGATATCCTCAGTCGAGGCTTTGTCTACATGAGAGAATCTGGAGACTTGATTCGTCAAAGCCAGCGCATCCTCTTCAATGCTATTCGTATCGCGCTGAAGAACAAGGATGCTAGCGTGCAATCTGTCAATGGTGCCATCGTCAACGCCATTCGACCATTCTTATATGAAAATACTGAACGTGAACCCATCATTATCCCAATGATCCTCACACCAGACGAAGACTAAAAAATCCTAGCTCAGTTGACTGAGCCAGGATTTTTCTATCTTCTGTTCTTAGTTCAAGACTGCAAAGCCACCCATCCAGCTGATTTCTTCACGGACAGCTAGAGTGATTTGCAAGAAGCCCATAGCTTCCAATTCACGAGAACGTTTAAGGCTTCCCGCATCAATAACATTCAAGCCAGCGTCTTTGATGTAAGCTGCCAAAGTCGTTTTAGCTCCCTCATCATCTGATGCCAGTTGCACAGTTGTGGTTTCTTGTCCGGCCACCTTTTGAGTCGCTAATGTTGCGGCAAAGGTAGTGTTAAATCCTTTGACTACACGCGCTTCTGGAATCCGTTTAGCAATTTCCTCTGCTGCAGATGAACCAACTGGAGTTACGAGACTGTCCATGGTATTAAAGTCAACGGGATTTGAAATATCTACCAAAATCTTGCCCGCAAGAGCTTCTTTGTTGCTGTCGATGATCCCTGCGACTGCCCCATAAGGAACTGCAAGAACCACTACTTCGCCTAGATCCTTGCTAGCACCATCATGACCAACAAAGTCAACGGTATGCCCACCAGCTGTGAAGACACTTGCGATTGCTTGCCCCATGTTCCCTTGTCCAAAAATTGTAATGTTTGCCATTGTTCTTACCTCTGTTTCCTTATTTTGTTGTAATATTTTTATTTACATTAACCATTATACTCGCTTTTGGTGTAATGTCAACAGCTACATCTTGTTTTTTTGAAATTTTTTTTGACAGAGAGGGAAGACTGCACAAAAGTTCATGGGATACCCGTTTTTGAAACACAAGTAACAAACTGCCAAAAACGCCTCGAAATGATTCGAAGCGTTTATTTCATTCTTGTCCTGTCAGCTTTTTACAATGAGCAGATTTAATTATAGCCAAAATCAGGGCGACCCTTTCATCCGCCAGGTGAGAATACTAATGATTAACCATATTTAGTCATTTCAGAACCTCTAATACTCAATGAAAATCAAAGAGCAAACTAGGAAGCTAGCCGTAGGCAGTACTTGAGTACGGCAAGGTGAAGCTGACGTGGTTTGAAGAGATTTTCGAAGAGTATAAAATTAGCTTTGTGCCTTTCTCTTCTAACAGGCCGGCACACCTAATACTAGAGTCCCTTCTTTTCTTGATTTTTAGAAATACTACGATTTTTACCTTCAAGATACACCATCAAAATAGAAATATCTGCTGGGTTTACCCCAGAGATCCGACTGGCTTGACCAATCGTTTCTGGGTTAATGAGTTTGAATTTCTGACGAGCCTCAGTCGCGATAGAATCAATATCATCCCAGTCAATATTGGCTGGAATTCGTTTTTCTTCCATGCGTTTCATCTTGGCAACCTGATCCATAGCTTTGGAAATATAGCCTTCGTACTTGATTTCTGTTTCAATCAATTCGATAATCTTGTCATCCAGCTCCTCTGCAGCTGGCTCGATGAAGGCCACCACATCCTGGTAGGTCACTTCTGGACGGCGAAGGAATTCTTTGGCTGTCACCGCATCTGTCAACGGCTTGAAGCCCATTTCCTCAACCTTGGCATTGGTTTCCTTGACTGGCTTGAGTTTGATACTGTCTAAACGCTTCATCTCATTGTCAAATTGATTTTTCTTGATTTCAAAGCGAGCCCAGCGTTCATCATCCACAAGTCCAATCTCGCGTCCCATCTCAGTCAAACGCATATCAGCATTGTCATGACGGAGGATGAGACGGTATTCTGCACGACTGGTCAAGAGACGATAGGGTTCAATAGTTCCCTTGGTCACCAAGTCATCAATCATGACCCCGATGTAACCGTCGCTCCGCTTCAAGATCAACTCAGGCTTGCCTTGGATTTTTAGAGCCGCATTGATACCAGCGATAATCCCTTGACCAGCAGCTTCTTCGTAACCTGACGTTCCATTGGTCTGACCAGCAGTGAACAGACCTGAGATTTTCTTGGTTTCCAGTGTCGCACGGAGTTGATGAGGAAGAACCATGTCGTACTCAATAGCATATCCTGTCCGCATCATCTCAGCATTTTCCAGACCTTTAATGGAATGAACCAGCTCGCGCTGTACATCCTCAGGCAGACTGGTTGAAAGCCCTTGAACATAGACTTCCTCTGTATTGCGCCCTTCCGGCTCAAGGAAGAGTTGGTGACGTTCCTTGTCCGCAAAGCGCACGATCTTGTCCTCAATCGACGGACAGTAACGAGGCCCCACTCCCTTGACCACACCTGTAAACATAGGTGCACGGTGGAGGTTGTTTTGGATAATCTCATGGCTGGTGCCGTTGGTATAGGTCAACCAACAAGGCACTTGGTTCTTGACATAGTCCTCATCACGTGAAGTGTATGAGAAGTGATTAGGCGCTTCATCTCCTGGCTGAATCTCTGTCACATCGTAGTTGATAGAGGAAGCCTTGACGCGTGGAGGGGTTCCTGTCTTGAAACGACCGATTTCGAGGCCCAATTCCTTGAGGTTGTCAGCAAGGTTAATCGAAGCCAGACTGTGGTTAGGGCCAGACGAGTACTTGAGGTCTCCAATGATAATTTCCCCACGGAGGGCAGTCCCTGTGGTCACAATAACAGCCTTGGCAGCATACTCTTGATGGGTGGCTGTACGCACACCGACAACCTTGCCATCTTCCACCAAAATCTCATCAATCATGGTTTGACGAAGGGTTAAATTTTCTTGATTTTCAACTGTCTTGCGCATTTCCTTAGAGTAAAGCTCCTTGTCAGCTTGCGCACGAAGGGCACGCACAGCTGGACCTTTCCCAGTGTTGAGCATCTTCATCTGGATGTAAGTCTTGTCAATATTCTTGGCCATTTCACCACCAAGGGCGTCCACTTCACGCACGACAATCCCCTTGGCAGAACCACCGATAGAAGGGTTACAAGGCATGAAAGCCAGCATTTCAATGTTGATAGTCGCAAGCAAGACCTTACAACCCATACGGCTAGCTGCTAGGGATGCTTCTACCCCCGCGTGCCCCGCACCGATTACAATAATATCGTATTCTTCCGTAAAATTATAAGTCATTTCTTAACCTTTCAAAAATTTCTCGCAAATAAGGAACTAACTTCTCCTCCTCTAGAGCTTGATCCATAGTAACCCATTTAAAGTGTGTATGCTCTTCAGGATCTAATCTGATAATTGGCTTCTCCCCAACCCACTCTGCTTTATAAACTAAGCGAGTAAAAACCGTATCCTTAGAGGTATCCAGTTGACTATCTTCGTGAAGAAGTTTGAGCGAACTGCTATCTAGCCTAACTCCCGCTTCTTCAATGCATTCTCTAAGAGCACCAGCTCGCGGAAGTTCACCCTTTTCAACCCCGCCACCAGGAATATCCCAGTAAGTTGGATAAACGTTGGGTTCTCCTCTTTTAATTTCCGAACGCTGAATGAGCAAATAATCACCACCACTATGAATAAGTACATGGGCAATAAGCTTAACCATCATTTTCTCTCCTATTCCTCAAGATGAATGTGTCTTAGTGGGCCGTCCCAATCTGGTAGGGCTGTTTTTAAAAAGGCTGGAACTAGCTGGATATTTTGGAGTTCATCCAAGTCAATCCACTCACAAGGCTGCATTTTTTCGTCTTCCTGCATGGTCAATGGAGCTTCTTCAAGCAAATTCACCCGGTAATGAAACTCGATGTTGTGATAGGAAACACCGTCTTGTTCAAAACGATTTTCAACCACAAAAGCTAGGTGTCCAGCTTGAGCTCGGATACCTAATTCTTCCCTCACTTCACGAACTACTGCGTCTTCCGTTCTTTCATTGACGTGAATCGCACCGCCAATAGTATAATACTTGCCCTTATCTTTGGTGACTAAGAGCTTGCCATTTTGGAGAATCAAGGCTGTCGCCCGAACCCCAAAAACCGTATTTCCCACTTTTGTCCGAAAGTCTTGCTGAGTCATTTTTGTCCTTTCCCTTAAACGACACAAAAACAGTCAAAACTCGTAAGGAGTGCAGGACAAAAAAGCCTGCAACATCCATGAGCTTTGACCATCATTTCTATTGCTTTTATTATTGTAGCAAATTAAGAAAATTTGTCAATCTAAATGTACTGACAAACTTGTCCATCGCGGTAGGCATTGTCAATCAAACCGCCACCTAGACACTCTTCACCATCGTAAAAGACAACTGCCTGTCCTGGTGTGATGGCGCGTTGCGGTTCCGCAAAGATGACCTCTGCCTTGTCTCCTTTGACATGTACTGTCACTTTAGAATCAGGCTGACGGTAGCGGAATTTGGCTGTGCATTCGAGCGTAAATTCCTCTGGCATGTCACGAGTAAAGTGGACTTGACTGGCTTCTAGGCTTGTTGACATGAGCGAGTCATGGTAGAAACCTTGGCCGACATAGAGGATATTTTTGCTCAGGTCTTTTCCGACAACGAACCAAGGGGCATTGTCCCCTCCGTTTTGTCCACCGATACCGAGGCCGCCACGCTGACCGATGGTATAATACATGAGGCCTGCATGCTCACCCATATCGCGACCATCCACAGTCATCATGCGACCAGGCTGAGCTGGCAGGTAGTTACTGAGGAAGTTTTTAAAGTTCTTTTCTCCGATAAAGCAAATCCCTGTCGAATCTTTCTTCTTGGCAGTCGCAAGGCCTGCTTCTTCTGCGAGTCTGCGAACTTCAGGCTTTTCCAAATGTCCCAATGGGAACATGGTTTTCTGGAGCTGTTCTTGCGAAAGCTGGCTGAGGAAATAGGTCTGATCCTTGCCATTGTCCACACCACGAAGCATGTGAACTGTCCCGTCCTCATCACGCGCCACTCGGGCATAGTGCCCAGTCGCTACATAGTCTGCTCCCAAGGTCATAGCATAGTCCAAAAAGGCCTTGAACTTGATTTCCTTGTTGCACATAACGTCTGGATTTGGCGTGCGCCCTGCTCGGTATTCCGCTAGGAAATACTCAAAGACGCGGTCCCAGTACTCTTTTTCAAAGTTGACAGAGTAATAAGGAATGCCAATCTGGTCTGCCACCGCAGCCACATCCTTGTAATCTTCGGTCGCCGTACAGACGCCGTTTTCATCTGTGTCATCCCAGTTCTTCATGAAGATACCGATCACATCGTAGCCCTGCTCCTTGAGAAGAAGAGCAGTCACAGAAGAATCAACACCACCACTCATCCCCACGACAACACGTGTTTTAGAGTTATCACTCATGGTAAGTCTCCCATCTATTCGTTTATTTATACCCCTCAACATTCTATTTACTATGACTTTCAATAGAATTTCTTTGAGTATAGGCATTTCGTTTGCTTTTAGTACTAGGCAACGAGTCGCAGGCATAACTTGAGTTCGCTCAATCAGTCTGGGAGACTTGATTGAGGTTATAAATCAGACAAGCTCAGCTTGCATCTCATTTCGAGTTAACGACGTAATAAAAGATAAACGAAATGACTAGTTCACGATTGAAGGTCGTGTGTGCTTAACGATTGAAGGTCGCTTGAGCAGTATTCATTATAACACGCTTGGTTGGAGAAGACAAGAAAGAGGCTGATAAATCATCTCAACCTCTCTTCCTTACTTTGCAAACGAATCAATTTTCCCCTTTAAGTTCTTTCTTCGCTTGTTCTATCTGGCATTTCACTTGCTCAAAGCCGGTTCCTCCTAAGGAATTCCGTCTCTGAACAGCGGTTTCTGGGCGCAAGTAGATATAAATATCCTCTTCAATCAAGGGATGGTAGACTTGCAACTCCTCCAAATCCCAATCTTGGATATTTTTACCATTCTTGATAGAGTCTAGAACCAATTTCCCTACTATTTCATGCGCTTCTCTAAAGGGGAGGCCTTTTTCTGCCAAATAATCTGCCAGTTCGGTCGCATTCGAAAAATCATTCTCTGTGGATTGCTGCATTTTGGGCTTATTAACCTGCATGCTCAATAGCATACCTGCCAACACATCCAGAGAATTTAAAATCGTTTCTACTGTATCAAACAGGCCTTCCTTGTCCTCTTGCAAATCCTTATTATAGGCCAGAGGCAAAGACTTCATGACAGTCAATAGCCCCAGTAAGTGCCCGTAAACTCGTCCTGCCTTCCCTCGAATCAATTCGGCCATATCAGGATTTTTCTTCTGGGGCATGATAGACGAACCCGTTGAAAAGCTATCAGACAAGCTAATGTACTGATACTCAAAACTGCACCAATTGATGATTTCCTCACAAAAACGACTCATATGCATCATCAACATGCTGGCATTTGACAGAAATTCTAAGATAAAATCACGGTCACTCACTGCGTCCAAGGAATTGGTATAGGGTTGTTGGAAACCCAGTAAATCACTCGATAATTGACGATCGATTGGAAAAGTTGTCCCCGCCAAGGCAGCCGCACCCAGTGGAGATAGGTCCGTATGTTTTAGGTTAAATGCGAATCGTTCGCTGTCCCTTTGGAACATATTATAATAAGCCATGAGATGGTGGGCAAAACTAATCGGTTGGGCGTGCTGTAAATGGGTATAGCCTGGCATGATGGTTTCCACATGTTTTTCAGCCAAATCCAGCAAAACACTGTTCAGATTTGCCAACTTATCCAAGACATGCCCAAGTTGCTCCTTTAGATATAAGTGCATATCCGTTGCGACTTGGTCATTCCGAGAACGAGCCGTGTGTAATTTCCCAGCCAGAGGACCGATTTTCTCTGTCAGCAACACTTCCATATTCATATGAATATCTTCATTTGCAATATCAAAATGAAGCTCTCCTGCCTCTAAATCTCGCAACAAAGCTTTCAGACCATCTTGGATCTGCTCTGCCTCTTCCAAGCTTAAAATGCCAGTCTGTCCTAGCATTTGAACATGAGCTAAGGAACCCATCAAATCAAATTTTGCCAGCTGGTGGTCAAAGGAAATACTTGCACCGAACTGTTCTACCCACTCTTCCACAGTGCCTTCAAATCGACCACCCCATAATTTTGTATTTTTCGACATATCCTGTCGTCCCTTTCTATCGCGTCACTACTCAACATTTTTCTGAACTTCTGAATAAACCTTAGTCGGAAGCCCCCAAAGCTTGATAAATCCAACAGCCGCATCTTGGTCAAAAGTATCCGCACTGGTATAAGTCGCCAAATTTTCATCGTAAAGAGAATTTGGGGATTTCCGAGCCACTACCTGAGCATTCCCCTTATAAAGTTTAACTTTTGCAGTTCCATTGACAACTTTCTGTGTCTCCTTAATATAGGCAATCAAAGCCTGAGTTGCTGGGCTAAACCACAAGGCATTATAGATGAGATTGGACAACTCATTTTCGATAATGAGTTTGAAATGAGCCACTTCTCTCACAAGAGTCAAGTCTTCAATCTCCTTATGAGCTGCCAATAGAGTCACAGCACCTGGGCACTCATAAATCTCTCTTGACTTAATACCGACTAGGCGATTTTCCACATGGTCAATACGACCAACACCGTGTTTGCCTGCAATTTCATTGAGCTTTTGAATCAAAGCCGACACTTTCATCTTCTCACCATTGAGGGAGATGGGCACCCCGCAGCTAAACTCAATGTCAATAAATTCTGGACTGTCTGGTGCCTCTTCTGGCGAAGACGTGATTCCAAATGCTTCTTCTGGTGCTTGGTTCCAAGGGTTTTCCAAAACACCACATTCATTTGCACGTCCCCAAAGATTTTGATCGACAGAGTAAGGATTGTCAAGATCGGCAGGAACTGGGACGCCGTTTTCTTTGGCATATTGGATTTCTTCTTCACGAGACCATTTCCACTCACGAACAGGCGCAACTACCTTTAGATTGGGATCCAAAGCTGCAATAGAGACTTCAAACCGAACTTGGTCGTTTCCCTTGCCTGTACAACCATGGGCAATTGTGGTTGCCCCCGTCTGATGAGCTATTTCAACGAGTTTTTTTGAAATAAGAGGGCGACTCAGAGCAGATACCAAGGGGTACTTTTGTTCATAGTAGGCATGAGCTTGAAGGGCCACTAAAACATAGTCATTAGCAAATTCTTCCTTAACATCAATGACATAAGACTCAACAGCCCCAACCTTGAGAGCTTTATCATGGATGAACTCCAAATCTTTTCCTTCACCCACATCCATACAAACAGCGATCACATCATAGTCTTTTTTTAACCATGTAATAGCAACTGATGTATCCAATCCACCTGAATAGGCTAAAATGACTTTTTCCTTACTCATTTCTCATCCTTCTTTCTATTTTTCGATAGAGGCTTTAAAAGCATCATCAATCAATTTGCCCAACTCCCCAGAATCCTTCAGCTTCTGGATGGTTTTGTCAACCGCATCTTTCAATTCTTTACTATCTTTTTTCATCGCAACAGCGTAGGAATCTTCTTTATCATTATCAACATCAAACTCAGCGATGGCTAGGTCTGGATTATTCTCTACATATCCTTTAGCCACTGGTTCTTCAAAGATAACCGCATCCAGTTGCCCTGATTTCAAATCTGTTATCAAATTTCCATTTTTAGGAAGTGAAACGAGAGAAGAATCCTGCAAGGTTTCTTTGGCCAGAGTTTCCTGGATAGAACCCTTCTGCGCTCCAACCTTTTTCTGAGCCAAATCCTTCACTGATTGGTAATTCGTTAATTCAGATTTTCTTACGATAATCTTATTTTTCGAAGTGTAGTAGGGAATTGAAAAATCGTAAACTTGACTTCTCTCCTCCGTTTTAGAAACACCTGATATGGCGAGATCGGCCTTGCCTGAATCAAGACTAGCCAGTACATTGTCAAAGCTCATTGGAGAGAACTCCACTTCCACACCTAGTTCCTTTGCGATGGCTTTGGCTAGTTCAACATCTGAACCTACAATCTGATTTTTTCCATCGACCAATTTCTGGTATTCAAATGGAGCAAACTCTGGATTTAGGGCTACTACCAATTTTCCTTTAGCCTTAATGGCTTCAACACCTTGGGATTGAGTGCTACTACAAGCAAATAACAAGGGAAACATAAGCAAACCAAACATCGTCATCAGCACCTTCTTCACTTTATTCATAGAAAACCTCCTCTTATTTTTATACTTTTGAATTGTATAAATAATACACTTCTCAAAAACATTTGTCAAGTCAAAACTGAATTTTATTTCATTTCAATTAAAAAAAGCTTAGGAATGTTACATAAAAATGTTACTCCTAAGCGTATTTATGCTATTCATTTTTTGGAAAAATATAATCACCCTATTAAATGTCAGACGACAGAGAGGTAAACGAACTCCCCTCATTCTCTTTCACAATTCAATGACTCGATGGCATTGTTGAGCTACATAGGCATCGTGGGTAACGATAATGACCGTTTTCCCTTCCTTGTTCATATCTAAGAGAAAGTTTAAAACCAAATCTCGATTTTCAGGATCTAGAGAACCGGTTGGTTCATCTGCTAAAAGGAGCTGACTGGGTTTTAAAATGGCTCTAGCAACTGCGATTCGCTGCTGTTCCCCTCCAGATAACTCTGAAACCTTCTGATGTAGAGTTGATGGCAACCCCACTCTCTCTAAAATTTCTTCTATCTTTTTGACTTTGTCCTTCTTGGACAATTTCACATACTTCAGAGCAAGCATGAGATTATACTCTACCGTTTCATTGTCAATCAGAGCAAAATTTTGAAATAGATAAGAGATATGTTCGCGGATAATCGCTTGCGACTTAACAGAATTGACAGGTACATTTTGCTGACCAAAAATTTCATAACGTCCACTGTAATCGCCATCTATCAAACCCAAGAGATTTAACAAGGTTGACTTGCCACTACCACTCTTTCCAACTATCGCAACTAAATCCCCTTGGTTAATCTTTAGAGATAAGTTCTCCAAAATAACTTTTTTCCCAATGGTTTTCGTAACATTTTCCAACTTTATCATAAGATGTCCCCTTTCAATAACTGCGCTACATTTCGTTTTTCCATCTTAGAACCCAAGAAAAGTACAAACAGAATATCTAGGCATGTAAATCCTGCGAAAAGCAAGAGTGGAAAAAGAGCGTGGGCAAAGAATAACAAAACCATAAAAGGAAGGCTATAAACGGCTAATAGGAGACCCAGCAAGGAACGATACCGATCTATCAATTTCCAGCCCATAAACTTCTTGGTAATAATATCTGTTCGCTTCAACAAGAAAGTTGTTACTAGTAAGAAGTAAGAAATCATCATGCTAAGGAGACCAAACAAAGCAAAGAGTAGGTTAAAATTCCGAACAGCATCTCGATAAGAATCTACTTTCTCTTGTTGAATAGCTTGAATAGATGAAAATTTTAAATAATTTCCATCTGACAATTTCTCAACTAACGCTGTCACCTCTTTTTGATGTTGAGCCGTATTTTCGATTTTAATCGGGTTATTTAAACCTGTTGTTGACAGGGAGGCTTTTTCATCCCACATCATATCGGAATCATTGACCAAGCTAATAATTGGATTGTAGAGATTTTCCTTTCGCTTATCATTATATGGAAAGAACGACCAATCTCCTTCATAATAGGCAATCTCGACATCCATCTCCTCTATCGTTCGTTTTTGCTGCTCTTCATACTTCATCGAAAGATAGGCAATTAATTTCCCCAAGAGCTGATTTTTATCTTCTTCACCTTTCGTACTTGCTGGCATCAAAATAACTTTTTTAGTGCCGGTATCTGGTAGCTTGAATCCCTTGCTCTTTAGGAAATTGCTATTAGCATAGTAAACATCCACCGTATCTGTTAACTGATATTGCTGAATCTGTTCTGATTTGACAAAATTTTTTACAGGAAGACTGCTACTTTGCACATAGCCCGCCTGCGTTTTTTCTACCAAATCCTGATAAAATCGATAGAAATAATCCACTGCTTGCCCTGAGCCTGCCAACTGCTCTTGCCACAGGTTATCATTGAGTTGGAAGGTTTCTAAGGTCAGATAATTTCCTTGACTGATCCACTGTTTCTGATAATCCAACTCTTTGTTTTCTTGCTCCAAACTTTTTCCCACCCCAATCAGTAAAACCGTCAATAAAATGGTGGTTCCAATTTTCATCAAATAATTAAATATCAAACCCAATTTGAAAGATGAAAAACCTTTCAGCAGAGAGCTGATTGTCATTTTTTGGATTAAGAGATAGGTCAACCAACTGATAAAGAGATAAAGTTGCAAAAGCAAAAAATGCGACAACCATAACATAGGGAATAAATCTTTTGGCTTGTAATCAAGCAAGAAACACACGCCTAGATTGATCACAAGCGCCCCACCTAGGAGGAGGTAGAGGTTGCCTTTTACAACATCAGCTAAAACAGCCCTATCTTGAAAACCAAGTAATTTTTGTACCCCAACTCTTTTCATCCCCATCATCGGTTGATACACTGTTACTAATACAAGCAACAAAATAGCCAAGACAAAAATAATAGCAGATAAAAGCAAATCTCGATTTATGACTTCCACTGCACTTTTGTAGGTCGGCTCTAACAAGGTAGTCTGGTCTATCTTGAAAAAATCGCTCCATTTCTGTACAATCCTATCCTTGTCTATCTCTTGTGTAGAAGTTATCGTATAGCGACCATTTAAACTACGAGATGTATCCTTGATATAGGTTTGAAAAGTCATAAGCTGAATAGGCTTGGCTTTTAGAAAAGTCGGAATCGTACCAAGTTTATTGGAATTTTCTTTATTACTGTAAACTCCCTCACCATCTGTGGTAAAATCAAGAGAAGAAATCCCAAACTCTTGGTAGGGGAAGGTATCTTTATCAAAAACACCAGACTTGACCACCTCATCACCACTGTCTGTTTTGATGATGGAGACTTTATACTCCTTTGATACATCCTCAAAAAATCGAAGAACAGATGCTGCAGGTTCATTAACATCTTTCAAATATACATCCAAAGAAGCCGTTGTCTTTCCCATTTCCTGAATCCGAACCACTTCTCGTGTGTAGTTTACATTAAAAACAAAAAAAGTGGTGCAGAGAAGCAGTAGTAACATACAGAAATTACTGATTTTTTTCATAAAAGTACCTCCACTAAAGTTCTCCCTCTCCAAATAGGAGAGGGAAAATTCCACTTAAAATCCATAGAAATATTCTAATCCTGTTGGCGGAATTTTAGTAAGGGAAGCTTGAGCCCAAACCTCAGGAGCTTCACGATCCTTAGAGATTCTACCACCATGTCGGACTGTTGCTGTATGAGATCGAGTAGAATGTAAATAATCAGAATATCCAAAAGTTCCTGTCCAACCTACTCCATAATTCCATTGACCACCATCTACCCATACTGCTAAAGCATTTGTAGTAGCAAGTAAATCACATGCCATTACGATTGCTACACCAATTTTTACTAATTTTTTCTTTTCCTCACATCTTATATCTTTAGCTGTTTCACAGAAACAGATGAATTGATTCATTTGTAAACATTGAAGTCCATTGGACTCCCCTTCCTTTCTTTTACTTAATCAAAATTTTATAAGAACCATCCCCAAGGGAAGAAAAGAGCCATCAATAACATAAATGACAACAGACGATATACTTTTTTATACATTTGATACCCCCTTAGTACTTCATCATCTTTATTATAAAATACAATATACCTTGTCGTAAAATTTGTTAACCTTTTTCACAAATTTATTTTAGATTTCTTTTTTACTTTTTATATTACTATGATACAATATTTTTAATAGAATTCAATTTATTGTTAACTTTTTTCACAAATAAGGAGAAAATCATGCGCTACGATTTTGGAAATGTTTATAAAGAAATCCGTGAGTCAAAAGGGTTAACTCAAGAAGATGTCTGTGGCAGCGTCCTTTCAAGAACCAGTCTATCAAAGATTGAAAGTGGCAAGACAACCCCAAAATATGAGAATATGGAGTTTCTTCTCCGGCAAATCAATATGAGTTTTGAAGAGTTTGAATATATTTGCTATCTCTACCACCCAAGTGAACGATCAACTATCATGCAGACTTTTCTAAAAATGTCTTCTATTAGTGGTACGAGCGACTTAAGTAAATTACTCAAAAAATGCCAACATTATCTAAAAACACACCATGATTTCCCCATCCAGCAGTTACAAGATATGCTCGAAATTGTTATCTACATCCGTGAAAATGGGATAGAAAAATTGTCAAGTAAGGTTGACAACATTGTAAACAGACTATGGGATAAGATTGAGAAACAAGATACTTGGTATGAGAGCGACCTCAAAGTCCTTAATACCATTCTCTTTGCTTTTCCTATGGAGTATATTCATCAGATTACCGAAAAAATTCTCGAACGAATAGAGGTTTATAAACACTATAGTCCTGTCTTTCAGCTTCGTATGATGTTGCTTCTAAATCTCTCAACTCTTTATCTTTACAATGGTGATAAGTTGCTTTGCAAACAGCTTTGCTACACTCTCTTAGAGGAAGCAAAAGTAAGCAAACAGTATGACACACTTGCGTTTTCCTATATTCGTATAGGCATTTGTACTAATGATGCTCAGTTGATACAAAATGGACTCTCCTTAGCTAAACTAGTTGAAGATGAACACTTACTAACAGAGCTAGAGCGAGAAGTTGACATCTTTGTAAACAAAAAAGAAAGTCATTGAGACTTCCTTTTCTATATCTTCTTAATACCAACCGTTGTTAAGCCAGAAGTTCTTGGCAGCTGTCCATGAACCGTAACGTCCTGCAACGTAAGCATCTGCTACACGTTCTTGGTTTTCAGCTGAGTAGTCACCGTTCAAGTATGAATCTGTCAATTGGTAACGTCCGATGTAACGTCCGTTTGTCGCTGTATAGCTACCGCCTGATTCTTTTTGAGCGATCCATTCTTTGGCTTCTGCTTCAGATCCACTTACAGTTGAAGCTGTGTAGCTTTCTTCTTCATAAGAAATGCTAGATGTAGCAGCTGGTGCTTCGTAAGTTGTCATTTCAGTTATTTCTTCGTAAGTCGTAGTCTCTTCGATTGTTTCTCCTGTTGCAGCTGGTGCTTCATAAGTTTTCTCAGCTGGAGCTGTCCCTTCGATGACCAAAACTTGATCCACAAAAATCAGATGGATATCCTCTATTTTGTTTTTCTCTGCCAATTTTTCAACAGTAGTGTTGTACTTCTCAGCAATTTCTGAAAGAGTGTCACCTGATTTAACTGTATAAGTGACTATTTCATCTGCAAAAGCAAGTGATGGTGCAAGGAAAGCAAGGAAAGTTGCTGCTCCTGCAATAGTTAGTTTAATTTGTTTGGTTGTTAATGTCATTTCTAAAAATTCTCCTTTTTACTATGCTTCTATCATACCGTTTGAATATTACCGTTTCTTAACGGTTTCGTGTAGAAATATTACAAAAATATTTTATATTTACTGAAACGATGATGTTTTTGTCATAAAAGACAAGATTTTATACCATTTTTATCCATTTTACCAATTTTATGAGGGAAACAAGCGCAGAGGCTCATTCTTTGATATAATAGTTATAAGAATCTTTGTAGGGGGAAACAGATGCAATCACTTCGTTTTCAATCTGTCTTTGATATTATCGGACCTGTCATGATTGGCCCATCTAGTAGCCATACAGCTGGGGCGGTTCGTATCGGGAAAATTGTCTCTTCTATCTTTGGTGAGACACCAACAGAGGTGGAGTTCCAACTATTTAATTCGTTTGCCAAGACCTACCGTGGTCATGGGACAGATCTTGCTCTCGTCGCTGGCATTTTGGGTATGAATACGGATGATCCTGATATCCCAAATAGTCTTGAGATTGCCCATAAACGTGGTATCAAGATTGTCTGGACCATTCAAAAAGACAGCAATGCTCCTCACCCTAACACCACTAAGATCACCGTAAAGAATGATCACAAGACCATTAGTGTGACAGGGATTTCCATCGGTGGAGGAAATATTCAGGTTACGGAACTCAATGGCTTTGCCGTCTCTCTCAGCATGAATACACCGACCATCATCATTGTCCACCAAGATGTTCCAGGTATGATCGCCCATGTTACTGAAGCCCTCTCTCGTTTCGGTATCAACATCGCCCAGATGAATGTGACTAGGGAAAAAGCTGGAGAAAAAGCCATCATGATTATCGAAGTCGATAGTCGAAATTGCGAAGAAGCTATTGAGGAGATTCGCAAGATCCCTCACCTGCACAATGTTAATTTCTTCAAATAGGAGGGGTCATGTTTTACTCTATTAAAGAATTAGTCGAGCAAGCAGAGCTGGATTTCCAAGGAAATGTAGCTGAGCTCATGATCGCCACTGAATACGAACTAACAGGACGGGAGCGCCCCGAAGTCCTGCTCCTCATGGAGCGCAATCTAGAAGTCATGAAAGCCTCAGTTGAGCTAGGGCTGAGTGAAAATAAATCCCGCAGTGGCCTGACGGGCGGAGACGCTGCTAAGCTTGATCGCTACATCAAGGAAGGCAAGGCTCTGTCTGACTTTACCGTCCTGTCTGCCGCTCGAAACGCTATCGCTGTCAATGAACACAATGCTAAAATGGGCCTAGTCTGTGCGACGCCAACAGCAGGAAGTGCTGGGTGTCTGCCTGCTGTTTTAACAGCTGCTATTCAAAAGCTCAACCTCAGCCAGGAACAACAACTCAATTTTCTCTTTGCGGCGGGTGCCTTTGGTCTAGTCATTGCTAACAATGCCTCCATTTCAGGTGCTGAAGGCGGATGCCAAGCAGAGGTTGGATCTGCCTCAGCTATGAGTGCAGCAGCCCTAACCTTGGCAGCTGGAGGAAGCCCTTATCAGGCTAGTCAAGCTATCTGCTTTGTCATTAAAAATATGCTGGGTTTGATTTGTGACCCTGTGGCAGGTCTGGTCGAAGTTCCTTGTGTCAAGCGCAATGCCATGGGGGCGAGTTTTGCCTTTATCGCAGCAGATATGGCCCTAGCAGGGATTGAGTCCAAAATCCCTGTGGATGAAGTCATTGATGCCATGTATCAGGTCGGCTCTAGCCTTCCAACTGCCTTTCGAGAAACAGCCGAAGGAGGTCTCGCTACGACACCAACCGGTCGCCGCCTCCAGAAGGAAATCTTCGGCGAATAGTTTATTCAATAGTCTATATAAGGAGAAATGATGTCAGCTATTACCGCTATTTTCTTTGACCTAGATGGAACACTGGTCGATAGTTCCACTGGGATCCACAATGCCTTTACCCACACCTTTGAACAGCTCGGGGTTCCTGTTCCCGATGCAAAGACCATTCGGACCTTTATGGGACCGCCACTTGAGGTCAGCTTTTCCAGCATCCTTGACGCAGAATTGGTTCCACAAGCTATCCAAATTTACCGTTCCTACTACAAGGAAAAAGGCGTGCACGAAGCCCATCTCTTTCCACAGATGGAGGACTTATTGGTCGAGCTAGGAAAGACCTATCCTCTCTATATCACCACAACTAAGAATGCACCAACAGCCCTTGAAATGACCCGTAATTTTGGAATCGATAGCCTATTTGACGGCATCTATGGTTCGACTCCAGAAACACTTCACAAGGCTGATGTCATTCGACAAGCTCTCAAAACCCATGCCCTAACACCCGAACAAGTAGTCATTATCGGCGATACCAAGTTTGATATGAGCGGGGCTGAGGAGACTGGCATCAAAAAAATGGCTGCTACTTGGGGCTTTGGCGAAACCCAAGAACTACTCAGCTACCAGCCAGATTGGGTTGCGGACACAACCACCGACGTTTTAAAAATCCTACAAAAGAAAAACTAGCAAGGGCATCCCTGCTAGTTTTCTTTATTCACAATGAGTGGTCTCATTAGCAAAAGCGATAATAGCTTGTTTCAATTCATCTCCGCTGAGTGAACGGAACTCTTTAATCTTTTGATCAATAGCTTCTAGAGGCATGATGTTTACCTTACCAACGAAAATCTTGTCCATGACTTGATTATCAACCAATTCGGTCGAAACCAAGAGTTCTTCATAGAGTTTTTCACCTGGTCGGATACCGACCTCAACGATTGGAATTTCACTTTCTGTGTGCCCGCTTAGAAGGACCATTTTCTTAGCCAAGTCATAGATCTTAACTGGTTTGCCCATGTCGAGGATAAAGACTTCTCCGTCCTTGGCATAAGCGCCCGCATGGATTACCAGACGGCTGGCTTCTGGAATGGTCATGAAGTACCGTGTCATACGGAAGTCTGTCACCGTTACGGGACCGCCTTCAGCAATCTGACGTTCAAAGACAGGAATCACACTACCACGACTACCAAGAACATTCCCAAAACGAACGGCACAGTAGGTTGATTGGCTACGTTGGTTAAAACCAGTGACAATCAACTCTGCCACGCGCTTAGTCGCACCCATAACATTCGGTGGATTGACCGCCTTGTCAGTCGAAATCATGACCATCTTAGGTACTTTGGCCTCATCAACAGCCTTGGCAACATTGTAGGTCCCGAGGATATTGTTCTTGAAGGCTTCTTTTGGATTGCGCTCCATCATCGGAACATGTTTGTGGGCTGCAGCATGATAGACGATGGCTGGTTTGTACTGTTTAAACACCTGCAAGAGACGATCATAGTCCTGAATATCTGCAATAACAGGAACATAATCAATCCCTTGGAATGTACGGATCAATTCATGATAAACGAGGTAGATGGAGTTTTCACCATGTCCAAGCAAGACGATACGCTCGGGATTGAAGCGACTAACCTGACGGCAAATCTCCGAACCAATCGAACCACCAGCTCCTGTCACCAAGATAGTCTTACCTGTAAGCTCTGCACCAAGGCGGGATTCGTCAAGACGAATTTCCTGACGGCCCAAAAGGTCTGTGATGTCAATTTTCTGGAAACCACTACCTG
This sequence comes from Streptococcus oralis, assembly GCF_001578945.1. GTDB lineage: Bacteria > Bacillota > Bacilli > Lactobacillales > Streptococcaceae > Streptococcus > Streptococcus oralis_Q. The sequence continues at coordinate 427,528 of NZ_KQ969550.1, forward strand.
GTTGGTGAAGCCCCTGAACAACTGTCTCAACCTTGGGCATCTTGTAACATTTGATACCTAGTCTGTTACACATCTGCAAGATGCGTTCATACTCTGACGGATCAAGCGAAGGGATGGCTACGATAACACGCTCGATTTGATGACGCTTAGCTAATTCAGGCAGATTATCATAAGAACCCAAAACTGGGATTCCACCAAGCTTTTGCCCTTTTTTCTTTTCATCATTGTCCAAAATCCCTACTAGCTCAAGGTCGCTAGTTGGATGTTGGTAGCTGTTCATAAAGAGAGCCCCACCATCACCAGCACCGATCAAGAAGGTACGGCGGTGTTCGCCATCCCCACTTCCCTGCTTGCGCTTAGAATAAATCAACTGCCAAGTGATACGAGGGAGCAAGATCAGGAAGGTACTCAATAAGATAAAGAGTATGATGAACCGGATAGAAAATAGGGGAAGAAAAGCGTAGCAAAGTCCGTAAGAGACAATGCTACTGACCGTTACGCCAAAAAAGATTTTTAAGAAATCTGTGATTTTACTATAGCGACTAATACTCGCATTGAGCCCCCAAAATCCAATCATGATTTGATAGAAGAGGAAAGCCAAACCAGTATAGATAACATAGTCCACAGGCGCTGGGTTAATCAAGCCATAAAAGAGAATGTAAGACACGATGATGGAAACCACCATACTAATAATGTCAAATACACCCCAAAACACCTGCTTTTGCTGTTTATTTAAAATTTCAACCAGATCAATCACGTAATCTGTTAGTTTTTTATTCATAGGAATTTACTCTTTCTTAAAAGAATGCAAATAAATATACTGTCATTATAACATTTTTTGGCTATTTTATCTTTTACAATACTATTTATTTTTTCTTAATAATTTCACAAAAATAAACTGACGTACAAAGCCTGGACAAAGTGCAACAATGGACTGAATAACTATGCTTTCCGCATATTCCATGTAGGAAATTTGCCCTCTTTCAAGCATGCGCTGACGAGCCTGACGATAGAGTTTGAGGTAGCGCAAACCACCACGACGTTCAAACATCCCTGCACCTACACGAACCTTACACAAAATCTGATCGAGATTTCCAGTCTTGGCACCTGCAGCAATCATATTGAGCCAGAGGAGATCATCCTCCATATAAAGCCCATCTTCATAGTTGCCTGCCTTGAGGACCATGTCCTTTTTGAACATGACTGTCATATGGTTAAAGGCGCTTCTCATTCTCTGATAGGCCACAATGTCTGCGTGCTGAGTAGGAACACGACGATAAGACACAATCTCATCTGGATTGTCAATGAACTCTGCGATATGCCCGCCTAAGAGATCGAGATCTTCTTTCTCCATTAGCTGAAGCTGTTTCTCAAAACGATCTGGAACGGCTAAATCATCCGTATCCATGCGGGCAATAATGTCATACTGGCACTGTAAAACACCGTATCGAAGAGCCAAACCTAAACCTTGATTTTCTTCTAAGGGGCAACGCTTAACTGGAATCTCTGACTGAGCTTCCACTTCATCTAGCACCTGATAGAGTTCGGGGGTGAGTTGCCCGTCCTCAACAAGAACAAGTTCGCTCGGTTTAAAGGTCTGATTTTGAACACTCTTGATGGCATCTCTCAAAAATGCCGGATTTTCCTTTACATAGACCGACATCAAGACGCTGATTTTTTGCTTTTCAGGCACAGTTTTTCTCCAATGTATAGATTTCCTTCCACTATTTTATCACAAAATTTCCTAGTTTCCTATTTTTATATCAAATCAAGGAAAATTCTAGTAAAGAAATCCGTCCCTTTTCACTTTATTTTCACTTCCATTGATTGTACTGTCTTGGCTGTCATTACTTGACATTATAAGGAAAAAACCTTAAAATAAGCTGTTATTAAAATCATCCTATCGAGGTTTTTATGAAAAAACAATCACTCTTTTTTGTTCTAGGAATTGTCTTAATCGGGACCGTTTTACGCTCTCCTTTTACTGCTCTGCCAACCATTTTAGGAGATATCGCTCAAGGACTAGGAGTGGAGGTTAGCTCTCTTGGGATTTTAACCAGTCTCCCTCTCTTGATGTTTGCTCTTTTCTCTGCTTTTGCAAGCCGCTTGGCACAAAAAATCGGGTTGGAACATCTCTTTACTTACTGTCTCCTCCTCTTAACTGTTGGCTCTGTCATTCGTATCTTCAATCTTCCCCTTCTCTATCTAGGGACCCTGATTGTGGGAGCAAGCATTGCGATCTTCAATGTACTCCTCCCAAGTATGATCCAGGCAAATCAGCCTCAAAAGATTAGTTTCCTAACAACTCTCTACGTCACTGCCATGGGAATTTCGACAGCCATCGCTTCTTATCTTTCTGTCCCTATCACCAAGGCCAGTTCTTGGAAGGGCCTTATCCTCGTTCTCAGCTTTCTCTGTCTGGTCACTCTGCTAGTCTGGTTGCCAAATCATCACCACAACCACCACCTAGAAAACCAAAAAGAAAAGCAAGTCAAAGAGAATATTCTAAAAAGTAAAGATGTCTGGGCTATCATTATCTTTGGCGGGCTTCAGTCCTTGCTCTTTTATACAAGTATGACCTGGTTGCCAACTATGGCTGTTAGTGCTGGTATTTCTAATAGTGATGCAGCTCTCCTCGCTTCTATTTTTTCACTGATTAGCATTCCTTTTTCAATGACTGTTCCAAGTCTGACGACTCGTCTATCAGATGCCCACCGTCGAATTATGCTGGCAATCATTTCCTTCTCTGGAATGACAGGAATTGCCATGCTCTTGTATCCAACCAACAACTTCCTCTACTGGCTAGTCGCCCATCTCTTGATTGGAACGGCCTGCAGTGCCCTCTTCCCCTACCTCATGGTTTGCTTTTCTCTTAAAACCAGCTCTCCTGAAAAGACAGCCCAGCTGTCAGGACTGGCGCAAACAGGGGGCTACATCTTAGCAGCTTTTGGTCCTGCCTTGTTTGGTTATAGTTTTGAACTTTTCCAATCTTGGATCCCAGCTGTCCTTGCCCTTCTAGCCATTGATATCATCATGACCGTCTCGCTCTTTATGGTGGATCGAGCTGAAAAAATCCTCTAAACTTCTAGTTTTTACTAGGAGTTTTTTATATGTAAAATTTTTACACATATTTCTTGACAGGGCTTTCAACTTGAGATACAATATATTTGAAAAGAGTATATATAAAATTTTTATATAATATAAAGGAGGTTTCCCATGTACTTCCCAACATCCTCTGCCTTGATCGAGTTTCTCATCTTGGCTGTACTGGAGCGGGGAGATTCTTATGGTTATGAGATTAGTCAAACCATTAAGCTCATCGCCAATATCAAAGAATCTACGCTCTATCCCATTCTCAAAAAATTGGAAGCCAGTGGCTTTCTGACCACCTACTCTAGAGAGTTTCAGGGGCGTATGCGCAAATACTACTCCTTGACCAATCGGGGCGTAGAGCAGCTCGTTACTCTAAAGGAAGAGTGGACGCTCTATACCGACACCGTCAACGGCATCATAGAAGGGAGTATCCGCCATGACAAGAACTGACTATCTGACTCAGTTAGAAACCTATCTCCATAAACTGCCTGAAGCTGACCGCATCGAAGCCATGGACTACTTTAAGGAACTATTTGACGATGCAGGTACAGAGGGTGAAGAGGAGCTCATCGCCAGTCTGGGAACTCCAAAAGAAGCAGCTCATGATGTCCTCTCTAACCTCCTCGACAAGAAAGTCAATGAGGCACCCGCTCAAAAGAATGATCGCCAACTCCTACACATTGCCCTCTTGGCCTTACTAGCAGCCCCTATCGGCATTCCTGTTGGAATTGCAATTATCTTAACCATTATCGGGCTTTTTATCGCGGCGACCGCTGTCATTCTAGCTTTTTTCACCGTTTCGGTGACGGGAATCCTGCTGGGTGGACTTTTTATCGTAGAGAGCTTTAGTGTTCTGGTCGAAGCTAAATCTGCCTTTATCTTGATTTTTGGGGCTGGTTTGCTTTCTATCGGTGCTTCTTCTCTTGTTCTACTGGGTATCTCCTATGTAGCTCGTTTCTTTGGCCTCCTAGTCGTCCGCTTGGTGCAATGGATTCTTAAAAAAGGAAAGAGAGGTGACAGACATGCGTAAATTGACAAAAGGATTTCTCATTTTTGGTGTGGTTGCTACTATTCTTGGTTTTATCATGATAGTTGTCGGCGCCCAGTCCAATGGTATTCAAAGTTTACTTGCCATGTCAAAAGACCCCGTCTATGACAATCGTATCGAAGAAGTGACCTTTGGAAATGAAGTGGAAAAACTTGATTTAGCCCTTGAGGAACACAGCCTGACCATCACAGAGTCTGTAGATGACAAGATCCACATCACCTATCATCCGTCTATGTCTGGTCGTCACGATCTAACTACTGGCATGAGTGACAAAACACTGAGCGTCACTGACAAACAAGCCTCCCAACATCGTTTTCTCGGTTCAGGAATCGAAGGCCTACTTCGTATTGCCAGTAGTTATTCTCACCGTTTTGACGAAGTCATTCTCTCCCTCCCTAAAGGAAGAAGGCTGCAAGCTATCACCGTCTCAGCCAATCGTGGACAAACCAATATTCGTCAAGCCAATCTTGAAAATGCGACAATCAAAACAAAAGGCTACCTCTTAAGACTAACAGAAAGTTCTATCAAGAACAGCACACTAACGACACCTCATATCATCAATATCTTTGATACCGAATTGACAGATAGTAAACTAGAGTCAACAGAAAATCACTTCCACGCCGAAAAAATCCAAGTACACGGTAAGGTGGAATTGGTGGCGAACACAGACCTAAATCTACTACTTTCCGAAGAAGAAAAACAAAGAATCAACTTAGATCTTTCAACAAAACATGGTTCTATTATCCATTTTCAGAGAGAAGGAAGACGTTCGTTTAAAAATGAAGAAAACAAAGATGAACGTTTAAGCAATCCTTATAAAACAGAAAAAGCTGATGTGAAAGATCAACTCATAGCAAGGGCTGATCAGGATATCTATCTACTCAAAGCAGAGTAACACAAGTCTTCTTCTATAAATCATTGACAAAAACGCTTTCATCTGCTAGTCTAAAGATAGAAAACAACCATAAAAAAGGAGGTTCCATCATGACACAAGAATGGTTTGAAAGTGCTGATCTTGAGAAGAAATCACCTCAGACGAAATCGGAAATCCAACCCGACGAGCCTGAGACTTCAGAAACTGTGGAGACCGAACTACAAGTAAACGAAGAAACTTCTGTCTCACCTAAAGAGCTGGAAAGGCATGAGGAGGAAGCTCCCGAAATGACTGAGGAAACCCAAACCGAGGAAGAGGGAGAAGGGAAAGTTGAAGAGGAACAAACCCCTGCAAAAGAGAAAAGCATCCTCAGCAAGTCTTTAGAAAGCCCCTATATCCCAGATATTGACCCTCGTAAAACTGCCCGATTCAAAGAAGAAATCGCACTTTTTTGGGTTTGGCTGCTGGATGCTATCCAAGAACCAACTGCTAGCAAGACTACGGACCAAAAGCATCGTTATAGTGTCTTTGGCCTGCTCACTTTGTTATCCTCGATTAACCTTTTCTTTAGTATCTACCATATCAAGCACCTCTACTATGGCTATATGATTTCTATGGCTAATAGTTATCCTAACCAGCTTCCACCTTTAGATCTTTTTGCTGGACTTTCGATTCTGGTCGCTAGCGCTCTATTTTACTTTTCTATTATTTTGGGAGGCTTTACTGTCCGACGTGTGTTGGATCAGGAGAACGACTTCACATTCCAAGAAGCTTGCAATCGTTACAGCAGACTCTTTGCTATCCCGCTTGTCCTAACAGCTCTAGCAAGTTTCTTTGCACTTTTTGGTGGCTTGCGATTTGCTGGTATCCTCACTCTTCTAAGCATGGCCATCTTTGCCCTTGGAAATCTCTTTGTGATTAGCAAGCCAAGTAAGACCAGTAACCTGGACCCATTTTATCGATTCTTGCTAGCTGTCTTACTTGATGGCGCCATTCTCTTACCCTTCTTCATTGCAGAGTTAGCGCTGACAGTGGACTACCTTCGCATCCTGACATTCTTTTAACCAAAATCCCTGCCATTTGTTAATGACAGGGATTTTTATGCTTACTCTTTTTTAGACAAGGCCTACTTGACGGCTGCCAATTCTTCAAAGTCTTTTCCAAAAATGGCTTGTACTTCTAATTGATTAGCATCTAGTTGCTGATAAAACGCTTTTGGTAGTAACTCTAGAAATCTTGCATAGTCCAAGCGAGCGATGGCTTCGTAGTCTTCTGCTTTGGACCCATCACCAGAAATCGTCACTAGGTCAATCTCCCAAACAAGTTCCTTGCCTGCTAACTGCTCGGTGTAAGGTGCTGGTACAAAGGGTTCCTTAGGCAAAATTGTCTTGGCTCCCTGAGCTAGGTGGTAGATACCGTGTACCTTGCCTTGGGCGTCCGGGTAAAATTTCACACTGGCAAGATAGGCATCCGAACCTTGAACCTTCTTGACCAACTCTTCAAAACGTGCCAATCCGTCCTCAGCCAAAAAGCTCTCTAGGTATTCCTTGTTCAAATAGATAGGGGACAAGAGCCCTTGGCAGTATACTAGACGAGCTGCCTTATCCGCTAGATAATTCTGAACTTTTTGTCGGAAATAAGCTTCAAAGTCAAATCCTTCTAGCCCTTCTACCACTTGCCCCAACTTGTTCGATAGGGCTTGAAGGAGAGCTTCTACAATCTCCCAGTCCGCTCTGGTAAGGAAGTCTGGAATCACCACTTGATAGCCTTTTCGACTATCCGCATAGTTCACTTTGAAGAGAAATTGTGATTGCCCCACTATCCCACACTCGATATACTCGAGACGATTGAGGGGCTGACGGAGATAGACCGCATCATAACTATGCGACTCCAAGCCCTCCACCAAGGCCAAGATGGATTTGGCAGTCAAGACCTCCTGTTGTCCTAGAATGCTTTCTTTATTTGGGATAAAAAATGTTTTCGCCATAACTGGCCTCCTTTGAAATCGTTTACATATAGTATATCCTATTTTCCTGAAAGATACAGAAACAAATTTTAGATTTTTAGATAAAAAGCATAGAAAAACAGCCCCTAGGGGCTGTTTGCTTTATACTGTAGCGACTTGATCCAAGCTTTCACCGATAGCTGCTAGGCGCTCGATCACTTCTGCTTGTGTCAATTCATTTTCTGAGACATAGCGGTTACGTGGGTGAACACGGCACTCATGCGAGCAGCCACGAAGGTACTTGTCTTCATTTTCTTCTGATGTCAAGATACGACGGTTACAGAAGGGATTTCCACAGTTGACATAACGTTCACATGGTGTTCCATCAAACCAGTCTTTCCCTACGATGGTTGGATTGACATGGTTGACATCGACTGCAATACGCTCGTCAAAGACGTACATTTTCCCATCCCAAAGCTCACCTTGGACTTCTGGGTCTTTACCGTAGGTTGCGATTCCTCCGTGCAATTGACCGACATCTTTGTAGCCTTCACGGACCATCCAGCCTGAGAATTTCTCACAGCGAACTCCACCTGTACAGTAAACCACGACACGCTTGTCCATGAATTTTTCCTTGTTGTCACGTACCCATTGTGGCAACTCACGGAAGTTGCGAATGTCTGGGCGGATAGCCCCACGGAAGTGCCCTAGGTCGTACTCATAATCATTCCGAGTGTCCAAAACAACGGTATCTTCGTCAAGAAGGGCTTCTTTGAACTCTTTTGGAGACAAGTAAGCACCTGTAGTTTCAAGTGGGTTGATGTCGTTGTCGAAGTCGTTGTCTTCCAAACCAAGGTGGACAATTTCTTTCTTATAGCGAACAAACATCTTCTTGAAGGCTTGTTCATTTTCTTCGTCAATCTTGAACCAGAGGTCTTCCATACCTGGGAGGCTGTGAACGTAGTCCATGTATTTTTGAGTTGTTTCGTAGTCACCTGAAACGGTTCCGTTGATTCCCTCATCAGCGACTAGGATACGACCTTTAAGGCCGATTGATTTACAGAAAGCCAAGTGGTCTGCCGCAAATTGCTCTGCGTTTTCAATTGGAGTATAAAGGTAGTAAAGTAAGACACGAATATCTTTTGCCATAAGATTTCTTCTCTTTTCTATTCTTAAATTTTCAGAATTTTTCATCTAGCATTACTAGTATACTCTCTCTAGAAAACGAATGCAATTTATTTGACCGGAAGTTTCTAAAAGAAGCTAACTAGCCATTTTTAGTTTATTTTCCCTCATCATCTCAGTAGAAGTTCGATACAATTGATTTCTAATAAAAAGTTCCTCGTGACTTCCCTGGTCTTCTAAAACTCCTCCTTCATTTAACACCAAGATGAGTTCTGCATCTTGAATCGTAGCCAAGCGATGAGCAATGGTAATGCAAGTTTTTCCAGCCGTTAATTCTCTAATTGCCTTCATGATCACTCTCTCTGTGACAGAGTCCAAGCTTGCAGTGATTTCGTCCAGCAGATAAATTTCAGCAGGAACCATTAGAGTACGCGCAATCGTAAATCGTTGCTTCTGCCCTTCAGACAATCCCTGCTCTCCATCTAGTATGGGTGTATCTAAACCATTTGGTAGTTGATTTACTAGGTCTAACAACTCTAATTTCTCTAAAACAAATTCTAAACGCTCTTTCGATACATTCCTATTTTTCCCATAGCACAAATTTTCTCTGATAGTTCCTTGGAACAGAGTGTTGGTTTGAGAAACATAACTAATCTTCTGTCTAACTTCCTCAGTAGAAAGGGACTTGAGAGAGTGCTTTCCGATGAAAATTTCCCCGTGTTCATAGGAATAAAATTTCATTAATAACGAAAACAGGGTCGTTTTCCCAGAACCACTCGGTTCAATAAGAGCAATTTGTTTTCCAAATGGTAGCTGGACAGTTACATTCTTTAAGGTCGGATTTCCCTTGTTTTGATAAGAAAAAGAAAGATTCTTCAGCGAAATTGACAAATCCGAATTTTGAGAAATCTGAGAAGGAGGTTCCTCCTCTCTTGAGAGATTCTGCAACTCTGAAATGCGTACTGCTACCCCTCGCACCTCTGCCAGATCATCCAGTGAGTGCATGAGTTCTGAAACTGGTTCTAATAGCTGCATGACATATAACACAAAAGTCGTTAAAGCTACCATCGTCATAAAACCATTTTGAACTTGCCAGGTAGCTAGGGCGATAATCCCTAAAATCAAACACATAACTAAACTACTCAACAAGGTATTTTGAAAAGAAGTCAGCCTTAAAATTCTCCTAAAATTGACAGACAAATTCTGCGCCATTTTAGAAAACTGCTCTTTCTCGTCTACTTCTCCCTTTAGTGATTTTATCAATTGCATCCGTGAAAATTTATGACTCAATTTTCCTGTTAGGTTTCCTAAGAGTTCCTGGTGTCTTAAAAAATAAATCTCTAACTTTTGATCTATAGGAAGGGATACAAGCACTAAGCAAGCAATTAAAACAAGACTCCCCAATGTTAAAAAGAGATGGATGGAAAAGAGAAAGTAAAAAGTGCCTATTACAAGAAATAAGTTTAGTAACACTTGTGGCAAGGTAATTGCAACTAGGCGTAGCACTACCGACATATCATTGGTCAGTCTACTTGCCAAATCACCTGCTTGGTACTTTTCAATCGTTTCAAGAGGAAGGGATAAGAGCTTTTGATGCAATTGAAGTTGCATGTTCTTCATTGCTTCATTTCCACTCCTGCCTAATAAATACGAAGATAAAGACTGTAAAGAGTAGACAAAAATAAAAAACAAGGGGAGAAAGAAAAGCATCCAAGGATTTGACAGAAGCCACTGTAAAAACGAAGGTTCTACCATTCTTCCGATGACTTGTGGAATCATCAATCCTAAACTTGCTCCGACAAAACCGAGGATTAAACCACTAAAAAACTTGAATTTGTCTAAACATTGAAATAGCGCGCGATAAAATAAAGCCTGATTCTCCATCTAAAATTCTACCTTTCTAAATTTGTTGAGACTCATCCAAAAGCAAGGAAGAAGGATACAAAGAGTTACAGTTGTGCAACCCAGATAAGCCAATGTAAACTCACCCTTTTCAGCTAGAAGGCGATAGCCACTTGGAAAAAGAAACCCCACTTGACCCAACAAAGGTAGAACAGTACTAATCACGACTAGCCCAATCCCACTGATCATTCCTGCAACGGGACTCATCAAAAAAGAGAATAAGGTTAAGGCAAATACATAGGTAACCTGCACCATCATGGTTCCGAATACTGAAAAAAGTGCAAGAAGACCTTCTGTTCCCAGCAATTCTCCCGAGCCATAAGGTAGGTGTACCACCCTTAAATAGTAGACTCCTGCCATACAGATGCTAAAGAGCAACAAATAGATGACCAAGATTAGTAGTAGGCTCATCAATTTTGCAACTAAAATTTTTCCTCTTTCAATGTCCTTATAGAGAAAGAGCTGATGCTCCTGGATTTCTTTTTTAAAAACGGATAAAACTAATAGAAACAGGGCTAGGCTCGGCAAGGTTGAGTTGAAGGTCAGATTAAAAATCCCATCGTACATCTCTAAAAAACTAAACTGTAGGTTTGCTTCTGTAGGGATTATGTTCATAAAACTTGTTTTCATAAAAGTTGTCATGAGATAAAGGAAAGGCATCAAACTAAAAACCAAGAAAAGTTTGCTTTCCTTCCGTTTCCAGGTTGTTGCAAATACAGCTTTGAAAATCGAATTCATCTTAGTCTCCTTTTAGGAAAATCTCTTTTAATTGGTTTTCCTTCAACCCAATTGAGGAAATCCAATCCTTTTCACCTAATTGACGAAAGAGGCGATTCAAGGTAACTGATGGACAGGAAGTCGCAACTTCAATCGTGTCTTCTTTGAGTGAAATAGTATCTGAAAGAAAGGTCTCAAGAATTTCTCTATCCGCTTCTTCTGTTAATGTAATTAAAAGACTAGCACCATTTGAATGAGCAAACTGATCCACCAAACGCCCTGACTCAATATACAAATAGCGATCACAAAGGGCTTCCAATTCACTTAATTGATGACTAGAAATGAGCATTGAAATTTGTCTCTCTGTCGCCCATTCCTTTAGAATGGTAATCAATTTTTGAACACCAACTGGATCTAGCCCTACAAAAGGCTCATCCAAAATAAGAAATTCTGGCTCAGAAACAAGGGCAATCGCAAGTGCTGTGCGTTGCTTCATCCCAAAGGAGAAACTTTTGGGTTTTCGTTTCCGAACTTCCCAAAGTTCAACCAATTTGAGAGTCTCTTCGATGTTTGTGAATTTCTCCTCTTGATTGTGAAGAGTGAGATAAAATTTTAAGTTCTCCTCCACTGTTAGATCCGGATAAAATACAGGCTCAATCATGATACCAACATCTTGTAAAATATGATGTTTCGACTGGATATCCACTCCCTTATAATAAATTGTTCCCTGACTAGGTTTGAGAGATTTGGCAATCAACTTCATCAAGGTCGACTTTCCTGCGCCATTTTTACCAACTAAACCAACAATCTCTCCCTTTTCAATCTCAAGCGTGACATCCGATAAAGAGTAAAAATCATTTCCTGCAAATTGCTTAGATAGTTGCTGAATACTGAGCATTTTGTTTCTCCTTTTTCATCTTTTGTAGTTTAACATAGTAGTTAACGACTGAAATAACAATATATAGGATGAACACAAAAGTAAGTTGAGAAAGAGCTAGGGGAGATTCTGCAATCTGTACTGTCATCTCTTCTGTCGCAATTGTATTACGGGCTACAAACGAGGCCCAAAGGGAGAATTTTTCAGCTAAAAAAGCAAAAACTAGGTAGGATAAGAAGGATAAGCTTGCCAAGGAAAGACCATTGAAAAGCAATTCTTTCTGATGACGCCCCTTTTGTAAGACATAGGTATTGAGAAGTAAGGGGAAAAGGTAAAAGACTAGGGCAAGGACTGGAAGAGGTAAGGAGGGTAACAAGACCAGCATTATAGCTGTTGATACCAAGTAATAAACGAACGATAATAAAAGTAACATCTGATTTCTCCTTTAAGAAAAGATAGCAGCAAGCAGGTTCAAAAACCAATGACTAATAATCGAAGCCTGTAAGCCAAAGCGTAAACTAATGGATCCTAATAGAAAGCCAACTGAACTACGAATGAATAGATTGTCTAATAAGCTATAATTAAGATGAAGGATGAGCCCAAAAGCCAGTGAGCATAGCAACAAAGAAGTAAATTTAGAAAAATTTTTTCTCAAGATGTGATAAAGACAATAACGAAACAAGAACTCTTCACATGTAGCAATCAGCATTTGATGCCAGAATTCCTCTCCCTTTATCACAAAATGATTGATTGCAAATAGCATTAAAAACAAAACTAGAAACTGTTTCAAGGAAAAACTAACTTCTAACTTCTTGGAATATAAGTCGCATCTTTTTGAGATAAGATTGGGCAAAATGATAAAGCAAGGAGGCATGAGAAAGAGTAAAAAATAAAAGTAGTTTGAAACTAAATGATTGGACTTTACCAGAACCAGCCCTGTCATTCCAAGGCTATACAAAACAACCGCTCCCATCAAAACACCTGCAAAGGAAATAAGAGTCCCCATTTTTTCTTGTTGATTCATACTCTAAAACTCCATCCTTGAAAAGTTCTTGCGACTTCCTCTATAAAAGAAAAGTCCGTAAAGAATACTAACCATGAGTGCCAGAAAAGAAGTCCATCCAAAGCCAATATCAGAAATCTTCGTGACATATCCATTAGGAAAGAGATAACTGAGATATTCCAGTCTAGGAGCAATCGCTGACAGCAAGACAAGGCAGCTGTTGACGAGAACCGTTAGAGCACGATTATGTCTCAAAGACAGCCAAGTTGCCGCTAGAATGGTTAAAACATTAAGACTAATAGTACTAAGGAGATCAAGTAGCTCTCTCTGTAAAAGAAGGGAATCTGATAGCCAAGTAATTGTCTGATTAAAAAACAAACAGTAACTAAGAAAACTAGTGAGAACACTAAGCATCGTATAAAGAACATAAATTAGTATCACGGAAAGGAGTTTGATATTAAAAATAGCAGAGCGACTCAAATCCTTGTATAGAAATAGGATCCCCGAACGAAACTCTTCACGAAAGACTTCGTAAACAAGATAGGACAATACAAGGGACGGAAGAACCAACTTGAATTGCGACTGAAGAACGATACTAAGAAAGGAGCTAAAACTACCAGAAGCGTTTGTCGCATAGAAAGCTTCCATATCCGGGCTACTAGTTAAGAAGGGGATTACGAAGGGAAGGAAGGAAAAGGCCAGTAGAAAGAGAATCTCTCGTTTGGACCAAATACTTTTAAAAATTGGAATCATCATTTTTTTCATCATTTTACCTCCTATCGAATCATCAATAAGACAAGATTACAATCACATCTTATCTTATTGATAACCAATCATATTCGACTCGTTATCAAGCACTCACTAAATAGTCACACGGTAGTTGACTTTGTAGCTGATGCTCATAATGCCAAAGTTAAAAGTATGGCGTTTGAATAATGATTTAATTACTTTCATTTCAATTTCTCCTTTCTATGATATGAGTTGTAGAATTATTTTTACCTCTCACTTATATTATTCGAAACAAATCCTAAGTTTTACAAATTTTCCAGAAAATCTATTTCTGCATTGAACGCTCAAGAAATAATCCATCATTTCAATAGTAGGTAAAGACCCCCTAAGAATGATAGAGCTTCCTTTGTTGTGGAAAAAACCTGTAAGACCTATAATGAGAAGTATCATATAAAACGTATGAGAGTTTGGTTAAAATCAAAAGGAGCTCCTTGTAAATCGTCCTTAGTTCAGTATTGGAGAAAATAGAAAAGTAGTAAAAATCCAATAAATACCACTCCTAGGCACACATTGATTCAAAAACTATCAAAAAATCACCGCCCTCCCCAGATAAGTTTGGAGAAAACAGTGATTTTTATTTTAGGAATGAATACATGAAATCAATCAGGAGCTATTGATTATTTATTTTTCAAAAATTCATCGTATTGTTTTTGCATTTCGGTCAATACTTTATCGTAGGCACCTTCAGATTTCAATTTTTCCATCAATTCTGGAATTGCTTTTTCTGGGTCTACAGTACCTGTGTTGATAGCTGTATCGAATTGTTGCATTGTGTTAGAGATAGCAGAAATTTCAGATTTTACATTGTCAGTGTTAAAGATGAATCCAAGTGCTGGTGATTCTTTAGCTTCTGCCAATTCTTTCTTAGAATCTTCAATTTGTTTGTCTGTAACGTTTTCGTTAATGTAAAGGATCCAGTTGTTACCAGTGTTCCAACCTGACATGTGAGTGTTTCCTTTGTATCCGTCAAGAACTTTCACACGATTTTCTTTACCTTCAACTTTTTCCCAGTTCTTGCCTTCTGGACCATAAACAAGTCCGTTCAAGAGTTCTGGGTTAGTGTTCAAGAGGTTCAACACTTCCATTGATTTTTCTTTGTTCTTAGAGTTGTTCGAAATAACAAAGTTAGCAACCTGTGTTGTTTGGTTTTTCTTGATGAAGTTTGTGATTGGTTTGATTTGGATATCTTTGTTAGCAACACGTGAAAGGAGGCTGCTACCGTAGTCAGCTGGTCCTACTGTTTCTTCACGAACGAACCAGGTGTCTTGTTGAAGGTCAAAGGTTGTGTCACTTGTTGCAACGTCTTTTGGAATGTAACCGGCTTCGTAGAATTTATGAAGAGTCTTCAAGTGTTCTTTGAAGCGAGGCACTTCGTAACGGTTGACGATCTTAGTAGTGTCGCCTTCAAGGTCGATAACAAATGGAAGTCCATTTGGTACTGGATAGTCAAAGTTATCTGATGGGATGTAGTTCTTAGTAACTGCAAATGGTGTTACATCTGGAGCCTTTTCTTTGATTTCTTTCAAAACTGGTTCAAGTGTTTCGTATGAAGTAACGCCTGAGATGTCGATACCGTACTTAGCAAGGAGAGTTCCGTTGAAGGCAAAGTTCTGTGATGATGCAACGTTAGCCGCTACTGGAACAGCATAGATCTTACCATTTACAGTATTCCCTTTAATGTAAGCTGGGTCAAGTGCTTTGTAAAGTTCTGCTCCTTCTTTCTTGTACAAATCAGTTAAGTCAGCATAAGCACCTTTTTGAGCATTTACAACATAGTTAGATGCAAAGGCGATATCATAGTTTTCACCAGATGATGTGATAACTGACATTTTCTTATCATAGTCACCCCATCCAAGGTATTGAATATCTAGTTTAGCACCAACTTTTTCTTCGATGATTTTATTTGCGTTTTCTAGCAATTCATCTAAGTTGTCTGGTTTGTCACCGATTTGGTACATTTTGATAACAGGTTTGTCGCCTGAAGTTGAGTCAGCAGCTTTCTTGCTGTTTCCTTGCAAGTTTCCACAAGCAGCAAGACCAGCAGCCAAGGCAACTAAGCTAGCAGATGCAAAAGCATATTTTTTCCAGTTTTTCATGATAAAAACTCCTTTTTTTATTTTTAAAGTTATAAACGATATGATAATAAAATTTGTTGACAGTACGAACTCACAACGCTCGCTTTTTGTCAAAAATAATTCTATTCCTTGACACCACCGATGGTCAAACCTTTTACAAAGTAGCGTTGGAAGAATGGGTAAAGAACGGCGATTGGAAGGGTGGCAACAACCACCATGGCCATACGACCGGTTTCTTTTGGTAAGGCAACCGCAATCTGACTAGATATCCCAACCGATTTTGAAATGTAGTCCATATTGTTTTGGATTTGCATGAGCAAATATTGGAGTGGGTAGAGGTTATCACTCTTGATGTAGAGAAGTGCGTTAAACCAGTCATTCCAAAAGCCAAGAGCTGTCAGTAAGGTAATAGTCGCAATACCCGGTAGGGACAAGGGCAAGCAAATCTGGAAGAAAATCCGTGTTTCACTAGCACCATCGATCCGAGCAGATTCCAAAATAGCTTCTGGAATAGTCTTTTTAAAGAAGGATCTCATCAAGATGATATTAAATGGAGAGAGAAGCGGTGGGATAATCATCGCCCAAACTGTATCACCAAGGTTCAGCAACTGAGTCACCACGATATAGCCCGGTACCAAACCGGCGTTGAACAACATACTAAGAAGTGCAAAGATGGTGAAGAAGCGACGGTATTTAAAGGTTGACCGTGAAATTGCATAGGCATAAGTCGTTGTGATAAAGACGTTCGTCACCGTTCCCACTACTGTAACAAAAACAGAGATGAAGAGAGATTGGAGAATTTTGTCTTTAAATTGTCCCAAGAAGACGAAGCCGTCTAGCCCAAATTTAGATGGGAAGAAACTATAGCCAACTTGTTGAAGAGTCGTTTCATCTGTGATCGAAATCATGATAACAAAGATGAAAGGTAAGATACAGGAAAGGGCAATCAAACCTGCAAGAATACTAAAGAAGATATCTGCTTTTTTACTAAAGGAGTGAATGCCTACATTATCAATTTTTTCTTTGACGATTTTTGATTTTGCCATGACGTCCTCCTTTCTAGAATAGGGCTGAGTTTGGATCAATTCGTCTTGCCCAGAGGTTTGAAAGAATCACCAGAATCAAACCGACGACTGATTGATACAGACCGGCTGCGGACGCCATCCCGATATCGGCTGTTTGAGTCAAGCCGTTATAGACATAAACATCCAATACGTTAGTTACACTGTAGAGTTGTCCTGCATTGTGAGGAATTTGGTAGAAGAGACCAAAGTCTGCGCGGAAGATATTGCCGACTGCAAGGATGGTCAATACGGTCACAAGTGGTGTTAACTGTGGAATAGTTACGTTGCGAATCCGTTGCCATTTGCTAGCTCCATCCACTGTCGCTGCTTCGTAGTAGGTTGGGTCAATTCCCATAATGGTCGCATAGTACATAACACTGCTATAACCAAAACCTTTCCAAATCCCTAGGAACAAAAGCAAATATGGCCAAATTCCTAAGTCGGCATAGAAGTTAATTTCTTTGAGACCGAGGGAAGAAAGTAGATGATTGAGAACCCCTTTATCAATGTTTAGGAAAGCATCTGTAAAGAAACTGATGATAACCCAAGACAAGAAGTAAGGGAACAACATGGAAGTTTGGAAGATTTTAACCATTCTCTTAGAGCGAAGCTCACTGAGAATAATGGCAATCCCAACCGCCACAACCAAACCGATAAAGATAAAGCCAAGGTTGTAGAGAACGGTATTTCGAGTAATGATAAAGGCGTCTTTTGAACTAAACAAGAACTTAAAGTTATCTAACCCGACCCATTTACTATTTACGATACTATCTATGAAACCATTACTGGTCATATGGTAGTCCTTGAAAGCAACCACGTTCCCAAATACAGGGATGTAGAAGAATAGAATCAACCACAAGGCACCTGGTAAAACCATCAAGAGGAAGATCCAGTTGTCTCTTAAGGTTTTTGAAAACTTTTTCATAATTTCCTCCCATTTTATTCCTAAAAACTGATTTCATCGAATTTTTAGGTTTGATAACGATTACATAATTAGTATACTCCTATTTTAAGGATATTTTAAACTACTAATTATAGAAAAAACTCCACAAATTATTTTATGTGGAGTGTAAAAAGTAGCGTAGATGGCATCAGAGCTTGGAAGAGAAGGGATGAAGGCAGAAGAGTCTCCCAAAAATTTTTCCAAATAATATCAATTAATACGACAAAATACTAGAAAGGAAGCTTTACAGACAAAGTTATCAAACGATTTTACGGAATTTCTGATCCTTTAGACGAATAAAAACGGCGGGAAGCAGATCGCATTGGCAACAGAGCCTTTATGATGCTCTTTTATATCCTGCTGATTGGCAATTTCCTTTCTCTTCCATTTGTGGAGCGCTATCCAGTGATTCTGGCACAAGCTTATCCCGTCGCGATGCTGATCATCACCCTACTTCTAGCCTTCTACGTGGCCAATCAAGCCCGAAAGGCTGGGCTCACTGCCATCGGCCCTGAAAATCTCAAACCCAAGGAAAAAGAACCTGCACTATGCTGGAATCAACGCTCTTTTGTTTGGCATCCTGATCCAGGTTCTCATCACCCTGCGAATTTCTAAGGCCAAGAGAGATCCAGAAGACGAGTAAATGAAAAATAAGGCTTAACGTCAACGCCTTAAACGGTTGATGTTAAGCCTTTTGATTTTTTCTCTATTTTACTGAAATGCTGATCTCCCAACCCTCTTGATTTGAATCAACTTACGAAGGCTCTTGCTTTTGCTCCTGCATTCGGTCGAGTTCGTTGGTCACGCGCGCACCCATTTCTCTCTCTGCTTCAAAGGTCATTTGCAAGTCTCCCAGCAAAAAGCGACTGCCCTTACTCATTTTCTCAGTCATGTCTTTTAACCAAGGATAACTATTTAACAATGAAATCTTCTGGGATAATTGCTTGGTAACAATAAAACCACCTAAATGCGCAAGCATTTGCAGAACCTGATCCGAGTATAGCCAGCTTAGAAATTCTTCTGCCAAGTGCGTATCTTCCTTGGCTAAAACAGCTAAGCAACCACCTCCTAGCAAGGGTGAAGAGCCTGGTAAATCAGCTACTCCAATCATGTGACTGGTCAGAACACTCTGATCCCCCAAAAAACGAAAGGCATAGTTAGAGTAGATAATCTCCATGGCAGTCTTCCCCTTGGCAAAATTATCCGCAACCTGTCGCCAATGATCCTCGGAGTTCTTCAAGGATGTTTCCCGACTCTTGCCATATTGATCCAGGGTTTCCTTAAATAAGGCTTCCGAGTAGGGTTTGTCTTTGATTTTTTCTTTTAAACGTGGGATAAAATCGCTATAAGACAAAATTGGGTTATGATCAGAAATGGTATGGCCATAAAGGTCATAATCTTTTTGGATACTTTCCTGTCTAAAAAAGGCTGTCAGCGCATCAAACTCTGCAAAAGTCTGTGGCAGTTGAAACTGCTTTTTAGTCTCCTCATAATAACGCCGTTGAAAGAAGGTGTCTTCAAAGAGATCCCGTCGGTAAAAGAGCAACTGCATACTACTATCCAAAGGCAAAGTGTAGAGCTGATCATCAATGTAGATATACTCTGAAAAGACATCACAATCAAACTGCTCTACCAGCGAAGCAACTGAATCTAAGCCTTTTAGCAGACTCAAGTCTATGCTTCGTAGCCAAGCTACATCGAGACGAATAAGGTCGTACTTTTCTAACTTTGGCGAGCGATTGGTCACCAAATCATAGAGAGTATGATAAGGAAGGGTATCGATTCGAAGCTCAACTCCAGCACTTTGGCGGTACTTGTCGGTCAAAGTTCGCAGGGCCTCCGTCATAGGACTCTCAATAGTCAACAGACGAATGACTGGCCGTCCTGGATGAAACTGGGTTTGAGCATCCTGTTGGTAAATACCCTCTACTAAAAACTCCTGATTCTGTCTTTCGCCAGACTCAATCATCAGAGCCAACTTTTCTGCTACCCTTTCAATATCCAGTTCGATTGCATCCAGCTGAGGATCATGAAAGAGTTGCTTACTCCCGATGGTCACCAAATGAAATTTCATATCCAGCCCATTCCACTTGAGGACATCTAACAAGAGCTGAGTTAGAGTCTCGTTTGTCGATAGGATCAAGGTGTTTTCCTTGGCCTTTTTGAGCAAGTTAAAGATAGGGAGCAGCATCTCCGTATCGTGCAAGCGCGTCACTGCAATGGACTCGTCCAGATCCAAGTAATTTTCTAAATCATGAATAAACTGGCGATCCCTCTCCAGTTTGTGGGTCAAAAAATGCAGGTCTGTTATCTGATAGCGATCCATCAAATCAGACAAGTCCTGAAGAGTTTGACTGTGATCGAAGATCAGATTTGTGACGGGAGCTAATTTTTTAGATCCCCAAAAATCCACTGAATAGAGATTTTCCGGCTTGCGTTGACTCAAAAATTGATGACTGAGCCGGACTCCACAACAGACAATGGCCTTGGGCGTATTTGCAATCAAGCGTTCCAAAACAGCATCAACATCTTTTTTCTCAAACACATAGATCGGCTCTACCTGGGTGGTTTGAGCATAAAAATGACGGGTAAAAATCTCCAAGAATACTTGGTATTTATCTCCTAAACCCACTGGCAAGAGCAAGATAATCTGATCCGAATTGCGCTTACGAAGGAGCTGGGCTTGGGCATTTAATTGGTAGCCTAACTGGGCTGCTGCAGCTTCAACAAGCTGAATCTTTTTGGTACTAACATTACCTTTTTTATTGAGCACATTGGAGGCAGTTCCATGCGAGACACCTGCCATCTTTGCGATATCTTTTATCGTAACCATAAATCACGCCTTTTAGTTGTTTTTTCTTATTTTATCATATTTTTAAAATTTCCCAAAACGCTCGAGATATTTCCCTAATTCTTTAATCGCAGTCTCTTCATCCGATACTTGAAGGGTATGAAAGCCAAGGTCTTCTGCAGCCTTTAGATTTTCAGAAATATCATCTAAAAAAATGGCTCTTTTGGGGGATAACTGGTAGCGATCTAGCAAGATTTGGTAGAGTTTTTGATCGGGTTTCATGACCTTTTCTTCAAAGGACAAAACCCGACCATCGAGAACTTCTCGAATCGGTAGATAGCCTTCCTGCTCCAAGGTGTAATAAACTTCTGAGGTATTGGAGAGTATATAAACCTGATAGCCACGCTCTTTGCAGGAGCGCGCAAAATCCTGCATCTTATGCTTGATGGCCAGAGCCTGGTACCAGTTACGATAGATGGCTGCGACAGTTGGAGAAAAGGAAGCATCGAGTTGTTCTAAGGCTAACTTGATTGCTTCTTCTATGGAAAGGAGCCCATGATCCACCTTGGTCCAGAGGCCACTTTCAAAGATAGCGGTTCATAGCTGGGCTTGCCGGTCGAAGTCAGATTCAAAGAAGGCCACAACCTTGTCAGAATCCCACTCAATCAGCACATTACCCATGTCGAACACGATAGTATTTATTTTCATCATCTATTCCTTTATTTCTTCAATGTATTTTACACCGGGTTGTTGGTGGATTTCCTCGATAAATTTCAAATGGTTAAAGGTTTCTGTTAGCGTCAGAGAAAAATAGCAACCCAGCTCACCCTGATCATGGTTGGCTTGATAAAGGGTATCAATATCAATCAGTCCATTTTGAATAGCATTGACCTTGATCTGGTGGCTTGAGAGGTAGATTAAGATACGGTTAAAAGCCTCCAAAGAGGTTAATACCACGTAGACCTCCACTTTGCGTGAGCGCCTTTGGATATAACTCTTTAGAGGCTGAAAAATGGTCATAATGGTAATCAGAGCAAGGGCGCAGGCAATGGCACCGCTATAAAAGCGAATCCCAATAGCCAGACCAATCGTTGCTGAAGTCCAAATCCCCGCAGCAGTGGTTAAGCCTTTGACACGGTTATTTTTCGTCACTAGAATGGTTCCAGCTCCTAAAAATCCAATGCCACTGATAACCTGAGCCCCCATTCGAGTCGGGTCTCCAGTTCCGTATTGACTGATGACATATTCATTGGTCATCATGACCATAGCTGAGCCGAGACAGACGAGGATATAGGTCCGAAATCCTGCAGACTGAGCCTTTCTCCCCCGCTCAAGACCAATAATGCCACCAATAATCACCGAAAGCAAAATACGAAATAAAATGGAATAGAGGGTGGTATGATCAAATGCAATCACACAGAACCTCTTTCTAGTTTTTCTTTCGATATTGGGTAACAAATAAAGCAAGTGAGGACATAATCATCAAAACGACTGTGTAGACAAAGCTCATGGCTTGAGCATTGGAAGTCGCAGTTTCGTCACTCGCCGCCTTGATCACAATTCCCAAAGGTTGGAAGAGCGGATGGTAGAGAAAGACTGATAAATCATAATCCGCTAGGAGGGAATTAAAGTTCAGAACAATAACCGATAAGACGGTTGGCATGATAAAAGGAATAATGACCTTCACCATAGTATAGAAGGTGGAAGCCCCCATACTCTTTGCAGCTTCTTCCATATTGTCATCAATGCTGAAAAAGACAGCCTTAATCATCCGATAAGAAAAGGGAAGTTTAATGACGATGTAGGCAATCAACATGATGATTAAGGTTCCTACCAAGACTTGATTCAAGACTAAGAATCTTGGCTCATTGTAGGTGAATAAGAGTCCGATTGCAATCAAGGTTCCGGGCAGAACCCAAGGAAGCAAAGCACCGTATTCAAAGACCATATTCCACTTGCTCTTAGATTTGTGAACGATCCGAGCTATGACAATAGCTAGGAAGGTTACAATGACAGCTGCTAGAAGGGAGTAGACCAAGCTGACCAAATAAGGCATAAAGGCTGATGAATTTTCAAACAACTGTGCATAATTGTCAAAGGTCAGAGCTGACAGGTCTAGACGTCCGGTCTTAATGGCAAGCGAAGAGCTAAAGGAGTAAAGAATAACTAGCACAATCGGCATCATGTAGATCAAGAACAAGACATAAGCCAAGATGTGTGTTAGGACATTCCAAACTGGAGACGTAATCTTTTGCTTGTGCAAGCGAGCTTTGGTCTTGCTGACCGAGATATAGTTGCCTCCACGTTCCACACGATTTAAAATTGCCAGCAATATAATAGTTGCAACCCCAAGAACAATCGCCAAGAAGGCTGCAATATCCCTAGAAGCCGTTGTTTTTGCAAAGGTAATAATCATCGGGTTGATGGTTTGAAACTCCGTTCCACCAACAATCAAGGGTGCAGAAACAGCAGACAAACCTGTCAAGAAAGTCAGGATGGTCAAAGCAAAGAGGGTTGGTTTTAGGGTTGGAAGAACGATTTTCCAAATAACCGTGGAGGGCTTGGCTCCCATATTGCGGGCTGCTTCGATGGTATGGTAATCCAGGGAGCGAACCGCATTGGTCAAAAACATGATATGGTTGGAAGTACAGGCAAAGGTCATGATAAAGAGCACTGCCCCGTAACCGTGGAACCAGTTATTGTCGAGATTGGGTAAAACTGTTTGGAACAAGACTGTCATCAACCCCTTTGGTCCGTAGACAAACTTGTAACCTGCAACCAGCACCACGCCTCCATAGATCAAGGAAGTCATGTAACCTAAGCGAAGAATTTTGGCCCCCTTGATGTCCCAATATTCGGTCAGGAGAACGACTAAGGTTCCGACTACATTGACCGTAACAACCATGGATACGGCCAAGATAAAACTATTGATGATGCTGTTGACCGCTCGTTCTGAATTAAAAACCTTGGTCACAGCTGAAAAAGTGAGACTGCCCCCTTTAAAAAAGACGTCTTTTAAAAGGTTGAGATTAGGAAAGACGATAAAGGCAGCAATAATCCACAAAAGAACAAGCTTAACGAGAAGCTGTTGCCAGTTAATGGTTCGTTTTTTCATAGCCTCCTCCTAGTATTGCAAGACATCATCAGGGCTCAAGTAAAGAGTCATTTCGTCCCCGATCTTTCTATTGGAGAAGCCATCGTTTTTGTCCAAAACATGGATCACATCTCCTGTTTGCACTTTGAGTGTATATTTGATGAGGACACCTTCAAATTCAAAATCCATAACCTTGGCCTGAACCATCAAATCCTTTTCATTTTCTTTACTAAAGCGAACCCGTTCTAAACGAATATAACCTTCCTTGTCCTTAAAGGATGGATGGAGTTCTTTTAGGAGTTGACTGGAAAGAACATTGGTATCCCCTATAAATTCACAGACAAATTGTGTTTGGGAAGCATTGTAGATTTCCTTTGGTGTGCCAATCTGCTCGATGTAACCATTGTTAAAAACAGCGATGCGATCAGACAAGGTAAGGGCTTCTTCTTGGTCATGGGTAACGTAAAGCGTAGTGATTTTGAGTTCTTTTTGAAGACGCTTCAACTCTTTTCTCAGATCAATCCGGAGTTTGGCATCCAAGTTTGACAAGGGTTCATCCAAACACAAGATTTTTGGTTCTAAGACCAGAGCCCGTGCCAAGGCAACCCGTTGTTGCTGGCCACCTGAGAGTTCAGAAACGTTGCGCGTTAACTGTTGATCGGAAATCTTGATCTTTGCTGCAACCTCATGAACCTTGGCCTTGATAATATCTGGGCTGATTTTTTTCACTTTTAGTCCAAAGGCAATATTGTCATATACCGTCATGGTTGGAAAGAGGGCATAGGACTGAAACACGATCCCAATACCACGTTTCTCAGGTTCTAGATGCGTGATGTCCTGATTATCTACCAAAATGGCTCCCTTACTCGGAGTCAAAAATCCAACTAAGGCCCGCAAGGTCGTCGATTTTCCACATCCACTAGGACCAAGGAAGGTGAAAAATTCACCTTCTTTGATCTCCAGATTGAGATTTTCAATCGCGACAAAATCGCCATAGGAAATTTCAACTGTATCAAATTTAATCATGTTTCTGTCTCGCTATTTCTATTGAACAAATTCAAGTTCTGCTTTTTCGACCCATTTATCAATATTTTCAGCGATAAAGGTCCAGTCCAACTCTTGTGGATTGACTGCTGCTCTAAAGGTTTTCACAGCATCAGACGCTTTTTCAAGTGCTTTTGTGTTGGCTGGAATGGTTCCAAATTTTTGACTCCACTCAGCTTGTACTTCTTCACCACCAAACCAGTTGATAAAGTCTTTGGCCAATTCTTGTTTCTTAGAAGACGCAATCACTCCAGCTTGCTCTGTGACAAAAGGAACACCAACTTTTGGACTCATTACTTGAAGATCGACGGATCGTTCTGTTTCTGTTTGCAAGAAACCAGAACCCCAAAGCATGGTGTAGTCGATTCCCTTGTCTCCTTCTAGGAGAGTCGTTGCATAGTTTTCATCCTTGCCATAGATATAGGCATTTTGGATGTACTTTTTAGCTACATCCCATCCTTCTTTGGAAACTCCAAGCTCCCCGCTAGTGTCTTGGTAACGTGAAAGGATACTTGAGAGGATGATTTTAGAAGTACCACCACCGAGGCTGAAGATTCCATATTTCCCTTTATACTGACTGCCGGTCAAGTCTGTCCAATCACTTGGCATGGTCACTTCTGGTTTTCCTGCTAGAACCAGTGGTTGAACAACAGTTGGATAGAAGTAGCCATCCTTATCTCCAAGGCTCAAATCAACATCAGAAGACCAACTAGGATTGTACTTCACTAGAAGTTCTGCCACTTTTAGTTTATTGTATTCCAAATTGTTGAGACCATAAACAAGGTCAGCGATCCCATTATTTTTCTCCGCAATCAAGCGGTCTACTAATTCTCCTCCGGGAATGTCTACCACTTGGATATTGTAGCCTGCTGCTTTTGCTTTTTCTTCGATCCATTCCTTGCGGCCTTCAGAGGCAGAGTTAGAATAGATAACCAATTGTTGGCTCTTATCTAGAGAACCACCTGCTTCACTATTAGAAGCGTTTGATTGGCCTGCTCCACAAGCGGCTAAGGTCAAGGCTGATACTGCTACGAACATGCTCCATACTTTTTTCATCTGTTTATCCTCCAATAGTTTCTTTGTGTTGAATATAGTTTTTCAAGTAAAGTGGCCAATCGGTTTGAATAATGTCAAACCCTAAATCAATCAATCGTCCCCAACTTACTTCTGGTCCTTCTGTAATGGCTAAATTGTCATCCAAACCTGCAGATAAAAGGATGGAATCATTTAAGGTCAAAGCGTTAACCCAGAGAAGGATGCCTTTTGCTTTTAGTTCTTCGAGTAAAGATGCTTCTAGCAATTCCGAATCAAAATGTTCAAAGATCAACTCTACTGCTGCAATTTGCAGATTTTCATAAGAAAGGGCTAGGTCTAACTCTTCCTTGGTTGCGACAATGGGCATAAACTGAATGTCTAAGCCAGACGCTGCCAACTGGTCCAAGTATTCTTTCTTGGCAGGGGCCTTTAAGAGGAGCTGAGGGAGAGCCTTGGAGCTTTTCAACTCATCCAAGAAAGTATCCCAGTAAAACCAGCTACGATCTACGTTAATCCAGGTTTTTCCGAGGAGCTTGTGAAAAATCAATTCCAAACTTTCAACCTTTTGATCAATAGGCTCTCCTGAAGTATTTTGAACTTGCTGGTTTTGGATTTCTTCAGCTGACATTTTTAAAATATCCACCGCTTCTCCAAATACAATCTTTTCTTGACCATCATGAAAGCCAAAGAATTTTCCATCCGTGCTGCGGACAACATCGACCTCCACCATATCCGCCCCATGTCTAAGAGCATTCAGATAGGCTAGGCTGGTATTTTGGATCACGTTGCCCCCACTCGTTCCACGGTGAGCAGCCACTAGAACCCCTTTTTTTCGTAAGTCTGCTAATGTTTCCATTTAAAGCATTCCTTTCTGCTGTTCTTTGGTTTTTGTAAACCCTTCCATTTCATTATACACCATTTTTGGAACGTGTCAATTATTTTTTGTAAAAATTTAAGAATTTCCTGCATTTATTTTATCTTTTAGACTCCAAATGATTGGAACGTATCATTTATATCCTGTATTTCTGCCCTAATAGACAGTAAAAATCATCTGCAAATTAGAAAACTAGGCACAGATTGCTCAAAAGACTCTTGTGGGACTATATAGGACTAAACGCTGCTGACCTGCTTTGAAAAGATTAAGACCCATCAAAAAACATCAAGGAAAACCTTGATGAGATCTTGTCTGATATTGGGACTGGTTTGGGGGAGTTTTCCCTATAAGAAAACTGAAAAAACTAGTAGGAGAGTCGTTGCCAGCAAGCCACTCATAAAAATCTGAGAAAGAGTTACCAAGCGATTACTTTTGTACTTCTCTATAGGTAGGGGTAACAGATAATGGATTCCCAAAAAAATCAAAACAGGTAACAAGTAGTCTAGCAAATAACTAAAATATGCGCCTGTTAAAAAGGCTAAAATCAGCCCATAGGGTAAAAAGATGAGCGAAAAACAAGCAATGAAGCGAAGCAGATCGTAGCGAAGATTGTTTAATTTTCTGGGATGATAAAACAGAGTAACATCCCCCTCTTGAGTCCGTAAAATCCCGTAATAGGCAAGATAGAGAATTCCCAAAATGCTGATAGAAAACAAAACCCTATCTGACAAATGATCTTGACTAATATAAGAAATGATTGACAAAAAATAGAAGGAGAGTAGTTCCAATCCCCGCAAGGATGATTAGGAGTTCTTACCAGCTTGAGAAGCGACGAAAGAGCCCAAATAGCTACTGCGTCATTCGTTTATTACGAAACTCATTTGGAAGCTGAAGACTTTGAACCAGCTTCTCTATTTTCTTAACCGCCAAAGGCATATCGAATCATGCGATAGACCAAATCGCCAGCCTTCAGTAATTCCCACTGATGATTCCAGATTCAAAAAAAACTCTGACTCAGGTGGAAATCTTTGGGAAGTTTCTGAAAACTTCAGTTGCATTTTCAATTATAACTCAAGGCCATCATAGTGTAAATTGCTGTTCAGGCGCTATTTCGTGCATTTCAGGAACTGGTTTGAGAAAAGGAAAAATTATCTGTTTCACAAGAAACATCCTGCAGTTGATTTCCTGCAGGATGTTTTTCTAGATTGTTTTCCTAGGTTGTGTAGATAGTCGAAGCTGTCGCAATGGTATGCCACTGATTAGCTGTAGTTGCTGAGAAATCCTTGTCTGCGTAGAAATCAGTAAATGGTAGGATTTCAACCTCTAGTTCGTCGATGCGGTCAATCTGTCCTGCCAGATAAGCCTCGATGCGGCTTTCTGCTCGTTTGATACGTTGCAAAAGTCCGCCCATTCGGATATCGACTGTATCCAAGCCAAAGACCTTATTTTCTTTTAGCCATTGGTGGCTAAAGGTTTGGTGGAAATCTTCGATCTCGCTTCTGAGTTTTGGTAATTCTTGTCTGACGATTTGCTGCAAGCTGACTTTGTCACCGGCTTTATAAGCTTCACGAATGCGTCGTCCTACATCGACTTTGCTACTTAAAATCTGGTTCAACTGGGCCTGAGTTTCAAAAAGGTAAGCATAAGGCCCTGCTTGTTGGGAAATAACTGTCAAGCCTGCTGCGGCCTTTTCAAAGTGTGCTCGGTCTTGTTCAGGATTGATATGCTGATCCAAAAGCGGGCAGAGAATATCCTGATAAAAGACATAGCGATTGGGGTTGATCCCACTGAGATTGGCTGGCAGATCTGGCAAGAGATTGGCCAAGTCAATCTGCATGAAATCCTCAACAGATAGACCTGTATTAGTCTTAAAATGAGCAGACAAACGGTCTAAATCATTGCGGTAGCTGAGTTCTGCCCAGATTTGCAAGCTTGGTAGGATAGAGAACTGGGCTGTTTCACCACCATTGTCCCCCCAACCCGTTACAATGACTTCTTTGATGTCATTGGCACGACAGGCTTTATTGGCCTCGATAGCAATCAGGCTGCTAAAGTGATTATTGGGTGTAAAGCCGATCCATTTCCAAGCGCCCCCTGCAAAGGCAATATCTTGGCTAATCTTGTGATGGTTGCGGAAATTGCGGTTGTATTTTTCCTCGCTATCCTGATAATAATCCCAGTAAACCAAGGTTACACGGTCTTTGAGACGGTCTAGGTAGACACGAGTTTCCTCTGGAATTTCCACGTCACGGTCGTACTGGCCATCTGCTGACATGAGTTTGAAGAACATATCGCTCCACATCTGGCAGTGGAAACCATACTTGTCAGCAATATCCAGCACACGCTCCAAGTGTTGGCACATGAGAAGACTGCGGTCCACAACGCCGTTTAAGATGAGATAGCGTCCCAAACCAACTAAGTGAGCCTCATCCATACCGATATTGACCTTGCGAGTCTGCAGTTTAGATAGAGTGGCAAACATGCCATCAATCAAGTCATAAACCTTGTCTTCTCCGATCAGGAGAATGTCCTCTACATCGCGCAAGACCTGTACTTCCTTGACACCCCATTTGACAAAGGCCGACAAGTGGGCCAAGGTCTGGATACAGGGCACAAAGGTCATATCAAACTGCTGGGCGTAGGCTTCGATTTCCTGTAATTCCTCAGCTGAATAAGCCCCGCGGAAGTAACCAAAGTAAGGTTGCCCCTCAATCTGGTAGGTGTCCTCCATATAGAGCTCAAAGGTTGAGTAGCCCATGAGAGCCAAGACCTCAATCATCTGCTTGGCAGAAGCCACATTCAGTACCGCATTTCGAGAACAGTCTGCCATGTAGGCCAAATCTTCATAAGCCGCCTGCTCCTCAATCGCTACTTTGTCATCTTCTACTAGAGTTGTCGCTAACAAGGACAAGGCGCGGTAGAGTTGATGAGGTTTGCGATAGGTTAGTTGATACTGTCCCCCCTCACCCTTAATAGAGATAGAGGCTTGATCAGACTGAGCGACTGCAACTTCCACATCTGGTAAAGAGATATGTTTTGTCAGCAAGTCGATTGCCTGAGTTTGTTTGGGACTAAGTCCTGTAAAAATTACCATTCTTTTTCCTCCTGTAACCAATTGACTAAAGCACCGTAAAGATTGGCATCTGCATGATAAGTACAGGCCCGAATAAGGGGTGCAACAGTATATTCTTCATAGTCTTCTACAAGTTTGTCAACAGCTTTTTTGACACCTGCGATAAAATCAGAATTTTGACTGATAGAACCACCCAAACTAATCACATCAGGATCGATAAGATATTGGATATTAAGCAGTCCTTGAGCCAAATTGCGATTCATGCGGCCAATAGCTTCTTGACAAAGGGCATTGCCTGCCGCCGCCTCTTGGTAAATCTTGCGACCGTCCCAATCGGTTCGACCAGATTTTTCAATCACATGCCGAACAAGGCTACCTGTTGAGGCTAATTGCGACCAGTTATTGAGATTTTCAGCAGGTGCAAGAGTAGTCATATAGCCAAATTCTCCTCCCAAGCCGTGGCGACCCCGATGCAACTTACCATTGATAATCATAGCACCGCCAATCCCTGTCCCGACGACAACACAAGCTGCATTTTCAATCTCTGGATGAGCTAGTAATTCACTGAGTCCGACACAGTTGGCATCGTTTTCCAGATGAACAGGAATCTGGTAGCGCCTGAGTGTTTCATACCAAGAAAATCCGTGTATATAAGGAACAGCACTAAATCCGTCAATCACACCTGTCTCTTGATTTACCGCTCCTGGGACACTCATGGCAATCCCACGGTAAGTTTGCGCTGATAAGTGTTGGTCTAGCCAAGTAAGTAAATCCTCCAAACTTTCTGGTGTTGGGGTACTTGCCTTATCCAGTATTTTTCCATCAGGAGTTAGACTGGCAAACTTAATGCCAGTTCCTCCAATATCAATCGTTGCGATAGTCATTATTTTTACCACAATAAGGAGCGAAAACATTCATTTTTGTATTTTCGCTCCCCTTTCTATGTCATAGTGTCTATTCCGTATTTTCATCCAGCTTATCTTTGTAGTTCACATATCAG
Source organism: Streptococcus oralis (assembly GCF_001578945.1). Classification (GTDB taxonomy): domain Bacteria; phylum Bacillota; class Bacilli; order Lactobacillales; family Streptococcaceae; genus Streptococcus; species Streptococcus oralis_Q. The sequence continues at coordinate 457,894 of NZ_KQ969550.1, forward strand.
AAATATATGCTTGCATGCTACAACAAAAACTGTTTGCCTACAAGATTAGTAAATAACTACTGCGATGGCTGGAATCCTTTAGAAAAGTTTAGATTTCTTCTTTTTTAATCAATTCTGTACGAATTTCTTGTGGCGAGAGAAGCCCTGAATGAACTGGATATGGGCGCTCAAGCAAGTCAAGGATTGTTTGTTGTTTTTCTGAAACACGCACATTTTCTTGACTCATATTGTAGTAACGAAGTACATATCCTTCTTCGTTTTCAGCAACTTTAAAGGCTGTCGGGCAGACTTGTGGCAAGCTGAGAGCCGCATGATTCAATAGACTACCTGTCGTAGCAACACTACCTTCTTGTTTGGCAACTTGAAGGCTAGTAAATGGCGTTTGGAAAGCCTTAGCACGACGGAAAGCTGAGAAGCGTTCTCCTGCTTGGTGGCATTCAAGCGCAAACTCGACTTCAAACTCACGCAAGCACTGAGCCTCTGGTGTTGGGAAATAACCCCAGTCACCTAACTCACCTGAGGCACGAAGAATGGTCACTGCAATGGTGTCGTCTCTAAGGATTTCGTATTCGTGCAATCCTTTATTAGCCACTGTAACCCCTTTTTCATCATCATACAGACTGACAAAGGCTTGTTGGTGTTGAGGATTTTCAGGATTTTCCCATACAGGAGCTGGTTGGTTAGGGCGGGTCACGACTTCATAGATGCTTTCAGAATCATTGGTCTTGCTTTGGTTATGGGTGTTAACCAAGAGACGGATTCGGTGGTCTTTAGCAGTATTGGTAAAGCGAGTCTTGAAGCGAATCTGTGGATTATCAACAAAAATAGTCATTTCAGTTTCAAGAGGGATGGTTGTCAACTCCTCTGAACGTCCGGCTTCACGCGTCATAAACTCGATGATGCCTCTTTGTTCCGCATCTAGTTTTTCATCTGCACTGACAGGTATGGTCAATTCATGCTTGAGCAAAACTTTAGCAAAGCGAGCTGTATTTTCCAAGACTTCATAACCTTTAAGCTCTGCATAGATTGGCTCTGTACCTTTTGGTTGGAAGTAAATGTACTCATTCCCGATGTCCCCGCGGTCTTCAAAGCGGATAAAGTCTTCATAGGCTTCGTGAGTTGTTTTATCATAAACCGTTACGCCCTCATCCACACTTACCGTTACAAATGGCGTATCAATCACTCCGTTTTGGTAAATCCCATCATGATGCACTTGGTCACCTTCAAGCAATTGGAAGGTTGTCCACGAAAGTGGAGCTAAGTGAACGGGGACTGTCACGCGCACTTGACGAGCGATACGAGCTTGGCGGAACTTGTCTTTTGGCAAATCATACTCAAAATTAGCTCCTAAATCTTCAATTTTCGCTTCTACAGCATGCCCCTCCAAATCTTCGACACGGTAGCTTGGCAAGGTAAGAGCGGCCATCTTCTTGTAACCTTCTGTTGGGTGCAATTCCTTGAAATCACAAGTCGCAACATCAATCACTGTGCTGACAGTATCGACCTTGTCATGCAAGCCTGTATTGATGACTGTAAAAAGATGATCGCTTTGCGCTTCGTGAGTTGCGATTTTGCCCTTCCATTCGTTGAGAAGGTTGATCTTAACAAAGTTTCCAACTTGGTTGACCTTGGCAAAACGTGTTTCCATCTCACGGTGAACCTCGTCCACGCTACAGCCACAGATACTGTCATGTGGCGCATTTTGGAGAAGGATCTTCCAAGCATAGGTCAACTGGTCCTTATGGTTGTGCCCACCAGTGATGACAGTCAATGGCTCCACTACTTGTTCTAGGAGGTTGCTATTTTCTTGGAAGGCTTGTTTGAGGTAAATGCGTGATGAAGAAGTGTTGGCAAGTGTGTACCAACCATCTGTTTCTTGACTGGTCAACTCACCTGTAACCGTAGATAGTTGCTCAGGTAGGGCACTCTCTACTGCGTGGACATAGTCATCAAAAGAACTATGGATAAAGGTCACATCTGGGAAGAGTTCATTGGCCACACGAATGGCTTCGCTCAGATTTCGCTGTACAGGCTGGTGGTCGCAACCATTCATCATGAGCCATTGGTTGGTCGAAGCATAGTCCCGTACGTCTGACAATTTCTGTTTCCAAAAGGTTAGGGCTTCATCCTTATCAACTGGGATTTCATTTCCATTACTGTACCAGTTGGCAAAGAGGATACCGAGGACACGACTTCCGTCTGCACCCTGCCAGTACATTTCTGAAAATTGTGAAGTAAATTGCTCGTCTTCTAACACTTGGTTGTCAAAACCAATTGGTTTGACCCCACGACCAAAGGCTGCCACGTGGATGCCTGATTTTTGTAGGATTTGCGGAGCTTGGCCCATATTTCCAAAGGTATCTGGGAAGTAGCCAATCTGGGTAGATTTGCCCCACTTGGCTGTTTCTTGCTGCCCGATTAAGGTATTGCGGACATTTGCTTCACTAGAGATCAGGTAATCATCCTGCAAGATGTAAAAAGGCCCAATTTTAAGCTTGCCCTCATCAATGTAACGCTGTACCTTGTCACGGTTTTCAGGGCGAATTTCCAAATAATCATCTAAAACAATGGTTTGTCCATCTAGGTGAAAACTCTTGAACTCTGGGTCATTTTCAAAGAGATCAAAGAGATTGTCAAAAAGCTCCACCAACTGCATGCGGTGGCTTTCAAAGGGTAGGTACCACTCACGGTCCCAGTGACTGTGAGAAATAATGTGTACAACAACGTTTTCCATAAAGGTAAACCTCTATCTAAATCAAATTTTTCTAGTTATATATTTGTTATTCTGTACTAATTTGAACCTAGCCGACTAGCGAATATCCAAGTAATCCAAAACCAGTTCACAGAACATCATATTGGCCCAGGAGAACCATTCCCGTGAGAAGAGGGTTGGATCGTCTACGTGAAAACTTTCATGCATGACACCGGTTCCCCCATCGCAAGCGACTAGTTGATCCAAAATCGCTTTTTTTTCAGTCTTGTCCGTCGTGGTCAAACCTTGGATCACGAGACCAATCGGCCAAATATAGCGGTAAAAAGTGTGAGGACTGCCCAGCCCCTTGGCCTGGGTTCCCTCATAGTAGTAGGGATTTTCTGGGCTAAAAATGGTGCGACGAGTCGCTTGATAGACCTCGTCTTCGATGCTACAATATCCCAGATAAGGGGCGGCTAGAAGGCTCGGAACATTGGGATCATCCATGATCCGGGCATGACCCAAGCCGTCTACTTCAAAGGCATAGATCTTCTCACCCTTTTGGTTGGTGGTGTAAGCATAGGTTTCAATTCCTTCCTGAATTTCAGCTTGGAGGCGTTTGGCTTCTGCAAGGATGCTCTTGGGATCAGCTACTATGTCCAGCTCTGAAAAGATTTCCTGCACATAGCCCAAGACCACAACCGCAAACATATTGGACGGGATCAAGTAGCTGTATTCACAGCGGTCGTCACTAGGACGAAAGGCCGACCAGGTCATCCCTGTCACCGCAAAATCTGGACCAAAACCATCATTTTCCAGCGTATCTTCCTTGCGGTCAGTATCACGGACAAAACGGTAAGGTGAGTTCTTATGATCCTGCTCTACTGTCCAGAGATGGAGGACCTCCTGGGTTGCTGTGACAAAGGTTTCATCAAACTGACTGGTCTCTCCTGTCTCCTTCCAAAGAAGATAAGCCAACTGCAAGGGATAGCACAGCGAATCCACTTCGTATTTGCGCTCCCAGATCCAGCCATTAAGATCCGTATGGTCGGTCTCATGGTGTCCCTTCCAGTTGTCTGTAATATTAAAAGAATTGGCATAGGGATCTTTGAGAATCAAGGTCATCTGGCGTTTGACCAACCCAGCAATGGTCTTTCTGAGCTTTTCATCCTTTTTTGCTACATGGAGATAGGGCCGTAACTGGGCTGTCGAGTCTCGCAACCACATGGCTGGAATATCCCCAGTCAAGACAAAGGTCGAGCCGTCTTCTAAAATCTCCACTGTATTGTCCAAGGTATCGGTGTAGCAGCGTTCAAAAACTGCTACCCACTCTGGATGCTCCTTGGCCTTTTCCGCCACTTGATCCAGCCAGTCTCTTACGATTTCTTTTGTATAAACCATGGCCAACAAACTCTCTTTCAAACAAACATTTTTTCATTTTCAGTATAAAAAAAAACGCCCCTAAAAGATATACACAAACTAAAGGCGTTTTGAAACAAACTTATGAAAAAATTAAATAGAATTTCCCGCTAAAATCACTTCGTTCATTCTAAAAATCATAGTCATCATCTAGCATTGCTTCTGCATTTCCCATTAAATAGCCCGCACCCACTTGAGAAAAGAAATCATGATTGGCTGTTTCAATCGAAATGCCATTCATAACAATTGGATTAACATCAGATGCTGTAATATCTGAAAAATAACTTTGAAAGCCCATATTTTGTAGTGCTTTATTCGCATTGTATTTCACAAATACTTTTACCTCCTCCGCCAAACCCAGTGGCGCATAGACTTCATCTGTATATGCAAACTCATTTTCTAAAAGATCATCCAAAAAGCGATACATCCATGTCGTAAACTCCTGTTGTTCTGCTTCTGTGAGCTCGTCAAAGGTCAAGCGAAATTTATAACCTAGGTAAGTTCCATGTACAGATTCGTCTCGAATTACCAATTTGATTAACTCTGCTAGATTAGCCAGTTTATTTTGTCCACGATACCAAAGCGGTATGAAAAAGTTGCTATAATATAGAATTCCCTCTAAAAACACACTCGCTACCATCACCTGTAAAGGGGTTCCGTGCTGGTACATTTCATTTACCCTTTGAGCCTTATATTGCATTTTGGGATCCTGATTCATCCAGTTATATATTTCCTCAATTTCCTTAAAGGTACTTAATGAAATCAATATGGTCCCGTATGTCTTAGCATGGATGGATTCCATAAATGTAAAATCACTCAGAACCGCTCTCTCCTTACGAGTGCGAACGTGCTGTTTAATAGAATACAACCCTTCTTCCGATTGAAGCGTATCGAGTAAAGCTAGCCCCCCAACCGCTTTTTTGACTACTTCTTTTTCCGGATCTGATAGTCGCTTCCAGTCAAGTAAGTCATTTGATACAGGGACACGAGTATCAATCCAAAATTGTGCTGTGGCTTTATCCCAAACATAGTCGTCTAGCTCATCCTCAACTTCTTTCCAATTCAATGTCTGATGTAACATATAAATCCTCCTTAAAAGTCATAGTCATCGTCATGTGATTTCTCTATCCTATGAGCCGACATTTGTCCGAGGAGTTCGTGCTTTCTCAGTCTACTCAATACGCGATCAAGTGTGGAGAGAAGCTCCGTATCAACTGGGTACTTCGCTTCAACTCCGATACTCTCTAACAAATGATTGGCCTCTCTCTGTACAAGATTTTGAATCAGTTCTTGAGTAACAGGAGCCGTATAGAGCTCGCAAATAATCTTCTTCTCTGTTTTTAAAATCTGGTCAATCATTTCAAGGGCCCATGATTGAAATGAAATTTGATCAACTTTGTTCATTTTTGCTAAAAGTACATTCACTTTGTGTAGTAAATACTCGCAATGCAAGGACTCATTCAAGAGGATCATTTTCACCATTTCACCAAGATTGGTAAATCCCTTTTGAATCCACAACTTCATTAAAAAGGTGAGTTGGCTATAGGTCATAATCCCTTCAACACAGGTGGCCATAAAGCGCTTCTGAATCGCATTTTTGCTATGATATACCGTATCTACTCTCTCTAGTCGCTCTACTACCAATTTATGTTGGTCTACCCACTCAAATAAGGATGCCACCTCCTGTTCATCCTCATTAAAGGAGTATAAAATAGTATTATAGGCCTTGGTATTTACCATTTCAGTGAACTGTAGATTGTTTACAATAGCAACCTCCTGTTGTGAGCGTTCACTATGCCGTATAAACTCCTCTGCCTCCAACGACTGGTAAGTTGATAAATTTGCAAGAAAGATAAGCGAACGATTTAATTCTTGCTTTTCCTCTACCGACAAACGATTAAAAGCAGGTTTGTCATTTTCAATTGGAATTCGATTGTCTAGCCAAAATAACGATGTCGCTCTCTCCCACGTAGCGTTATCCAATTCATCCTCAATCTCATTCCAGTTGATTGCTTTGTAATATAGAAATTTTTTTGACATCTTCTCTCCTTAAATCATACAAGATTCACAGCTATTTACACTGTTAAATTCGTCATCCTCTGTATAGGTTCTGACATAATAAAGTGATTTTATCCCTTTTCGCCATGCGTAATTCCGAAGACGGTTTAAGTCACGTGTAGTTAGCATTGTGTTCCCTTTAGTTTTCCATTCATACAGTCCTTCAGGTAATTGTGAACGCATAAAGAGAGTCAAACTCATCCCCTGATCAATGTGTTTTTGCGCAACTGCATACACATCAATAATTTTACGCTGATCCATGTCATAAGCGGTCGTATAAAATGGCAAGGTATCATTTGATAGATACGGAGCAGGATAAAAGAGCGATCCCACCTTTTTTTCCTGCCGATTTTCTACCAACTGAGTAATCGGATGAAGAGAAGCGCTCGTTTCATTGATATAAGAGATAGAACCATTAGGTGCCACCGCCAAACGATTCCGATGGTAGAGACCATCTTTCATGACTTTTTCCCTTAGTACTTTCCAATCTTCTTTTGTTGGAATAGGAATATTCTTAAAAATTGCTGCTATTTTAGGAAATCTAAATACAAACTCCTGCTCCACATATGGTGAAAAGTAACTTCCATCAGCATAGCGTGAATCTGCAAATTCGTAAAACGTTTCATGTCGTTCTTGTGCGATTTTATTGCTAGATACTAAAGAATGATAATTCAATGCTAAGAAGTAAGCTTCTGTAAATTCTAAAGACTCTTTTGAACCATACTTGATTTGATGCAAAGCGAGGGCTGTATGTAATCCCATCGCTCCGAGTCCTATCGTATGATAGAGACGATTTCCCTTATTTACTGTAGGCACCTCTTCAACAGACTCTAGATCCGTAACAGTTGTTAAGGCACGAACCATTGTATCAACAGAGGCAGCAAAATTCTCAGATTTCAACAAATTAACAATATTGGTTGACCCGAGATTGCAACTAATATCCGTTCCCACCTCATGATAGGACAGATCATTATTTAATACAGATGGAGTCTGTGGTTGTAAAATTTCTGAACAAAGGTTACTCATGATGATTTTTCCTTTGACGGGATTCTCACGATTGGCCACATCAATGTTTAGAATATAAGGATATCCAGATTCCTGTTGCAAGCGAGAAATTTCCTGTTCCAATTCTCTTGCTTGAATAACAGTCTTTTCAATAGCTGGATTTGCAACCAATTGATCGTATTCAGCCGTGATATCTACGTACGAAAAAGGCTTCCCATAAACTTTTTCAACATGATAAGGATTAAACAGATACATGGGTTGATTTGTTTTAATCAGCTCGTAATATTTATCAGGAACAACCAACCCCAGAGAGAGGGTTTTGACACGAATTTTTTCATCCGCATTCTCCTTCTTAGTTGATAAAAAGGCGAGAATATCCTGATGAAAGACATTCAAGTAAACGACCCCTGCTCCATTTCTCTGTCCTAGTTGATTGCTATAGCTAAAAGAGTCTTCTAATAGCTTCATTACAGGAAGTACTCCCGAAGAAGCATGCTCAATTCCTTTTATAGGAGAACCACTCGCACGTAAGTTGGATAAATTAACTCCAACCCCACCGCCTAGTCTAGAAAGTTGCAAAGCAGAATTAACTCCTCGACCGATAGATAACATAGAATCATCGAGGTCTATTAGGAAACAAGAGACCATCTCACCACGCCGTTTCTTTCCTGCATTTAAAAACGTTGGTGTTGCGGGTTGGTATCGTTGGCTAATCATTTCCTCTGCAATTTTCATCGCCAAACTCTGATCGCCATTTCCTAAATAGAGAGCATTAAGAAACACACGATCCTCAAACGATTCCAAGTAGGTTTTTGAGTCATTGGTCTTTAGTGCATATTGATTATAAAATTTATAGGCTCCCATAAAACTCTTAAAGGCAAAACCATATTCTTTGATTTTTTGATATAAGGCCTCTAAAAAATCACTGTCAATCCTACCAACCTCATCGCGATACAAACCTACGACCTCTTCATCCACATAGTCCTCGCTAATCAAATACTGGAGGCGTTCTTTCAAACTTGAAAAATGCAAGGTATGAGGTTCAATTTCATTCTTTAAATAATTTGTTAGTGCTTCTCTATCATAATGAAGAGGAATTTCTCCATCAACTGGAATGTTCACCATATTGTTCAAAACAAAATAATCCTTAGTAGCTGACATGTATTTTTTCCTCCACCTTCTCAAAACTAGCTAGTATATTTTTAGAAATTCTCTCCACATCTTCATCTGTTCCCCGTAATTCAAAAACATCAATAACAGGAAAACCAAACTGCTCTGCATATTGAAAAGCTGTCAAACAAAATTGCTTATTAAAATTTCGATTGCCACTCCCCACAATTCCTAAGCAATAACAGAAATTTTCTTGGTACTCCAGAAATTTTCGGAGATTCCCTGTCAGAATTTCTCGAAAACCAGTATCAATTCCATTCCCCCCCTCTAGATAAGATGGCAAAAAACTGACAAAAGGATCATCCACCGTGATTAGTTCCCCCTTCAAATCCTTTACATTCAGAGACTCAACTTCCCTATGGTATGTTGTCTGTATATGTTGACTAACTCGTTGAACAAAGGAACTTGTGTTTCCACTCAAACTAATATAATAAAATCTAATTTTTTGCACGACTTCTCCTTTTTTGGTACAATATATTGTATATCAACAAAATTGCATACGCTATATGTTGTGTTTTTATTTTACTGTATCTAGTTGATTAAAAAATTGACATTCGTCAAGTTCCCGTAATTTTTTCAATGTTAGGAGTTTCTATGTCCCAATCATGTTTTTATACTATTCCCCTTTTTAGCACGCTCTCATATGATGAACTTCAGAGTATCCATAGTCTGTTTCACCATAAGAAATTTAAAAAGGGCGAGTTGATTTTCTCACCCTTTGACGAGGAAAGTTTAATCATTGTAAATAGAGGACAATTTAAGGTCTATCGTCTGACGAATGATGGAACCGAGCAATGCATTCGTATCATCGACAAAGGAAATTACGAAGGAGAAAACTATCTCTTTGAAGAGAACAATCAGGATCTCTACGGGGAAGCTCTGGTTTCTACCGAAATTTGTATCATTCATAAAAAGGATTTTCAACACCTTCTCCAGAGCTTCCCCCATTTTAGTTGGCAACTTCTACGTCTTAATGCCCGAAAAGCAATCCAGACAGAAGAACAAGTCACCTTATTAACCTTTGAAAAAATAGAACAACGCCTTGCTTGCTATCTTATTCACCTTGCTGAAGAAAGTGACAATCCTAAACTCACTTTTACTTTGCCCATTTCAGAAAAAGAACTTGCTAGTTACCTTGGGACGAGACCTGAAACTATTTCGCGAAAATTTAAGATTTTTGAAAAACATCACTATATCCAAAAAACTCGTCGTACTATTCATATCACAGATGCTCATGCTTTGAGGAGTTTGTATTGATTTGAAGCTTTTTTGTTCATTTCATGTTATACTATATTAAACGCTTACAAAGAGGTGCCTATGAAACCAATACTTGAGACCATCGATACCCGTTTTGGCACAGCCAGTAAACATGCTTTTTCCAGAGGCAACACCCTGCCCTATACAGGAGTTCCGTTTGGGATGAATTATTTTGTGCCTCAGACCAGTGACCAGGAGGGAGCTTGGTTTTTCGATCCGCATTTGCCCATCTTTCAGGGGATTCGATTAACCCATCAACCCAGTCCTTGGATTGGCGACTACTCTTGGCTTCTTCTGACACCTGTCACAGGTCAGCTGGGGGGAGACAGTCTCTTCCATCGCCAGTCTTCTTATGATATCGAAAAAGCCTCTTTCCAACCTCATTACCTGAAGATTTTCTCCCTGCGCTATCAGATTGAAACCCAACTGACACCGACTTGCTATGGCGCTTCTGTCCGTTTGGAGCAAAAGCAAGGCAAAGCCCTCTCCCTCTATCTTCACGCAGCAGATGAACTGACAGTTGAACAGGTAGATAAGCAGACTCTAGCCCTAAGACAAGAAGGAAAAACTGAGACCAATAAGAAGGCTCTCATCATGTTCACTACTTTGCGAATGAACGCTGACATTCTGTCCATTACGCAGGAAGGAGTAGACTGGCGAATGGACCTAGCGAATAGTCAGGTAGAAATCCAACTAGCGACTTCTTTCATATCGCCTTCTCAAGCTCTGCTTAATCTACCTCAAAAGGACTTTGATAGCTGTAAAGCAAGTGCGAAAGCGGACTGGGAAAATCTCCTCCATCGCTTTGACGTTATGGAGACAGGAGAAGCTGACCGAACCTTCTTTGATCACTGTCTCTACAGACTCTTCCTCTTCCCACAAACTTTTTATGAAGTTGATGAGTCAGGGCAAGCCATCCACATGGATCTAGCTTCTGGTACTGTCAAGCCCGGTGTCCTCTTTAGCAACAACGGCTTCTGGGATACCTTCCGCACCACTTTCCCTCTCTTTGCTCTGGTCATCCCTGACCACTATCGTCTCTTTTTAGAAGGGTTTCTCAATAGCTACCGCGATACGGGCTTTCTTCCAAAATGGCTGGCTCCAGATGAACGCGGCATGATGCCAGGTACCCTGCTAGATGGTATTATCGCAGATAGCGCCTGCAAGGAGATGGCACCTGACTTAGAAGAAGAACTTCTCCAAGCCATGCTTGAAACAGCCAGCAAGTCCGACCCTCTAGGCATCAATGGTCGTCACGGACTAGCCCAATACCAAGAGCTAGGATACCTCTCTACCGACCTCCACGAAAGCGTCAGCCACACTCTAGACTACGCCTATAGTGACTTTTGTATCGCTAATTGTGCTAAAAAACTCGGTCAGCTGGAACTAGCTAAAACCTACGAAAAACAAGCCCAAAATTACCGCAATCTATTTGACGCAGATACAGGTTACATGCGAGCGCGAGACAGTCAAGGCAACTTCCGCCCTGACTTCTCCCCTTATAGTTGGGGATGCGACTACGCCGAATGCTCTGCCATTCAAGCGACTTTAGGCGTCCTGCATGATATTTCAGGTTTGCGTCAGCTTATGGGTGGAAAAAAAGACTTTAGTCGCTACCTTTTGAAAGCTTGTCAGGATGCTCCCCTCTTTGAGACGACGGGCTATGGTTACGAGATTCACGAAATGAGCGAAATGGCTACAGCTCCTTTTGGACAACTCGCTATTTCCAACCAACCGAGCTTCCACATTCCTTATCTCTTCCGCTATAGTGACTCCCCTGACTATACCTCTCTTCTCATCAAGACGCTACGCCAGAAAGCCTTTCACCCAAGTTGGGAAGCCTATCCTGGCGATGAGGACAACGGTAGTCTCTCGGCCTGGTACATCTGGTCGGTCCTTGGATTCTATCCAACCTGTCCAGGCAAAGCAAGCTACGATCTCGGAATTCCTCTCTTTAACCATCTCCGTATCTACCTCGCTAAAGAGAATAAATGGCTGGACATTATTGCTGAGCAAAACTACAGCCATTTCAACTTTGTCAAAGACTGCCAGCTGGATAACACTCAAGTGTCTCATATCCAGCACCAAGATCTCTTAAAAGCTACTAAACTAATCTTCACCCTCAGCTGGTTGCCAAGTCACTCATAACCAAAAGAACCTTTGCATCATGCAAAGGTTCTTCTTTTATGAAACTTGGACCTGAAGCTGGTCAACCAGCTCTCCCTCTACCGTCAAATTCAGATAAAAATCTAAGGTTTTATCCCCTGCAAAATACAGGGTCGGCAGTGTCAGAGTTTTTTCAATTTCTCCAGCTTGAAACGTAAGAACTCGAATCTCGTCCCGATAAGCGACACCATGCACCCCTGTCCCTGGTTGAATCGAAATCTTAGCTTCTAAAGGAATACTAGATTCTCTGCGCCTAACTGTATAGTGGACAATTTCTCCCTTGGTCACAGCTAGACTTTTTTCTGAAAACTCTAGTTGCTGAACAGTTTCTTTTTTCGATAAGGTAGGTGTTTTATAGAGTGAAATTTTGGTCAACAAAGGCAAAGCCTGTGCCTCTGTAATGGTCACACGAATTTTCTGCGCCTCAACGATTGGCCCTCGCAAGAGACGTTTGTAGCCAACAGTATAACCAGTTCCAAACTCCTGCCAAACGCCATCCAACTCCACCTGAACATGGAAAGCAGCGATGCGTTGCCCTAGCTTCAAATCTTCCCTTAACTCAATTACATCAAAAGTTTTAGGTGATCCTAAATCGAGCTCTAATTGGATTGGTAACTCTGCATCACTTGCCCATGAACTGGTATCCCATCCATCTGTCAGATGGTGGCAGGCAAAGTCTGATGATAGAGCAGGACCAGATACCTTGGCTCCCAGAGCCAAATCTTCTTTATAGAGTTCGTCACGGTAGGCAGCAAATTCATAGAGACGCTGGATATCCTTTTCGTCAAAGAGTCCATCTTTATTAGGCGGAATATTGAGTAAGAGAGGTGTACCCCGCCCTACTGAGTGAAAGTAGATTTCGACCAACTCCTCGAGAGACTTGGGATCCTGATCCTCATGGTAAAACCAGCCCGGTCGAAGGGAGACATCTGCTTCACCGATTGAAAAAAGCGTACCTGACGGATCTCCGTGCTGTAGATAATCCAATTCCGCCTCAGTCCCCAACTGGTCTGGCTTGACTTTTTGCCATAGCGGATCCCCTGCATAGCCTCGTTCATTTCCAATCCAGCGAATACTAGTGCCTTCCGTTGAGAAAATCAAGCAATCTCCCTGCAAGTCACGAATGGTTTCAAACCAGGTCTCAAATTCATAATTGACCTTTTGAGCACCTTCTCCTCTAGCACCGTCCATCCAAATCTCAGCAAACTTCCCAGCATTACCATAGGCAGGATTCGACAAAATCTCCTTCAACTGAGCCAGATAGTAGGCATTGTAGTCCGCTTCTCGGTCCACATGATAGAGGGGACTGTGGGCATCCCATGGAGACAAATACACTCCCATATCCATGTCAAACTCAGTGGCAGCTTGAGAAACTTCAAGGAGCAAGTCCCCTTCTCCATTCCTCCAAGGACTGACCTTGACCGAGTAATCTGTATGAGTCGTCGGATAGAGGACAAAGCCGTCGTGGTGCTTAACCACCAAAATCACCTTTTTAAAACCCGTTTCCTTGAGCACTCGCACCCACTCACGCGCATCTAACTTGGTCGGATCAAAACGCTCAGGATCCTCCTGACCTGTTCCCCATTCTTGGTCGTAAAAAGTATTGGGACCAAAATGGATAAAAGCTGCTAGTTCATCTTCCAGATAAGCTAGCTGAGCCTGACTTGGTAAAGGTCCATGTAGTTTCATTTTTTTCATCATTTCAAACCTCTCTCTTTTTCACAAAGTTATCCACAAACTGTGGATAAAAAATCTGCTTAGGAACCCATTTTCTCATATTACAGCTCTTCTAGTCGGGATTTTTTGTTTCAGCATTCCCTCGCCAAATACCTCTGCAATCGGTTTTTATCAATACCCTAGCAAGTTATCAGTCCTTGGGACTATTATCCAAATTCATCTACGCCATTAGGGGAATGTTACTTTCTCTCCAGACTTATCCACAGGCTGTGAATAGACTTTCTTAACTAGCTCTATCGTTGACTATAACAAAAAGTAAACGAAGCGTCAATATAACTAAGACGCCTTCCTAAATACCCAGAAAAGATTCTATAATTTGTACAATATATCCCGATGTGACTCTCAGAAATGTGTTTCAGAAAGATTTCATATGATTTTCTAAGCGACTTTTAATCGTGATCCCTCTTAATTTCTCACCAGAGTCGAGTTAAGCCCTGGGCATTCCGTCTTAAAATATGAAATTTAGCAGATTTTTTTAAAAAAATATTATATTCTTTTTAATCGAAATTTATACATTTACCCACTTCAATTCCTTTCGCTATCGTATAATAACATAAAATGCTACTAAAATCTTGTTTTATTTAAATTTTTAATAATTTTTTGCTATTGACACGCCTCCGAGAATATGGTATAACGTACGTGTAAGCGGTACCAAAAGTACTGAAGTAAAATTTTTTAAGGAGGAAAACACATGTCTTCACATCCCATTCAGGTCTTCTCAGAAATTGGGAAACTGAAAAAAGTTATGTTGCACCGTCCGGGCAAAGAGTTGGAAAACTTATTGCCGGACTATCTCGAAAGGCTTCTTTTTGATGACATTCCGTTCTTGGAAGATGCTCAAAAAGAACATGATGCATTTGCTCAAGCTCTTCGTGATGAAGGAATTGAAGTCCTTTACCTAGAGCAACTGGCTGCTGAATCATTGACTTCTCCAGAAATCCGCGATCAATTTATCGAGGAATATTTAGACGAAGCCAACATCCGTGGGCGTCAAACCAAGGTTGCTATTCGCGAATTGCTTCGTGGCATTAAGGACAACCAAGAATTGATCGAAAAAACAATGGCTGGAGTTCAAAAAGCTGAATTGCCAGAAATCCCTGACGACGCTAAGGGGTTGACTGACTTAGTTGAATCAGATTATCCATTTGCGATTGACCCAATGCCAAACTTGTATTTCACTCGCGACCCATTTGCAACTATTGGTAATGCCGTATCACTTAACCATATGTTTGCGGATACTCGTAACCGTGAAACACTTTACGGTAAATATATCTTCAAATACCACCCAATCTATGGGGGAAAAGTAGATTTAGTCTACAATCGTGAGGAAGATACACGCATCGAAGGTGGAGATGAGCTCGTTCTTTCCAAAGACGTTCTCGCAGTAGGAATTTCTCAACGTACAGATGCAGCTTCTATTGAAAAACTCTTGGTGAACATCTTCAAGAAAAATGTTGGTTTCAAGAAAGTTCTCGCCTTTGAATTTGCCAATAACCGTAAATTCATGCACTTGGATACCGTATTCACTATGGTTGACTACGACAAGTTTACTATTCATCCAGAAATTGAAGGCAACCTTCACGTGTACTCTGTCACTTATGAAAATGAAAAACTCAAAATTGTTGAAGAAAAAGGTGACTTGGCTGAGCTTCTGGCTCAAAACCTTGGCGTAGAAAAAGTTCATTTGATTCGTTGCGGTGGCGGCAATATCGTAGCTGCTGCGCGTGAACAATGGAATGACGGTTCCAACACTTTAACCATCGCACCTGGTGTAGTAGTCGTTTATGCCCGCAATACCATTACCAACAAGATCCTAGAAGAATACGGGCTTCGCTTGATTAAGATTCGCGGAAGTGAATTGGTTCGGGGGCGTGGTGGACCTCGTTGTATGTCTATGCCATTTGAACGCGAAGAAGTATAATTGCTGTTCAGTATTTATCAATGAAAATAGAAAGAGGAGATAATAGAATGACACATTCAGTATTCCAAGGACGTAGCTTTTTAGCAGAAAAAGACTTTACCCGCGCAGAGTTAGAATACCTTATCGGTCTTTCAGCTCACTTGAAAGATTTGAAAAAACGCAATATCCAACACCACTACCTTGCTGGAAAAAATATCGCTCTCTTATTTGAAAAAACTTCTACTCGTACACGTGCAGCCTTTACAACTGCAGCTATTGACCTTGGTGCTCATCCAGAATACCTCGGAGCAAATGACATTCAGTTAGGTAAGAAAGAATCTACTGAAGATACTGCTAAAGTTTTGGGTCGTATGTTTGACGGGATTGAATTCCGTGGTTTCAGCCAACGTATGGTTGAAGAACTGGCAGAATTCTCAGGTGTTCCAGTATGGAATGGTCTGACTGACGAATGGCACCCAACTCAAATGCTCGCTGACTACTTGACTGTTCAAGAAAACTTCGGTCACTTGGAAGGCTTGACATTGGTTTACTGTGGTGATGGACGTAACAACGTTGCCAACAGCTTGCTGGTAACAGGAGCTATCCTTGGTGTCAACGTTCACATCTTCTCACCAAAAGAACTCTTCCCAGAAAAAGAAATTGTTGAATTAGCAGAAGGTTTTGCCAAGGAAAGTGGCGCACATGTCCTCATCACTGAAGATGCTGATGAAGCTGTTAAAGGCGCAGACGTACTTTACACAGACGTTTGGGTATCTATGGGTGAAGAAGACAAATTCGCAGAACGCGTTGCACTTTTGAAACCTTACCAAGTTAACATGGAATTGGTGAAGAAAGCTGGCAACGAAAACTTGATCTTCCTGCACTGTTTACCAGCATTCCACGACACTCACACTGTCTATGGTAAAGATGTTGCTGAAAAATTTGGCGTAGAAGAAATGGAAGTAACAGACGAAGTCTTCCGTAGCAAATATGCTCGTCAATTTGACCAAGCGGAAAATCGTATGCATACAATCAAAGCTGTTATGGCTGCTACTCTTGGAAATCTCTATATTCCTAAAGTATAAAACTTACTCGTATACACAACACAGGGGTTGAGACAAAAGCTATGATAGCTTATCAGTTCTAGCGAAAGAAAGCAAGGATTCTCTTTGACAAATTTGCCACCTTACTCTTGTCATCTTCTTGCCTTCTGGTCTCATTCTGATAAACGTCAGCTATGCGTCCAGCCCCTTTTGATTCATAGGAATGACTAATTTGTCTTTTAAAAAGACGCTACCTCCACTTCATATTTTATCATCATACCTGCCTGTAGCTCTTGGAGTTCTGTCAGGTTTACCATATTAAAGAAAGGAGAGCTCATGTCTCATAGAAAAATCGTCGTTGCTTTAGGCGGAAATGCCATCCTCTCCACTGACCCATCTGCCCAAGCTCAACAAGCTGCTCTGGTAGAAACAGCTCGTCATCTGGTCAAATTAATTCAAAACGGGGATGAATTGATTATCACACACGGAAATGGTCCTCAGGTTGGTAATCTTTTACTTCAACACCTGATGGCAGATTCGGAAAAAAACCCTGCCTTCCCACTTGATTCTTTGGTTGCCATGACCGAGGGTAGTATCGGTTTTTGGCTACAATGTGCCCTTGATAATGCATTACTCGATGTAGGGCTTGATAAAAACGTCGCTTCTGTTGTTACTCAAGTTATAGTAAATAAGGAAGATCCTGCCTTTATCAATCCTACAAAACCAATTGGTCCATTCTACTCAGAAGAAGATGCCAAAGCTGAGAGCGAAAAAACAGGAGCAACCTTCAAAGAAGATGCTGGTCGTGGCTGGCGTAAAGTAGTGGCTTCACCAAAACCAATCGACATCAAAGAAATCAACAGCATCCGTACCTTGCTCGATAATGGCCAAGTTGTCATCGCAGCAGGTGGAGGAGGTATCCCTGTTGTTAAAAATGAAAACGGTTACTTACGTGGGGTCGAAGCCGTTATCGACAAAGACTTTGCGTCCCAACGACTAGCAGAACTCGTCGAAGCTGACCTCTTTATCGTCCTTACTGGCGTAGACTATGTTTATGTCAACTACAATAAACCAGACCAAGAAAAACTTGAACACGTTACTGTCAGTCAACTAAAAGAATACATCAAACAAGGACAATTCGCACCAGGTAGCATGCTACCAAAAGTCGAAGCTGCTATTGATTTTGTAACCAACCGCCCAGAAGGCAAGGCTGTTATCACTTCCCTCAGCAATCTAGGCGCCTTGATCGAGTCCGAAAGCGGAACAATTATTGTTAAAGACTAGCCATTTTAAACCAAGTACAAGCTCTAACTAGGAGTACTCAGGTAAACCAACATCATTCGTTTTTATACTTTGTGGCATAGTTTAGGAGGAAAAACAAATGAGTGAAAAAACAAAAAAAAGGTTCCAAATGCCTTCATCTTACACTGTTTTGATCATTATTATCGCTATTATGGCGATCTTGACTTGGATCATTCCGGCAGGTAAGTATGATACGAACGAAGCAGGTGACCTCATTGCAGGTACCTATCAAACTGTTGAATCTAATCCCCAAGGGATTTACGATATCCTAATGGCCCCAATCCGGGCGATGCTCGGTCACGAACCAACTAAAGCCGCTATTGACGTAGCCTTCTTCATCCTCATGGTTGGAGGATTTCTCGGAGTTGTCAATGCAACAGGCACATTAGATGTTGGTATTGCCTCTATTGTTAAGAAATACAAGGGACGCGAAAAAATGCTGATCCTTATCCTCATGCCTCTCTTTGCACTTGGAGGAACAACTTATGGTATGGGGGAAGAAACCATGGCATTTTATCCACTTCTTGTCCCTGTTATGATGGCCGTTGGTTTTGATAGCATTACTGCCGTTGCTATCATCCTACTGGGTTCTCAAGTCGGCTGTCTTGCCTCTACTCTCAATCCTTTTGCTACTGTTATCGCTTCTGATACAGCAGGCGTATCATCTATGGACGGGGTCATCCTTCGTATCATCTTCTGGTTTGTTATGACAGGTATTAGTACTTACTTTGTCTACCGCTACGCAGAAAAGATTCAAAAGGATCCTACAAAATCACTTGTCTATTCTCAACGTGAAGAAGACCTCAAACACTTCAATGTCACTGATAACGAAAATGCTCCATCTGTCTTGAGCAAGAAACAAAAACATGTTCTTTCCTTGTTTATCTTGACTTTCATCATCATGATCGCTAGTTTTATCCCTTGGGTAGACTTACACATTACTATATTTGAAGACTTCAAAAATTGGTTGATTGGTCTCCCTGTTATCGGTGGAGTTATTGGTTCATCTGCTCTACCATTCGGTAGCTGGTACTTCCCAGAAGGTGCGATGCTCTTTGCTGTGATGGGGATTCTTATTGGTGTTGTTTACGGTCTTAAGGAGGGCAAGATTATCTCTACCTTTATGGCTGGTGCAGCTGATCTTCTTACTGTAGCCTTGATTTGTGCAGTAGCTCGTGGTATACAGGTTATCATGAACGACGGTATGATTACTGCAACTATTCTACACTGGGGTGAAGTCGGACTTCAAGGCCTCTCTTCTCAAGTCTTTATCGTTTTGACCTACCTCTTCTACCTTCCTATGTCATTCCTTATCCCATCTTCATCTGGACTTGCTAGCGCGACAATGGGGATTATGGCGCCACTTGGTGAGTTTGTCAATGTAAAACCTAGTCTCATCATCACCGCCTATCAGTCTGCATCTGGTGTACTAAACCTCGTCGCCCCTACTTCTGGTATCGTTATGGGTGCTCTCGCGCTCGGTCGTATTAGTCTAGGAACCTGGTGGAAATTTGTTACTAAACTCATTATCGTTATCATCATTGTGAGCATACTTCTTCTTATCCTAGGTACCTTCCTACCATTCCTTTAGAACAAAGTGTGAGGTAAAACGGATGAACTCTTACATCACCGACTCCATTAAACAGAGCTTTGTACAGAGTCTGAAGACTCTCATCTCCTACCCATCTGTCCTCCAAGAAGGGGAAAATGGGACACCTTTTGGACAAGCTATTCAAGACGTCCTAGAAAAGACGCTGGAAATCTGCCGTGAACTTGGCTTTAAAACTTATATTGATCCCAAGGGCTATTATGGTTATGCAGAGGTTGGTGAGGGAGAACTCTTTGCCATCCTCTGCCACTTGGATGTTGTGCCTGCAGGAGATTTGTCAGATTGGCAATCTCCTCCATTTGAAGCAACTATTAGAGAAGGCAAACTCTATGGACGAGGGGCACAAGACGACAAAGGTCCTTCACTCGCAGCTCTCTACGCAGTGAAAAGCTTACTTGACCAAGGCATCCAATTTAAGAAGCGCGTGCGTTTTATCTTTGGTACGGATGAAGAAACTCTTTGGAGATGTATGGCACGCTACAACGCCCTCGAAGAACAAGCTAGCATGGGATTTGCACCGGATTCGTCATTTCCTTTGACATACGCTGAAAAGGGGCTCCTTCAAGTCAAGCTTCATGGCCCCGGCTCTGATCTTCTCAAGCTCGATGTCGGAGGTGCCTTTAATGTCGTACCAGACAAGGCAAGTTACCAAGGTCCTCTTTATGAAGCGATTTGTAGAGGTTTGACGAAAGCAAATTTTGATTACCAAACCACAGAACAAACCGTGACCGTACTCGGGGTACCTAAGCACGCTAAAGATGCTAGTCAAGGTGTAAATGCCGTCATTCGACTTGCTAGTGTACTCGCACCTCTCCAACCCCACCCTGCCCTTCATTTCCTAGCCGATAAAGCAGGGCAAGATGGTAGAGGGCTTGGAATCTTCGGAGAGGTTACTGATGAACCGTCTGGTTCCCTTTCCTTTAATGTTGCAGGGTTGACCATCAATCCCGATCGCTCCGAGATTCGGATCGATATACGCATACCTGTGCTAGCAGATAAGGAAAAACTGGTGGCACAGCTCACCCAGTGCGCCAAAGACTACCAACTTGACTACCAAGAATTTGACTATCTAGCACCCCTCTATGTCGCAAGAGATAGCCAACTTGTTACTACCCTTATGCAAGTCTACCAAGAAAAGACTGGAGATGAGACTCCTCCCCTCTCATCAGGTGGTGCTACCTTTGCCCGCACCATGCCAAACTGTGTGGCCTTTGGCGCTCTTTTTCCAGGAGCACAACAAACTGAACATCAGGCAAATGAAGCAGCTGTCCTAGACGATCTTTATCGCGCTATGGACATCTACGCAGAGGCGGTTTCCCGTCTCGCAACCTAACCAGATAAATGTTTCTACCAAAAAATCCCGCAGCTTTGCGGGATTTTCTCTTGCATCAATGCGCCAACATTTCTTGGGCGATTTCTTGACCAGATAGCTTATCTGGGTAGTAGGTTGGCCAGTTATCCATCTCTTCAAAGAGGGCTTCTTGGCTTGTGCCTCCAAAGAAGATATGGAAATGTTCTGCCTTGACTGGGGCGATATTGTGGTCACTAAACTGAACATACTTGAACTGTCCAGCGTCCGCATCCGTCGCTTCAAAGAGGAAGCGCACGCCACGATTGCCTTTCTTATAAGTCAAGATTTTCTTGCCGACATACTTGTAGGTGAATTTCTTGCTTTGTCCACCTTGAACAAATTCCATAGTGTTATCAGTAATGTTGATCTTAGTCACATCTGTCTGATAGCCTTTTGTATAGTAGGCCTTGTACTCAGCCTTGGTCATCTTGCCAGTCAACTTAGCCTTGTAGTCAAAGACTTGATCGAAGGTTCCATCCTCAAGGAAAGGATAGACAGATTGCCAGTTACCTACATAGTCACTCAAGGTGCGATCCTTGACGTCTGCATCCTCAAAGTAACCATTGTGAACTGTCTTGGTATTTTCTTCCTTCTCTGGCTCGATTTCTGGGCCTTCTTGGTCCGTTGTTTGTTTCAAAGCCTTGAGGTTTTTCTCCATGATAGAGATGTAATTTTCTCCAGCCTTAGTATCTTCTTCTGTCAGACTTTCTAAAGGATTGAGGACATCTGTTTTGACACCTGCCTCTTTTGAAAGTGTATTAGCAAGGGCTTGTGAGGCATTTTCTTCAAAGTAGATATAAGAAATCTTGTTTTTCTTGATATACTCTGTCAATTCTGCCAAACGTGCTGCTGATGGCTCTGCATCTGGTGAGAGACCTGAGATGGATACTTGCTTGAGACCGTAGTCCAAGGCAAGGTAGTTAAAGGCAGCGTGCTGGGTCACAAAGCTCTTTTGTTTGGCTTGAGACAAGCCATCTGTGTAGGCCTCATCCAAGGCTTGTAATTTTTCGATATAGGTAGCTGCATTCTTTTCAAAAGTCTCTTTTTTATCAGGATAATCTGCTGACAAGCTGTCCCGGATATGTTCTACTAGTTTAATGGCACGAACTGGTGAAAGCCAAACGTGGGGATCGTAGTCGTGATGGTGACCTTCTTCTCCATGGTCATGGTCTCCCTCTTCTTCCTCGCCACCTGGCAAGAGCAGCATATCGCCTGTTGCCTTGATAGTTTTCACCTTTTTCTTATCCAAAGTATCTAGCATTTTAGGAACCCAAGTTTCCATATTTTCATTTTCATAGACAAAGGTATCTGCGTCTTGGATTTTGGCAACTGCCTTGGCAGACGGTTCATACTCATGGGGTTCTGTACCAGCACCGATTAGAAGTTCTACATTAGCAGTATCTCCTGCGACTTGCTTGGTAAATTCATAGACAGGGTAAAAGGTTGTCACGATATTTAGCTTCCCATCTGCCTGTTTTTGATTGGAACAAGCCACTAAAAATAAGGCACATAGACTAGCTAGTAGTAAGCTCAGTTTTTTCATTTCATTCTCCTATTTGATAAAACGTTTCAGTAGACTGACTAACAAAAAGACAGCTACAAAGATAATGGTGATACTAGCGCTAGCAGGGGTTTCCGCATAGTAGGAAATATAAAGTCCTGCCACCATTCCCAAAAAGCCAATAGCGCTGGCTAATAACATAACCGATTTAAAGTTTTTCCCCAGACGAAGGGCAATACTAGCTGGCAAGACCATAATGGTCGACACCAAAAGGGCTCCTGCTGCTGGTATCATAAGGGCAATGGCCACCCCTGTCACCATGTTAAAGAGGATAGACATAGTACGAACTGGAAGTCCATCCACAAAGGCCGTGTCCTCATCAAAAGTCAGGATATACATTGGTCGCAAGAATAAGAAAGTCAAGAGCAAAACGACCGCAGCAATGGCAAAGAGGAATATCACCTGCTCCTGGCTAATGGTTACAATCGAACCAAAGAGGTATTGGTCCAAACTCATGGAACTCGAACTTTTACCCTTACTCATGACAATCAGAGAAACAGCCAGACCTGTTGACATGAGGATAGCAGTTCCGATTTCCATAAAGTTCTTATAGACTGTACGGAGATATTCCAAAAAGACCGCAGCAATCAAGACGATAGCAATGGTTGAAATAGTTGGAGAAATCCCCAAAACTAGACCAAAGGCTACACCTGAAAGTGAGACGTGGCTGAGGGTATCGCTCATGAGACTCTGACGACGTAAGATAAGGAAAGTCCCAAGAACTGGAGAAAAGAGACTCATAGCAATGACCGCCAAGAAGGCACGCTGCATGAAATCATAAGATAACAAACTAAGCATGTTCCACCTCCTGGTCGCTTTCGTGAACGTTGAAACAACGCCACGGTGAGTCTTGATTGCGCACTAGATGGATATTGCGATCTGCGTAGTCCTTGACCTCCTCAGGGTCATGGGTAATCATCAAAACAGCCTTGCCATGATGGTGGGCACTATGGTGCATGAGTTCGTAAAATTCATTTTTGCTTCCAGCATCCATCCCTGTTGTCGGCTCATCCAGGACAAAGATATCTGGGTCAGAAGCAAACATCCGGGCAATCACTGCTCGTTGCTTTTGCCCTCCCGAGAGGGAACCAATTCGTTTGTCACGGTGTTCCCACATACCAACTGAGTCTAGACTGGCCTTGATATGCTCCTCATCATGGGCGTTCAAGCGGCGGAACCAACCCTTTCGCGGATAGCGACCCGATTTGACAAATTCATAAACCGTACTTGGAAAACCAGCATTAAAACTGGCTATCTGCTGGGGAAGATAAGCTATCCTAAGCTTTTTCCCATGAGTATTTGTCTTTGAGATGGTTACCTTGCCAAATCTTGGTTGCAAGATGCCTAGGCTCGCCTTGATAAGCGTTGTCTTGGCAGCTCCATTTTCACCAGTCAGGGTGACAAACTCCCCACTATCAACACTATAGTTGATATGCTCGAGGACAGGTTCCTTGTCATAATAGAAAGACAAGTCCTCTACTGTAATATACCGCATTATTTGATTTCTCCTACTAAAGCAGTTAAAAACCGCTGGATAACTTCTTGTT
This sequence comes from Streptococcus oralis, assembly GCF_001578945.1. GTDB lineage: Bacteria > Bacillota > Bacilli > Lactobacillales > Streptococcaceae > Streptococcus > Streptococcus oralis_Q. Next base: position 481,711 of record NZ_KQ969550.1, read on the forward strand.
CATTTGGAGTAAACTGACTTGCCACTTGTTCATAGGCTAAGAGTGTGTGTTCATGATGATGGTGGTGTTCCTCTGCCACCGGTCGAGCTAGCTCTGTCAGTTGATAAAAGATCACACGCGCATCCTTTGGATCTCTGGAGGTCTCTAACATGCCCTCTTTGACCAAAGACTTGATAGCCTTGGTCACTGCTGCCTGACTGACATTAAGGCGACGAGCCAACTCCGAGTTGGTTAGGGATTCTTCTGACAAGAGCATGAGGATGTGTTCCTGAGTGTTGGTCAAGGCAACGTCACTCGTGCAATGCCCAATCAGAATTTCATGCTGGTTCTCAGATCTCAAGATCACCTCGTTTAAAAAGTTGTCGATTTCCTGTGCAAGCTGTCTCATATGTTACTCCTTCCCAAGCTATCTTTTCGTAAAAAACATAGATAGCCACCGATTCTTTACTGGTTAATTATATCATAAACCAAAAAAGAGTCAAGGGAAAAAGGCGTAAAAACGTTTCCCTCGACTCTTCTAGATGGAAAATTTAACCTATTTTTGCTTTGGTTTTCGACTCGATAAGATACCTGCCAAACCAGCTACCATTCCCATCAAGAGCAAGAAGATGGACTGTTCGCTTCCTGTATTTGGGAGGGCTTTTTCTGAGACAACTGCCTTCTTGCTAAATTGACCTGCCACCTCATAAGTCAATGGCACATTTGTAGTCGCATCATTAGCAGCCGCATTCGTTTGAGGCGTTTCTACCGGCAGACTAAAAGTTGTAGAATCCACAGAAATCGTCCGTGAGTTCGGATTAATCTTTTCATACTGGGTCAAATCAGCGGTTTTCAGATACTCTTCAAAGGCTGCATCCATAGAAGGACCTTCTTCACGTGCGCCACCCAACATAGTGTAGCCATCACCACCCGCAGCTAAGAAATCATTGGTTGCAAGATAGTAGGTTTTTGCGAGGTCCAGTAGTTCATAACGACCAGTTGCACGGTTTTTAACCTGGACGGCCAAGACACGTTTGCCTGATGGTAGGTTGGTATCATAGTAGACCTTCACACCTGAAACTTGCAAGAAACCACCACTTGGCTCTAACAATGGTTGCCCATTCTCATCCAAGACCTTCTTGCCATCCTTATCGACCTGCAAGATAGATCCGAGTGACTTTTCAAACATATCCAAGACTTGTTGCCCCGTCACTTGGATTTGTGAGATGGTATTTCCAAATGGAAGAACGGCAATGACATTTCCTTTAGTGATTGGTTTGCCTTTTGCAATGGTTTCACGCAAGCCACCACCATTTGTCACAGCGATGTCTGTCGGATGGCTAAATCCTGTTTGACCATACTGATAGAGAGAGTCTGCTACGACGTTTCCGAGATTGGTTTCACGGACTCGAACATTTTCACGATCACCGTTGAGTTCTACAGGGCTGTTCGAAACGACTTCAACAGCATTTTCAGCGTCGTATTTTTGTTTAATGTCTTTGACTAGTTTTTCAACTGTAGGATTAGCTGGTAATTTTTTAGCATCAGCAGCCGCAATCAACGTAGGATTGCCCAAAAGCTGACGTGATTTGTAGATAACCTTCCCAACATTATGAAGGTAACTTCCTGTTTGGTTATAGGTAACATTGTCGCCATAAGTTGTGGAAGCTACTGTATGAGAATGCCCATCAATAACTGTCACACGTTTGCCTTTGAGACGAGGATTTTTAGATAGAGCTTCTGCCAAGGTTGAACCACGCCACTCAACTGGAGTTGTGGTATCTACACCCAAGTGAGCAAGCACAACATAGTGTTTGTAGTCCTTACCTTCTGCACGCGCCTTGGCTTGAACTTCTTCGATGACCTTATTGACTTCAGAGATTGGATCACTAAAAGTTACCCCTTTAATGTTTTTAGGGTGGGTTTTTGTAGCAGTTTCAGGTGTCGTCACACCGATTACAACAAACTCATCACCTTCTACAGTCTTATCTTTATCAACAATTGTAGACGCTTCAAAAAGACGAGCTCCATTGACATAAGTATTTGAGCTAAGTAATGGGAATTTCAAGATTTCCTTGTATTTTTTAACTTCATCAAGACCAAAGTCAAACTCATGGTTTCCTACTGCCATGGCATCATACTGCATCTGATTGAGAATTTCAGCACGCGCTTCACCTTTCGTAGAGTTGGAAATCGGCAAACCTTGGAAAGCGTCTCCCGCATCAACAACTAGAGTATTTTGATTTGATTTCGCACGTTCCTGCTCAATAACAGTCGCTAACTTGGCATCTCCAATTACTCCCTTTTCCTCTACAATACGACCATGGACATCATTGGTGTGTAAGATAACGGTGTCCTTTTCTTCGCCTTTAGTAGATTCAGCAGGAGCTAACGGAGCTTCTGCAGGTGCAACTGTTTCTGAAGTTGCCGAAGTTTCCGGTACTGTAGGGCTCTCTACAGGAACTGGAGTCACCGACGTAGCAGGAGTCGCTACGACAGCTGAACTTTCTGCAGGAGTTGATGCTTCTTCAGCGTAGACTTGTCCAGCTAAGAAGGCTGGAGCTAACAGGGCTGTCGATAAGACAGGCAACAAAGAACGTTTGTTCATTTTAAAATCCTTTTCTTTTCTTTCTTCCTTTATATTATACGCTATTTCTAAAAATCTTGAAACTTTTGACTTGTTTTCATCTAAAACATTCGCTATTTAACCAAAAAAACCTGAACAAAAAA
>NZ_KQ969550.1:485209-495993 GCF_001578945.1 Streptococcus oralis
TGCCAAGTTCAAGTTTTTTTAATCGATTTATTGGAAATCTTTGATGTTCCCATCATAGGTCGCCCAGTCCTTGCTAAAGAAGCGCTCATTCATCTTGTAGTCTGGAGCTGGTTTCGGATCCGTCAAGAAGGGATTCACAACCTTATCAAAAGCCAGCCAACCCAACCATCCTAGATGAATAGTATCCTTAACAAAATAAGGATTCCCTCCATTTTTTGAAAAATCAGCAATATTGGTAAAACCCTGACTTTCTAATTGGTAACGAATTTTCTCCACTGCATGCTGGTACATCTCTTCGCTGAGTCCTGTGTACTCCATCCACTTCTTGTTAACCGGCTGAATGACAAAGAGCACATTGACCTTCGATTTTGCAAATTGATTGAGTACCAGCTGCAAATCATTGTATTCAGACGACTTTAGGAAGTTATAATTTTTTTGATATCCTTCCCATTTTTTTAAGTCTTTTTTGACCTCATACGTATAGAAATGATTTTCCATCCCCATATCGTTATTGGTCGTATTGGCTTCTGCATCCTTTCGGGCAATTTCTTCTAAAGCGTCATAAGAAAACTGATCAGGAAGATCTTTTAAATAGTTCTCCACGTGTTCCTTGTACTTGAGTTTTCCTCGAATGGAAAATTGACCAAAAAGAGAGGACTGCTTTTCATTGAATCGTGCAAAGAGGTTGATGATAAGTCGATCAGCATCTGACAAGTCCTCTCCTTTTGAAAGCTTTTGAAGGATGCCTTTCAATGCCACACTCGGATTCTGCTTTAACAACCGAATAGCCGCATGCTTTGCTGCGATATCTCCAGATTGATTTTCCAAAAAAGCTGTCAATTGGTCACTGTTAAAAAATCTCTGAAATGCTGCAGGCTCATAGTCTGTCTCTGTAAACCATTGAGGTGAGATAACAAACACCGCCTGCTTGTTCTCTATTTCTGGTAAAATTTGCTGCAAACCGAAATATTGGTTAAGTGAGGCCGCTCCTGCCTGCCCCAGAAAGTAAGGACGATAGGGACGATTGTATTTTTCTGCTAAAACAGCTGGATGGACACTGTCAAACCGAATCCATTCACTTGACCCTAGAAAAGGAATAAAACGCATATTTGGATCCGTAAGAGCCCTTACTTTTTGGCTTCTCTCTTTAAAGCTTTCCCTGCTAATAGAAGCCGCAGAATATTTCTCCTCCGTCAGATTATGGCTTGTTGTACTTGGATAAAAAAAGATGAGTAGAAGAACCAAAAATCCAGCAATGAAGATAGGCCCGAAGATCAGCCACAAGCGTTTAAGCATTCTTCAACTCCGTAATTCCTGCTACGATTTTATTAGCTGTATTCCAGTCATCGCGCCCGAACTCCGTCACTGGAACACGAATGTCAAAACGGTTTTCAATCTCAACAATCAATTCAACCGTTCCCATGCTATCCAGAATACCAGCATCAAAAAGATCTTCATCCATCATGTCAGAAACATCTTCCATAAACAACTCATCAATAATTTCAATAACTTCTGATTTGATATCCATTTTTATATCCTTTTATTTTTTAAACCACAAATCATTCAAAAATCCAGAAAAGATTAAGAATGAGAACATGACGACATGGAAGGTTACAGCCATGCCAAGCAACTGAATCCAGCGATTCTCAGGTAAGGAACCCTTTCCAGCTTTTTTCCATTCTTTATTGAGCGCTTTTTTCTTGCGAACCCAAGCGTCATTGATGACCAGTCCAAGCCCATGAAAGAGTCCATAGGCGATGTAGTACCAGGTCACACCGTGCCAAAATCCCATAATCAGCATATTGAGAATATAGGCTACACTTGAAGTGACATTGCGATTCTTAAAGACCTTCTTTCTAGTCAACACCATGACCATCCGCATAAAGACAAAGTCACGGAACCAGAAGGACAGACTCATGTGCCAACGATTCCAAAATTCCTTCAAATCCCTTGATAAAAAAGGCTTGTTGAAGTTCATAGGACTATGAATGCCCATCAAGTTTGAAATGGCTAGGGCAAACATAGAGTAGCCAGCAAAGTCAAAGAACAGTTCTAAACCGAAGGTATACATAACTGCAAGAGCATAATGGTTAAAGAAACCACCTGTCTGCAAGGCCAAATTTTTCAGCGGTGGCAATAATGTCTCTCCTAAAATGTGAGCCAAGATAAACTTGTAGAGGAAGCCAAGCATGATATATTTGACAGCCTCTTCTAGCATATCCATCAGCTCATCCCGCTCAGGAATGGTCTCGTAATCTTCATTGAAGCGTTTAAAACGATCAATGGGACCACTTGAGAAAGTCGGCATAAAGAGCAGAAAACGCAAGAATTGCCAGATCGTTAAATCCTTGATGACACCATCTCTCAACTCAACGATAACCCCAACTGCACGAAAGGTTAAGTAAGAAATCCCTAAAAATCCAATCAAGGACTGGGTTCCATGAATAACAGGAGATACTTTCACAAAGACGATAGGCAATAGAGATAGAAAGCTAACCAGGTAAAATATCCATTTACTATCCCGTTGTTTCCTGTACCTTTTGTAGAAAAATACAAGCAGTACTTGCCAGATAACATAAAGGATAAGAGCGCTTATTTGATCCGTCTTCCCACCTGTCAACATGGCTAGGATAAAGAAGAGACTAACGAGCACCTCGTACAAGGCAAAACGTTTCTTGAAAAAAAGACCGATAAAGATGGGCAAGGTCGCTCCGATGATGTATAGAAAATACTGTGGATTCCCATAAGGTTCCAAATGAGGAAACTGTTTGAAAAATTCCATCATCGGCTATTTACCTCATTGATCAAGCCTTTGATGTCAATTTTACCATTAGGCGTTAGTGGTAAACTGTCTCGATAGAGAAACTTAGATGGCATCATATAAGGCATCATGATGTTTTCCAGATCTTTCTTGATGGCCTTGGTAATGTCAATCTCTCGCTCAAATTGCTCACGAATGCCGTCTTTTAGGATGATATAAGCGAGAAGATTTTGCACCTTGTGGTCCTTGTTATAACGTGGAACGGCAACAGCCGACTCGATATAGCGGGACTTGTTGAGGTTTTGAGAGACATCTTCAAGCTCAATGCGATAACCATTAAACTTAATCTGGAAGTCCATCCGTCCTCCGTAGAGTAGCAAGCCTTCATCTGTCATGCTTCCTACATCGCCAGTGTGATAGGCAGGAAGTCCTTCAAATTCAAAAAAGACTTCAGCAGTTTTTTCAGGATTGTTGAGATAGCCTTTGGAAACTGCTGGCCCGGTCACGATGATTTCTCCCTGTTTTCCATTTGGCAACTTTTGCCCCTTTTCATCAAGGATAAAGGTCGGAGAATCTGTCTTGGCGTAGCCAATCGGGAGGCGTTTAAGACTAGCTAGCATCTCATCTGTCACGGCAACTGCTGAGAGGGCAACAGTAGCCTCTGTCGGACCGTAAGCATTGACAATGCGGGCTTTTGGAAAACGATCCCGAAGTTTTTGTGCCGTTTTAACCGTCAATTCTTCACCATCAAAGTAGAAATGCGTGATTCCTGGCATTTTCTCACTATTAAAGTCTTCTGACAACATGGCCATATCTGCAAAGGAAGGCGTTGATGTCCAGATCGCAATTGGAAGAGAAAAGATGGTCGCAAAGAGCTGCTTAAAGTCTTGCGTGATAGCTGAAGGAAGAGCAAAAAGTGTTCCTCCCAGCGCCAAGGTTGGCGCCCAGTACATGACAGACAAGTCAAAGGAATAAGGAGGCTGCGCCAACATTTGCGGACGACTGGGGGTCGCAAATTCCTTGTCTCTAATCATCCAGTTGGTAAAACTGAGGAGATTATCATGGGAGATCTGCACGCCCTTGGGCTTGCCCGTCGTCCCTGAGGTAAAGATAATGTAGTAATTCTCATCTCCCTTGACAGAATGCGTCAACTGATACTGGTTCTTCTGGGAAAAGGCGTCCTGAACCTGCTCCAACCTCAAAATGGGTAGGCTCACCTGCTCCAAAGGGAAGTCAGAAACAGCAATCACCAAGCTTGGTTCTGCCACTTCTAAAATAGCTGTCACGCGCTCCAAGCTCGAATGGCGATCCACAGGAATATAGGCATGTCCCGACTTGGTCAGGGCCACAAAGGTCGCCAACATTTCGTATTCCTGTCCACCAAAGACTAGGACTGGTGATTTTTCTGGCAAATCTAGAGTATCCAGCACCGTAGCTAGACTGTCCGAATCCGCCTTTAAATCACCATAGGTATGCTCCTGTCCAAGGATATGGTAAACTGGAAAATCTGGCTCTATACCGGCCCAATGCTCTAGCCTTTCTATCATGTCCTTGACAATCTCGTTTTTGGTCACCATCTACTGTTTCCTCTCTAAAACTCGTTATAAATAAAGCTTCCCTGTCCTTGACCCAGGTAACTAAAGAAGTAAAGCAAGCCCATAATAATTACGAAATACAGGGCTGTGCGACCTAAAAATAGGAGCCAATCGTTAGAAATTTTCATTGATTCACACTTTCACTCTATTACTATAATGAAGATATGTTTTATTCTACCACTTTTTCAATAGGAGGTTAACTATTTAGGGGAGTTTTTAAAAAATTTTTTCTCCCTTATTTATTCGTAATTGAGAGCACTTTCTTTCCCATAGCTCACAAAACGACGGCAGCTATTAAAAGTTCGGGAAAACGTAGCGAAAATTTGAATTCTCTGCTTATTTATAATAAACTGTATCTATTCTACCAACAAATACAGGTGAGTTTATGAAAATGAATCAACTTCTTCAACAACTAGATGCAGCGAGCCCTGTTCTGCAGGCAAATTTTGGTATTGAGCGAGAGAGCTTGCGCGTTGACCTAGAGGGGCGCGTGGCCCAAACGCCTCATCCAGAGGTCTGTGGAGCTCGCTCCTACCATCCTTATATCCAGACGGATTTTAGTGAATTTCAGCTAGAATTGATCACCCCTGTTGCCAAATCAACCCAGGAAGCCAGACGTCTCTTGGGGGCTATTACAGATGTTGCCGGACGCTCTATCAATAGAAACGAGCGCATGTGGCCCTTGTCCATGCCCCCTCACATCACAGAGACTGACATTCAAATTGCCCAATTAGAAGACGACTTTGAACGCCACTACCGCTCCTATCTGGCTGACAAATACGGCACCAAGCTCCAAGCCATCTCTGGTATCCACTACAATATCGAGCTGGGAGCGGATCTGGTTCAGGCTCTCTATCAGGTGAGTGACTATAGAGACAAAAAATCCTTTAAAAACGACCTCTATCTCAAGCTCGCCCAAAACTTCCTACGCTACCGCTGGCTCTTGACCTATCTCTATGGAGCTGCTCCTCTAGCAGAGGAAGGATTTTACAAGGAAGCGCCTCAAGGGCCTGTTCGCTCCTATCGTAATAGCGACTATGGCTATGTCAACAAGTTCAACATCCAAGTTTCTTACGCCAGTCTTGAAGCCTATATCACAGACATTGAGCGCTATGTCAAAGAGGGGGAACTTCTTGCGGAGAAAGAATTCTACTCTGCTGTGCGTTTTCGTGGCCAAAAACCCAACCGTCAGTTTTTAGATCAGGGCATTACTTATCTGGAATTGCGCTGTTTTGACCTCAATCCTTTTGAAGTGACTGGCATTGACCAAGCCACCATGGATACCGTCCATCTCCTACTCCTAGCCCTTGTCTGGATGGATCAGGCAGACAAGGAAGAAGTTGATGGACTCCTCCAAGAAGCTCACGAACTCAATAACCAGATTGCCCTAGCACATCCCCTAGATCCTCTACCTAATAAGGCAGATGCAGCGCCTGTTTTGGCAGCCATGGAAGCCGTGATTGCCCACTTTAGACTTGGACGCTCCTACCAAGACTTGCTAGAAGATATCCGTCTAACCCTTACAGATCCTCACCGGACTCTTTCAGGGCAGTTACTCCCTCACATCGAGAACCACTCTCTGGCCAACTTTGGACGAGAAAAAGCAACCGAATACCAGAATTATGCTTGGACCGCTCCTTATGCTCTGAAAGGCTACGAAAATATGGAACTCTCCACCCAGATGTTGCTCTTTGATATCATCCAACAAGGAGTTCACTTTGAGATCCTGGATGAGGAAGATCAGTTCTTAAAACTCTGGCACGACCAGCATGTCGAATATGTCAAAAACGGCAATATGACCTCTAAAGACAACTATGTCATCCCTCTTGCTATGGCCAATAAAACTGTAACCAAGAAAATCCTCCAAGCTGCCCACTTCCCCGTCCCTGCTGGAGAGGAATTTACTAGTCTAGAAGCTGGTCTCGCCTACTACCCTTTTATCAAGGACAAACAAATCGTGGTCAAGCCCAAATCGACCAACTTTGGACTGGGCATCTCTATCTTCCAAGAACCAGCCAGTCTGGAATCCTATCAAAAGGCTCTGGAAATCGCCTTTGCTGAAGACAGTGCTGTATTAGTTGAAGAATTCATCGCAGGAACCGAGTACCGCTTCTTTGTCCTAGATGGCGTCTGTGAAGCTGTTTTGCTTCGGGTAGCAGCCAATGTCGTCGGGGATGGCGTGCACACCGTCAGAGAGCTCGTCGCCCTCAAAAACGACAATCCTTTACGAGGTCGCGACCACCGCTCTCCGCTTGAAATCATTCAACTGGGAGACATTGAACGACTCATGCTCAGTCAACAAGGCTACGAGCCTGATGATATCCTACCAGCAGGGGTACAAGTCAATCTCAGACGCAACTCTAACATCTCAACTGGAGGCGACTCGATTGATGTAACCGAGACCATGCATCCTTCCTACAAGGAACTGGCTGCCCAGATGGCGAAAGCTATGGGAGCTTGGGCCTGCGGAGTGGACTTGATCATCCCAGATAATACGATACCATCTCGTCCAGATGCCCCTAACTGCACCTGTATCGAGCTGAACTTTAATCCTTCTATGTATATGCATACCTATTGCGCCCAAGGTCCTGGTCAAGCCCTGACTCCCAAAATCTTGGCAAAACTCTTTCCTGAAATCGGGTAAAGATATAGAAAATCGTAGCACTGATAGTGACTACGATTTTTTTGAGTTGACTGTATCTTAGAATATCGTGAGGTTGAAGGCGAAACATTTTTTGTAACAGTATCAAAGGTCGGCTTCAATTCCGTGTGACATTCTTGCATGACTTCTTCTAAATGATTCCTATCTATCTATTCGGAAAAGCCATCATCAAAATCAGAATTTCTTTCACCTCACTCAAAAGTAGAAAAATCCCCTTAGTCACGATCTTATCATTGGCTAAATCAAGAAATTGCTTGTCTAAAACAAGACCCTCCGTTTCCGCCAGATAAATCTTAAAATAAGATGCTTCACGGTACATCTGGTAAACTCTTGCATTCACATAGACTTCATAGAAATACCTCCGATTGGATTTCTCACATTCGCGCATCGCATACATAGCGAGAACAGCCTCTTCTACCGCCAGAGAGATTTTTATATTGGTTAATACACTACTCTCAAAGTTTCCCCTTCCCTTTCGGTTTTAACTTGAACAAATTTTAGAAAAAATACTCCTCTCCAATCCATTCGCCAGCACCAATGTCTCCCTGCAGGAAAATCGGCTCCACTTTAAACGCCTCTCTTTTAGCGAGTTTAGACCCAGTCTTTCTCACATAATCTTGGCACTGGGGAGATTTTCGGTGAATTTAATAGGCTCCCCCATTCGCATAGGCTTCAAAAACAATGGATTCTGTAGGCGAGTTCTGACTTTCATATACATGCGAGGGGTCCGAGCTCACTTTTTTGAGAAATTATTAGATTAACGACACTGGCCCTCATGAAAAGTTGTTAAATCTGTACGAGTCGCTCTCAAACGAAAAGGATAGGCAACCAGCTTCATATCAAGCCTTATCTCCCACTAACCCTATTATATTTTGGCTGAAAATCTGCTCTTTCTCCGCCTGACTGAGGGGCAAACTTTCAATCGCCTGGCTAATCACTTCCCACGCTCCTGTCGGCGCAAGACCAAAGGGGACATGATCCAGACCAAAGAAATCTACTGCCAACTCCAGCGCCTTGGGATTCCCAAAAATAACTGTATCCACATAAAATTTTCGGAAATCTGATGTCTGCCATTCTGATAAGATGTGATCAATCCGCCTCGCAAAGTAAAAAACATGGCACCCGCATGATGGACAATAATTTTGAGATCTGGAAATTTTTGAAAATATCCTGCCTCGACAATCTGATACATGGCCTAAGTCGACTCATATTCCCAAGAAAAAACAATATTATTGTCAGGTTTTCGTTCATCAAAACAGGATGAAGTCAGACAGGTAATTGTAACGCAGCACATTTAACAAAAATCGGCTTAAATTTCTCATCCGCCAGTGATTTGCCTAGATGACGACTAAAGATCTGAACGCCAAGCAATTCTGGTATCTCTGCTACCGTATACACCATAGATAAACTCCCTTCTTCATCATTAAGAACCAGCATAGCAACGCCACCCACAAATAGATCCGAATACTCCTGAACTGTCTGGATCAATTATTGATTAGCTTTCTTAGTCAATAGAAGAGCAGACAACTCTGATAAATAATCCTCAGGATTCAGATTGACATAAGAAATGATTTGCTTAATCCCTGCTAGCAGGTACTTACAGCGAAGAGCGAAATCCGAAAGGACAGAATTCTGAATAAAAGGCATCTTTTCAGGAAGTTCAGGATCCAACAAAAACATTCGCTTAGAAAACTCTGGCAGTAAAACATGGGCAAAAACATCGATTTTAGACATAACTCTCTTCTTTCTTTTGAACACTTACGACCAGAGGCAATCCTTACAAACTATTGTCCTCTTCTCCATTGTACAAAAATTTAAACCAAGAGAAACATTTCACCAGACGTTCGAAAACAAGTTCTCTTTTTGCCCCTTCACTCCTTTTTATGCTAAAATAGTAGCTATGGATAAAATTATTAAAACAATCTCAGAAAGTGGCTCTTTTCGTGCCTATGTCCTCGACAGCACGGAAACCGTCCGCACTGCTCAAGAAAAACATCAAACTCAAGCCAGTTCAACTGTTGCACTTGGCCGAACCCTTATCGCTAGCCAAATTCTCGCAGCCAATGAAAAAGGAAATACCAAACTAACAGTTAAAGTTCTTGGAACGAGCTCTCTCGGTGCCATCATCACGGTCGCAGATACCAAGGGCAATGTTAAAGGCTACGTTCAAAATCCTGGTGTTGACATCAAAAAAACTGCAACGGGTGAAGTCCTAGTCGGTCCTTTTGTCGGCAATGGCCAGTTTCTCGTTATCACAGACTATGGCACTGGAAATCCTTACAACTCCATGACTCCTCTCATCTCTGGGGAAATCGGTGAAGACTTGGCATACTACCTGACTGAAAGCCAACAAACACCTTCAGCAGTCGGCCTCAATGTTCTTTTGGATAAAGACGACAAGGTCGAAGTTGCCGGCGGCTTCCTTCTCCAAGTTTTGCCAGGAGCCAAGGACGAAGAGATTGCTCGCTTTGAGAAACGCATCCAAGAAATGCCAGCTATCTCGACACTTCTGGAAAGCGACGACCATATCGAAGCCCTCCTCAAGGCCATCTATGGTGACGAATCCTACAAACGTTTATCTGAAGAAGAAATTCGTTTCCAATGTGACTGCAGCAAAGACCGTTTTATGAACGCTCTTGCCAGCCTTCCAAGCTCAGACCTTGAGGAAATGAAAGAGGAAGACCACGGGGCAGAAATCACTTGTCAATTCTGCCAAACAACTTATAACTTTGATGAAAACGACCTGGAGGAACTCATTCGTGACAAATCTTAATACCCCCTTTATGATTGGCAATGTTGAGATTCCCAATCGTACTGTTTTAGCACCCATGGCTGGCGTGACCAACTCAGCCTTTCGTACCATCGCAAAAGAGCTCGGAGCTGGACTCGTTGTAATGGAAATGGTCTCTGACAAGGGAATCCAATACAACAATGAAAAAACCTTGCATATGCTTCATATCGACGAAGGGGAAAACCCAGTCTCTATCCAACTTTTTGGTAGCGACGAAGACAGCCTCGCACGCGCAGCAGAATTCATTCAAGAAAACACCAAGACCGATATCGTCGATATCAACATGGGCTGCCCAGTTAACAAAATCGTGAAGAACGAAGCTGGCGCTATGTGGCTCAAGGATCCTGAGAAAATCTATAAAATTATCAACAAGGTCCAGTCCGTTTTAGATATTCCTCTGACAGTCAAGATGCGGACAGGTTGGTCCGACAGCTCACTGGCTGTAGAAAATGCTCTGGCAGCCGAAGCCGCCGGAGTCTCCGCCCTGGCTATGCACGGCCGCACCCGTGAGCAAATGTATACAGGTCACGCAGACCTTGAGACCCTTCACAAGGTTGCTCAAGCTTTGACCAAGATTCCATTTATCGCCAACGGTGACATCCGTACGGTACAAGAAGCCAAACAGCGTATCGAAGAAGTCGGTGCTGACGCTGTCATGATTGGTCGCGCAGCCATGGGTAATCCCTACCTCTTCAACCAGATCAACCACTACTTTGAAACTGGAGAAATTCTCCCTGATTTGACCTTTGAAGACAAGATGAAAATCGCCTACGAACATTTGAAACGCTTGATTAACCTCAAAGGAGAAAACGTAGCCGTTCGTGAATTCCGCGGCCTCGCTCCTCACTATCTCCGGGGAACATCTGGCGCTGCTAAACTCCGTGGAGCCATCTCCCAAGCCAACACCCTAGCAGAGATTGAAGCCCTCTTGCAATTAGACAAAGCATAGTAGAAAAAACCGTAACTCGCTTGGCA
>NZ_KQ969550.1:496985-504610 GCF_001578945.1 Streptococcus oralis
TTGGAGTTTACGGTTTTTTAGTTGCAAAAATTCAAATACTATAATACGTTGAACCAAGACACAAATAGGTAAATTTGGACCTTAGAAATGGTGATTAACAATTATTCATAAATGTCTATAGATTCAATCAGAACTGACTATACTAGTCTACCCCCTTTAGAGCACTAATCATGTCAATCTTTCTCATACGAAGACTAATAAAATAAGCAGTCCCTAAAGATGTAAACCAAACCAATAACGTAGCAGAAGCAAGGACATACATACTGACATAAGCGGTATACTCAATTCGAATCGTCGAAAATGTTGCTACATATTCTTTCAAAAACCATATGCCTAAAGGAATTCCTATTAGCCACCCAATAAAGGTAGTTAGTATAGTCTCAAAAAGAGTTACCATCTGTAGATATTGATTAGAAAAGCCTAATACTTGCAATGTAGCATAGTCTCTCATTCTCTCTACAAAGTTTAAAGAACCCAGATTATAAAGAACAATAATAACAAGTAATAAGGCAAAGCCAATAATCATTAGAAATACACTCATCAAACTAGCTACAAAATCATAGGCATTTTTTTCTTGGCTCCCTTTTTCAATGACAGATAGAACACCTTTATCTTGCTTAATAGTATCTTGATCCACCTCTGACCCAACTAATAAAGTATGTGGAGTAAAATCTCCCCCTGCTTTTTCAAAGACTCTAGCATGAAGATAAGCCCCTTGATTGGTTTCACTTGTGACAATCCCTTTTACTTCAAACTTGTAAGTATGACCATCTTGATAGGGAGTCACATTTAAAAAATCTCCGACTTTAATACCTGCTAAACGGGCAAATGATCTAGTTACATACAAACCATCATCTTTCAAAGAATCAGCACTCTCTGTTTTTGCTTGGATCATATCTCCATCATCAAATATAATCAATAAACGATTGTAGCCATCATCTGGATTAAAATGTGCTTGTGAAATTTGTACACCTTGCCCACCATATCTAGACTTAGAAGATGTATAATCCGCTACGGTCAGTCGTTTTGAATAAGAAAAATCTTCATTGTATGCCTTATCAACAAGATGATTCATGGACACAGGCATACCAATTCCAGCAATCAGTAACATCATACTTCCTGCAACTCCCACGATTCCCATCAAAACTCGAATACGATTAAACGAGGCATCACGAATTGCCCATCTAGAAGGATAAGAAATTCGTTGCCAGATAAAGGAAAATCTTTCCACAAAAACAGATTTAGCAACTTTTTCTTTACCTCTTAAAAATATTGCTGGTAAGCCTCTAGCTGACTCTCTAGAAGCTAAATAGGCAGCTAAAACACAAATAATAATGACTACAATACCAACGACTATTGATGAAGATGAATAAGCGATTTGCCAATTTGGAAGTGTAAACATTGACTTTTGAGTTTCTAGTACAAACCATGACATCAAGGGAGAAATAGCAAAGCCTGCGAAACTTCCTAATAAACTTACTACTAAGCCAAATAAAATATAATGTAAACTGATAGCCTGATTTGAAAAGCCTAAAGCCTTTAATACAGCAATCTCTTTTGTTTGGCCATCAATCAAACGCTGAATGGTTGTAAACATAGCCAAAATAGCTAACAAAATAAAGATAAAAGAAAATAAGTAAGATAAGTTTCTAATTTGTCCAACTCGATCGGTAGCTTCTGATATTTCAGTTAAACTTTTTTGATCTTGATAAGAAACTAAATCGCCCCCCAAAATAGACTCTAAATCTCCTCGCAAATCCATCTTAGAACCGTAAATCTCTAAGGCATTATCTGACGATAAACCCAGAATTCCTTTTACGATTTCATTATCTGCAATATAACCATAGGCATCATTGTCAGGATTTGGAGCTATATATTCCATGCTACCTGTAAAATAAATCTTATCTGTTGCCTGAACAAATCCTACAATTTCTAAATCTATCTGTTTCCCCCTTGATGAAATAGAAATTGAATCTCCAATCTGTAAATGATTCTTCTTCGCATAATTCCCATCAATCCAAATCGAATCTTGTTTTCCTTCAGAAAAAGGACTTCCTTCTGTTACTGTAACCAGTTGATTATCTGTAATCGTTTCAAGATTGATTCGTCCGTCAGTCTTGTCTAAACGAACAATATTAGCAAAGCCTTTCTTTTTACTGACAACTTTTTCAACAGAAGATAATTGTTCAACCTGCTTGATTTTTGATTCATCAATTTGTCTCGCTTGAACCCAAACAACAGGAAGTTCAGATTGTTTCAAATAACTCTCTAGACTCTTTTCAAGTCCATGCCAAGCTCCTTGTAGCCCTACAAAGATTAATACACTTAATAGAGACATCAGAAAAACTGAGAAAAACTGTTGCCAATTTTGCCGAAGATCTCTTAATAATTTTATATGAAGATACCTCATCCCAGCACCTCTTCATTATTCTCTATTTTTTCAATACTTCCATCTTTCAAATATATAACTCGATCTGCAAATTTAGCAAACTCTCTATTATGTGTAACCATTACAACTGCAGCATTACCATTTCTAGAAACTTCCTTCAATAAAGTTAAAATACTATCACCTGTCTTTGAATCTAACGCTCCTGTAGGTTCATCACACAATAATAGACTAGGCTCTTTAGCCAATGCTCGTGCAATTGATACACGTTGCATTTCACCTCCAGAAAGTTGATTAGGAAAATTATTTTTTCTATGAAGTAAACCAACTTGATCTAAATACATATCAATTTCTTTATTGTTTTTCACTAAATTTGCTGCAATACCTATATTCTCCTTGGCTGTTAAACTTGGAACTAAGTTATAAAATTGAAAAACAAAACCAATTTTATCTTTTCGATAAGCAGATAATTCCTTGTCCGTAAACTTTGTTACTAGTTCCTCATCAAATATAAAGGTTCCTGATGTCGCACGATCCATCCCACCAAGTAAATTTAGTAACGTACTTTTCCCTGAACCTGATGGACCTAAAATAACTGTAAATTTCCCTTTCTCAATAGAAAAACTAACTTGATCCAAAGCACGAACTTCTTGCTCTCCTACCTTATAAATCTTACTAATATTTTGAAACTGAATCATACATACTCCTAATATCTTGTCATAAATTTTATTTTTTCCTTTAATGTAGGCTCTTCATACTGTTCTATGATACGTTTAGATACTGCTTCCCTGTTTTCTCGTATAACCTTTTCAGCTAAGGAAATAGCCTCATCTACTGGAACAACTATTGGCAACTCATAATGTTGAATGATCTGATTTAACCGTTCTTCCTGACTACCTTTGACACAATAAGGTGTCAGACCCAAATTCCTATAAACTTCATATAATTCCTCATCTGATAAATTTCGATACTCTTCAGATACTGGTCTATGCCCATCTGGATCCATTGCAAACTCTACTGGTAAATGAACAACATCTGTATACCACAATTTCGCATGATTCTTAGAGACAACCCCATAAGCAGTCAAATATTTTTTGAAAAATCGTCGACCCGGAATACCTAAAATAGATTTCATCAATCGATGAATGAATGCTGATCCTGGATTAATTCCTACCCTCATTCGAACAGTACCGTAAATCCATTCATTCAATACTGAACCATCTGATAGAAAACTTCCATGTTCCTTATATAAAATTCCTTCTGTACGAATTCTCTCCTCAAAACGCTTTAGCCCTAGTGCCATTAATTCAGTTGATGACATGTCCTGAAATCTTCTGCCAGGATATAAATCTGTCAAAATTTCCCTCGCAGACAAAGCGTCGATTAAGGGAAGTCCCGTTGCAATCGAAAGAGCTGTAGCAGTTGTTGTCTTACCTGTAGAATAAGTTCCTGATATGACCAACCTTAATTCTCTATTTCCCATCACTGTCCCCCTCCATCAGGTAATTTTTGAGCTATTTTACTTTTAAAGACTACCTTATGATCTATATCATATCCGGACATTTCGTAGACTTTCCAATGTTCCTCTCTAATTTTTAACAATTTATTTTTTGAAACACTACCACTAAGCTCTACTACTCCGTTCAAAATTGGTGAATTCAAGTCTGCACTCACTTGCTTCATCCACATGGTATTGCTCTCTTCTCGAGATATCTCTTCTATCTGGTAGGCTAACATCTCTGCCATTTGAGAAAAAATAATCAGAAGTTCTAACAAACTATAATAATTCTTTTCTAGACTACCTACACCACCATATTCAATATCTCTGATCAATACCTGCTCTGCTTTACAAGATATACTACTATCCAAAAACTCAACATCGTATATATAATGTTGCCTATCTCTTAAATGAGTTGACAAAAAATCTCTACCTTGTTCTCCTGTAGCAACTATATTTTCCATACATTCTAATAATCGATAGCCTAAACAAACTTTCATATCCATTACCAAACAATCAAATTCAATCACTTGGTTTGTCATTTTGAAATTTTGTAATTCTAATTTTAAATTTACCAATTCTTCTATAGCTTTTATCCCTGACTTTATCTCAAAATGGTTTAGCCTATACTGATTTAGATTCACCCCCATTCTTTTCAGTATTTCACTTCCAAATAAATGCGCTAATACTATTCCATCTAATGTACTCAGGTGCTGCTGTACGATTTCAGATTGTTTACTAGACCACAAACCTTCCTGATAAAGAGACCCAACTCCTTCTAAAATATTTTTCAACTTAACTGCATAAGTAGTTCTCTTATGCCCTCTACCAAAATAACGATTTCTATTATCTCCAAGTAAATAATCTACTGTTAGCATATCCTTCTCCAATCTTTTAAACTGACTCTATCTTAAATAAAAAAAGACAAGAAAGAATCCGTAATTTGCGAAAGCCTTCTTGCCTTTTTAGGTTAAAATTATAAAGATACTAGATTTAATCGAATAGCCTCACGTACAGCCCCAACTCTACTAGTCACTCCCAACTTTGAACAAATATTTGAAACATGGGTATCCACTGTTCTCCTGCTGACAAATAAACTATTTGCTATCTTTTCATTAGAATATTCTTTTACAATAAGTTCCAATACACTTAACTCCGTATCTGTCAATAGATTATTTTCTTGCTTTTCTAACAAACCATCTGGGATAACGTGATTTCCCTTATAAACAGCATAAATTGCACTTTTAACATCCAAATAAGAACTTTCTTTTGGTAAAAAAGCTTGAATCCCAAAATCCATCGCTCTCTTATGTAACAAAGTGTCATAAAACCCCGATAAAAGAACAATCTTGGGAACTGTATTCAGAAATCTATTTATTTGACTAATAACATCAAATGCCGTTACTCCTTTCAGCATAAAATCCATAACTAGCACATCTACCTTTTCATGCTTAAGACAGAGAAGTAAATCTGCTACTTCTGTATAGGAACCAATAATTTTAAAATCATCTTCCTTTGAAAAATAGTTCTCTAACCCTTGTAATACTAAACTGTGGTCATCAATCAAAACCAAACGAATCATTTCCCTTCCCTTCTATAGGTATTCGTATCCTCACACTTGTAGGTTCTATATTTAGCCGAACAGTCCCCCCCAACAAATGAACCTTCTCTACAATTCTATTTAAACCAAAATGATTTTCATTAGACTGATATTTTCCCTTAAAAATACCATCATCTGTAACTTCAATAGATAAAATCTTTTCTTTTGTAGATAAATCTACAGTAATTTCTCTAGCATTCCCATGAAGAATACTATTATTTACTAGTTCTTTAACTGTCCTTAATACAAACGTGCTCACTTTATTATTAACTTTTTCTTCGTCTATTGAAAAATTTGTCATAATTGAAACAGTTTCCATCTTCATGAATTGGTTTAATATACTAGTAATAGATTCTTTCAACCCTAATTCATGCACCATTAAAGGATAAATATTGGAACATAAATCCCTTAATTCAAAGACAATATCATCCAACATCTCTAATAAGGCTCCTCTATTAATTTGTTCACTAATTTCTAACTGCTTTTTATAATAAATGACCTTCTGAATTGTAGTATCATGTATAAACGTTGCAATTTCTTCCCTCTCCAATTCAGTCGCTACAAAAGTATGAAAACCACTAAAGATTTCCTCCATTGTATGGCTAATCAACATCATCTTCCTTATTTCAGGTAACAAAGCTAGCGAAAAAAGAAAAGCATAAAGAATGAAAAGAATTGTAGAAAATTCTCTTAATAACAGACTAAAAAGAATAATTAGACTAGTAAAAAAAACGGCAAATATCAAGTTATATATGAATGGATTCCACTTCCAACCAACATATATCAATCGTTCTAGTATCAAGTTATTCACAATAGAGAACAAAATAAGTAATAATAGAGGAATACTATAAATAAACGAAACTTCATTACCAATCGGAAAAATATATCCAAAAAATAAAGGAAATAAGGCAAGAACTGCTAAGAATAGGGTGTGAATTGGCAACATTTTTCTTCTCTGATAGTAATTTATAAGCATCTTTAACAGTAGAATAACTAAAAATAAAAATACTAAATAAAATACTCCTCTAGAAAAAAAGATGGTCAAAAAATCAATAGGCTGTATAAGATTATAAACATACAAAAGTTGAATTATGAGTGAATAGCCCAGTATAATACGAGAAAAGTTAGAAATTGTTGAACCTTTTATCTTCAAGACTAACACTCTAATGAAGATATCCATGAATAATGGAAATAAAGTCAAGTATAAAATTAATAGACTACGACCAAATACATCTCCTATACTTGATGGAATAATCGATAATAACATCAGACTAGTGTAAATAATAAAATAAAAATATCGTTTCCCAGTTTTCCCTCTACTTCTGCCTTTTATATATAATCGAAATAACAATATAATCAGAAAAGCAATGATGGATAAAACAAGAAAGATAATTTGGCTTGATTTTTCAGCTTCTACTATTAAAATCTTTGAAATTCCTTGATCTAATATTGTCACCGAATGAAGCGGTTCAACAATTAAAAATCGAGATAATAAAAAATTACTACCTGGATTATTCCCGTCGATTTGTATAATAGATGCACCTATTATTTCTTGATGATTTGAAAAGCTTCCCAGATTATGGACTTGTCTAACTATCCATTCATTATCATGTTTATCTGCAGTGATTCCGCTATATGTTCGGTTATATACCACAAATGAAAAATAAATAAAGAAAACAAATAACAAAAGCAAATAAAATCGAAACGTCTTTGACTTCATTCTCATTAAATCTCCATATTTCACTTGATGTTTATTCTACCATTTTTTTATTCAATAAGACAAGTTTTATAGTTAAATTTATCCTTTTTTTATTTTGAGATATAACTGATATAATCATCTGCCACGGGAAATCCCTACCTCTTTAACCAGATCAACCATTACTTTGAAACAGGCGAAATTCTCCCTGATTTGACCTTCGAGGACAAGATGAAGATCGCTTATGAACACTTGAAACGCCTCATTGACCTTAAAGATGAACACATCGCAGTCCGTGAGTTTCGTGGACTTGCCCCTCATTACCTCCGTGGAACATCTGGCGCTGCTAAACTCCGTGGAGCCATCTCCCAAGCCAGCACCCTAGCAGAGATTGAAACCCTCTTGCAATTAGACAAAGCATAGTAGAAAAAACCGTAACTCGCTT
>NZ_KQ969550.1:505510-527656 GCF_001578945.1 Streptococcus oralis
TGCCCTTGGAGTTTACGGTTTTTTTAGATCCTAGGAAAACCTAGGTACTATTATTGAATCAAGGCAACGCTGGAAACTTTACCATCCGCACCTGTTGTAATTTGGATGATTTTTCCTCCACCGATTTTGGCATTATACTTACCATCATCAAGAGTGTAAGAGTAGCCTCTGATAGAATAGTTTTCTTTCTTTCCATCTGCAGTTTCTACTGTAAATTGGCCCCCTGATGAAACTGTAATAGTTTCGCCATTCGCTCCCTTCCAGTTACCTGCAGCTGCTGAGAAATCACCATCGACCATGGTTAAAACACCCTTGTAGCGTTTGTTGTGTTCTGCTTGCTTGTCTTGAAGTTGGCGGTCAGTTGTTGGATCGTAGCCTGACTGGTTAGACTGGTCTTGAGAGCCTTGCTGAGTTGATGGAGCCTGAGAAGGGGCTTGTTGACTAGGAGCTGCTTGTTCTTGTCTTGATTCAGGTGCTGGTTTCGCTTGTGACTGATCTGCCGTTGTAGAAGACTGACCAGAAGATGCCTGAGCCTTTTCAGATGAAGCTGAGCTTGAAGATTTTTGAGTCTGGCTTTCTTTGCTAGAAGAAGCTGCTTTAGAACTTGATGATTGACTTGTCTTGGCAGAGCTGCTGGTTTGAGTGGTTTCGTTTTTATTTCCACAAGCCCCCAGTAGCAAGGTAGAAGCCAATACAGTCGCTGCCATCAATTTGATATAGGTTTTCTTTTTCATTTTTCCGCTCCTTTGTAACACTTTTGAAATGTTGAGAAATCTTTTTGTAATATAATTGTAACATTGGGCCTTGGATCTGTCAACTATTTAGAGAAACTATTTTAAAAAATTTCTTTCTACTATTTCTATTCGTAATTGAAACAAAAAAATAGAAAATTTCTTCGATTAGAGTCCTATTTTTTGCATCGCTCCTATGTAATCGCTTGTATTGTGTTAGACAAAGGAATATAATAACATTGAAATAGAATATAGGAGGTGCACCCTTATGCTAAATAAGTATTACAAGTATCTTCCTTGGTTGATTTTGGGAGCTATTGGCTCTTATCAAACAGCCACTTACTATACGCGAACTGCATTTGATGTCTTCTATCTGACTACAATCTTTATGATTGTCTATATCGCTTTGTTATTTTTACATGAGAACTATCTCAAGTATCGATACAAAGACTTCTTTACTCACATATTGAGTGATCCTAAGAAAGATAGCCATCCCTAAAACAGTCGCAACGGAAAGCCATCTCATGATGGTAGATAAAGAGGTCGGGAACTCTTCCCGGCCTCGTTTTTTATTTCAATCGATAGGTTTTTCTTGGTTTCTTTTTGGGTACTCGTTTGAGTCCGACTTCTTCTACATATTCGCCGTATTTTACAAGAAAGTTATTGCTAACGATTGGGCGACCGGGGTTGATGAGGTTGACCAGTTCGGTTCCTTCGTAGACGGTGAACTCCTCCTCCAACAGATAGAGGAAGGTCGGGTTCCAGTCGAGACGGCCTTGGATTCGTTTGATGGATTCTTGGATAATGGCATAATGGTCAAATGCGAAGGCTTGCTCCTCCAGCTCAACTCCCTCTAGGAAGCATTTGCCTGTCTGAAAATTGACATCTACGAAAACCACATCCTTGGCATCGTCTCCTGCCTGAACGAGGTCTAGGGCACGACTAGGCAGGTACACCAAGTGAGCAATGGTCACTGTCCAGCCCCGTGGGTCACGCCCAGGGGTTGATACGGTCATTAATTGCTCGATTTTTTCCAAAGGTAGATCCAGATTGACTTCTTCTCTCACCTCGCGTTGACAGGCATGTGCAGCATCTTCTCCCTTATCCATAAAGCCTCCAACCAAAGCCAAACAGTTCTGATAGGGGTGAGCCTTGCGACGAATCAGCAAGAGCTTGATCTTTCCTTCAACAAAGCAGTAGGCTACCATATCTACTGTCACACTTGGTTTTTCATATTGAGGGAGTTCCTGCTTGTAGTACCAGTCTAAAAACTCCTCCTGACTGGCATGGATTTCATAATATTCTTTTTCCGTCATCCCAGCTGGAATCATCGTATCTGCCATCTTATGCCTCCTTTCGAACTGCCTTGGTCCATTGGTACCAACCCACTAGACTGTTAAGTGTGTAAACCCAGTACATCCCTTGGATGTGGATATTTTCACCCCACCAGAGATAAATACTAAAGAGATTTGTTGCAATCCAGAAAATCCATTGTTCACGGTAGAGACGTGTCATCAAGAGCTGACCAACACCATTGGTCGCATCGGTAACACTATCACGGAAAGGGCGAGCGCTATTGATACTTTGATAAGCCAAGCCCATACCAATCCAGATAATGGCAGTCAAGGCCAAGTACTTGAGCCAGTCAAGCACAGATAATTTCTTAGCTTCAAAGTGGGATTCTTCTGGTTTTTCTTGGTCATTGATACGATTGGACAGCCAAGCATAGAGACCAATCGGCTGCATGACAAAGAAGTAAACAGTCGTCAAGACTTCTCCATAAAAAGTCGCATTCATGGCCAAGATCAAGTAGATTGCCGAGTTAATGGCCCCAAAGAGATAATTACTTGCACGCCCTTCTGCTACTAGGATAACACAGACAATCCCAGTCCAAGATGCAAACAAGCTGAGCCAATCATGACTTTGCGTATTTTGCGTGAATTCCAAGATCAAGGGAACACTTGACAGGGCAATGAGATACAACCACTGGAAAAGGCTACGGCCGACAAAGAGATCTTTCCATAGCAAGCGCATGATTCCTGCAAAACCGATCTTGCGGGCTTCTGCATGGACATTTTTAAAGTTTTCGATAAATTGTGTGATTTTTTCAGTTAGTTTTTTCATCATTTTCTCCTAATCTGCTTGGTAAATGGCATCAATAGCCACTTTTGCTGCTTCATAATTGCCTAAGTAATCCTCAGCCAGATAAACTAAAGGAATGGTCGTTAAATATCGCTCCCTCATCTGATCCAAATGCTGGGAAAAACTGTAGCGAATGTGGTCTTCTGCCATGGTCATATCTCTAAATCCATCATTGACATAGGAGCCGACAGGCTGCACAAAGAGAATCAAATCCCATTTTTCCTTGGCCAAGATAGAGGCGAAGAGATTGTCAAAGGTTTCTCCTGATAAGTCCCCTTGGTCCTCAGTCTCCATGTAATAGTCATAGTAGCCCTTGGTTACCAAGGAGTTGGTATCGGCTATCACTAGGCCTCGATTGGCATTGCTATCGATTAGCTTTGAGGTCTGGTCATACTGCCCTAAAAGGAGATAGTAGTAATCCTTTGGAGTCAATTCATCGTCGCGGACGTTGTTTTTAATCTGGTACTCACGCGCATATTCCAGACTAACAGGCGCATCGTAATACCTTGCCAAATCCTTGGCTAGAGTTGTCTTCCCATTACTGGCACTTCCCATGATCAACACTTTCTTTGTGAACTGACGACGGAAGGGTTGAGCAATGTATTTCCAATATTTGCTTGGATTTTCTCGAATCATAGTCGCTGAGATACCAAACTTTCTTTCTTGCAAGACGGTGCCAAATCCACGTTTAGCTAGCTCTTGCTGGTATTCTTCTTCTCCCACAAAGAAGATTAGTTCTTGCTGGGTTTCATCATAGGAAATCTCCACTAACATCTGGTCCAACCACTCCTGCCAGCCCATAGGGTAACGGGGAAGGTTGGTCTCATCCAGCTTGCAGACAGAGGTCAACTCGTCATCA
Source organism: Streptococcus oralis (assembly GCF_001578945.1). Classification (GTDB taxonomy): domain Bacteria; phylum Bacillota; class Bacilli; order Lactobacillales; family Streptococcaceae; genus Streptococcus; species Streptococcus oralis_Q. The sequence continues at coordinate 509,243 of NZ_KQ969550.1, forward strand.
CGAAAAGCCTCTCGGATATAGCGAAATCGTTTTTGAAGAGTTAAGCCTATCTGCTCCCCTCTGTCTCCCTCATAGCCTGAAACGACTACCCAGACCTGATCACACTGGCGCTTCGCTCGCTGGATCAGATCGATATGTCCCTGATGGAGAGGGGCAAAGGTCCCAAATACCACTGCTGTTTTCTTTTTCATAAACGTTCTACCTTTTTATAATTTTTGATATTTTTATTTTCTATGTTTTTATTATATACTATATTTTTGTTTTGTCAATAGTTTTTTATCATTTTTTATAAAAAAGTAACAAAAAAGAATCAGGACCTCTCCTGATTCTCCATTTTTATGCAATATCAAATTTTAATTGACCAGCTTTGACACCAATCTTGAGGGTCTTGCCTGCTACTAGTTCCCCCTTAAGAAGAAGTTCTGCCAACTTGTCTTCCACCTCTGTTTGCAGAGTTCTGCGAAGTGGACGAGCTCCCATCTCTGGGTCATATCCTTGATTTGCCAACAATTTCAGTGCGGAAGTTTGTAATTTCAAGTCAATGCCTTTTTCAGCCAAACTTGCTACTAAAGGTTTCACCATAATCTTGACAATTTCTTGCATGTGTTCGCTATCCAAACTGTGGAAGACCACCTTTTCATCAATACGGTTGATAAACTCTGGTCGATAAGCTTTTTTCAACTCTTCAAACATGCGTTTTTCCATATTTTCCTGGTCAAAACGAATATCCTTAGCCCCAAAACCAACAGTCTTGTCATCACGAAGGGCTGTTGCACCAAGGTTTGACGTCATGATGATAATGGTATTCGAAAAGTCCACCTTGCGTCCCTTGCTATCTGTCAAAACACCGTCGTCCAGAACCTGCAAGAGGACATTAAAGATGTCTGGGTGGGCCTTTTCTACCTCGTCAAAGAGGAGCACAGAGTAAGGTTTGTTGCGAACCTTCTCGGTCAACTCCCCACCTTCTTCGTAGCCTACATAGCCCGGAGGAGCTCCATTGAGACGGCTAGCTGCGAATTTCTCCATATACTCACTCATATCAAAGCGGATAAGGGCTGATTCGTCATCAAAGAGAACTTCTGCCAGAGCCTTGGCCAATTCGGTCTTACCGACTCCTGTCGGCCCTAGGAACATAAAGGAACCAATCGGACGCTTGTGACTGCGAATACCTGACTGGTTGCGACGAATGGCACGGCTAATACTTGAAACAGCTTTATCTTGGCCGATGACACGTTTGTGTAGTTCCGCTTCCAAGTTCAGATATTTCTTAGCATCCGTTTGCGTCAGTTTTTGGACTGGGATACCTGACAAGCGACTCAAGGTAGTCAAAATTTCAGATTCTGTTACCAAATCTTTATAGACAGGGACTTCCTGCTCTTTTGCGATTAACTGGGCAGCTTGTTTCCACTTGCCATCCATCAAAGCCTTATCAGCTGGACTCAAGTCGGATTCGTCTACTTTCACCTGTTTGGATTTGTTTTGCACTGTTGCTGCTGCTTCATCCAATAGATCGATGGCAGAGTCTGGTAAGTGACGACTAGTCAAGTAACGATGCGCCATCTTGACAGCCGTTTCAACAGCTTCATCTGTGATTTGCACACGGTGGTGTTTCTCATAGGTAGCCTTCAAACCTTGCAAAATAGTCATACTGTCAGCTAGACTTGGCTCTTCAATCGTCACTTTTGCAAAACGACGAGAGAGAGCTGCATCTTTTTCGATGTGTTTTTGGTATTCTTCCTGAGTGGTTGCACCAACCGTTCTCAGAGTTCCGCGAGCTAAGGCTGGCTTCAAGATATTGGCCGCATCCAGAGTCGAGTCAATACCGCTACCAGAACCCATGATGGTGTGGAGTTCATCGATAAAGAGGATCACTTTGCCATCTTCCTCGATATCCTTGATGATGTTGTTCATACGCTCTTCAAAGTCACCACGAAAACGTGTCCCCGCAACGACATTCATCAAATCCAGCTCTAACACGCGCATCTTTGCCATTTCAGCTGGTACATTCCCACTAGCAATACGCTGAGCAAGTCCAAGTGCCAGAGCTGTTTTCCCGACACCCGCATCACCAACCAAGACCGGATTGTTCTTGGTCTTTCGACTCAAAATCTGAATCATACGTGAGATTTCCTTGTCACGACCGATAACTGGCTCTAACTTGCCAGAACGCGCTTGCTCCGTCAGGTCATGCGTGTAATCCTCTAGACCACCACTTTGAGCTTGAGGCATTCCCATCATATTTGCCATAGAATTTTGCTTGTCAGTTACTGTGCGATGGCGTTGACGCAAAGCCTTAAGATCTTCTCTAGTCCATCCTGCACGCTCTTCTAGATTGCGACGAAGAGCAGCAATTCTGACCTGATCTTTCTGGTCTTCATAAGAGAAGCCCGCTCTCTCCAAGATGCGAGTTGCCAAGGCATTACCATCATGCAAAATCGCATAGAGGACATGTTCTGTCCCTAGCACCTTAGCATGAGCCACTGAGGCCACATACTCTGCTTCTGCAAAGAGAACCTCCAAACGATGAGAAAAAGGCAATTCCGTAAAGGTTTCATCTTGGCTATAGTCGGTTTCAGTCAGTTCCAACGCAACCTCTTCTAAACGGTCCATTTCATAAGGATAATCATTTAAAGTCGCCCCTGCCACACTATAACTGTGATTAGACATGGCAATCAATAGATGCCAAGACTCTAAATAACGGGCTCCAAAATGGCTCGCAACCATGTAGGCACTTTCGATACATTCATTCAATGCTTTTGAATAGTTCATCTTACTTCTCTTTTCTATCTACCTCTTGTAATAGCTGTCGGAGCATATTGGCACGGACAACTGAAGATTCTTCCCCTAGGACACGATCTGTTGCTACTGAAGTCAGCAAGGTCATCTCTTGCTTGGTCATCAAGTCCTGCTCCACCAAAAGCTGGAGAATATCCTCATAGATCTCCTGATTAACTCGCTCACCAATCGAGTAAAGCAAATCGCGGAGCATCTCATGATGATTGGAAAATTCAATCCGTCCGATGCGAATGTAGCCTCCGCCACCACGCTTGCTCTCAACCAAGTATCCTCTGCTTTCAGTAAAACGTGTCTTGATGACATAGTTGATCTGACTTGGCACAACCTGAAAGGTATCTGCCAACTGGCTCCGTTGCAATTCCACGATACCAGACTGGTCTAATATCGCCTTGATATAGGCTTCGATATGATCTGATGTATTTTTAAATCTCATAGTAAATCAAACTCCTTCTTTGAACCTTGACTATCTTTGACTATACTATCATTTAACACTCTATAAGTCAAATTTTAAAGGCTCAACCATTGGAAATACTGACTTTTTTAAAAAACACTTTGGCATTAAATCGCCTTAGTTTTTCTTGAAAGTCCCTAAAAAAGTCCACAAAAAAGAGCCCTGAAAAGGGCGTAATATTGACGAGTTCAGCAGGCAAGACGTGCCTTTTTTACTACTAGAATGAAAAATCCTGTGAGGTTTAACTCACAGGACTATATATTATGCAAAACAATAATTACCCTTTACATCTGATTTTGATATCGGCTTATCCTCAAAATCAATAGAGTCCTTCTTGATAATATCTATACTCTCACGAGTTCTAAGAGATGAAATTGCAATACAAGCTAAAAAATACCAGTGAATTACTTGCAATAATTCCTCATTATTTTTAGATTCTATTATTTCATCTAATTCTTTATCTAACTGTTGCTGCAACGAACCTTCAACCTTTTTAGAATTTTCTACTATCATTGAAACATCTAACTGAGCTTCTACAAATGACAATACAACTTTTGTTAGAGCTGGATATTTATCTTCATACTTACAAATTGCATCTTTTATTATATATTTTTCTTGAAAATGAGTATATAGGAGATTATATGCAATCATTTTTTTATGTTTTTTTGTATCTCTAATATAAAAGAGCAAAACAAGTGATGCAACAATTATTAAAAACAAAATTATTCCCATTTTATTCTACCTCCTTTTATTATCAAGCAATTTTTCCAAATCAGATATTCTCTGATCTCTATCAGAAATTGTTTTGTTTAGTTCCTCAATTAATCTAGCTTGGCTTTTAAAGGTCATGTCATAATCTTTACGCCGTTCTTCTAGTAGTTTGGAAAAAATATTATATATCCCTAATGCTACTAGAATACAAATAGCTAATGGTACATTTAGCCCAAAAAAATCCTTAAATAAGTTTAGCCACTCCAACTATGTAATCCCCCTATGAAAATCTCTAAACTAAATATGGTATCCTATATACTATTATACCATACTTGTCAAGTACTATATATTGTGTCTTCTTATATAAATAAGCACACCAAATCGTGTGTATTTGCAAAAATTTTTTCAGTTTCAATACAGAATTTAATCTTCTATAGGTAAATGTATCGTATACCTCCAGATCTGCTTATCTATATTAACCAATTGTATTGTGAATTGTCTCAAAACATGACTGCTATAACTTTTACGATAGTTCATATTTACTAGTAACTAAGTATAAGAAAAGTACTTTAAATGCTACATTCCAGGAAGCCAGTCTTTTATTTCTTTCAAAATTTTATAAGCCTGTTTCATTTTAGAATTGTCCTCTAAATATCCAATACCTTTGGTCGTAATCCTGACAAGAGACAAATACTCAATATAAACATCTCCGGACATATCTCCAGTAACACAAGTACCTGTCAAAAATCCATCATCAAATAAATTACGATAGACATCCATTAAATACCGGTGGGGGATTTCCAGAACGGAAGCGTTTATTTCATTTTCATCGGCTGACTCTCCATGCTTCATTTTCTGAAAATAATAATTAAGGATTTTATACACAACTACCCAATAATCATTTTTTGCCATGAATACAGTCTCCTTTTTTAAAAGTATATGCCTCTGTACTACATTCTCATTATAGTCCTTTTAACATCCTCCTGCAAGTAACAAGATATCCTTATTCCCATTTTTTAAAGAAAAAGGACGCTGGTAAAGGATAATCTTCACCAACTCCCTATTTTTCTACTTATCTAATCCCAATTCTGCTAAGATTTGACGTTTGTAGGCAATCTTTTGGACTTCCTTGTCCTCGTCTTCAGACCAATCTAGTTTAATTTCTGAGACAATTTTCCCAGGACGATTTTTCAAGATATAGATGCGGTCACTGAGATTGAGGGCCTCTTCAATACTATGCGTGATGATCAAGGTCGTCAGCTGTAGCTGTTTGTGAATCTCCAGATACCAAGCATGGAGTTCCATCTTGGTCATCTCATCCAAGGCGCTAAAGGCCTCATCCAAGAGAAAGAGCTTGTGCCCAAAAAGATAGGTACGAAGCAAGGCCACACGCTGACGCATCCCCCCACTAAGTTCATGGGGATACTTGTCCCGTACCGCCGTCAACTGAAAGGTTGCAAGAATTTCATCCGCGCGGGCAATGGCTTCCGCCTTATCCACTTTTTGAATCAAGAGGGGCAAAATGATATTACCAAGAACGGTCTTGTGCTCCAAGAGAAGATCCTTTTGCAACATATAACTCACGCGCCCCTTAGGATTCTCCTCGCCATCAAGGACAATTCGCCCAGACTGGACTTCTAAAATCCCAGCGATTAGGTTAAAGAGGGTGGTCTTTCCAACACCACTTGGACCTAGGATAGAAACCACTTCACCTGAAGTCACCTGCAGGTTAATGTCCTCTAAAATCCTATCTTGACCATAGGCATAACTGACGTGTTCTAGTCTAATTTCTGTCATTATTTCACAAATTCGTTGGTGAAGCCTTTGTCTGTCAAATCTTCTTTAAGGATACCATTTTCTTTATCCCATTTGTAGAAGGCATTCCAGCGAGCTGCATCAAATTGACCCCATTTTTCCTTGTCGCTTGCGTATTCTTTTGACAAGTATTTTTGAGATTCGATGACAAAGTCACGTTTTTCCTTGAGTTCAGGTGCATTCTTGATAAGGATATCGGCTGCTTCTTCTGGATGTTCCATGGCATATTGGTAGCCTTTTTTGATAGCTTGGATAACTTTGCGAGCTTCTTCCTTGTTGTCTTTTAGATAGTCGTTGTTAGCGATGATAACGGGTGAGTAGTAGTCAAACTCTTTGACATAATCTTTCAAGTACATGAAGTTAGCGTCTACGCCCTGAGATTTGGCAAGGATACCGTCCCAACCGTAGTAGATCCAAGCAGTGTCAAAGACGCCATTGGCAATCGGTGTAATTGAGTTTGAGTCGTTGTTTGGTACTTTTTCGACCTTCTCAAAGTCTCCACCTTGTGATTCTACCAAGGTTTTCAACATAGCAAGCTCCGTTGGGTCATTCCAAGTTCCGTATTTCTTGCCAACCAAGTCCTTTGGACTGGTGACATTGTCAGATTTACGTGAGATGATCCCTGATGTATTGTGCTCAACGATAGCGGCAACGGCAGTGATTTCTGCCCCTTTTTCCAATTTTTTAGCCATATAGTCTTGGAAGTACACTGCAAATGGCGCCTTGCCATTGATCACCAAGTCAGAAGAACTTTCTTCTGGTGGCAATTTCAAATCAACATCTACTCCAGCTTCTTTAAAATAGCCTTTTTCCTTGGCAACATACAGCCCTGTGTGGTTGGTATTTGGTGTCCAATCTAGGATAAAGTCAATCTTCTTGAGTTCTGCTTCTTTGTTGTCCTTAGAAGCTGTTCCTTGGCCACAAGCCACAAGTACGACAGCTACAAGAGCTGTTACAAGCGTTAAAAACACTTTCCATGTTTTTTTCATTTTCATTTCCTCTTTTCTTTTTTGAAACATTCTTATTCTATGAACGTTTCCATTTAATCACATATTTTTCACTAATACCGACCAATTTCATACCCAAAAGGCTGATAATCGACACCAGAATAATAATAGCAAACATGGTATCATACTGAAACAGTTTCTTGGACTGAATCATGTAGACACCTAGTCCTTCAAAGCCTCCCAACCACTCAGATACCACTGTTGTGATAAAGGCGTAAGAGACACTGACCCTCAGACCTGCATAAAAGTAGGGCAGACTGACAGGGATTTTAAAATGCCACAGGATTTGCCAAGGTTTTGCCCGCATCAAACTAAACAAGGTCAGCATATCCTTGTCACAATGCCTAAATCCATCCAAAATACTAACGATGATAGGGAAGGTTGTTGTCAGGATTATCAAGACAATCTTAGGCAAAATCCCATATCCTAGCCACAAGACCAAGATAGGAGCTATGGCAATGGTCGGGATAGTCTGAACAACCACCATCATAGGGTAAATCAGGTCATTGAGCCAAGTCAGACTGTCCATGAGCACAGCCATGAGGCAAGCAATCAAGACTCCTAAAACCAGCCCCAGCAAAGCCACTCTCAAGGTCGCCCAGCTATGGTGCCAGAGAAATTCTCTATCACGAACAAAGGCCTTGAGAATTTCAAAAGGAGTTGGCAGGATAAACTTGGGTAAAAGTTTGAATATTCCCGCTAACTGCCAGACCGACAAGACTCCTAGAAAACCCAATAGACTAATCTGTCGTCTCATCATACTTTTCAAGTTTCTCATCAATGCTTAAAATCTCTCCTACATTTATTTTGACATTGGCAAAGACATTATCCGCCTCCTGCCCTGCCACTTCTAACGCTTCTTTGAGAATGCGCATGAGCTCATCAAATTCTCCTTCCAAGACCGTTTCAAAGGGTGTCACCACCATAGTCACAGATTGAGCTTGCAGATAAGCAATCACCTGATCGATAATAGCGATCCGGTCAATCCCTTGTGACAAGGGCAAGACTTGCAAGGCAATGCTTGCTTTCATAAAAACCTCCTTTTCTCAGACTTCCTTTTGACAAAAAGAAAACCTTTCCCATATATACGGAAAAGGTGCAGAATTCGGCCAAGTATCCTTCCCTACGCTGGCATTACCCAGATCAGGTGCGGTCGAAGTTTAACACTTCCTCTCAGACTGTACACAGACTCCCGTATCTTATATGGATATATGATAACGCAAAAGCAAGGATAAGTCAAGGAAACTGCTTACAGAAAAATATGAAAAAGAGTTTGAAGGCAGGTACTTCAAACTCTATCATAGCTTTCTTATTTGGCCTCGTACCAAGTTGCACCTTCATTCTCATCTGCGATGAGGGGAACACTGAGCTGGATGGCTTCTTCCATAGTTTGTTTCACCAGTACTTTGACGGCTGCTAGTTCTGATTTCGGAACCTCAAGGACGATTTCATCGTGCACTTGCAACAGCATCTTGGTCTGATAACCACCTTCAACTAGAGCCTTGTCTAGCTGAATCATAGCAATCTTAAGAATATCTGCTGCCGAACCCTGGATAGGAGAGTTGATGGCAGTCCGCTCCGCAAAACCACGAATGTTGAAGTTGCGCGAATTGATATCTGGCAACTCACGACGACGCTTGAAGAGAGTCTCTACATAGCCCTTATCACGCGCCTCACGCACCACTTCATCCATGTAGTTTTTAATACCTGGGAAGCGTTCAAAGTAAGTGTCAATGTAGGCTTTTGCTTCCTTACGGCTGATGCCCAGATTATTAGACAAACCAAAATCTGAAATCCCGTAAACCACTCCGAAGTTAACCGCCTTGGCATTACGACGGTCGTTTGGAGTCACATCTTCAGGGCGTTCAATTCCAAAGACCCGCATGGCCGTCGAGGTATGGATATCTGCTCCCTCTTGAAAGGCCTTAATCAGATGCTCATCCTTAGAAATATGAGCCAAAACGCGCAATTCAATCTGTGAATAGTCCGAGCTGAGAAGGACACTATCCTCCCACTCAGGTACAAAAGCCTTACGAATGAGACGACCTTGCCCCAAACGCACAGGAATATTTTGCAAGTTTGGATCCACACTAGACAAACGCCCAGTCTGAGTCAAATCCTGCACATAGCGCGTGTGAATCTTGCCATCATCCAAAATCCAGTCTTGCAAACCAATCACATAAGTTGACTGAATCTTAGCAATCTGACGATAGTCTAGGATTTTCTTAACAATCGGCGCAATAGGAGCCAGTCGCTCTAGCACATCCACGGCTGTCGAGTAACCTGTCTTGGTTTTCTTGGTGTACTCTAGAGGAAGACCGAGTTTTTCAAAGAGAAGAACGCCCAACTGTTTAGGCGAGTTGATATTAAACTCCTCACCAGCCAGTTCGTAAATCTCTTGAGTGAGTTGCTCAATGACGACCTCATTTTCAGCCTGCATCTCAAGTAGGGTTTCTTTTTTGACCTTGATCCCAGCAATTTCCATCTTGGCAAGGACAAAAGCCAGAGGTTGCTCCATGTCATAGAGAAGATCTAACTGCCCATGTTCACTGAGTTTTTCAAGTAAAACCGGCTCAGTCTCAACCAATACTGCAACCTTGCGAGCCAAATGCTCCAAGAATTTCTCTCTCTCAGGGATAGCTTTCTTGACACCCTTGCCGTAAAAAGTCTCATCATCGACCAAGTAAGTCTGGCCATAGAGACTAGCAATGGTTGAGATCTCATTGTTCTCGACAGTAGAGAGGAGGTATTTGGCCAAGCGACTGTCAAAAGCAGGTGCCTGGAGATTCAAGCCCAAACGATTTAAAAGAACTTTAGCTTTCTTAAAGTCATACACTTTCAGAGGTGTTTTTTCTAAAAATTCCTTGAGAATTGGCTCCTGCAAGAGCTCAAGTTTGTCTGTAGCGTAAAGTTTATCCCCACAAGACCAAGCAAAACCAACCAAGTCATCTGTATGGTAGTTCTCACCAAAGAGTTCAAAGTGGAAGATAGAGTCTGCGCTCAGCATGTCTTGACTGACGTGGTCAACGATAGTGAAATCCAAACTTTCAGGCGCATCCGTTGATGACACATTTAGAGCTTGCTTGAGCTGTTTGAAGCCCATCTCATCGTAGAATTTCCCGAGATTTTCCACATCTGGACCATTATAAACCAAATCATCTAGTCCAATTTCAATCGGTGCCTGAGTCTCAATGGTCGCTAATGTTTTCGATAAAAAGGCTTGTTCTTTATCATTGATGAGATTGTCCTTCATCTTAGAAGCCTTCATCCCATCGATATTTTCATAAATACCCTCGAGCGAGCCATGCTCCAGCAAGAGCTTGATACCCGTCTTTTCACCGATTTTCGTGACACCAGGGATATTATCAGACTTATCCCCCATAAGAGCCTTGAGGTCAATAAACTGGGCTGGTGTGAGTCCCATTTTTTCCATGAGGTACTCGGGTGTAAAGGCCTCAAACTCAGCCACACCTTTCTTGGAAATCTCGACCACCGTATGCTCATCCGTCAACTGGATCAAATCCTTATCTCCGCTAACGATTGTCACATTGAAGGAATCTTTCTCAGCCAAGCGACCTAGGGTCCCGATGATATCATCGGCTTCATACTGAGGCAACTCATAGTGTCGAATCCCAAGATGGTCTAGCAACTCACGAATGAAGGGAAATTGCTCACGAAACTCATCTGGAGTTTTAGCACGACCACCCTTGTAGTCTGCATACATCTCTGTACGGAAAGTCGTTTTTCCTGCATCAAAGGCTACCAAAACATGACTAGGCTCAACCCGTTCTAAGACATGATTCAACATGAGTTGAAAGCCGTAGATTGCATTGGTATGAAGACCATTAGCATTTTTAAAACGATCCAACTGCTGATAGAGCGCAAAAAAAGCTCGAAAAGCAACAGAAGATCCATCAATTAATAATAATTTTTTCTTGTCCATACACCCATTATAAAGGAAAGCAGGGAAAAATACCATTGGAAAGAATAGGCAAATGGTAGTGAAGTTCTCTTTTTTATATTCTTTCTAGATTCTAGCTCCATTACTATCCACTCGATAGCCATCCACAGTGGTATTCACTGCTAAAGCCCCCGAAGCATTGACGTAGTAATACTTTCCTCCTACTTGGAACCACTGGCTAGACTTCATAGCCCCTGAACTCTCCAAATAATACCATGTTCCATTTTCCTTGAGCCATCCTATCTGCATCTCTCCCGATGCCTTTAGATAGTACCAATGCGAGCCATCCTTTACCCAACCTGTTGACATAGTCCCGTTTTCTTTGAAGTGATACCAACTGCCATTTATTTTCTTCCAACCAGTTACGAGTTTCCCGTTTTCACGGTAATTCCAAATACCGTTTTGCTTCTTCCAACCATTCTCCACCGATTCTGTTTCCATATACTGGACGTATCTCCTCGTTCCACTATAGGACAGGTAACTAAGCCACTTATAACCTTCCTTTTCTACGATTTGATCGTAGAAAACATTTTCACCAGGATAGTAGTAGTCAATAACTTGTCCTGTACTTGACGGCTGGTTTCTAATGGCGGATTTTTGAGTAAACGTATGAGTCCCACTAGACGCCAGCCCTGACCTGACAGGATTTCCAGTTCTACCACCATTCCCTACCAAGTCCTTAAAATGGATAAAGCCTGTCATAGAGCTAGCTTTTACGCTGCGACGATTATACTTCTCCCTAACTCCATAGTTATACTCTTCGATCTCAATCGTATCCCCTGACACATTTGATACCCAAGCCACGTGCCCATAATAACCTTCTGTCGACCATGCAATAGCCCCAACTTCTGGCTTAGTATCCACACGGTAGCCTTCTCGCCTTGCACGATGTCCCCATTCATTCGCATTTCCATAGGCAGGAGGAATCTCAAAGCCATTTACACTACTCAAACGAAAGGCTGCAAAAGATGTACACTGGCGAGAATACATCCGCCACTGATCGATTTCCACACTACCATTTTTATAATGAAGTGGGTAGTCATCTCCACGCGCTACACTGTCAGCCTGAACCGATTCACCACCAAACAAAAAAGCACTCGTAACCAACAATGTGGCCAACCCTACACCCAACTGCATATATCTGCTCTTCTTAACTCCTGATTTTAAAAACGTCATTCATTCTCCTTAATAATATAAATTTCTGAGGTTACCCTCCTTTATACTATTCGGGAGAAAAAGAAAAAAGTGAGCAAAGCTCACTTCATTTTAAGATCCTTGGTCTAGATAGCGAATCAAATTCTTTTCTGTCAAGATATCTGAGTAGGTGAAGGATTCAACGTAAACATTAGCTTGTTTATCTCCCTCAACATCCCCAAATTCAACGATAAATAGAGATGGATAAACCTCAATTAGCTTACCCAATCTATTTTTTTGGCGCTTACGGCCATTCTCCAAAGTCATTTCAACGACTTGTCCCTCATGCGCCTTGATTTCTTCTTTGATTTTTTTCATCTTGGCTACATCTGTAAATGCATCTGACATCTTATGCCTCCCTCTTTGAGATACTTGAAAATTTATTGTATTCTTTTTGGAAAATCAATTCCACCGTTCCACGAGCTCCACTACGGTTTTTCTCGATGATAACCTCAACCTTGTTATTTGGAATTCCTTCCTCTTCTTCACCCGCACGATCGTAGTAGTCGTCACGGTATAGAAAAGCTACGATATCTGCATCCTGCTCGATAGAACCCGATTCACGAATATCAGACAAGACCGGTCTCTTATCCTGTCGCTGTTCCACTCCACGGGATAACTGACTGAGAGCAATGACTGGAACTTTCAATTCCTTGGCTAGAATTTTCAACTGACGAGAAATTTCAGAGACTTCTTGTTGGCGGTTCTCACGACCAGTCCCTGTGATAAGCTGTAGGTAGTCAATCAAAATCAAGCCTAGATTGCCCGTTTCTTGAGCTAGTTTGCGTGAGCGAGAACGAATTTCCGTGATCCGAATCCCTGGTGTGTCATCGATATAGATACTCGCGTTGGCTAGGTTCCCTTGAGCAATGGTATACTTTTGCCACTCCTCATCAGTCAATTGACCTGTACGGATAGAATGGGACTCCACTAATCCTTCGGCAGCCAACATACGGTCTACTAGACTTTCCGCACCCATTTCCAGTGAAAAGATAGCAACTGTCTTGTCTAACTTAGTCCCAATGTTCTGAGCAATATTCAAGGCAAAGGCCGTCTTACCAACTGCTGGTCGCGCCGCTAGAATAATTAATTCCTCCTCATGGAGACCTGTCGTCATATGGTCCAAATCACGGTAGCCCGTTGCAATACCGGTGATATCCGTTGTTTGTTGTGACCGAACTTCTAGGTTCCCAAAGTTGATATTTAGAATATCTCGGATGTTCTTGAACCCACTACGATTGGCGTTTTCGCTAACATCAATGAGCCCCTTTTCAGCCTGAGAGATGATTTCATCTGCAGGCTTAGAAGCCTCATAGGCTTGGTTGACAGACTCTGTCAACTTGGAAATCAAGCGACGTAGCATAGCCTTTTCCGCTACGATTTTAGCATAATATTCCGCATTAGCTGAAGTTGGTACAGAGTTGACAATTTCAACAAGATAGGACAAGCCACCAATATTTTGGAGATCCCCTTGGCTATCCAAAATCGTCCGAACCGTCGTCGCATCGATCGCTTCCCCACGATCTGACAAATCAACCATCGCTTGGAAGATCAACCGATGAGCATACTTAAAGAAGTCTCGAGAATCAATATATTCTCGGACAAAAACGAGTTTGCTCTCATCTATAAAAATAGCCCCCAGAACAGATTGTTCGGCCAAAATATCCTGAGGTTGAACTCGCAGTTCCTCTACTTCTGCCATCCGACTTTCCTTCCTTTTACAATCTTGTCAAGAAGTTGTAAACTTAACCTTCTTTTACACGAAGATTGATGACGCTTGTAACATCTTGGTAGATTTTCACTGGTACATCAATCAAACCTACTGCTCGAATTGGTGCTTTTACTTGAATGTGACGCTTGTCAATATTGATACCAAACTGCTTTTGCAATTCTTCTGCAATTTTCTTGTTGGTGATGGATCCAAAGGTACGGCCATCTGGTCCAACTTTTTCAACAAACTCTACGACAGTCTCTTCTGCTTCAAGTTTGGCCTTGATGGCTCTTGCCTCTGCTAACATCTCTGCATGAGCCTTTTCTTCTGATTTTTGTTTTCCACGTAATTCACCGATTGCCTGAGCAGTCGCTTCCTTAGCCAAATTCTTTTTAATCAGGAAGTTTTGAGCGTAGCCAGTTGGCACTTCCTTGATTTCGCCTTTTTTCCCTTTTCCTTTGACATCTGCTAAAAAGATTACTTTCATTCTTCTTTCTCCTTTTCTTTTAGTTCATCTAAAATAAGTTGAGTCAATTTTTCTCCAACTTCTGATGGACTCATATCCTTAATCTGCGCAGCAGCTAGGTTAAAGTGACCACCACCGCCCAGTTCTTCCATAATCCGTTGCACATTGATTTTACTACGGCTCCGAGCCGAGATAGAGATGAATCCTTGTGTGTTTTTTGCCAGAACGAAGCTGGCTTCAATGCCAGACATAGCTAACATAGCATCGGCAGCCTTACTGATTACAACTGTGTCATAAGTGGTCGAATCCTTAGCTTGGGCAATTAAGACATCTGAACCCAACTTACGACCTTGTAAAATGAGTTCATTTACCTCACGGTACTCTTCAAAATCTGTCGCAGCAATCTCCTGGATAGCAATACTATCACTTCCACGTGTTCTCAGATAGCTAGCCACATCAAAGGTTCGACTCGTCACGCGAGATGTGAAATTCTTGGTATCCAGCATCATACCAGCCATCAAAACACTGGCCTGCATACGACTCAAACGATTTTTCTTAGAATTTTGGAACTGAATCAACTCTGTGACCAACTCACTCGCACTACTTGCTCCACTTTCGATATAGGTGATTACTGCATTCTCTGGAAAATCCTGATCACGTCTATGATGGTCAATAACAATAGTTTGAGTGAACAAATCATAAAAATCTTTTGACAAGGTCAAAGCCGTCTTGGAATGATCCACTAAAATCAATAATGAACGGTTTGTAACTAACTTCATCGCATCTGTAAGAGGCAAGAGTTTGGTGACTCCTTCTTTCCCCAAGAAGTTGACGGCGCGCTCAATGTCTGGCGACATTTGTTCTGCATCATAAACAGCATAGCTATTTTCAGTGATATTGCTCGAAAATAACTGCATACCGACCGCAGACCCCAAGGCATCCATATCCAGATTTTTATGACCAACTACAAAGACTTGATCCACACTGCGAATCTTATCTGAAATAGCTGTCATCATGGCTCTCGTACGTGTTCTTGTTCTCTTAACAGAGGCTGCGGAACCACCACCGAAATAGACTGGGTTCTTGGTTTCATCATTTTCCTTGACAACGACTTGGTCCCCACCACGAACCTCAGCTAAGTTCAAATTCCTTAAAGCAACTTTCCCTATCTCATCATGATTGCCATCACCATAAGAAAATCCCATACTTAAGGTTAAGGGTAATTGCCTCTGTTTTGATTCTTCTCGGAAAGTATCAATAACAGAGAATTTGTCATTCATCAATTCCTCTAGTACTGTGTAATCTGTGAATACATAAAAACGATCCATCCCCACACGGCGAGAAAACATGGCATACTTACTAGCAAATTCTGAAACAAAATTGGCTACAAAACTATTGATATGGCTGATATCAGAGTCAGACGTCGCATCCTCCAAATCATCATAGTTATCTACCGAGATGACTCCAATGACTGGACGGCTAGTTACCAATTCGACAGTAGCTTCATACTCTCCAGAAACATCAAAGAAATACAAAACACCCGAAGCCTTGTCCATATGAACAGCATATCGTGTTTCGCCCAAGGTAGCATACGAACCTGGATTCCCAACAGAAGCCTTGATGATGGTTTGAATTAACTCAACATCCATTTCCCCTTCTTCAGTAGTTAAAATCAGCTCAGCATAAGGATTAAACCATTCCACTTCTCCGCTTGATAAGTCTAATTTCAGGACTCCCACCGGCATTTGCTCAAGCAGCGTATTCAAACTCTCCTCTGCCTGATGATTTACATATTGGATTTGTTCAATTTCGCTCTTTTCATACTGTTTTTTTTGCCATACAAATAAAAGCAGATAAAGCAGTACGAATAGAAACAAAACAGTGATTGTTACAGCAAGATTATGTGAAAAAATAATCAGCAAAGTTAAGATTCCGAAAGTTGCAAGTCCTAGCCAGACTGCAGAAAACGGGATTAAATTATTTTTTTTCATTCTAAACCTCTTGCGCATTATTATATCACAAAAACCCTTAAAAAGCGACCTTTAAAAAGAGGTAAGCCTCCTTTTCCTTATTGATTTTTTTATGGTTTGACTGCAAAAAGGAGGATAAGCTAACCATCCTTCCTGCACATCTATATACTCTGGTTACTGTCACTTAACGTTCCACGATAAGGGCAGTCCCCATCCCTCCTCCGATACAGAGAGTTGCTAACCCAGTTTTAGCATCACGTTTCATCATCTCATGTACCAGCGTTACTAGGATACGGCAACCGGAAGCCCCAATTGGGTGACCAAGAGCAATGGCGCCACCATTGACGTTGACAATATCTGTGTTAAAGCCAAGTGTTTTCCCAACCACACAAGCCTGGGCAGCAAAGGCTTCATTTGACTCAATCAAGTCGAGATCATCAATTGTTAAATTGCCTTTTTCAAGAGCCTTGCGAGTCGCATAAATCGGCCCACATCCCATCATCTTAGGGTCCAAACCTGCACTTGCATACGAACGAATGCGAGCAATCACTGAGAGTCCTAATTCTTCAGCTTTTTCAGCACTCATGACCAAGACAGCCGCTGCCCCGTCATTGATACCGGAAGCATTTCCCGCTGTGACAGAACCGTCTTTTTTGAAAACAGGATCTAGCTTAGACAAACTCTCTAAGCTAGCATCTTTTCTAGGATATTCATCTGTATCAAAAACGATAGGATCGCCTTTGCGTTGAGGAATGACAACTGGCACTATCTCTTCTTTAAAGCGTCCAGATTCTATAGCTGCCACTGCTCGTTTTTGCGATTCCAAAGCAAGAGCATCTTGAGCATCTCGGCTAATACCATATTCTTCAGCCACATTCTCAGCTGTAATCCCCATATGGTATTCGTTAAAGGCATCAGACAAGCCATCCTTGAGCATGGTATCCACCACTTTCGAATCTCCCATACGACCACCCCAACGGAAGCTTGGCAAAACATATGGTGCCTGACTCATGTTTTCTGCACCACCAGCTACGATAATATCTGCATCGCCACATCGAATCGCTTGAGCAGCCAACTGCACTGCCTTCAAACCAGAACCACAAACCTTATTGATGGTAAAGGCTGGTGTAAATTCAGAAAGTCCTGCATGAACGCTCATTTGACGAGCTACGTTTTGACCTAAACCAGCGCCTAGGACATTCCCCATAATCACTTCATCTACCTGCTCTGGTTTCACACTCGCCTTCTCCAAAGCACTCTTAATAACCAAAGCTCCCAAATCAACAGCAGAAACATTCTTCAAGCTTCCTCCAAAGGAGCCTATTGGAGTTCGTACTGCCGAAACAATCACCACGTCTTTCATAACTGCCCCCATTTATACCTTTTATAATAATGCAATACAAAAGTGGTTTACAATTTTGTAAACCACTTTTACATAGTTGTCAAGATTTTATGATTCCTTAACTTCTAACAAACCAACTTCACCATCTTCACGACGATACAAAACATTAGTTGTTTGATCTTCGACATCAACATAGATAAAGAAATCATGTCCCAACAAGTCCATTTGAAGAAGTGCTTCTTCCAAATCCATTGGTTTCAAATCAATTTGTTTTGAACGAACCACTTTTGGCTGCACAACATTTGCATCTTCAACTAGAGCATCTGTAAAGAGTTGGCTTGTTGCAACCTTATTTTTGTTCTTGCGTTCGATTTTTGTTTTATTTTTACGAATCTGACGTTCGATTTTATCTGTTACAAGATCGATAGAACCATACATATCTTGAGAAATATCTTCTGCACGAAGGGTAATTGATCCAAGTGGAATCGTTACTTCAACCTTTGCTGTTTTTTCACGGTAAACTTTCAAGTTGACACGTGCATCCAACTCTTGTTCAGGTTGAAAATATTTTTCGATCTTTTCGAGTTTAGAAACTACATAATTGCGAATTGCTTCTGTTACTTCTAGGTTTTCACCACGGATACTATATTTAATCATATAAGTACCTTCTTTCTAAACATTTTTATTTTTCTAACTATATTATAACGCTTTCATTTTCATTTTGCAAATTTTTCCTCATCTTACAAGGGAAAAAGTTTTGACTTCCAAAACACCTGCTTCTTCCAGAAGTCTTTTCACACGATTAATAGTCGCTCCTGTTGTATAAATGTCATCAATCAGTAAGAGCTTCTTAGGAAGTGAGGTCTCATCTTTAATGAAAAATGGGATTTCAGTAGCTAATCTTTCTGAACGATTCTTAGAAGAACTAGCTTTCTCTTCTCTTTTTCCTAATAAATCATAAAAAGAGAATCCCGCTGCCTCAACCAAACC
>NZ_KQ969550.1:527951-574870 GCF_001578945.1 Streptococcus oralis
ATAAAAAGAGAATCCCGCTGCCTCAACCAAACCTTCAACCTGATTAAACCCTCTCTCAAGCAATCTTTCAGGACTTAAGGGAATCACCACAAATTCATAGTCTCTATACTTTTTCAATTCCTCAGCAAGAACGGAAGCAAAAACTTTTCTAAGCAAAAAATCTCCATCAAACTTATATCGACTAAAGAAGTCTTTCATCGCTTGGTTATAGGTGAAAATCGCCTTATGATCAACTTGGATTCCTTCTTTACACCAAAATTTACAATCTTGACAATACGTTGACTCTCCTTTTTTCATGCAACTCGGACAATGCACCTGTTCAATACTTTCAAAACTTAAAGAACAAGTTAAACAAAGAAGTATTTCTTGATTCTTCAAGAGCAAGAGACTACTAAAAGTCAAATCACTCTTTGTAGTTTGGCCACACAATAAGCAACTCATAAGCCTGCCTCCTTGTTCATTTGTTTGATTTCCTTGATTGCCTTTTTGATTGAAGTATTTAATCCATCATGAAAAAAGAGCAATTCACCAGTTGGTCTATCCATACTACGCCCGACTCGTCCTCCAATCTGAATCAAGCTAGACTTGGTAAAGAGGCGATGATTGGCCTCCACTACAAAAACATCCACACAAGGGAAGGTAACTCCACGTTCCAAGATTGTCGTACTGATCAGTATCGTCAACTCTCCATCTCGAAAAGCTTGCACCTGCTCTAATCGATCTTCTGTAACAGAAGACACAAAACCAATTTTCTCATCTGGAAAATACACCTGCAAGATTTCTTTTAGTTTCTCGCCTTTCTGAATCTCTGATGCAAAAATTAGTAATGGATATCCAGTCTTTCTCTGCTTCTCAATATAGGCCTTTAACTTGGATGACAACTGACTTTTCTCTAAACAACGATTAAAATCTGATAACCAGACTGGTTTAGGAATAATCAAAGGATTTCCATGAAACCGTCTCGGCAAGCTTAATCGTTTTAATTCTCCTGTGCGAACCTTCCTATCTAACTCATCTGTAGAAGTTGCTGTGAGGAATATCCTCAATCCATCCTCCTTTACACTATTCTTTACAGCATAGTAAAGCATAGTGTTGTCAACATAAGGAAAGGCATCTACCTCATCCACTATCAACAAATCAAAAGCATGATAAAATTTTAATAACTGATGAGTTGTCGCAACTACTAAGGGAGTTCGAAAATATGGCTCTGATTCGCCATGGAGTAGCGCTATATCGCAAGCAAAGTCATTCTGCAGTCGCTTATATAGTTCTAAACACACATCAATTCGAGGACTGGACAAACAAACTGCACCACCATCATCAATAACTTTGGCCACAACTTGATAAATCATCTCTGTCTTTCCAGCTCCTGTCACAGCATGAACTAAGGTCGGTTCTTTCTTTTCGACTGCCCGGATCAATCCCTCCGATACCTTCTCTTGAAAAGGAGTCAATTGGCCACGCCATTTAAGAACATCTTGTTTCGGAAAATCCTCCTGTGGAAAATAGTATAAAGCTTGATCGCTCCTGACTCGTTTCATCAGCAAGCACTCCCTGCAATAGTAAGCACCAACAGGCAAATACCATTCTTCCAAAATAGGACTGTCACAACGTTGACAAAATAGTTTCCCCTTCTCTTTTCTCATTGCTTGCAGTTTCACTGCTGCCTCTCGTTCTTCTTTGGTTAATTCTTTCTCAGTAAACAAGCGACCAAGATAATTTGGATTTACTTTCATACTTCTTTATTCGTAAAAATCTGGCGCTTTGAAGTTTTTTTTAGTACAATTAGATCATGGAATTTAGAACAATTAAAGAGGACGGGCAGGTCCAAGAAGAAATTAAAAAGTCACGCTTTATCTGTCATGCAAAGCGTGTCTATAGTGAAGAAGAGGCGCGTGATTTCATCACTGCCATCAAAAAAGAACACTACAAAGCCACCCATAACTGCTCTGCTTTTATTGTAGGGGAACGAAGTGAAATCAAGCGTACAAGTGATGATGGGGAGCCTAGTGGTACTGCTGGAGTCCCAATGCTTGGTGTCCTAGAGAATCACAATCTTACTAATGTCTGTGTAGTAGTTACCCGCTACTTTGGAGGAATTAAGTTAGGTGCTGGGGGGTTGATTCGTGCTTATGCAGGTAGTGTGGCCTTGGCTGTCAAAGAAATTGGTATTATTGAAATCAAAGAACAGGCTGGCATAGCCATTCAGATGTCTTACGCTCAATACCAAGAGTACAGTAATTTCCTTAAAGAATATAATCTCATGGAGCTGGATACGAACTTTACAGATCAAGTTGATACAATGATTTATGTTGACAAGGAAGAGAAAGAAAATATCAAAGCTGCTCTTGTTGAGTTCTTTAATGGAAAAATCACTTTAACAGATCAAGATTTACGTGAAGTTGAGGTTCTTGTAAACTTAGTGTAAACAAAAAATATAGTTCGTACCTACTAAATCTATTCGCAGATTCACAGCTTGGATGCTTGATATAAAAAAATCCTATCACTTTGATAGGATTTCTATATTTTACAAATAGCTTAGAGCGCGTTATACTAGTATCATCTTATACAAAGAGGTATATCTATGGCTATTTATAACAATATCACTGAACTAATCGGACAGACACCGATTGTTAAACTTAACAACATTGTTCCAGAGGGTGCTGCAGACGTCTATGTTAAACTAGAAGCTTTTAATCCTGGATCTTCAGTAAAAGACCGTATTGCCCTTAGCATGATTGAAAAAGCGGAGCAAGATGATATTCTAAAACCGGGTGCTACCATTGTTGAAGCAACGAGTGGAAACACTGGTATCGGGCTTTCTTGGGTTGGTGCTGCTAAAGGCTATAAAGTTGTTATCGTCATGCCTGAAACGATGAGTGTGGAACGACGTAAGATTATCCAAGCCTATGGTGCTGAACTCGTCCTTACTCCAGGTAGCGAAGGAATGAAAGGAGCGATTGCCAAAGCTCAGGAAATTGCTGCTGAACGTAACGGCTTCCTTCCGCTCCAATTTAATAATCCAGCTAATCCCGAAGTACACGAGAGAACAACAGGAGCTGAAATATTAGCTACTTTCGGTTCTGATGGACTAGATGCCTTTGTAGGCGGTGTCGGTACTGGTGGAACGATCTCAGGTGTTTCTCACGCTCTTAAAGCAGCAAATTCAAACATTCAAGTTTATGCAGTTGAGGCAGACGAGTCGGCTATCTTGTCTGGTGAAAAACCTGGGCCTCACAAAATTCAAGGCATCTCAGCTGGATTTATTCCTGAAACACTTGATACAAAGGCCTATGATGGTATCGTCCGTGTAACATCAGATGATGCTCTAGCACTTGGACGTGAAATTGGTGGAAAAGAGGGCTTCCTTGTTGGGATTTCCTCAGCTGCAGCGATTTACGGAGCAATTGAAGTTGCCAAAAAATTAGGTACAGGTAAGAAAGTCCTTGCTTTAGCACCAGATAACGGCGAACGTTATTTGTCTACAGCACTCTATGAATTTGAAGTGTAGTCTCCTAAATGCACTTAGCCCTTATTATAGGGCTTTTTCTTTGACCAATTTAAAGAAAAATCTAAGTTCTCTACAGCAAAAGAAAAGAGTCTGGGACAAAAGTCTAACCTTAAATATAAAAAGCGAACAAAACGAGTTATCTGACACTCAGAATTCTGTCTTGTTCGCTTTTTTATCTAATCTATCGATTTTAAAAATTTATAATAAGGAATTCCTAAAATCAAAATCTTTTTGTCCCAGACTCCTTTTATCATTAGTTATTCAAAGCTGCTGCCATTGTAGCTGCAACTTCTGCTTCAAAGTCGTTTGCAGCTTTCTCGATACCTTCACCAACTTCAAAGCGAGCGAACTCAACTACTGAAGCATTTACTGATTCAAGGTAAGCTTCAACTGTCTTGCTGTCATCCATGATGTAGACTTGTGCAAGAAGTGTGTATGCTTGGTCAACTTTGGTGTTGTCCAAGAAGAAACGGTCCATTTTACCTGGAATGATTTTGTCCCAGATTTTTTCTGGTTTGCCTTCTGCAGCCAATTCAGCTTTGATGTCTTCTTCAGCTTGAGCAATCACTTCATCAGTCAATTGAGCTTTTGATCCATATTTCAAGTGTGGAAGAGCTGGTTTACCAACCATTGCACGACTATCATTATCTTGGTCAATCACGTGGTTCAATTGTGCCAACTCATCTTTAACAAATTGCTCATCCAATTCTTTGTAAGAAAGAACTGTTGGTTTCATCGCAGCAATGTGCATTGAGATTTGTTTAGCAAGAGCTTCGTCTCCACCTTCGATAACTGAGATAACACCGATACGACCACCATTGTGTTGGTAAGCACCGAAATGTTGTGCATCTGTTTTTTCGATCAAAGCAAAACGACGGAACGAGATTTTTTCACCGATTGTAGCTGTTGCAGATACATATGCAGCTTCAAGGGTTTCACCTGAAGGCATTGTCAAAGCAAGAGCCTCTTCGTTGTTAGCTGGTTTTCCTTCAGCAATTACTTTAGCCGTTGCGTTTACCAAGTCAACGAATTGAGCATTTTTCGCAACGAAGTCAGTTTCAGCATTTACTTCAACTACTGCTGCAACGTTACCGTTAACAAACACACCAGTCAAACCTTCTGCAGCAACACGGTCAGCTTTCTTAGCTGCCTTCGCCATACCTTTTTCGCGAAGCAATTCGATCGCTTTTTCGATATCACCGTCTGTTTCTACAAGTGCTTTTTTAGCGTCCATAACACCGGCACCAGATTTTTCACGCAATTCTTTTACAAGTTTAGCTGTAATTTCTGCCATTTTGATTCTCCTATATTTTTTAAAAATAGGAGAGCCGGGCTAAGCCCCGCCCTCCTAGGTAATGATTACTTATTTGAATTAAGCGTTGTCGCCTTCTACAACTTCAACGATTTCTTCGATTGAGTCAGCTTGAGCTTCTGAAGCTGCAAATTCTGCTTCAACTGCTGCTGCATCTTCACCTTGACGTCCTTCGATGATAGCGTCAGCCAATTTAGCTGTGATCAATTTAACCGCGCGGATAGCGTCATCGTTAGCTGGGATAATTACATCGATATCGTCTGGATCAGTGTTTGTGTCAACCATCGCTACAACTGGGATTCCCAATTTTTTAGCTTCTTTAACAGCGATTTGCTCTTTATGTGGGTCAACTACGTACATTACATCTGGGATACGAGGCATGTCTTCGATACCACCCAAGAATTTTTCAAGACGTGCACGTTGCTTGTTAAGAAGTGCAACTTCTTTCTTAGGAAGAACGTCGAAAATTCCTTCTTCTTCCATACGTTTGATTTCTTTCAAACGAGCAATACGTTTTTGGATAGTTCCCCAGTTAGTAAGAGTTCCACCCAACCAACGGTGGTTGATAAAGTATTGACCTGAACGTTCTGCTTCTTCTTTAACAGCGTCAGCAGCTTGTTTCTTAGTACCAACAAACAATACAACTGCATCGTTAGCTGCTGCATCACGCATAAAGTCATATGCTTGGTCAGCGTATTTTACAGTTTGTTGCAAGTCGATAACGTGGATTCCGTTACGCTCAGTGAAGATGTACTTAGCCATCTTAGGGTTCCAGCGACGAGTTTGGTGACCAAAGTGTACACCAGCCTCAAGAAGTTGTTTCATTGAAATTACTGCCATGAGTATTTCTCCTTTTTGTTTTTTCCTCTCCTAGATTTCAGCTTGCAAAACGACCCAAGGGCAACAGTTTCACAATTCATCAAGAATGAGTATTATCGTTTACACGACAGGTTTTATTTTATCACATTTCAACAGCATTTTCAAGTTATTTAGTAGAATTTTAGTAGGACTTTCGGCTAAAAACATTAAAAGAGACTCGATTGAGTCTCTTCATTTTATACATTAGTTTGGATAGATGTATGTTACGTAACCTTCAGAAGTTGTAGTTGGGTTGAACCATCCACGTTTGTTTCCGATTGTACGATCTCCACCGTAGTTTGATTCTGATACTTGAATACGAGTTGATGATGAAACAGCTGTAACAACCGCTACGTGTCCGTAACCACCATCATTCCAGCATGCAATCGCACCAACTTGTGGTTGAGAACCTGTACGGAATCCGGCAGCCGCCGCACTTGTAGCCCACTGAGCTCCATTACCCCAGTAATCTCCAGCCCAAGGTGCTAATGTTTTAGCTCCCCAAGTACATTCTCCAGTTGGATAACTTGAAGCATTTGTACTGTATGTTGGACGCTGTCTAGTTGGAGTTGGGGCAGGTGCTGGAATGTAGCTTGAATCATCATCTGATGAAGAGCTTGAAGTTGCTTGCACTTGATCTGAAAGTGTTGTATTTCCAGAAGCAACAACCGATTGTTGTTGGCTTGTTTGACGTGCTTTATAAGCTGCTTCTGCTTCTGCTGCTGCTTTCGCTTCTGCCTCTGCTGCTGCTTTTTGTTCCAATAAAGTAGCTTTATCGCTTTCTGCAGTAGCTTTCTCTGCAGCAAGGTTTAACTCAGCAACTTTCAACTCTGCTTGTTTTGTTGTCAATACTTGTGCATCGTCAGCAAGTGTTTGTTGGTTCGCAATTACAGTGTTGATTGCTTCATTATTTGCAACTTGTTTTTCAGCGATAGATTTCTTATCAGCTTTCTGTTGCTCCAACATTTTGTTGTTAGCTGATACAATCTCGCTCATAGCTGCAACACGTGAGATAGCCTCAGTAATTGATTTTGAGTTTACAATTGTATTGATATAACTAGTTGCAGCGCCGTTTGTTTGCGCACTACGCGCTTGTTTTTCCAAAGATTCATTACGAGCAACAATGTTCTTAGAAAGCTCTGTAATTTCTCCTTCAAGTTTCTTAGATTCCGCTTGTAGCGTTTCATTTTCAGCTTGCAAACTTGTTTGTTGAGTTTGGATAGCTGTAACTTGCGTTTGGATTTCATCTACTTGCTTTTGAGCTTCTTGTTGTTGAGCTGTCAAATTACTAATCTTACTATCTTGAGCAGCAATTTTTTCATCAGTTGTTTCTGCACGAACAGTTGTCAATACTGCCGTTTGTGAGACCAATACTGTACTTAACAAAAGTGACGCTAAGATTTTTTTCTTCATATTCTGTCGATACTCCTTCTATTTGAGACATTACTAGTATACCAAAAAAAGACATAATAAATATTACGCCTTTGTTACATTTATATTTCTTTCTTATAGATAAAGTTTTTCAAAAATATATTGGAAAATAAGCATCCATAAAAAGTTTAAAATCATTGATGGGACAAGACTGTAGACAATGAAAACTGGCATTGATTCTACTGTCAGTCCCATAGCAAGGGCCAGGAGATAACTACCCATATCAAATAGGAAGCTCATCACAACTATTGTTAACATTCTTGTCCAACGGTTTAGCAAGATTACACTATTAAACTTATGGAGCGAAGCACCTATTAAGATAAATAGAAGTGTCGCAATTCCTATCAAGTGGAAAAAATAGATATCGTACACCAAACCCACTATACAGCAATAAGCTAAGTAGAGATATTCTGAAACCTCAATTGTCTTAAACAAGAGAAATAAAAACAGAAAATGACTGGCTAAATGAAAGTGGGGGAAAAAGGATCCCACCAGTTGACCAATATGAGCATCAACTAACACAATAATAGGGAGTAAAAAAAATATACCAACTTGTTTTAACAGTCTCATTGCTAATTCCCCACTAACTCTACCACATGAAGATTTTTGGTGTCAGCACTTAACTTTACTGTCACTTCCTTTGTTAGATAATCACTGCTGTGTGTTGTAGCAACAACTTCTCCAACAGGAATATCCTTAACATTAAAGTTTCCGAGCCCCCCTGTAGTCACCTTGTCTCCTGCGCTAATATCACTGTTGCTGTTTAATTGGCTAATTTTAAGCAGTTCAGACTCCTTGTCATAACCAACGATAATCCCGTAAATTTCAGTAGAACCATGCAGGATTTTAACTGAAATTTTGTCCGAATTTTCGGTGTTTGTCAATAGGTTGACCGTTGTTGAATGATTCTCCACCTTTGAAACACTACCAATCAAACCCCCGTTTGCAATGGCCAACATATTTTCAGAAGCTCCTTTTGAACTTCCCGCATCAATTGTCAACTCTTGTTTCCAAGATACTGGAGCTCGCATAATCACATCTGCTGCAATGGTTTTTGTAGCCTGCAATTTTGACTTCATATCCAGCAACTGACGTAGTTGTTCATTTTCAGTTTTTAAACTTTCTGATTGATTAGATTCTACCTCTAGTTGATAAAGTTGTTTTTTTAGACTCTCGTTTTCATTGTAAGTCTGCGTCAAATGTCCCAAATCTGATTTGAAACCGTCAAACCACTGAAAAGGTTTTTGAACAATTCTATCTACTAAAGAAATCCCATCTCCTAGTTTCGTCACAATAGCGCTTGAATAAGTTGTCACTAACAATATAGAAACTGCCAGAACTGTGACAAAAACGATGATTAAATATTTTGATTTTTTAAAACGGTTCATATTCCTACCTTTATACTAAAAACCTGCTACTGTGAGCTTCTTATCAATCCTACAAACCTGCTAAGATTTTAAGAAAAATAAGAAACATCCCAGCACCAAAATCACAAGAATTGCCAATGTATCCTTTTGACTCCATCTCAATTGTCTATACTGACTTCTACCCTTTCCTCCCTGATAGCCACGCGCTTCCATGGCTATCGCTAATGAATCTGCACGCTTTAAGCTCGTCGCAAAAAGAGGAATTAAAATCGGAATCATAGCCTTTACTTTTTGTACGATGCTACCTTCACCAAAGTCAACTCCACGGGCTTTTTGAGCATTCATAATTCTCGTCGTGTCATCCATCAAGGTTGGAACAAAACGCAAACTCATTGATAACATGAGACCAATTTCATGAACGGGAACTTTCACGCGTTTCAGAGGCGCCAAAAGAGCTTCAACTGCAGCTGCCAGACTCAAAGGCATGGTCGTTAATGTCAGCAAGGTTGAAAAGAAAATAATCAACACAAAACGACAGAAAATGATTCCTGCTTGTTGCAAAGCATAATCCGTTATTTTTATAAAAGAAAATTCAAATAGGACATTTCCACTTGAAATGAAAAAGAGCTGAAAAAGAGTCGTAAAAGCAATCAGGAAGAACATGGATTTTAATCCCTGAACGAAAAATGAGAGGGAAACGCCTGACAAAGCGATAAATATACCTGTCGCTATAAACAAAATGAGATTGGTGAGGGGATTATTGGCCCAAAATACAATCAAAATCAGCAGGATCATAGCGAGCAATTTGCTACGTGGATCCAAGCGATGAATGATGGAATCCCCTGGTATATAACGCCCTAAAATCATACTATCCATTTAGCGACTCCTTAAACTCCTCTATCTTGATTGGCAGTTTTTTAAAAGCTACACCCCTATCTGCCAAACGTTTACAAAAAGCAGTAATTTTAGGCACACCTAACTGTACTTTTTCCATAGAGGCTACATCTTGGAAAACTTCGCTCGGCTTGCCACTTTTGACCAAACGCCCCTTTTCCATAACATAGACCTGATCAGCATACTCAGCTACATCATCCATCAAATGCGTTACCAGAACGATTGTCATTCCAGCAAGGTGAAGCTCTTTAAACAAGGTCATCAATTCTTTTCTGCCCAGAGGATCTAGTCCAGCTGTTGGCTCATCCAAAACCAAGACAGTTGGCTCCATGGCTAGCATACCTGCTATAGCCACACGTCTCATCTGACCACCCGAAAGTTCAAAAGGACTGCGCTCAAAGAGTGACTCATCGATGCCTACCAAGGCTAACTTTTCACGCGCAATTTTCTTGGCCTCTTCCTCAGAAACTCCAAAATTTTGCGGTCCAAATGCAACATCTTTCAAAACAGTCTCTTCGAAAATCTGATTTTCAGCAAATTGAAACACTAGACCAACCTGCTTTCGAATCTGACGAATTTCTTTATTGGTTGATGTAGGGGTAATGACGGTATCGAAAACTCGAACAGAACCCTTACTTGGTACCAATAGGCCATTTAAAAGCTGTAAAATCGTTGATTTCCCACTACCTGTGTGCCCTACTAAAGCTGTATAGGAACCTTCCTCAATCGTCAAAGAAACATCAGTCAAGGCTGATGAAGATAGGGGAGTCCCCTCTTGATAGGTAAAGCTCACATTTTCTAGAGTAATTCCCATAACTTGTCCTCTAGCTCTCCTTCTGTCAAATAGCCATCCGGCAACTGATGGCCAGCCTCTCTCAAAGATTCTCTCAATTGATTAGTAAAAGGCTCATCTAACCCTATCTGGTCAAGGTCATCCCGAGAAAAAAGTTCTCTTGGGCTGCTGGTTGACTCCACTTGGCCTTTTTTCATGACCAAGACACGGTCACTCATCGCAACTTCTTCCAAGTCATGTGTAATGGAGACGACTGTCATCTGGTGGTCTTTTCGAATCTCTTGAACTGTCTGAATCAGTTCTCGTCGTCCCTCAGGATCCAACATACTTGTAGCCTCATCCAGAATTAAAATAGCTGGCCTCAAGGCAACAACTCCTGCAATAGCCACCCGCTGTTTTTGTCCACCAGATAAACGAGCTGGTTCTCTCTTCTTAAAGTCCAGCATCCCTACCAACTCCAAAGATTCAGCCACTCTCTTTTTCATTTCTTCACGAGGAAGTCCCTGATTTTCTAAACCAAAGGCAACATCATCTTCAACAGTCGCCCCCACAAATTGGTTATCTGGATTTTGAAAAACCATACCAATTTGTCGACGCAAACCCCAAACATTCTCAGAAGACAGCAGTTGGCCATCTATCCAGATTTCTCCAGACTCTGCTTCAAGTAAGCCATCAATCAAACGGATAGTTGTCGATTTTCCACTCCCATTATGACCTACAATCGAAAGCCATTCTCCCCGTTTCACGTGAAACGAGACATTATTAACATCATAATGTTCCTGGTCCTCCTTGTAACGAAAAGACAGATTTTTTACTTCAATAATCGATTTCATTTCGAACCAAATGTCCCTTTGAATACATGAGCGCTACCCTTGAAATAATCATAGCCAGAGTAGATAGTGAAAAACAAAGCGATATAAAGCAACAGCTGACCAATTAAATCCCAATGTAAGAGCAAAAAGATAATGGCAAACATCTGACTAAAGGTCTTGATTTTCCCTGGCATCGCTGCTGCTAGAACTGTCCCTCCCGTCTCAACAAGTAACAAACGCAAGCCTGTCACCGCAAGTTCACGACAGATGATAATAGCAACAACCCAAGCTGGAGCCATACCTAACTCAATCAACATGATAAAAGCTGACATAACCAACAGCTTATCGGCCATCGGATCAGCAAACTTTCCAAAGTTGCTGACTACATTCCATTTACGAGCAAGATAGCCATCAAGATAATCCGTTATACTAGCAACTGCAAAGATGATCGCCGCTAGCAAATGGCTGCCTTGTGAATGTCCCAAAGTCAAAATAAGAATAAAGAGAGGTATGAAGAGAATTCTACCAATAGTTAATACATTAGGAATTTGTTCTTTTTTCATTGATTTTTCCTTAATCTGTAGTAAATGTAAGTGTCACAGTTCCAGTCTGAGTTGTCAGCTTCGAAGTATCAATCGTTTGATTGTCCACAGTCACAGTAACTCCCTTTACCACACCCAAAGTAATAGTTACAGAATCTTTCGTTGAAACTGTTGTTTTTGCATTCTTATTGTCTGCGGATAGTGTCACACCACCCTCCAGCTCACTTCCCGAAACACTAACCCAGCTAGTCGTATCTGAAACTGCCAGCTGAACAGTAGCTGTTTCCTTACTCGTTTTATAGAGAGCTTCAATGCGGTTTCCTTCGCCTGACACTGTAATAGTTGATTCCGTAGTAGAAGACGAGCTAGACGTCTGACTGCTAGAAGATGAACTAGATGAAGTTGTGGAACTAGTTGAGCTCACAACGCTATAATTAGCTGAAGAAGGACTTGGCTGAGTTTGGATGTAGTTCCAAACATAGTAAGTGACAAAAATTAAAATGGACAAGGCAAATAAAATGAAATAAATTAAAGGCAAATAAGAAGTTTTTTTCTTATTTGATCGTCTGCGACCAGATAGAACCTCCTCATCAACATCTACCTCTTCATAGGTGATCATGCTTCCTGAATCATAGGCATCTAAGACAATTCTTTCATCCAACTCTACTGCCCAGGCATATTTTCTTAAAAAAGAGCGAGCATAGAAGGTACTAGGAAGTTGATCAAAATCATCTGCCTCCATAGCTTCTAGAAAATGCAACTGAATTTCAGTCTTTTCCTGCAATTCTTCTAAACTCAATCCCTGGTTAATTCTAGCCAAACGTAGAACCTCGCCAATTGTTTTTTTTCTCATACCTACCATTCCTTCTTTCTAGTGTTACTTGTCTTTTAAGCTGGAAAGATTGTAAAATCAACTAGATCACCATTATCAATCAAACGATGTCCAGCTTCTAGAACATCCTCCAAAGTAATTTCCTGTAAAATTTTTGGCAAATCAAAAATGGTTTCTCCGTCATCTATAGGATTATATTGTGTTGCAATAAATTCCAAAGAATTCATACTGCTAAAAAACTCCCCAAACATCTCACTCTTAACAAGATCTAAATGTTCCTCTGTAATATCCGTATCACTACTAAACTGACGAATCGCTTTACGAAATTGATGCGACAGAGAAACAGGCTCTTTGGTATCCATCGTCAATATCACAAAATGAAAGCGACTATTGACTTCAACCTCAAGTGACAATGACGCATCTAACTTCCCATTCTCATATAACCTTTGAAAACGACCAGAAGTCCAACCAAACATCATTGTAAATAGTAATTTCAATAAAATATTGTAACGATAAGACTCAGCTTCTGTTATTTGCCCATTACCTCTAATCGCAACAGCAAGTTTGGGTGAAGAAACTT
The DNA here is from genome assembly GCF_001578945.1 of Streptococcus oralis. GTDB lineage: Bacteria > Bacillota > Bacilli > Lactobacillales > Streptococcaceae > Streptococcus > Streptococcus oralis_Q. Next base: position 540,884 of record NZ_KQ969550.1, read on the forward strand.
CCATCCGAAGACTATCTGTTTGCTTCACAGGCTGCAAAAGGAGTTGCTCTTTTGAAACCGTAAACTGATTTGAAACTTCCTTTTCCTTTTTCGAAAAGTATTCCCCAACAACTTCCACATCAATATTTCCAACTAAAAACAGTGACATGTTGACAGGTCTGTAAAACTCTGTAAAGTTCTCTTTTAAATTTGAAACTTGAATCTCAGAAATTGATTTTTCACTTCCAACAATGTCTATTGCTAAAGGAGTATCAGGATAAAGGTTGGCTAATGTTGCAAAAAACAAACGTGAGTCTGGATCATCTTGGTACATTTCTCGTTCTTGCTGGATAATAGCCTGTTCCCTCAAAACAGACTCTTCTGTAAAATGAACATCTCTGACTAACTCATCTAGCAAATCTAAATTCTCTAATAGATGGTCAATTGTTGAAAAAAGATAGCTGGTCTTAGTAAAGCTTGTAAAGGCATTGCTGTCCGCACCTAATCGAGTAAAAGCAGCCATTATATCCTCAGAGTTTTCTCTTTCAAACAATTTATGTTCAAGAAAATGTGCAATTCCTGCTGGATGATGATGTAAACCTTTATCTAAACTTGTATAAGTTGCATCTACAGAACCAAATTGAACCGTTACAATCCCGTAAACCTCATTGAAATCTTGTTTAGGGAGTAAAGAAACTGTCAACCCATTTGACAATTGTGTTTTGTAGACTTTTTCCTTTACAGCAGGATAGTATTTTTCTTCAAAAGTAACCTTTGTCATTCTACTCCTTCCATAAAGTAAATCGCTTGCAACTTCAAACTATTGGCTGCTTTACAGACAGCTTCTTTATCAACACTCTCTAATTTTGCCACCAATCGATCAATATCAAAGCTTGATTTCCCCAATAGAGCACTCAAATAGACTCTTTCAACTAGGGTCTGTTGATTATCTTGAGCCATCAACAAAGATCGTCGAATCATCTCCTTGGTTTGTTCAAGTTCAAAATCTGTAAAGTTACCCTTTTTCAGATCTAGCAATTGATGATTCATCATTTTTCTAGCCTGATTTCGATTTTCTCTATCAATACCCGCATACATCCTTAACAGACCACTAAACAAATCCAATTGACTCGAGACTGTATAGGCTATTCCAGCATTTTCACGAACGTTTATAAAAAGCTTCGAATGTGCAAATTCACCCAACAAACCATTCATAACAAGCATGGGCAAATGCTCATCATCACCATATTTTACAGGAGAACGATAGCCTAATTCCAAAATAGATTGCCCAACATTCCTCTGAACCATTCCCTCTCGTAGGACATTCGAATAAGACTGATAATACTGGATAGTGACACTATCCTCTCTAGCTGTAAAGGGTAATGACTTCAGTGATTCTGTAATTTCCACTTCATTGAAATCGCCTAAGAAAAAGAAATCAATACGATCATTTTTCAGAGCATCTTGAAAGCAAGTGTAGCTACTTTTTGGAGACTCATTTGAAATGCGATTTCGTAAATCGCTATATCTCAATTGAAGACGTTCATCATGAAAGAACAAGTTATCCAATTCCTTATGAGCAAAATAAAATGAATCATCCATATCAGTAGCTAAACTAGCCAATAATTGTTTTCTTTCAATTTCAAACAAGGTTGACTCAAAGGCTCCATCTACAACTAAGGGGGAAAATAAAGTCTGTCTCACCAATTCCAAAATTCGAGAAGTCAAGACATTCTTTTTACTCAAAAACTCGTCCCGCACATAGGTAAATGTTAAATCAAGAATATGTACCTGTCCCCTACGATAAGCACTTGTGGAAATATCTGTTCCATATAAACTTGCCAAGTATCTGCGAAATGCTTGTGATGTTGGGTAAACTTGATTTGCCGTCTCCAACATACTTGCACTTAACATGCGTCCTGCTATTGTCTCAAGAGATAAGGGAGCAGTAAAACGAATAGTGATTTTATTTGTTTTAAACTTTTTGGATTGAATAAAATGTGCTGAAATTCCAGGCACTAACTCCATACCTTACCTCCTTACATATAGAGTTCTATTATACCACGAAAATCAAAATTTTTCTTGTTCTCTTTATAGCTTTCAAAAGTAAAATCGTTTTCATTTCGACTGACTTTCCTTCAGCTATTTCAATAAAAATATGGTATAATACCAAAGATTGAGGTGAATTATGGAATACAAATTATTTGAAGAATTTATCACGCTCCAAGCCCTCCTAAAAGAGCTTGGAATTATACAAAGCGGTGGCGCTATCAAATCCTTTTTAATGGATCATCAAGTTTACTTTAATGGTGAATTAGAAAGTAGACGTGGGAAAAAAATCCGTATTGGAGATACAATTGACATTCCTGATTTAAAGATTGACATCACCTTGACACAACCAAGTTTAAAAGAACAAGAAGAATATCAAGCAGATAAAATTGAAAAAGAGCGAATTGCTAAACTTGTCAAAGAGATGAATAAAGGTGTCAAGAAAGAAAAACAAAAAACTTCTTCATCACCTAAAGCCAAACAAGCTCCACGTTTTCCAGGAAGATAACTATGTGGCTTCAACATTTAACAATTAAAACCTTTCGAAACTACAAAGAGGCAAAAATTGATTTCAATCCAAAATTAAACGTCTTTCTAGGTCAAAATGCACAAGGAAAAACTAATATTCTAGAAGCAATCTATTTCTTAGCCTTGACACGTAGTCATCGTACTCGTACAGATAAAAATCTCATTCATTTTGATGACGAGCAACTTCGTCTTTCTGGCTTGCTACAGAAAAAAACAAGCTCTATCCCTCTAGAAATTGATTTAACACCAAAAGGGCGTGTGACTAAAGTCAATCACTTAAAGCAAGCTCGCCTATCAGACTATATCGGACATATGAATGTTGTCCTCTTCGCACCTGAAGATCTCCAGCTAATTAAGGGAGCGCCTTCTGTCCGTCGAAAGTTTATAGACATCGAACTGGGACAAATTAAACCAATCTACTTGTCAGACCTTTCAAACTATAACCATATACTCAAACAAAGAAATACCTACCTAAAATCCAGCCATAAGATTGACGAAACATTTCTATCAGTCTTAGATGAGCAGTTAGTAGAGTATGGCTGTCGCGTCATAAAGCATCGGATAAAATTCATTAAAGATTTGGAGAGATTTGGTCAAAAAAAACACTTAGAAATCTCAAATCAATTAGAAGAGTTATCAATATCTTATCAATCATCTGTCAACTTTGCTGATGAAGAACAGCTAACGAATTCTTTTAAAACGGCTTTAGAGAAAAGTAGAACAAGAGACTTATTTAAAAAGAATACTGGTGTTGGCCCTCATCGAGATGACATTGCTTTTTATATCAATGGAATGGACGCTAGTTTTGGGAGTCAAGGTCAACATCGTAGTCTTGTACTTTCTATCAAACTAGCAGAGATTGAACTAATGGAAAGTATTACTAATGAGTCTCCGATACTCTTGCTTGACGATGTTATGAGCGAACTTGACAATACACGACAACTAAAATTACTAGAAACCATTTCTCACTCTATCCAAACATTTATCACAACAACCAGTTTAGATCACTTACAAAACTTACCAGAAAACCTTAGTATTTTCAATATTCAAAACGGTAAAATTTCTGTAAATCAACATTGACAACATTGTAAACAAAAAGAACTCTGAAAATCAGGAGTTCTTTTTTACTTCTTACATAGAGTAGTTTGGTGCTTCATTAGTGATTTGTACATCATGAGGATGGCTTTCTTTCAAACCTGCACCAGACATTTCAATAAATTGAGCGTTGTCATGCAGTTCTTTAAGGTTAGCTGCACCACAGTAACCCATACCAGAGCGAATACCACCAATCATTTGGAAGACAATATCAGCTGCTGCTCCTTTATAGGCAACACGGCCTTCAATTCCTTCTGGAACAAGTTTGTTTGCTTCATTGACAGATCCTTGGAAATAACGGTCACTAGAGCCTTTTTTCATAGCTGCAATTGACCCCATACCTCGATAAGTTTTAAATTTACGGCCTTGGAAAATTTCCGTTTCACCTGGTGCTTCATCTGTTCCAGCAAACATTGATCCAAGCATAACTGCATTTCCACCTGCAGCAAGAGCTTTGACAATATCACCAGAGTACTTGATTCCACCGTCAGCAATGATGGTCTTCCCATATTCACGCGCAACTGCAGCTGCATCGTAGATTGCTGTTACTTGTGGTACACCGACACCTGCAATCACACGAGTTGTACAGATAGAACCTGGACCGATACCGACTTTGACAACATCTACACCTGCATCATAAAGAGCACGCGCACCTTCAGCAGTGGCAATATTACCAGCAATCAAAGTGCGGTCTGGGAAGTGAGCACGAATCTCAGCAATTTTACGTAGAACTCCAGCAGAGTGACCATGTGCAGTATCGATAACGATGGCATCTGCTCCTGCTTCGAAAAGTGCTTCTGCACGTTCGAAAGTATCAGAAGTAACACCAACAGCTCCTGCGACTAAAAGACGACCAAACTCATCTTTCGCTGCATTTGGAAACTCAATCACCTTTTCAATATCTTTAATAGTAATCAAGCCAGAAAGACGACCTTCTTCGTCAACCAAAGGAAGTTTTTCAATACGGTGTTCTTGAAGAATGCTTTCAGCTGTTGCAAGATCTGTACCCACAGGAGCAGTAACAAGATTTTCACTGGTCATATGGTTTGAGATTGGCTGATTGTAATCTGAAATAAAACGAAGATCTCGATTTGTTAGAATACCAACCAGTTTACGATTTTCAAGTGTCTCCACAACTGGCACACCACTGATACGGTAACGTCCCATCAGTTCGTCTGCTTCAGCAATAGTGTGTTCTGGAGTCAAGAAGAATGGATCAATAATGACACCATTTTCAGAACGTTTTACCTTACGAACTTCATCTGCCTGTTGCGCAATAGACATATTTTTATGGATTACTCCAAGACCACCTGCACGAGCAATAGCAATGGCCATTTGACTTTCTGTGACTGTATCCATCGCGGCTGTTATAATTGGGATATTTAAAGTCAGATTATCTGCCAATTTTGTTGTTAAATCAGCATCATTCGGCAACACATGACTTTCTGCTGGAATGAGCAATACATCATCAAAGGTAAAACCTTTTTTCAAAAATTTAGTATCCCAATTAGACATTGAAGTTTCCTCTTTTCTTTCTTTTTGAGCTTGACTCTTTTTGTATTGTATCTATCATACCATTCTATGAAAATTTGTCAATTATATTTATAACAGAAAACATAAAAAAACTATCCCTGTGATTCTATGGAAGAGATAGTTTTACGATTCATATTTTATCTATTATTTAAAATAATTTAGTCCCATTGCTCCCTTAACTTCAGATAGAGTTTGCCCTGCAACCTCACGAGCTTTTTCACTACCTTTTTGAAGCATATTGTACACTTCACCCATATCCTTAGCAAATTCGATACGGCGCTCACGAATAGGACCAAGTTCGCGTTCGAGTATTTCAAGTAGATAACGTTTCGTCTTCACGTCGCCAAGACCACCACGTTGATAATGTTCTTTCATATCTGCAATGTCTTGAGCATCTTCAGGACGACCAAAGACATCTAGATAATGAAAGACCATATTTCCTTCAATTTTACCTGGATCCTCAACGCGAATATGATCCGGATCAGTATACATACTCATGACTTTTTTACGCAAAGTATCCGCATCATCTGCTAGATAAATACCATTATTAAGGGATTTAGACATTTTAGCATTTCCATCTAAACCAGGCAAACGCCCTGCTCTCTCATTTTCTGGATAAATACCTTCCGGCTCCACCAAGACCTCACAATTATAAGAATGATTAAAGGAACGAACAATCTCGCGAGTTTGCTCAATCATTGGTTTCTGATCTGTCCCAACAGGAACATAATTAGCCTTGAAGGCAGTAATATCTGCTGCTTGCGCAATCGGATAAACCAAAAATCCTGTCGGAATACTTTCTCCAAACCCTTTTTGAGCAATCTCTGTTTTGACAGTTGGATTGCGTTCCAAACGAGCTAGTGAAACCAAATTCATATAGTACATAGATAGTTCAGCCAACTCTGGAATCTGACTTTGAATAAAGATAGTTGATTTACTTGGATCTAATCCAACTGCTAGGTAATCCAAGGCAACATTCCCAATAGATTCTACAATCGTTTGAGGGTCTTTGGCGTGATCTGTCAATGCTTGTTGGTCCGCCAAAAAAACAAACATCTCACACTTGTCTTCTTCCTGCAGTAATACTCTATTTTTTAGACTCCCAACATAATGTCCAATATGCAGTTTTCCTGTTGGGCGATCTCCTGTTAAAATAATGGGTTTCGTCATTTTTTTCTCCTTCGAAATGGTCTCTTCAATTATAGCATTTTTTTGTTAAAATAACAGAAAATTATTTCAATCAAACAACTAACTCTTTGTAAATGAACCTGTAAACTTAATTGACATAAAATTGACAAACAAAAATTTGAATATTTCTCTCTTTTCTAGTAGAATAAATGTATTACATATTATAGGAGAAAAACATTGCTTACAGTATCTGATGTTTCACTACGTTTTAGTGATCGCAAACTTTTTGATGATGTCAATATCAAATTTACAGAAGGAAATACATACGGATTAATTGGTGCTAATGGTGCTGGGAAGTCTACATTCTTAAAAATTCTAGCTGGTGATATCGAGCCAACAACTGGTCACATCTCTCTTGGTCCAGATGAACGTCTCTCTGTCCTCCGTCAAAATCACTTTGACTATGAAGATGAACGTGCAATTGATGTCGTTATCATGGGAAATGAAAAACTATATAGCATCATGAAAGAAAAAGACGCCATTTACATGAAGGAAGATTTCTCAGACGAGGACGGTGTTCGTGCAGCTGAACTTGAAGGTGAATTTGCCGAACTTGGAGGTTGGGAGGCAGAAAGTGAAGCGTCTCAATTACTTCAAAACCTAAACATTCCAGAAGAATTGCACTATCAAAACATGAGCGAATTGGCCAATGGTGAAAAAGTGAAGGTTCTCCTTGCCAAAGCACTTTTTGGCAAACCAGATGTTCTTCTCTTGGACGAGCCAACCAACGGTTTGGATATCCAGTCTATTACTTGGCTAGAAGACTTCTTGATTGACTTTGATAACACCGTTATCGTAGTATCCCACGACCGTCACTTCTTAAACAAAGTATGTACCCACATGGCCGACCTTGACTTTGGAAAAATCAAACTCTATGTCGGAAACTACGACTTCTGGAAGGAATCTTCTGAGCTTGCTGCTAAATTGCTAGCAGACCGTAATGCTAAGGCAGAAGAAAAAATTAAGCAATTGCAAGAATTCGTTGCTCGCTTCTCTGCCAACGCTTCTAAGTCAAGACAAGCAACGTCTCGTAAAAAAATGCTGGACAAGATTGAACTAGAAGAGATTGTGCCATCTAGTCGTAAATATCCATTTATCAACTTTAAAGTAGAACGTGAGATTGGTAATGATCTCTTGACAGTAGAAAATCTAACTGTAAAGATTGATGGTGAAACTATCTTGGATAATATTAGTTTCATCTTGCGTCCAGGTGATAAGACAGTTCTTATTGGACAAAATGACATCCAAACAACTGCATTAATTCGTGCAATCATGGGTGACATCGACTATGAAGGAACTGTCAAGTGGGGAGTTACTACTAGCCGTTCTTACTTGCCAAAAGATAACTCGGCTGATTTTGCAGGAGGAGAGTCAATACTTGACTGGTTGCGTCAATTTGCAAGTAAAGAAGAAGATGACAATACCTTCCTACGTGGTTTCCTTGGTCGTATGCTCTTTTCTGGAGATGAGGTTAACAAACCTGTAAACGTCTTGTCAGGGGGAGAAAAAGTGCGTGTCATGCTTTCAAAACTCATGCTCTTGAAATCAAATGTGCTTGTCCTTGATGATCCAACCAATCACTTGGACTTGGAATCTATCTCAAGCTTGAACGATGGATTGAAAAACTTTAAAGAATCAATCATCTTTGCCAGTCATGATCACGAGTTTATCCAAACTTTGGCAAACCATATCATTGTTTTGTCTAAGAATGGAGTCATTGATCGTATCGATGAAACCTATGATGAATTCCTAGAAAATGCAGAAGTACAAGCAAAAGTTAAAGAACTTTGGAAAGATTAAATAAGACTTCAAAACTCAGTTGGGGTAACCAACTGAGTTTTCTATCATTCTATGAGGTAACATGAAATCATTTTTTAAAACATATTGGACCTATTTTGTTTCTTTCATCATTCCTTTAGTAATTATGACCGGAGTATACCTAACTCAAGGTATCTACTGGAATAGCGATACATCTCCACTATTAGGAGATGGGTTTCATCAATACGTTATTTTTGATATAGCTCTAAGAAATATCCTACACGGAAATGGTAGTTTGTTCTACACCTTTACAAGTGGCCTCGGATTGAATTTCTATGCCCTATCTAGTTATTACTTGGGTAGTTTCCTTTCACCACTAGTTTACTTTTTTAATCTGTCGAATATGCCAGATGCTGTCTATCTGACAACTCTCTTAAAATTTGGATTGATTGGACTGTCAACTTACTTTAGTTTAAATAAATTATTTCAATCGATTCCTAAGCCTTTAAAACTAGCTTTATCTACTTCCTATGCTCTGATGAGTTTCACTGTCAGTCAGTTAGAGATTAAAACCTGGCTAGATGTTTTTATCTTGATTCCTTTAATTATAACTGGTTTACACCTACTTATAACACAAAAGAAGCACATACTATACTTTACAAGTTTGTCAATCTTATTTATTCAAAATTATTATTTTGGGTATATGACAGCATTGTTTCTTATTTTCTGGTATCTCTGTCAAATTTCTTGGGACTTTAAAACTCGAAAATCATCTTTTCTAGATTTTATTATCACCTCCTTTTTAGCAGGAATGGCTAGTTTGATTATGACTCTTCCTACACTGTTTGATTTACAAACTCATGGTGAGAAGTTAACCGCCATCACAAAATTAAAGACAGACAGTAGCTGGTATTTGGATATTTTCGCAAAACAATTCATTGGATCTTTTGATACAACTAAGTATGGATCCATACCAATGATTTTTGTTGGATTGCTTCCTTTTATTTTAACCATTCTATTTTTCACAATAAAATCTATTAAGTTTCACGTGAAACTTATCTATGCAATTTTCTTTACTTTTTTAATAACAAGCTTTTACATAGAAGCACTTGATTTATTTTGGCAGGGGATGCATACCCCAAATATGTTTTTGCATCGCTATGCTTGGATTTTTTCCACTCTGTTAATTTATACTGCAGCAGAAGTCTTAAATCGTCTGAAAGAACTGAAGCTATGGAATCTATTTGTCTCACTTTTTCTTGTACTGACAGGGTTTTTGGCTACTGTACACTTTAAATCACACTATTCTTTTTTAACTGATTTGAATATCCTACTCACTCTTGAATTTCTACTAGTTTATGCTCTTTTACTTCTTGCAGTCATTAAAAAATTTATCTCTATAAATCTATTTGCAATCCTTTTGTCTTTATTTATAACAGCTGAGATAAGCTTAAATGCATCATCTCAAATGGAAGGAATAGCTAAAGAATGGGCCTTTGCTTCTCGTAGCGCCTATAATAGAGATATCACCGCTATGGAATCCATTCTAAACCAAATTGACAGTCCATTTACACGTACTGAAAAACTGCAAATTCAGACTGGAAATGACAGTATGAAATTTAACTACAATGGAATCTCTCAATTTTCGTCTGTACGAAATCGTTCAGCTAGCACTAGTTTGGACAAACTTGGATTCAAATCCTCTGGAACCAACCTCAATCTCCGTTATGCAAATAATAGTCTTTTAGCAGATAGTTTATTTGGAATCCAGTACAATATTTCTGAAACTTCACTTGATAAGTATGGCTTTCAAGAGATTTATCAAAAGGATCATTTAACCTTATATAAAAATCAACTCTCTTTACCCATTGCCTTTGCCACTCAATCTATTTACACAGATGTAAATTTTAATAATCACACTCTGGACAATCAGGCTTTATTTATAAACCAGCTTGCTAATCTCAACTTAAATTACTTCTCCCCAATAGCATATGATAAAACAGATACTTCAGATGGTTTAACCAGCATCACAGGTTCTGCGAATGAAGATGCAAGGATTGATTATCAAATTGAGGTTCCTCAAAATAGCCAAGTCTATCTCTCTTTTTCAAATCTTCATTTTACAAACGACAAGCAAAAGAAGGTTGACATCCTTGTCAATGGAGAAAAGAAGACTTTTACAACTGACAATGCATTTAATTTCTTTAATTTAGGTTATACTGAAGAACAAAAAACTTTCAATATCAGTGTTAGTTTTCCTGGAAATTCTCAGGTGTCATTTGAATCTCCAACCTTCTATCGTTTAGATACTCAGGCTCTTACTGAAGCAATCCAAAAAATTAAAGAACAACCTGTAGAAGTATCCACCTCTAAAAATAAAGTCTTTGCTACATATGAAGTCAAACAAGATACCTCTATTTTCTTCACTATTCCTTATGACAAAGGTTGGTCTGCATACCAGGATGGGAAAAAACTTGAAATCAAGCAGGCTCAAACTGGTTTTATGAAAGTTGATGTTCCAAAGGGAAAAGGCACCATTACACTTTCCTTTATCCCCAATGGTTTTGTTATTGGAGCAGCCTGCTCACTAACTTCCCTTCTTCTTTTTGGGATCTATAATCACAGACGAAATTTATCTAAGACAGAAAAAGATTGACCAATTCTTTGGTCAATCTTTTTAATCTTCTTCCATTTTCTTAGGTTGATAAGCTAGCATACCTAAAACAGTAAAGAAGGCTAGTGTTATAATAAGGAAAATTACTTGGTGATGAATATTTCCTGTCATAGAGATTGTTTGTCGTAAACCTGATACAGAGTAACTCATTGGTAACCAAGGATTGACACCCTTAAAGAAATCATTTGTCAAAGCAAGGGGATAGGTCCCTGCACTTGATGCTAACTGTAATAAAAGTAAAATAAGAGAGAAGAAGGCTCCTATACGGCTATTCCAAGTTGTTAAAGCGGTCACTATGGACATGAATACTAAACTTGTTAGGATAATAAGCATAAATGTCCTCATCTCATGGTTCGCAGTCAATCCAATAAGATGGACACCTCCATAAACTAAAACACCTGCTAAGACAGCTATAATCCCATTTATTTCAGATCGAGACTTCAACCAAGCCCAGCGGCTCTCTGGATGACGTCCAGAAGGCAACTTAGCAAAAATCATATTAGTAGATATAGCAGCAACAAAAAGAGCAACTGATATCATATAAGGAGCCATGGCAATTCCATTTACAGGAACTTGGTCATTATCTGTTTTTGAGAGAACTAGAGGTTCAGATAATGTTTCTGCATTTTTAGATTCTGTTGAAACTGATTTGAGTTGACTGTTTGCATTGTCTAATCCTTGTTCTAATGAATCAACTCCTATCTGTAAATCTTCAAGACCAGAGGTTAAGGTTGTTCCACCTTCTGCTAGTTTTCCAGCACCATCTGCAATCTTCATAGAACCACTTCCTAGTTGAGATGCTGCAGAAAGTAACTGTGTTGATTTGTCTGTTAATTGATCAGAGCCAAATTGTAATGTAGTAAGACCTGCTATTAACTCTGGACTCTTATTGTTCAATTGAGCAGAACCAGATGATAGTTTTTCAATACCTGTTACTAATTCTGGAGTTTTCCCAGCTAGAGTATCCAAACCAGTTGTCAATTTTGAAGAGTTTTCTGTCAACTTGGTTGAGCCAGAAACCAATTGATCCAAACTTGTTGTTAAAGTTGTATTCTTTTCACTTAGTTGATTTACACCTAAAGAAATAGTATCCAATCCCTTAGTATACGCATTAACTCCTTTTCCAATTGACTGACTTCCAGGAACTAACTGATTATTTACAGAATTTTGTAATGTTGTAAATCCATTTGACAATGTTGTCAAGGAACTAGATGCTATAGGTAAGAGTTGATTTGCTTTCGTCTGCACATCAGATAGATTAGATACTTGTTGTTCTGAATTCTCTATACTTTCTTTTAATCCTCCTACTGTTGTTAAAATTGTTTTTGCTGACTCAATAGTAGAATTAGAATTTTTAGAAATAGCTTCTGTCAGTTCTTTCTTTTGTTCCTCTGTAAGAGATTGATAAGTAGCTGTTGTTTGAAGATTAGCAATAGTTTTCTCTTGTTCTGTCTGACTTTTGGTCACAATATCCTGAGCAAGAGTTGTTAGATTTGGCAAAGCTTCTGACAATGTACCTTTCAGTTGAGTATTATCTGATATTGTAAGAGCTTGTAGTGTTTTATTTAGTTCTCCTAGGCTAGTTGCCAATTGCGCTATTTCTTCACTTTGTTGAGATGAGGACTCTAATTGACTTGAAATTTCTTTAATACCAGTATTTAATTGCTCCATTCCATCTCTTAGTGTATCTGATTGATTGGATAATTGACTTGTTCCGTTAAAAAGTTCTTTCACACTACTTGTATAAGCATTTACACCAACTGAAAATTGATTGAGACCTGTATCCAGTTGTGAAACGCCACCTGTATAGGACTTTATACCTGTATTTAGCTGATTTACACCTGTCACCAACTCAGGAGTTTTTGAAGCTAATTGACCAAGTCCAGTGTCAACTTGTGAGACAGCATTTGTATAACTTTGTAAACCACTATTAAAAGTTCCTAAACCAATATGTAATTGCTCTATAGCAGACACATAGCTAGATAAGCCTTTTGTAAATTGATCCGCTCCATTTGAAAAAGTTACACTTGAGTTAGCTAGAGTATTAAGATTTGTCGTCAACGTTTGACTTCCCGTCACCAACTGATCGGCTCCATTAGCCAATTGTTCACTTCCTTCAGCTGCCTTATTTATTCCAGACTTCAAATCATTCATTTTTTGAAATAAAGCCTTAGTGTACGTTTCAGTAACATTAGTAGAGACGGTTTGTTTTAATTGTGTCATCGCAGAATCGCTCATCTTACTTGCAATAAAGCTATGTCCACTTGAAGTTTGATAATCAATTTGCATCTGTTCAGGGTGATTTGTTAGGATTGAAGTAGCTTTTTCAGATAAATCACTTGGTAAAGTCACTACCATATAATATTCGCCATCCTCTAGCCCCTTTTTCCCCTCTTCTTCATTGACAAAGTGAAAATCTAAAGCCTTATTTTCTTTTAAATTAGACACCATGTCTTCACCTATTGTCATTGTCTGTCCATTATAAGAAGCTTCCTTATCTTTATTGACAACTGCCACAGGTAACTCGGATAATTGCCCATAAGGATCCCACATGGATGATAAAAATATAATGTTGTATAGAGCTGGAATGAGAGAAATCCCTATCATTACAATGATAAAGGTCGGTTTTTTAAATATTGCTTTCCATTCTTTAAACATGTTTCCTCCTTTTTTACACATATTGTCTAAAATTTTGATATAATAGATTATACATTAAAAAATCTAAATTACAAGGTGAAAAATCATTTTTTAGACATATTGTCTAATTTGTTCACAAGGAGGGAGTATGAAAGAAAGTAACAAACGTTTAAAAACAAAACGAATTATCGAAAATGCCATGGTTCAATTATTGATGGACCAACCCTTTGATCAAATTTCTACTGTCAAGCTAGCAGAAAAAGCCAGGATTAGTCGTTCCAGCTTTTACACTCACTACAAGGATAAGTATGATATGATTGAGCACTACCAAAGTAAGCTATTTCATACCTTTGAGTATATTTTTCAAAAACATGCTCATCACAAAAGAGATGCTATTTTAGAAGTATTTGAATATTTAGAGTCTGAGCCACTCTTGGCTGCACTCTTATCTGAAAATGGTACAAAAGAAATCCAAAATTTCTTGAGAAATAAACTACATATTATGCTTAGCACTGATCTTCAGAAGCGCTTTATAAAACTACAACTAAATCCAATTGAACTCGAATATAGTAGCATTTATCTAGCAAATGCCCTATTTGGTGTTTGCCAGACTTGGATTGCCCATGGAAAAAAAGAAAGTCCGCAAGAAATGACCGACTTCCTTATGAAAATGTTAGGTGATGTAAACTAAAAAAAGAACACCAATGGTGTTCTTTTTATCTGACTCCGCCAGTAGGACTCGAACCTACGACATCATGATTAACAGTCATGCGCTACTACCAACTGAGCTATGGCGGATAAAATAGTCCGTACGGGATTCGAACCCGTGTTACCGCCGTGAAAAGGCGGTGTCTTAACCCCTTGACCAACGGACCATCTATCTGTAGCAGATATAACCATTATATCAATTTCTTACTAATTGTCAATCACTTTTTAGATTTTTTCTCCAGAATGTCTTTTAGTTTACGAACTTTCAAGCGAGTAATCGGACAACGATGATCTTCATAAAAGACAACTTCTAAATTTTTACGATCAATTTCTCTCACATTTCCAATATTGATTAGGAAAGATTTATGAGGAGAATAAAATCGCTGGGTATGTTTGTCCTTTTCTTGAATATCTGTCATTGTTCCATAGAACTCTTTGGCAAAATTCTTACCAATAATCCGCAGTTTATGAGAAACACCTGTTGTTTCGATATACAAAATATCATGGTAAGGGATTTTCAAATCATTTCCCTTATAGTTGTAATCAAAATAGTCTACAACATCTTCATTTTCAAGCAGCATGCTTTTAGTGTAGAAGATACTCTGCTCGATACGTTTTTTGAACAATTCATCATTGATGTCTTTATCAACAAAATCTAGGGCTGATACCTGGTACTTATAAGTTAAGGTAGCAAATTCAGATCGACTAGTAATAAAAACAATAATTGCATAAGGATTATGATGGCGAATAAACTGAGCCACTTCAAAACCTTTTTTCTCAATTCCATGAATATCGATATCTAGAAAATAAAGTTGATTTACTTCATCATTTTCAATATATTCCTTAAACTCACGGACTTTCCCTGTTGTCTTATATGAAATAGGAATATTTGATTCCTCCGAGATTTCATTCAATATTCTCTCTAGTCTCACTTGATGTTCAATAACATCTTCTAAAATTAATACTTTCATTCGAATTCCCTCTTAAATCTAATAATTTGTCTAAATGTGCTGTCTTCCATCTCAGTTTCCAAAATGATGTTTTCGTATTTATCTAAAATTTCCTTAACATTATTAAGTCCTAAACCTCTATTTCTCCCCTTCGTAGAAAAGCCTAATTCAAACAAGTCCTCTGAAGGCGTTATAGTAATTTTACATGAATTCTGGATGACTATAACTGTTTCAAAATCCATTTTAATAACTGCAACTTCCATTTGTTTCAAGTAACTATCCGCAGCACCTTCAACAGCATTGTTCAACAAAACACTCATGATACGAACAAGGTCAAGTAAATCAATTGACAATCTAATAATGACATCCTTTACTTCCAATGTAAACTCTACATCATTATTTCGTGCATATACAATCGATTGAGCAATTAAACTTCGTAAAGCCGAATCTTCTATGTTGTTTAAATCAAAGTAAGTATATTTGTCTGACCTCAATTTCTGATTTGCTTTTACTAAGACCTCGTTGTAAACCCTGTCAATTTCGTGTAAATCTCCGCTGTCAATCGCCATTTGCATGCTGACAAGCATCCCTGCATAGTCATGACGAAAACCTCGAATTTCATTATACAACTCCACAATTTCATCAGTATAAGTCTGTAAATGTTTTTGTTCAAATTTCTTTTGTTTTAGAGCAATCTCTTTTTCAATTTGAACCTTATAAGAATTCATTGCAAAGAAGGTTAAAAGGAGCCCAACAAAAACTACGGATGATAAAATACTTCCAAAACTATTTAAATGAGAAATAGTACTCACGATATCTGAAATAAAAGAGACGATATGCAGGAAGATAAATGCATATAGCACTTTTTTCAAAAAAGAATAGAGATATTCTTTGTCAAAATATTTAAGTTCTAGGTTGAAATAGGTAATAATTTTTTTAATTATAAAATAGGTTAATAACAAAACTACTAAAAAGAAAAGATCTTCATGTTGTAATGCTAATTGATCTCCTGTTATAGAGGATAAAGTTACCGATATGAATGTATGGGTAGTGTGATATAAAAGAGAAATTAATAAACTAATAAAAATTCCTTTATACTTATCATATTTCTTTAATCCTCTTAAATAACCATATATCACTAAAGGAAATAAAAATTTCTCTCCCCCTAATCCATGTAAAGATACAAAATAAAAGAAAAATTCAACTACTAACTGTAATATAAATAGCCAAATACTAAATACATATAATTCTTTTATAGTTGTTTTACAAATCCATTCATAATTTCTGCTAAGAATAAAAAGACCTAGAATAACTATTGCCAATCCGAATAAATTCATTATTTCCTACCCTAATTTTTAATTATTTTCTTTTTTGAAAAAGAAGACTACGTATTACGTCTGGAATTCTCCATTCCCCACCTCGGATTTCTTGCAATTCTGTTTCTGTTACCTCTTTGAACCGCTCCAATTTAACTGTCTTTTTCATAATAAAATCTCCTGTAGTGTTTTTTATTGTAAGTTAGCTTACAATAACTATTATACAAAATGAAAACTATTTGATAAATATTTCTTCTCAACTGTACTTTTTTGCACCTAAAACGCACTTTTTTAAGAAAAAAGCTGGGATTTATCCCAGCTTCGCATCTAAAATTGATCCCAGCAGGATTCGAACCTGCGACCGTTCGCTTAGAAGGCGAATGCTCTATCCAGCTGAGCTATGAGACCTAACATGACCATTCTATCAAAAAACAAGAGCTAAGTCAATCTTCTATTTGTGGTAAGGAGAACCCTGCTGAATTGTAAAAGCACGGTAAACTTGTTCAACTAAAACCAATCTCATTAACTGATGTGGCAATGTCAGACGCCCAAAACTAACAGAAAGATTTGCTTGATGCTTCACAGCAGAAGCTAGTCCCAAACTTCCCCCAATAATAAATGTAAGGGTTGAATATCCTTTTATAGAAGCTTGTTCCAGCTGTTTACTGAATTCTTCTGAAGAGAGAATTTTTCCTTCAATTGCTAAAACAATAACAAAATCTCTTTCTCCAACTTTAGAAAGAATTCGTTTACCTTCTATTTCTAATATTTTTTGATTTTCTGATTCACTTGCCTTATCTGGAGTTTTTTCATCAGCTAATTCAATAATTTCTACAGTAGCAAAACGAGAAATTCGTTTGGTATATTCAGCAATGCCGTCTTTAAGATATTTTTCCTTCAGTTTTCCAACTGTTATAATTTTTATTTTCATTCTTCTATTCTAACATATCCACACTTCATTTCACACCTTATACACAAAAAAATAATTTAGAAAACAAGGAAATTCACAGAATAACGTAAGTTATCCACAACTTGTGCAAAACTGTAATCTTTAAGCTTGAATTAAGTTAATAGATTTATAATTTAAGCAAACAAATAACAAACGGAGGCGTTTATGAAACACTTACAACAATTTTACAAAAAAGGAGTTACATTTCTTATCATTATTCTGATAGGATTTTTAAGTGGTGCCTTGGGAAGTTTTGTAACATTACAACTTTATCAAAAACAAGGGAATCAGGCTACAAATAACACTACAAACACTGTTACTCAGACTTCCTACAAAAATGAAAATGCAACAACTCAGGCCGTTAATAAAGTGAAAGATGCCGTTGTGTCAATCATCACTTATTCTTCTAATAAACAAAGCAGTGTATTTGGATCTGAAGAGACGAATTCTGATGCTGATACTCAGCAAATTGCAAGTGAGGGATCCGGTGTTATCTATAAAAAGAACGAAAAGGATGCCTATCTTGTAACAAATACTCACGTTATTAATGGAGCTTCAAAAGTTGATATCCGTTTAGCAGATGGTACCAAAGTTTCTGGTGAAATTGTCGGATCTGACACCTTCTCTGATATTGCTGTCGTAAAAATTTCTTCAGAAAAAGTCACAACTGTAGCAGATTTTGGAGATTCAAGCCAACTTAATGTTGGAGAAACAGCAATTGCTATCGGTAGCCCTCTAGGTTCAGAATATGCCAATACAGTTACACAAGGGATCATATCAAGTCTTAATCGAAATGTTTCTCTAAAATCTGAAGATGGGCAAGCAATTTCTACAAAAGCTATTCAGACAGATACTGCCATTAACCCTGGTAACTCTGGTGGTCCTCTTATCAATATCCAAGGACAAGTCATTGGGATTACATCAAGTAAAATTGCAAGCAATGGTGGAACATCTGTAGAAGGTCTCGGTTTTGCAATTCCTTCAAACGATGTACAAAATATCATTAAACAGCTTGAAAGTGATGGTAAAGTAACTCGTCCTGCTCTTGGAATTCAAATGATTAACCTATCTAATGTTGGGGCTAATGATCTTAGAAAACTCAATATTCCGAGTGGCCTTACTTCTGGTGTGGTTGTTCGATCTGTTCAAAGCAATATGCCAGCAAATGGACATCTTGAGAAATACGATGTCATTACAAAAGTTGATGACAAAGAAATTGCTTCATCAACAGACTTACAACAAGCTCTCTACAATCATGCTATCGGGGACACTATAAAAATAACTTACTACCGTAATGGTAAAGAAGAAACGACCTCTATTAAGCTTGATAAGAGCTCTGGTGATTTAGAGTCTTAATTGACATCAGTGTAAAGAGAACTTTACAGAAAGTAAAATATATGTTAGTGTAGAATCATGGAAAAATTTGAAATGATTTCTATCTCAGAAATACAAAAAAATCCCTATCAACCTCGAAAAGAATTTGATGCAGATAAACTAAGGGAATTGGCCCAATCAATCAAAGAAAATGGGCTTATCCAACCCATCATTGTTCGTCAATCTCCTATAATTGGTTATGAAATCCTTGCAGGGGAAAGACGATATCGGGCTTCTCTCTTGGCTGGTCTCACTTCTATTCCAGCCGTTGTGAAACACCTCTCAGATCAGGAAATGATGATCCAGTCAATCATTGAGAATTTGCAAAGAGAAAATTTGAATCCAGTTGAGGAAGCACGTGCCTATGAATCTTTAGTAGAGAAAGGATTTACTCACACTGAGATAGCTGAAAAAATGGGAAAATCTCGACCTTATATCACTAATTTTATTCGTTTGCTTTCCTTACCAGGATATATCTTAGCTGAAGTAGAAAATGGAAAAATTTCTCAAGCTCATGCACGTTCACTAGTTGGTTTGGATAAAGATCAGCAAGAATATTTCTTTCAACTGATTAAAAGTGAAGATATTTCTGTTAGAAAATTAGAAGCACTTCTTACAGAAA
Source organism: Streptococcus oralis (assembly GCF_001578945.1). GTDB lineage: Bacteria > Bacillota > Bacilli > Lactobacillales > Streptococcaceae > Streptococcus > Streptococcus oralis_Q. The sequence goes on from NZ_KQ969550.1 coordinate 560,244, forward strand.
AAAAACAAAAGAAGCGAAAAAAAAGCGATTCTTTCATCAAAACTGAGGAAGATAAATTAAAAAAACAACTTGGGTTGAATGTAGAAATTAAACTTTCTAAAAAAGATACTGGAAAGGTTATCATCTCTTTTTCAAATCAAGAAGAATACAACAGAATTATCAACAGCCTGAAATAAGGCTGTTCTTTTATTTTCTCAACTCACAAATTTATCCACTAATTTTTCTAGCAAAAAGCCAAATAATTCAAAGAAAGTCCTTACTTATCCCCAGCCTGTGGATAAAAAATGTAAACATTGTGGATTCTTTCCCACAGATTGTGGAAAAATGTTAGCATCTATGATAAAATAAATCTAACAGTAAAACTTTCAACATCAAATATAGTAAAGGGGGGATAATCAGTGAAAGAAAAACAATTTTGGAATCAAATCTTGGAATTAGCTCAAGAAAGATTGACACGTTCTATGTACGATTTCTATGCCACACCTGCTGAACTCATAAAAGTAGAGGGAAATATAGCTACTATCTTTTTACCTAGGCCTGAAATGGAAATGGTTTGGAAAAAACAGCTCAAGGATATCATTGTGGCTGCTGGTTTTGAAATTTATGATACTGAAATAAAAACTCAATTTGTTCTAACAAAGCCTGAGGAAAAATCTTCAACCTACGTAATAGATTCTGAAAATGGCAATCATTATGTTGCTTCACAAGCTAATTCTGCTATTCCATATTCTGAAACAGGATTGAAGGAAAAATATACCTTTGATAACTTTATTCAAGGTGATGGGAATGTTTGGGCAGTGTCCGCTGCTCTAGCTGTATCAGAAGATTTAGCTCTGACCTACAATCCTCTTTTTATCTATGGAGGACCTGGTCTTGGAAAGACTCACTTGCTCAATGCGATTGGAAATGAGATTCTGAAAAATATTCCTGATGCGCGTGTTAAATACATTCCTGCTGAAAGTTTTATCAATGACTTTCTTGAGCATCTGAGGCTTGGAGAAATGGAAAAATTTAAAAAAACTTACCGTAGCCTTGATCTCTTACTGATTGATGATATCCAATCTCTCAGCGGTAAAAAAGTTGCAACTCAAGAAGAATTTTTCAATACTTTCAACGCTCTTCATAGCAATCAAAAACAAATCGTTCTGACTAGTGACCGAAGTCCTAAACATTTAGAAGGCCTTGAGGAAAGGCTTGTCACGCGCTTTAGCTGGGGCTTAACTCAAAATATCACACCACCTGACTTTGAAACACGTATTGCCATTCTTCAGAGTAAAACGGAACATTTGGACTATAATTTTCAAAGCGATACACTAGAATACCTAGCAGGTCAATTTGATTCAAATGTTCGAGAACTTGAAGGAGCAATCAACGATATCACTTTAATTGCCAGAGTAAAGAAGATTAAAGACATCACTATTGATATTGCTGCTGAAGCTATCAGAGCTCGCAAACAAGATGTTAGCCAACTGCTAGTCATTCCAATTGACAAAATCCAAACTGAAGTAGGTAATTTTTATGGAGTGAGTGTCAAAGAAATGAAGGGGACGAGACGAGTTCAAAATATCGTTTTAGCGCGTCAAGTGGCCATGTATCTGGCTAGAGAACTGACAGATAATAGTCTTCCAAAAATCGGAAAAGAATTCGGAGGAAAGGATCACACCACCGTTATTCATGCCCATGCTAAAATTAAATCCTTGATTGACGAAGACGATAATTTACGCTTAGAAATCGAAGCAATCAAAAAGAAAATTAAATAGTTTGTGGATAACTTTTCCTTTTCTATCTTTTTTATCCACATTTTTTAAACAAACTTAAAAGCCTGAAATTACTAAATAGAAATCAGTTTTCCACAGAATTCACACACTCTATTATTTCTATTATCCTTCTAATACTAAAAATAAATAAAGGAGAATCCATGATTCATTTTTCAATCAATAAAAATTTGTTTCTACAAGCCTTAAATACCACAAAACGAGCAATTAGTTCAAAAAATGCTATTCCTATCTTATCAACTATCAAAATTGATGTTACCAATGAAGGAATTACTTTAATTGGATCAAATGGTCAAATTTCTATTGAAAATTTCATTTCTCAAAAGAATGAAGATGCTGGTCTTTTGATTACTTCTTTAGGTTCGATTCTTCTAGAAGCTTCTTTCTTTATCAATGTTGTATCTAGTCTTCCAGATGTAACGCTTGATTTTAAAGAGATTGAACAAAAACAAATTGTCTTAACAAGTGGCAAATCAGAAATTACCCTAAAAGGAAAAGATAGCGAACAATATCCTCGTATTCAAGAAATTTCAGCAAGCACACCTTTGGTTCTTGAAACAAAACTGCTCAAGAAAATTATCAATGAAACAGCTTTTGCTGCAAGTACGCAAGAAAGTCGTCCAATTTTGACGGGTGTTCACTTCGTATTGAGCCAACACAAAGAACTAAAAACAGTTGCGACAGACTCTCATCGTCTTAGCCAGAAAAAATTGACTCTTGAAAAAAATGGCGATGATTTCGATGTGGTGGTTCCTAGTCGTTCTCTACGCGAATTTTCAGCTGTTTTTACAGATGATATCGAAACAGTGGAGGTTTTCTTCGCAAATAATCAAATCCTCTTTAGAAGTGAAAATATTAGCTTCTACACCCGTCTACTAGAAGGAAACTATCCTGATACAGATCGTTTGATTCCAACAGACTTTAACACTACAATTACTTTTGATGTGGTAAACTTACGCCAGTCAATGGAGCGTGCTCGTCTCTTATCAAGTGCGACTCAAAATGGTACTGTGAAGCTTGAAATTAAGGGCGGAGTTGTTAGTGCCCATGTTCACTCTCCAGAAGTTGGTAAAGTAAACGAAGAAATCGATACTGAGCAGGTGACTGGAGACGATTTGACTATTAGTTTCAACCCAACTTACTTGATTGATTCCCTCAAGGCTTTAAATAGCGAAAAGGTGACTATTAGCTTTATCTCAGCTGTTCGTCCATTTACTCTTGTGCCAGCAGATACTGACGAGGACTTCATGCAGCTTATCACACCAGTTCGTACAAATTAAGTGAAAGAGGTTGAGCCTAGCTCGCCTCTTTTATGATATAATCAAAACAGAAAAGGAGAGTAGTATGTATCAAGTTGGAAATTTTGTTGAGATGAAAAAACCACATGCTTGCACAATTAAATCAACTGGTAAAAAAGCCAATCGTTGGGAAATTACACGTGTAGGGGCAGATATCAAAATTAAATGTAGCAATTGTGACCACCTTGTCATGATGAGTCGCCATGATTTTGAACGAAAAATGAATAAGATTATTGACTAAGAATCCTTAGTTAGAGAGTTAGCAAGTTTTCCCTTTTTGTGTTATAATGTTAGGGATTGAAATGAGAACGGAGAATGAGAAACTATGGCTTTAACAGCAGGTATCGTTGGTTTGCCAAATGTTGGTAAATCAACCCTTTTTAATGCAATTACAAAAGCAGGAGCAGAGGCAGCAAACTACCCATTTGCGACTATCGATCCAAATGTTGGGATGGTAGAAGTTCCAGATGAACGCCTACAAAAACTAACGGAAATGATCACACCTAAAAAGACAGTCCCAACAACCTTTGAATTTACAGATATTGCAGGGATTGTAAAAGGAGCTTCAAAAGGAGAAGGTCTAGGAAATAAATTCTTGGCTAATATTCGTGAAGTGGATGCGATTGTTCATGTTGTGCGTGCTTTTGATGATGAAAATGTTATGCGTGAGCAAGGACGTGAAGACGCTTTTGTAGATCCACTTGCAGATATTGATACCATTAACCTGGAGTTGATTCTTGCTGACTTAGAATCAGTTAATAAACGCTATGCGCGTGTAGAAAAGATGGCACGTACGCAAAAAGATAAAGAATCAGTAGCAGAGTTTAACGTTCTTCAAAAGATTAAACCTGTTCTTGAAGATGGAAAATCAGCACGTACCATTGAATTTACAGATGAAGAGCAAAAAGTGGTCAAAAGTCTCTTCCTTTTGACGACTAAACCAGTTCTTTATGTTGCTAATGTGGATGAGGATGTGGTTTCAGATCCAGATTCTATCGACTATGTTAAACAAATTCGAGAATTTGCAGCGACAGAAAATGCTGAAGTAGTAGTTATTTCTGCGCGTGCTGAAGAAGAAATTTCTGAGTTAGACGATGAAGATAAGCAAGAATTTCTTGAAGCACTTGGCTTGACAGAATCAGGCGTTGACAAGTTGACTCGAGCTGCTTACCACTTACTTGGACTTGGAACTTACTTTACAGCTGGTGAAAAAGAGGTTCGTGCTTGGACCTTTAAACGTGGTATGAAGGCTCCTCAAGCAGCTGGTATTATCCACTCAGACTTTGAAAAAGGCTTTATTCGTGCAGTAACCATGTCATATGAGGATCTAGTGAAATATGGATCTGAAAAGGCTGTAAAAGAAGCTGGACGCTTGCGTGAAGAAGGAAAAGAATATATCGTTCAAGATGGCGATATCATGGAATTCCGCTTTAACGTTTAATAACATTTAATAAATAGTGTCAATTAGGTTGGAAAAAAATTCCAACCCTTTTGGCTTTTGAAAGGAAAATAAATGACAAAATTACTTGTTGGATTAGGAAATCCAGGGGATAAATATTTTGAAACCAAACACAATGTTGGATTTATGTTGATTGACCAACTAGCTAAAAAACAAAATGTCGCCTTTACACACGACAAGATATTTCAAGCTGACCTAGCCTCTTTTTTCCTCAATGGAGAAAAAATTTATCTTGTCAAACCAACAACGTTTATGAATGAAAGTGGAAAGGCTGTTCATGCTTTATTGACTTACTATGGTTTAGATGTAGAAGATTTACTCGTTATTTACGACGATCTTGACATGGAAGTTGGGAAAATTCGTTTAAGAGCAAAGGGTTCAGCAGGCGGTCATAATGGTATCAAGTCTATTATTCAACATATTGGAACCCAAGTATTTAACCGTGTTAAAATAGGAATTGGAAGACCCAAAAAGGGCATGTCAGTTGTTCATCATGTTTTAAGTAAGTTTGATCAAGCTGACTATGTAGGTATTTTACAGTCAATTGACAAGGTTGACGATGCTGTAAATTACTATTTACAAGAGAAAAACTTTGAGAAAACGATGCAGAGGTATAATGGATAAATGGTGACTTTATTAGATTTATTCTCAGAAAATGATCAGATAAAAAAATGGCATCAAAATCTGATAGATAAAAAAAGACAACTAATACTTGGTTTATCAACTTCTACCAAGGCTCTTGCAATTGCAAGCAGTCTAGAAAAAGAAAATAAGGTTGTGTTACTAACCTCGACTTATGGTGAAGCAGAACGAATTATCAGTGATCTTCTTTCTCTCTTAGGAGAGGAACTTGTCTATCCATTTTTGGTAGATGACTCTCCTATGGTAGAGTTTTTGATGTCTTCGCAAGAAAAAATCATTTCGCGGGTTGAGGCCTTGCGTTTTTTGAGTGATCCGTCTAAGAAAGGGATTTTAGTTTGTAATATCGCAGCGAGTCGATTGATTTTACCCTCTCCGACTAGATTTAGAGAAAGTATTATAAAAATTGCAGTTGGCGAAGAATATGACCAACACGAGTTACTTCACCGGTTAAAGGAAATAGGCTATCGCAAAGTTACACAAGTACAGACCCAAGGTGAGTTTAGTATTCGAGGAGATATTTTAGATATTTTTGAGATGTCTCAGTTAGAACCTTTCCGGATTGAGTTTTTTGGTGATGAAGTAGATGGTATTCGTACTTTTGAAGTCGAAACACAATTATCAAAAGAAAATCAGACAGAACTTACCATCTTTCCAGCTAGTGATATGCTTTTAAAAGAAAGAGACTATTTACGAGGTCAGTCAGCTTTAGAAAAGCAAATTTCGAAGACCTTATCACCAATCTTAAAATCATATTTGGAAGAAATTTTGTCAAGTTTTCATCAAAGACAAACACATTCAGATAGTCGAAAGTTTTTATCTTTATGTTACGATAAAACATGGACTGTCTTTGATTATATTGAAAAAGATATACCAGTATTCTTTGATGACTATCAAAAATTGATGAATCAGTATGAAGCCTTTGAAAGAGAATTAGCGCAATACTTTACAGAAGATTTACAGAATGGTAAATCATTTTCTGAGATGCAGTATTTTGCAGATACAGAGCAAACCTATAAAAAACAAAGTCCAGTTACCTTTTTCTCCAATCTGCAAAAGGGTTTAGGAAACCTCAAGTTTGATTACATTTATCAATTTAATCAATACCCTATGCAAGAGTTTTTCAATCAATTTTCTTTTCTTAAAGAAGAAATTGAGCGATATAAAAAAATGGACTACACTATTATCTTGCAGTCTAGCAATTCAATGGGAAGTAAAACATTGGAGGATGTTTTAGAGGAATATCAGATTAAATTGGATTCCAGAGAAAAGTCAAGCATCTGTAAAGAATCTATAAACTTGATTGAGGGTAACCTAAGACATGGTTTTCATTTTGTAGATGAAAAAATTCTCTTGATTACTGAATATGAGATTTTTCAAAAGAAATTAAAACGTCGTTTTAGAAGACAACATGCGTCAAATGCAGAGCGATTAAAAGATTATAATGAACTTGAAAAAGGGGACTACGTTGTTCACCATATCCATGGAATTGGTCAATATCTAGGAATCGAAACAATTGAAATCAAAGGGATTCACCGTGATTATGTCAGTGTTCAATACCAAAACGGGGATCAAATCTCCATTCCAGTAGAGCAGATTCAGTTACTGTCCAAATATGTTTCAAGTGATGGGAAACCTCCTAAACTCAATAAATTAAATGACGGTCATTTTAAAAAGGCCAAGCAAAAAGTTAAGAATCAGGTAGAGGATATAGCTGACGATTTAATTAAACTCTATTCTGAGCGTAGTCAGTTGAAGGGGTTTGCTTTCTCAGCTGATGATGATGAGCAACATGCTTTTGATGATGCTTTCCCTTATGTTGAAACGGATGATCAACTTCGTAGTATTGAGGAAATCAAGAGAGATATGCAGGATTCTCATCCCATGGATCGACTTTTAGTTGGGGATGTTGGTTTTGGAAAGACTGAAGTTGCAATGCGTGCAGCCTTTAAGGCGGTCAATGATCACAAACAGGTTGTCGTTCTAGTTCCGACGACGGTTTTAGCACAACAACACTATACGAGTTTTAAGGAACGATTCCAAAATTTTGCTGTTAATATTGATGTGTTGAGTCGCTTTAGAAGTAAAAAAGAGCAGGCAGAGACACTTGAAAAATTAAAGAATGGTCAAGTTGATATTTTGATTGGAACGCATCGTGTTTTGTCAAAAGATGTTGTGTTTTCAGATTTGGGATTGATGATTATTGATGAAGAACAACGATTTGGTGTTAAGCATAAGGAAACTTTGAAAGAACTGAAAAAACAAGTAGATGTCCTAACCTTGACAGCAACGCCAATCCCTCGTACCCTTCACATGTCTATGCTGGGCATCCGAGATTTGTCTGTTATTGAAACTCCTCCAACTAATCGCTATCCTGTTCAAACCTATGTATTGGAGAAGAATCCTAGTGTGATTCGTGATGCTGTTTTACGTGAAATGGAGCGTGGAGGTCAAGTTTACTATCTTTACAATAAAGTTGACACGATTGACCAGAAGGTTTCAGAATTACAGGAGTTGATTCCAGAGGCTTCAATTGGTTATGTTAATGGGCAAATGAGTGAAATTCAGTTGGAAAACACTTTATTGGACTTTATTGAAGGTCAGTATGATATTTTGGTAACAACTACCATTATTGAGACAGGAGTTGACATTCCGAATGCCAATACCTTATTTATTGAAAATGCAGACCATATGGGCTTGTCAACCTTGTATCAATTAAGAGGAAGAGTTGGTCGTAGTAATCGCATTGCCTATGCTTATCTTATGTATCGCCCAGAAAAATCAATTAGTGAAGTATCTGAGAAGAGATTAGAAGCGATTAAGGGATTTACAGAATTAGGCTCAGGATTTAAGATTGCGATGCGAGACCTTTCGATTCGTGGAGCAGGAAATCTATTAGGAAAGTCCCAGTCTGGTTTCATTGATTCTGTTGGTTTTGAATTGTATTCTCAGTTACTAGAGGAAGCTATTGCTAAACGTAACGGCAACGGGAATAAAAGAACCAAAGGGAATGCTGAGTTGATTTTACAAATTGATGCCTATCTTCCTGATACTTATATTTCTGACCAACGACATAAAATTGAGATTTACAAAAAAATTCGTCAAATTGACAATCGTGTCAACTATGAAGAACTACGAGAAGAGTTAATGGATCGTTTTGGAGAATATCCCGATGTGGTGGCTTATCTTTTAGAGATTGGTTTGGTCAAATCATACTTGGACAAAGTATTTGTAGAACGTGTGGAGAGAAAAGAAAATAAGATTACAGTTCAATTTGAAACAATTACTCAGCGACTGTTCTTGGCTCAAGATTATTTTAAAGCCTTATCCGCAACAAATTTAAAAGCAGCTATAGCGGAGAATAGAGGATTAATGGAAGTCGTATTCGATGTCCGAAACAAGAAGGATTATGAAATTTTAGAAGGTTTGCTGATTTTCGGAGAAAGTTTATTAGAGATAAAAGAATCAAAGGAAGCGAATCCCATTTAACATTTTTCTTCTATAAAAAGGATAAAAATGGTACAATAATAATTTGAGGTAATAAAAATGAGATTAGACAAGTATTTAAAAGTTTCACGAATTATTAAGCGCCGCACAGTCGCAAAAGAAGTAGCAGATAAAGGTAGAATCAAGGTGAATGGAATCTTGGCCAAAAGTTCAACGGATTTGAAAGTTGATGACCAAGTTGAAATTCGCTTTGGAAATAAGTTGTTGCTTGTTAAAGTACTAGAGATGAAAGATAGTACAAAAAAAGAAGATGCAGCAGGCATGTATGAAATTCTCAGTGAAACACGGGTAGAAGAAAATGTCTAAAAATATTGTACAGATGAATAATTCTTTTATTCAAAATGAACATCAACGTCGTCGTTACCTGATGAAGGAGAGACAAAAAAGAAATCGTTTTATGGGTTGGATCCTTATTTTGATGATCTTGTTGTTTATTTTACCAACTTATAACTTGGCCCAAAGCTATGATCAGTTATTGCAACGCCGTCAGCAATTGACAGAGTTGAAAGAGCAGTACCAAACTCTTAGTGACGAAAAGGATAAGGAATCTGCTTTTGCTGCAAAGTTGAAAGATGAAGACTATGTAGCAAAATATGCACGCGCCAAGTACTATTACTCAAAGAAACGAGAAGCAATTTACACAATTCCAGATTTGCTTCCGAGGTAATGTCATGGAAAATTTATTGGAAGTTGTTGAGCAATTTCTAAGTTTATCAGATGAAAAATTAGAGGAATTGGCAGCTAAAAACCATTTATTACGATTACAAGAAGAAAGGGAAGAGAAGAATGCGTAAGTTCTTAGTAGTGTTATCGCTACTATCTGTTTTTATCATAACTTCAAGAGTAGTTAGCACGGAAAAACAGCTTCCTTACTCTTCACAAGAAATTTATTATCTAACTGAATCTGATCATGGATTTTACTATAAAGAAGTTCTTGAATCGCCAATGGTTTACGGAGAAACAGCTGTCTATGCTAATGAAGATCTTGTTAAGGAATCTGGTAAACTGACTTCTGGAACAGCCTTTAAAATCGTAGAATGGCGTTTGAATAGACAAGGTGTTCCTATTTTTAAATTAGACAATCATCAGTTTATTGCTGCAGATAAGCGTTTAGTCTATGATCAAAGTCAAGTTCAAACTCAAAATAGACAAGTATGGTTGGACCCGGGTTTTGTCATCTATAACAGTCCTTATGTTGCTAAAGAAATTTCTTCATCCCTCTTTCCCTATCAACGCGTAACAGTGGATAGAACCCTCTTTGCTGAGGGACAAGAATTTCTTCATATTGATCAAGTTGGGTGGGTATCAAAAGAGTTCGTCTCAGAAGAGGATAATCGTATCCAGAAGGTTCAAGAAGTTTTATCAAAGAATTATCAGAATGAAAATTACTCTATTTATGTTAAACAACTGAGTACAGGTAAAGAGGCTGGGGTGAATGAAGACAGCAAACTCTATGCAGCTAGCATCTTGAAACTAGCCTATCTTTATTACGCTCAAGATAAGATAAATCAGGGGGAATATACGCTGAACAGCAACTTCAAGTATATCCCAGAAGTAAATAGTTTCCCTGGATCCTATAAACCAGAAGGTAGCGGTAGTTTACCTAAAACAGGAGACAACAAAGATTACAGTCTCCAACAGTTAATTACTAAGGTAACAAAAGAATCTGACAATGTTGCTCATAATATTTTAGGTTATTACGTGACCAATCAATCTGATGGGGCTTTTAAAGAGAAAATGTCTACTATTATGGGTGAAGATTGGGATGTGAATGATAAATTGACTTCTTCAAAAATGGCTGGAAAGGTCATGGAAGCTATTTATAATCAGAATGGTTTTGTTTTAGAGTCTCTAAGTAAAACGAATTTTGATAACCAACGAATTGCGAAAGGTGTTTCGGTTAAGGTAGCTCATAAAATTGGAGATGCCGACGAGTTTAAACATGACACTGCGATTGTTTATACTGATTCTCCTTTCATTCTCTCTATTTTTACCAAAAATTCTGATTATGACACCATTGCTAAGATAGCCAAGGATGTCTATGAGGTTCTAAAATGAGAGAGCAGGATTTTTTAAATCATTTTCTCCAAAAAGAGTATTTCAAAAAACATTCTAAAGTTGTGTTGGCTCTGTCTGGTGGACTGGATTCGATGTTTTTATTTCATCTATTGTCTACTTATCAAAATGAGTTAGAAATTAAGCTGATTGTAGCACATGTCAACCATAAGCAAAGAAGCGAGTCTGACTGGGAGGAAAATGAACTAAGGAAGTTAGCTGATGCAGCTGGACTTCCTATTTATATCACAAGTTTTTCAGGAGACTTTTCAGAAGCGCGTGCTCGAGAGTTTCGCTATGATTTTTTTAGAAAAATCATGAAAGAGGTTGGAGCGACTGCCTTGGTCACTGCCCACCATGCAGATGATCAGGTTGAAACGATTTTGATGCGCTTGATTCGAGGAAGTAGACTACGTCATTTAACAGGAATAAAAGAAAGTCAAGTAGTTGATGGAATTGAAATCATCCGTCCCTTGTTGCATTTTCATAAAAAAGATTTTCCACCAATTGTTCATTTCGAAGATCAAACAAATCAGGAAAATACTTATTTTCGCAATCGCATTCGGAATAGGTATTTACCAGAACTTGAAAAAGAAAATCCTCGTCTTAAATCCGCTCTTTTAGATTTTGGAAGGGAAGTTTCAGATTACCAAGCAACAATAACGGAACTTTCGAAACAAATTGATGTGGAAGATTTGAATGAGCTCTTTTCATTCTCACGACAAACTCAAGGAGTCCTGCTTCAGAATTATCTCAATCAATTTCCAGACTTAAATCTGACAAAGGCTCAGTTTGCAGAAGTTCGACAGATTTTAGCAACTAAAAGTCAGTATCGTCACTCACTGAAAAATGGTTATGAATTGATCAAAGAGTATCAGAATTTTCGAGTTTGCAAAATCAGTCTACAGGCTGATGAAAAGGAAAGTGAACTTGTGTTACACTATCAAAATCAGGTTCAACATTCCGGCTATTTATTTTCTTTCGGAATTCCTTTGGAAGGAGCTTCAGTTCAAAAAATAGATGTTTCACGAGAAACACCTGTATATATTAGATGTCGAAAACCTGGCGATGTTCTTATCATGAATGGTCACCGAAAGAAACTGAGACGTTTATTTATAGATTTGAAAATCCCTATTGAAAAACGAAAAACAACCCCTATTATTGAGCAATTTGGAGAAATTGTCTCAATTTTAGGAATTGCGACCAGTGATTTGAGTAAAAACACGAAAAATGATATAATGAACACTGTACTTTATATAGAAAAAATAGATAGGTAAAAAGATGTTAGAACACGATATTAAAAAAATCCTTGTTTCACACGATGAGATTACAGAAGCAGCTAAAAAGCTAGGTGCGCAACTAACAAAAGAATATGAGGGGAAAAATCCAGTTCTTGTTGGAATTTTGAAAGGATCGATTCCTTTTATGGCTGAATTGGTCAAACATATTGATACGCATATTGAGATGGATTTCATGATGGTATCTAGCTACCATGGTGGAACAGCAAGCAGTGGTGTCATCAATATCAAACAAGACGTAACTCAAAATATCAAAGGAAGACACGTTATCTTTGTAGAAGATATCATTGACACAGGTCAAACTTTGAAGAATTTGAGAGATATGTTTAAGGAAAGAGAAGCAGCATCTGTTAAGATTGCAACTTTGTTAGACAAACCAGAGGGGCGTGTTGTTGAAATTGAAGCAGATTATACTTGCTTCACCGTTCCAAATGAGTTTGTTGTAGGATATGGTTTGGACTACAAAGAACATTATCGCAATCTTCCTTATGTTGGAGTGTTGAAAGAGGAAGTTTATTCAAATTAGAAAGAGCATTCTTTAATGAAAAAACAAAATAATGGTTTAGTTAGAAATCCATTTCTATATTTGTTAATTATCTTCTTCCTTGTGACAGGGTTTCAGTATTTTTACTCTGGAAATGCTACTGGGAAAAGTGAAAAAATTAACTATACAGAATTGGTAAAAGAAATTACAGCAGACAATGTAAAAGAATTAACCTATCAGCCAAATGGTAGCATCATTGAAGTATCTGGTGTTTATAAAAATCCTAAGACTAGTAAGGAAGAAACAGGGATTCAATTTTTCACTCCTACTGCTACAAAAGTAGAAAGATTCTCAAGTACTATTCTTCCAGCAGATTCAACAGTTTCAGAATTACAAAAACTTGCCTCTGAACATCAGGCTGAGGTAACGGTTAAACATGAGAGCTCAAGTGGCATGTGGATCAATATCCTTGTCTCTGTTGTACCATTTGCTATTCTCTTCTTTTTCCTATTCTCTATGATGGGAAATATGGGAGGAAATAATAGTAGAAATCCAATGAGTTTTGGACGTAGCAAGGCCAAAGCTGCTAATAAAGAAGATATCAAGGTACGATTCTCAGATGTTGCAGGTGCCGAGGAAGAAAAACAAGAACTAGTAGAAGTTGTTGAATTCCTAAAAGATCCAAAAAGATTTACAAAACTTGGTGCGCGTATTCCTGCAGGTGTTCTTTTGGAGGGGCCTCCAGGGACAGGTAAAACCCTTCTTGCTAAGGCAGTTGCTGGAGAAGCAGGAGTTCCATTCTTTAGCATCTCAGGTTCTGACTTTGTAGAAATGTTTGTCGGAGTTGGTGCAAGCCGTGTTCGTTCTCTTTTTGAGGATGCAAAAAAAGCAGCACCAGCCATTATTTTTATCGATGAAATTGATGCCGTTGGTCGCCAACGTGGTGTAGGCCTCGGTGGAGGAAATGATGAACGTGAACAAACCTTAAACCAACTTTTAATTGAAATGGATGGTTTTGAGGGAAATGAAGGGATCATCGTCATCGCTGCGACAAACCGTTCAGACGTTCTCGATCCTGCTCTTCTACGTCCAGGACGTTTTGATAGAAAAGTATTGGTTGGTCGTCCTGATGTTAAAGGTCGTGAAGCAATTTTGAAAGTTCACGCTAAAAACAAACCTCTAGCAGAAGATGTTGATTTGAAATTAGTGGCCCAACAAACTCCAGGTTTTGTAGGTGCTGATTTGGAAAATGTTTTGAATGAAGCTGCTCTAGTTGCTGCTCGACGCAATAAAAAAGTCATTGATGCATCGGATATTGATGAAGCAGAAGATCGTGTCATTGCGGGTCCTTCTAAGAAAGATAAGAATGTTTCACAAAAGGAAAGAGAATTGGTTGCTTATCACGAGGCTGGACATACGATTGTTGGTTTAGTCTTGTCAAATGCTCGCGTGGTTCATAAGGTGACTATTGTACCACGTGGCCGTGCAGGTGGTTACATGATTGCTCTACCAAAAGAGGATCAAATGTTGCTTTCAAAAGAAGATATGAAAGAACAATTGGCAGGACTTATGGGTGGTCGTGTGGCTGAAGAGATTATCTTCAATGTTCAAACAACAGGAGCTTCTAACGATTTTGAACAAGCTACGCAGATGGCGCGTGCTATGGTAACGGAATATGGCATGAGCGACAAACTTGGACCAGTCCAATATGAAGGTAACCATGCTATGTTTGGTGCTCCAACCCCTCAAAAGTCTATGTCAGAACAGACATCCTATGAGATTGATGAGGAAGTACGTTCATTATTAAATGAAGCACGAAATAAGGCAGCTGAGATTATTCAATCAAACCGTGAAACTCACAAACTGATTGCAGAAGCATTGTTGAAATACGAAACATTGGATAGCACACAAATCAAATCTCTCTACGAAACAGGAAAAATGCCTGAGACTGTAGAAGAGGAATCCCATGCCCTATCTTATGATGAAGTAAAATCAAAAATGGGTGAAAAATAACGATTCTTTGTCAACTGTAGCGGGGGTGGCTTATGGCTAACATCTAGAGAGGACCAGATTGGTTCTCTCTTTTATGATGTTCAAAGTGACCAAAATTTT
>NZ_KQ969551.1:0-2256 GCF_001578945.1 Streptococcus oralis
CCTCTTTGTCAGTAACCACCCAATAACAAGGTGTCTTTTTAGTTTTTCTATTCTCCAGTATACTGTTAGAAAAACTAAAACTGGAGGATATTTTGATGGCACCTCCATCGTCCCTTTGTCTGTTCCTCAATCTCGTCACTTTGATAAGAAAAGCAGAAATGATATTCTAATGAAAGTTCGCTGTGAAAAATTTGAACTCACATTCTTTCAATCGATTAGCCAAGAGACACTAGAAACCATCTTGGATAAGATACTGTTCTATAACCATCCGACTCAGTGATTTAGGCCAGGTTTTTCTGGTTTACGGAGGACAAAAAGAACGTTTCAAAGTCCTTTACTGGGACGGTCAAGGGTTTTGGTTGTTGTATAAACATTTTGAGAATAGAAAATTGACGTGGGTCAACAATGAACAGGAGGTTAAAGCTCTTACTTCTGAACAAGTCGATTGGTTGATAAAAGGATGACCAACGAGCTCGACCTCCTTCGTGAACAAGTGGCTTATCTAACTCAAAAGCTCTATGGTAAGTCATCTGAGAAAGTGGTCTATCAACCTGGTCAGCTGAGCTTGTTTGGTGAGGAAAGCCTGCCAGAAAAAGACGCTGACTTACCCAATAGAAACAGAGACATTACCTATAAACGCAAGAAGGCAAGGCTAAGGGCGTTCGTCAAGCTATTTTTAGCCAATTTACTCCAGAAATGGTGCACCATGATCTCAAGGGAGCATAGATTGCACCCGTCCAGATTGTCACAGTCAGTTGAAGGAGATTGGTTCGACTGTTCAAGGTCAAGAATTGGTCTTTATTCCTGAACAATTAAAACGGATTACCCATGTCCAGCATGTCTATAAATGTCAGGCATGTAGTCAGAAGAGCCTTAGCGATAAGGTGATCAAGGCTCCAATTCCTAAGGTTCCTTTAGCACATAGCTTAGGTTCTGGCTCTATTATCGCTCACACCATTCACCATAAGTTCAATCTTAAGGTGCCCAATTACCGTCAGGAAGAGGATTGGCACAAGCTTGGATTGCCCATCAGTCGGAAGGAGATAGCCAATTGACCTACTACTGGACTTTCTTGTCTGGGAAACATGAGAAAAAGGACATCACCCTCTATCATCATAATAAATGTCGGAGTGGCTTGGTTGTGGAGGAATTTCTTGGGGATTACACAAGCTATGTTCGTTGTGACATGTGGTCAGCCTATAGGCAGTTAGAAAAAGCTAGTTGGTTGTTGGGCGCATGTTAGAAGGAAATTCTTCGAGGCTACTCCTAGACAGTCAGATAAAACCTCTTTAGGAGCTAAGGGATTAGCCTATTACGATCGCCTGTTTGCCTTGGAAAGTGCATGGGCGAACTTGTCTACTGAGGAGCGACTGCATAAACGCCAGACAGAGGTGATTCCCTTGATGGCTGAGTTTTTCGCCTAGTGCTGTGCGCAGGCTGTTTTGTCAGGTTCTAAGTTAGGTAGAGGCTTGGAATACAGTCTCAAATACGAGAGTACTTTCCGAACCGTGTTGGAAGATGTCAGGCCGGTTTTGTCTAACAATCTAGCAGAACAATCCATCAAATCCCTCGTCATGGGACGAAAAAACTGGCTTTTTTCTCAAAGTTTTGAGGGTTCTAAGTCAACGGCTATTATTTTAAGTTTATTAGAAACAGCCAAGCAACACGGACTTGATTCAGAGAGATATATGACTTATCTTTTAGAACACTTACCGAACGAGGAAACACTCGCTAAAAAAGAAGTTCTAGAGACTTATTTACCGTGGGCTGAAACTGTTCAGAAGAAGTGCAAATAGAAAAAAACGTTCCAGAGTTTGATACCTCTTTGTCAACTGTAGTGGGTGACTCATAGCTAACATCTAGAGAGGACCATATTGGTTCTCTCTTTTATGATGTTCAAAGTTACCAAAATTTTGTTTTAAAGTTTTTGAAGTTTCTAAAACCAAAGGCTTGTCGTTTTATGTCCTTGATAAGCTTGTTGGTTGCCTTTAATTTGGTATTGGGATCAAGGGATTCAAGGGTATTATGGATGTGGGATTTGGATTTAAGAAAAGCTAGAACCATGATCTGAAAAGGAGAGATGTACCTTGTTGACTTTATCTTTGATGTACTTCATTTCTAAACATTCTAAAGAACTTTTAATGATGTCTCACTGGTTATTAATTATCGTCAAAGAGAATACCTAGATTACAGAAGAGTTTTTAAAGCACTTGGGGACAGATTTAAGAATATTACACTATATCTAATAAAATGGAT
>NZ_KQ969551.1:2905-3468 GCF_001578945.1 Streptococcus oralis
AAAAATAGGAGGTTCTGGAAATGAAAAAGTCTAAGGCCAAGTATCTGACACTAGCTGGTGTCATCTTAAGCACAGGTATCCTGCTAAGTGCATGTGGGAACTCAACTAGTGCATCTAAAACATATAACTATGTTTATTCGAGTGATCCATCCAGTTTGAACTACCTTGCTGAAAACCGTGCAACAACCAACGACATCGTCACCAATCTGGTAGATGGTTTAATGGAAAATGACCAATATGGCAACTATGTCCCATCTTTGGCAGAGGATTGGTCCGTTTCTCAGGACGGCTTGACCTATACTTACAAACTTCGTAAAGATGCAAAATGGTATACCTATGAGGGTGAAGAATATGCACCTGTCACTGCCCAAGACTTCGTGACAGGTTTGAAATATGCTGCAGATAAAAAATCTGATGCCTTGTATCTTGTTCAAGAGTCCGTAGTAGGGTTGGATGACTATATCAACGGGAAAACAACAGACTTTTCAACTGTCGGTGTGAAGGCGATTGATGACCAAACAGTTCAGTATACTTTGACACGTCCAGAATCTTATTGGAATTCT
>NZ_KQ969551.1:3693-7269 GCF_001578945.1 Streptococcus oralis
AATTCTAAAACAACATCAACCATTCTCTTCCCTGTTAATGCTGATTTCTTGAAATCAAAAGGAGATGATTTTGGTAAGGTTGACCCTTCTAACATTTTGTACAATGGTCCTTTCTTGATGAAGTCCTTTGTTTCAAAATCCGTTATCGAATACAAGAAAAATCCAAATTACTGGGATGCGAAAAATGTCTTTGTGGACGATGTGAAACTAACCTATTATGACGGAAGTGATCAAGATGCTCTAGCACGCAACTTTACAGAAGGAGTATACAGCTACGCACGTCTCTACCCAAATAGTTCAAGTTTTGAAGGGATTAAAGAGAAAAACAAGGACAACATTGTCTACAGTATGCAAGATGCGACAACATTTTTCGTAAACTTTAATCTGGATAGAAAATCATATAATTTCACTTCAAAGACAACTGACATCGAAAAACAATCTACCCAAGAAGCCATTCTGAATAAAAACTTCCGTCAGGCCATCAACTTTGCCTATGACCGTACGGCTTATGGAGCTCAATCACAAGGAGAAGAAGGGGCAACGAAGGTTATTCGTAACCTTATCGTGCCTCCTACCTTCGTGACTATTAACGGAAAAGATTTCGGAGATGTTGTCTCATCTAAAATGGTCAACTACGGTCAAGAATGGCAGAACATCAATTTTGCAGACGCTCAGGATCCTTACTACAATCCAGAAAAAGCTAAGGCTAAATTTGCGGAGGCGAAAAAAGAACTTGAAGCCAAAGGAGTACAGTTCCCAATTCACTTGGATAAGACTGTAGAGATGACCAATAAAACAGAAATTCAATCAATTAGTTCAATGAAACAATCAATTGAATCTGTTCTTGGAACTGAGAATGTGGTGATTGATATCCAACAATTGTCCACAGAGGACTATGATAGCTCAGGTTATCTCGCACAAACAGCGGCTCAAAAGGACTATGATCTCTATAACGGTGGATGGAGTCCTGACTACCAAGATCCATCAACCTATCTGGACATCTTTAGTGTGAAGAGTGGTGGAATGCTACAAAATCTTGGTTTGGAACCTGGTGAAATCAATGATAAGGCTAAGGCAGTCGGACTTGATACCTATACTCAAATGTTGGAAGAGGCCAATAAAGAGCAGGAACCAGCAAAGCGTTATGAAAAATATGCTGAAATTCAAGCCTGGTTGGTAGATAGTGCTCTTGCTATTCCAAACGTTTCCCTTGGCGGAACACCAACATTAAGAAAAACGGTTCCTTTCTCAGCACCATACTCTCTAGCTGGAAATAAAGGTGTGGAATCATACAAGTATCTCAAGTTGCAAGATAAGACTGTGACAACAGCTGAGTACGAAGAAGCTAGACAAAAATGGCTAAAAGAAAAAGAAGAATCAAATAAAAAAGCTCAAGAAGATTTGACAAAACATGTTAAGTAATTAGCTTATTTAACAGGAAAAGCGATAGTTTCTTAGGAAACTATCGCTTTTATATAGTTTTAAACTATAACTAGCTCTTGAAAACAAGAAAATAAGTTGGTGAAAATAAGTGGTACAATAGTTAGTATAGATTTGGAGGTATTGTATGAGCAAAGAACTACACATTAACACAATTTTAGCCCAGGCAGGTATCAAGTCAGATAAGGCAACAGGTGCCTTAGTAACGCCGCTTCATTTTTCGACAACTTATCAGCATCCAGAGTTTGGCCAGTCTACGGGATTTGACTATACTCGGACTAAAAACCCAACTCGCAGTAAGGCGGAGGAAGTCTTGGCGGCTATTGAGTCAGCAGACTATGCCCTAGCGACGAGCTCAGGTATGGCTGCGATTGTACTGGCTTTTAGTGTTTTTCCAGTGGGAAGTAAAGTCTTGGCTGTGCGCGATCTTTATGGGGGTTCTTTCCGTTGGTTCAACCAAGTGGAGCAAGAAGGCCGGTTTCATTTTACCTATGCCAATACAGAAGAAGAACTGATTGCTGAGTTAGAGAAAGATGTGGATGTTCTCTATATCGAAACGCCAACCAATCCCTTGATGTTAGAATTTGATATTACAAAACTAGCCAAACTAGCTCATGCCAAGGGTGCCAAGGTAGTGGTAGACAACACCTTCTACAGTCCGATTTACCAACGTCCGATTGAAGACGGTGCGGATATTGTTCTTCATTCAGCCACCAAGTATCTAGCAGGGCACAATGATGTCTTAGCTGGGGTGGTTGTGACTAGTAGTTTAGAACTATACGAGAAGCTCTTCTATAATCTCAATACGACAGGGGCAGTCTTGTCTCCATTTGACAGTTATCAATTGATTCGTGGTCTCAAAACCTTGTCTCTTCGTATGGAACGCTCAACAGCTAATGCTCAGGAAGTTGTTGCCTTTTTGAAGGATTCACCTGCTGTCAAGGAAGTGCTCTATACAGGACGTGGGGGCATGATTTCTTTTAAAGTAGTGGATGAAAAACGTATTCCTCATATTTTAAATAGCTTGAAGGTCTTTTCATTTGCGGAAAGTTTGGGTGGGGTAGAGAGTCTCATTACCTATCCAACGACGCAAACCCATGCGGATATTCCAGCAGAAGTTCGCCATTCTTATGGTTTGACAGATGATCTCTTGCGTTTGTCTATTGGGATTGAGGATGCTAGAGATCTGATTGCGGACTTGCGCCAAGCCTTGGAAGGATAAGAAGATATGGGAAAATATGATTTTACAAGCCTGCCCAATCGTTTTGGACATCATACCTATAAATGGAAAGAGGCAGAGACTGATCGGGAAGTTCTGCCAGCCTGGATCGCAGATATGGACTTTGTGGTTTTGCCTGAAGTTCGACAAGCTGTACAAGCCTACGCAGATCAGTTGGTCTATGGCTATACTTATGCTAGCGATGCTCTGATTGAATCAGTTCAGGACTGGGAAGCCAGTCAACACAGCTATCGCTTTGACAAGGAGGCACTCGTCTTTATCGAGGGAGTGGTACCAGCTATTTCAACAGCTATTCAAGCCTTTACAAAAGAAGGTGAAGCTGTTCTGATTAACACACCGATCTATCCACCTTTTGCCCGCAGTGTCAAGTTGAACAATCGTAAATTGATTACCAATTCTTTGGTAGAAAAGGATGGGCTGTTTGAGATTGACTTTGACCAGCTGGAGAAGGATTTGGTGGAAGAAGATGTTAAGCTCTATGTTCTCTGCAATCCCCACAATCCTGGTGGACGTGTTTGGGAAAAGGAAGTGTTAGAAAAGATTGGCCATCTCTGCCAAAAACATGGTGTTTTGTTGGTTTCAGATGAGATTCACCAAGATTTGGCTCTCTTTGGTCACAAACATCATTCCTTTAATACGGTCAATCCTGCTTTTAAAGACTTTTCCCTTGTCCTGAGCAGTGCTACTAAGACTTTTAACATCGCAGGGACCAAGAATTCCTATGCAGTGATTGAAAATCCTAAGCTTCGTGTTGCTTTCCAGAAACGTCAGTTAGCCAATAACCAGCATGAAATCTCAGGCTTGGGTTATTTGGCGACAGAAGCTGCCTACCGTTATGGCAAGGACTGGTTAGGGGAATTAAAAGAAGTCATCGAAGACCACATCAACTACGCAGT
>NZ_KQ969551.1:7605-11619 GCF_001578945.1 Streptococcus oralis
AAAGAAACCAAGATTAAAGTCATGAAACCGCAAGGTACCTACTTGATTTGGCTTGATTTTTCAGCCTATGACCTGACTGATGAAACATTGCAAGAACTTTTGAGGAATGAAGCCAAGGTTATTCTCAACCGTGGTTTGGATTTTGGAGAGGAAGGAGTCCTTCATGCTCGGCTCAATGTAGCCATGCCGAAATCAGTATTGGAAGAGGTTTGCCAACGCATCGTGACCACTTTTGATACACTTTAAAAATCCAGCCTTCTAGGAGAAAAGTCTTCCTAGAAGGCTATTTTCATATCAGAAAATGTGGTATAATGAAAAGATAAGATAAAGGGGTAACTATGGCTAAACTGATTCCGGGAAAGTTGCGCATGGAGAGTGTCACTCTCTATAAGACGGGCAAAATTGAGATTATCAAGGAAAAAGGGAATCGCCTCTATACACGTGTGGCGGGAGAAGACCTGCGCTACAGTTTAGAGGATGATCTTGTTTTTTGCGCTTGTGATTTTTTCCAAAAAAGGGGCTACTGTGTTCATCTAGCAGCGTTCGAGCATTATCTGAAAAATGACGAAGAAGGACAAGTGATTCTACAAGCCTTGGAAAAAGGATGTGAAGAGCAAGAGGAGGTCGAAACCAAGGTTAGTTTTGGTGGTAGTTTTTTGGAGCGTATCCAACCTCAGAAGAGAGAGAAAACCTACACTTTGTCGGCTCTAGGACAGGTGGAAGCTGGGACTAATCGTCTCCTTTGGACTCTTCGAATCGGTTTAATTGATAGTCAAAAATATTATGTCATTCGTGACATCCCTCTCTTTTTGAAGGTCCTGGTCCATCGAAAGCCATACATGATTGGGAAACACTACGAGAATGGCTTGTCTTGGGGGGCTTTTGATACAGCTAGTCAAGAAGTTCTTACTTTTTTATGTGGCTTAATTGAGGAGGGACTCAGTCAAGACCTCTTTTTCCCCAATCAAGGTCGTCACCTCTTTTTCCCTCTGACCTTTTTTGAGCAGGGGGTAGAGTTGCTGATGAACTTGGAGGATTTTCATTTTGAACACCAGATCGATAGTTATGAAAATCTTCTCTTTCATGATTTAGATCCCGATGCGGAACTGTTCTCTTTTTCCGTGCAGGAGTATCCCGATTATTTTGAGATGGAGATCTCTGAAAGTGAGCGAGTCAACGTATTCTATGGGGGAGCGGTTCTCTTCCGTAAGGGGAATCTTTATCTCTTAAATCCTAGACAAATCAGTCTACTGAAGGAAATCAAGGAGTTGCCTCAGGAGGAGAGAAGGAGAAAATGCCTCCAGTTTGACAATAGTGATCGTGATCGCCTAGCCACCTGTCTGCCTTTGTTTGGACAGCTAGGCACAGTGTCTGCCCCCGAGCGTTTGCAAATCAGACCCTTTTCACCAATCTTTTACTTTGATAGGGAGGATGACGGTCGCATCCGCTTGGATATCCAATTTGACTATGGAGATGTTAAGGTGACTAGTCGTCAACAGCTGGAACAATTACCATTTTCAAGCGATGCCGTCTTGGAAAACCAACTATTTCAAGTCTGTTTAGGGGCTGGTTTTGAGGCTGATTTTCAGTCTTGGAGACAGGCCTTGAAGCCAGAAGTAGTTTATTCTTTCTTCCATCATACGATTCCAGCTTTTGAGAAGTTGGGTCCGGTTTCCTTGTCTGATGAGATGAGTCAGCTCTACAGTGTTCAAGCTCCTCAGGTTCAGATTGAGTCCAAGGGAGGATTGTTGGAAATCCAGTTTGATTTCCAAGGGATTGCCCAAGAAGAGATTGATCGAGCTCTTAAAGCCCTGACCAGCAATCAGGATTTCTATATCAGTTCTTCTGACCAAGTGTACTTTTTTGATGAGGAAACCAAGCAGATTCGTCAAAATTTACAGGAACTGGGGGTTGAGCTAAAAGATGGTTCTTTTCAAGCTCGAAAATCTCTGGCTTATAGCCTTTCTCAGCTTTTTGAAGGTCGAGACAGGATTTCCTTCTCGGAAGAATTTCAGCATTTAGCTCATGATTTGACCCATCCTGAGGATTTTCCTTTAAGAAGCATACAGGTTCAAGTAAGTTTAAGAGATTATCAGGAAAAGGGTGTACGATGGCTCCAGATGCTTCATCGCTATGGCTTTGGTGGCATTCTGGCAGATGATATGGGACTGGGAAAAACACTGCAAACCATCGCTTTTTGACCAGTCAGGTGACCGAAGACAGTCGGGTCTTGATTTTAGCGCCGTCAGGTTTGATTTACAATTGGGCAGATGAATTCAGGAAATTTGCACCACAGTTGGATTTGGCTGTCGTGCATGGTTTGAAAGCGAATCGAGAAGCAATTCTTTCTGAAAATCACCAAATCTATGTGACTAGCTATGCCACCTTTCGTCAAGACAGCGAGCTTTATCAAGAGATGGCTTTTGATTTTCTCTTCTTAGATGAAGCCCAGGTCATGAAAATGCCCAAACCAAGATTGCTCAGAGTTTGCGACAGTTTGTGGTACCAGCAGTCTTTGCTTTATCAGGTACACCCATCGAAAATCATTTAGGAGAGTTGTGGTCTATCTTTCAAATCGTGCTTCCAGGACTCTTGCCAAGTAAAAAGGAGTTTATGAAATTACCGGCCGACCGAGTAGCGCAGTTTATCAAGCCCTTCGTCATGAGGCGTAAGAAAGAAGAAGTCCTAACAGAACTACCCGATCTGATCGAAGTCGTCTATAAAAATGAACTGGAAGATCAACAGAAGGCCATCTATCTCGCCCAGTTGCAACAGATGCGAGACCGCCTAGCGCAAGTGACAGATCAAGAATTCCAGAGAAGTCGGGTAGAAATCTTATCTGGCCTCATGCGTTTGCGCCAGATCTGCGATACGCCAGCTCTCTTTATGGACGATTACCAAGGAGCCAGTGGTAAACTCGATAGTCTCCGAGATTTATTGCTACAAGTGGCTGATGGTGGGCATCGGGTCTTGATTTTCTCCCAGTTTAAAGGAATGTTGGAAAAAATCGAGCAAGAACTCCCAGATTTGGGCTTGAGCTCCTTCAAAATCACGGGCTCAACTCCAGCTCAAGACAGACAGGAGATGACCAAGGCCTTTAACCAAGGGGAGAGAGATGCCTTTCTCATCTCCCTTAAGGCGGGTGGTGTTGGGCTCAATCTAACGGGAGCTGATACGGTTATTTTGGTTGACCTCTGGTGGAATCCTGCTGTCGAGGCCCAGGCTATCGGACGAGCTCACCGAATGGGACAGGAGCGGAAGGTAGAGGTTTACCGCTTGATTACTAAAGGGACTATTGAAGAGAAAATTCAAGAACTCCAAGAACAAAAGAAACATTTGGTTTCCCAAGTTTTAGATGGTACAGAGTCTCGTGCGAGTCTTAGTCTGGCAGAAATTCGTGAAATTTTGGGAATTTCTGAAGCCAACACTTGAAAAATCAAGACAATACGCTATAATGAAGTGTTGAAAGGAAATACAAAATGAAACAAGATCGATTTCCATTGGTGTCAGATGACGAAATCATGCTGACCAAAATACCAGTCATGGACTTGTACGATGAGTCGGACTTTATCAGCAATATAAAAGGTGATTACCGCGATAAGAACTATTTGGAATGGTCTCCTATCAATGAGGAAGAAACCGTAGTTTCTCCAGTGGTTGATAAGGAGTCAAAGCCAAGCCCAGAACCTAAAAAAGTTGAAAAAACATATGCTGAACTGGCTCGAGAAGAGGCGCGTGCGGATTTGAAGAAGAAACGTTCAGCCAAGTATTTGACTCAGGATGTTAGTCATACCAGACGACACAATGGTTCAACACTTGTTCGTCAAGGAAACCAACCAACAGCGCCATTTCAAAAGGAAAATCCAGGTGAGTTTGCCAAATTTAGTAAAAACTTGAGCCAGTCCCACTATATTTTAGCTGAGGAGATTGGCCAAGTGGCGAATCCAACTCCGAAAACCCAAACGGGAAAAAATAAAAAGAACAACTATGATTTTCTAAAGAAGAGCCAAATCT
>NZ_KQ969551.1:11774-22217 GCF_001578945.1 Streptococcus oralis
TCTATAATAAAAAGAATAAGCAAACAGATCAGGAACGTCAGGTTGCCCAAGAGTTGAATCTGACAAGAATCACTGAATAAGGGAGAAATCATGTCAAAGACATATCATTTTATTGGAATCAAGGGATCAGGTATGAGTGCCTTAGCCTTGATGTTGCATCAAATGGGACACAAGGTTCAAGGTTCAGATGTTGAAAAATACTACTTTACTCAACGTGGACTAGAGCAGGCAGGAATTACGATTCTTCCTTTTGATGGAAAGAACCTGCAAGGGGATCTTGAAATTATTGCTGGAAATGCCTTTCGTCCAGACAACAATGTTGAAATCGCCTATGCCGACAAAAATGGTATCAGCTACAAACGTTACCATGAATTCCTAGGTAGCTTTATGCGTGACTTTGTCAGCATGGGGGTTGCAGGAGCGCATGGTAAGACATCAACGACTGGGATGCTGTCTCACGTTTTGTCTCACATCACAGACACTAGCTTCTTGATTGGGGATGGAACAGGTCGAGGTTCTGAAAATGCTAAGTATTTTGTTTTTGAATCTGACGAATATGAGCGTCATTTCATGCCTTACCACCCAGAATACTCTATCATCACCAACATTGACTTTGACCATCCAGATTACTTTACTAGTCTAGAGGATGTTTTCAATGCCTTTAATGACTATGCCAAACAAATTACCAAAGGTTTGTTTGTATACGGTGAGGATGCTGAGTTGCGTAAGATCACAGCCAATGCTCCAATCTATTACTATGGTTTTGAAGCTGAGGGCAATGACTTTGTAGCTAGTGATCTCCTACGTTCTACGACTGGTTCTACCTTCACAGTTCATTTCCGTGGACAAGAGTTAGGTCAATTTCACATTCCAACCTTTGGTCGTCACAATATCATGAATGCGACAGCTGTTATTGGTCTTCTTTACACAGCTGGATTTGATTTGAACTTGGTCCGTGAACACTTGAAAACTTTTGCAGGTGTTAAGCGTCGTTTTACTGAAAAAATTGTCAATGATACGGTCATTATCGATGATTTTGCCCACCATCCAACAGAAATCATCGCAACCTTGGATGCGGCTCGTCAAAAATACCCAAGCAAGGAAATCGTGGCAATCTTTCAACCACATACCTTTACTAGAACCATTGCCTTGCTGGACGAATTTGCTCATGCTTTGAATCAAGCAGATGCGGTCTACCTAGCGCAAATCTATGGATCAGCCCGTGAGGTAGATCACGGAGATGTCAAGGTAGAAGACTTAGCCAATAAAATCAATAAGAAACATCAGGTTATCACTGTTGAGAATGTATCTCCACTCCTAGACCATGACAATGCTGTTTATGTCTTTATGGGAGCAGGAGACATCCAAACCTATGAATATTCATTTGAACGTCTCTTGTCTAACTTGACAAGCAATGTCCAATAAGGAAAACAGATGGAAATTCCGATCACTATAAGGCAAGCTACCCTATCAGATTTAGAAGAAATGTTGGTGATTGAAGAATCCGACTCTTCATCAAAAGAGGCACTTAGCCGTCAATCCTTAGAAGAGAGTATCCGTAAAACTGCGGATACCTTTCTTGTAGCTAGGGATGAAAACCAGCTCGTGGGCTATATTCTTGGGGCTGAATTATCAGGAACTCACACTCAAACAAGCGTGAGCCTTGAAATCAAGCATCTAGCCATTCATCCTGACCATCGTGGACAGGGGCTGGGAACTCTTCTTCTGGCCAGCTTGAAACAAGTGGCAGTGGAAGGAGGGTATGAGTATCTTCGCTTGACTTGTCCTGATGACTTGCTCTCTTATTTTGAGATGAATGGCTTTGTTGAGGAAGAAGTGCCAGAAGCTTCATGCGCAAGATTTTCGGGATGGAATCTGATTTGGGACAATCCTTTTTATCGGGAGGAAGTATGAAAATTAGACAAGCAAGATTTTCGGATTTAGATCGAATTTTAGAGATAGAGATAGAAAATTTTTCTCTTGAGGAAGCCATTCCTCGTTCGGTCTTTGAGGCGCACTTACGTGAAATTCAGACTAGTTTTCTCGTAGCTGAAAAGGAGGGACGTATCCTTGGTTACATTGAAGGTCCAGTCGTCCCACATCGCCATCTACAAGATCAGTCCTTTACTGAAAAAGTAGAAGACCATAGTCATCGGTCTGGTGGCTATATCTCAGTAACAAGCCTGTCGGTAGCCAAGGAAGCGCAAGCTTTGGGAGTGGGTAAAAGATTGCTGACCGCCCTAAAAGAAGTCGCTTTAGAACATGAACGAGAAGGCATTAACCTGACTTGTCATGATTATCTTATCTCATATTACGAGAAACATGGTTTTGTCAATGAAGGACTATCCAAATCTACCTATGCTGGTGAGACTTGGTATGATATGGTTTGGAAGCCTTGAAAAATAGAAATATGATCGGAGAAAGCTATCTTTTGTTGCTTTTCTGCGATTTTTAAGATATAATGTTATGGATTGCCAACAAGGAGGTAAAGTTTTTGAGCGAGAAATCAAGAGAAGAAGAAACTTTAAGCTTTAAAGAACAGATTTTACGCGATTTAGAGAGAGTCAGAGAGAGAGAAAGAAGAGAGAAAGAAGATGAAAGTCCGATCACCTCAACTCCATCTTCTCAAGTAACTCCACCCACTCCTTCTGAACAAGAACCAAATCTTGCCACAGAAGGTTTAATGGTAGACTCTCTGTCAACTGTGGATGAAATCCTTAAAAATGCCCCAAGTGTTCCACCACGCCCAAGTTTTGAATCAAGCGCAGTGACAGCACCAGAACCAGAAGAGTCAAAACTAGAAGAGCCTGCACCAGCCAAGATTGATGCTGTAGAGCCTAAAAAGGAAGACAAAG
Source organism: Streptococcus oralis (assembly GCF_001578945.1). Lineage (GTDB taxonomy): Bacteria > Bacillota > Bacilli > Lactobacillales > Streptococcaceae > Streptococcus > Streptococcus oralis_Q. The sequence continues at coordinate 14,630 of NZ_KQ969551.1, forward strand.
AGTTTAACGCTACTCCAACTAAAGTGGCTGTTTCCTATAAAACGGATGATAATAAAGAAGAACCAGTCCCTCCTGTTGTGGAGAATGTAGTCCCTGCTCCAGTTGAGAAAGTTGATAACTTAGAAGATGCTCCACGTCGTAGTCGTCGTCAAGGTGCAATATCAACTAAGAAAAAGAAAAAATCAAAAGCTAAAGGTTGCCTAGTAACAGTTCTAGTTCTCCTAGTACTCGTTGCAGTTGGTGGTTACTTTGGTTATGGTTACGTTCAAGATTCCTTGAAACCTGTTGATGCGAGCTCAAAGGATTACGTAACGGTTCAAATCCCAGACGGTGCAAATGTTCAAGAAATTGGAAGCACCTTGGAAAAATCTGGTTTGGTTAAACATGGACTGATCTTTAGCCTTTATGCTAAATACTATAGCCATGCCAACTTGAAGTCAGGTTATTATAACTTGAAGAAGAGTATGAGTACGGATGAGTTGATTCAAGAATTGCAAAAAGGTGGGACTCCTGAAGCTCAGGCACCTGTTCTTGCAAACTTGACAATTCCAGAAGGCTATACATTGGAGCAAATTGCTCAAACAGTAGGGCAACTTCAAGGTGAATTTAAAGAACCTCTTACTGCGGATGCTTTCTTGGCAAAAGCTCAAGATGAGACTTTTATCTCACAATTAGTAGCTAAGTATCCAAACCTACTTGGAAGTCTTCCAACAAAAGACAGTGGCGTTCGTTATCGTCTTGAAGGCTACCTTTTCCCAGCGACCTATACGATCAAAGACAGTACAACTGTTGAAAGTTTGATTGATGAGATGTTGGCCGCTATGGACAAGGCCTTGTCATCACATTATACTACGATTAAAGAAAAGAATCTGACAGTCAATGAGTTGCTCGGCATTGCTTCTCTTGTTGAAAAAGAAGGAGCTAAGACTGAAGACCGCAAGACCATTGCAGGTGTCTTCTATAACCGTTTAAATCTTGGTATGCCTCTTCAAAGTAATATTGCTATCTTGTATGCAGAAGGAAAGCTTGGTCAAAAAATCAGTCTAGCAGATGATGCTGCAATTGATACAACTATTGCTTCGCCGTATAATGTCTATACACATCTTGGTCTCATGCCTGGACCAGTTGATAGTCCAAGCCTTGACGCAATTGAAGCAAGTATAAATCAGACAAAGAGTGACTACTTATACTTTGTAGCCAATGTCGAAGATGGTAAAGTGTACTTCGCGACTACCAAAGAAGAACACGATCAAAACGTTGCAGAACATATCAATAGCAAACTAACCCAATCAAGTAGTTCAAACTAAAATTATGTGGTTTTCCACATAATTTTGTTTTAAAAACAAATTAAGAAAAGAAAGTTGAGAAAAATGGCAGAAAAAACTTACCCAATGACCCTTGAAGAAAAGGAAAAATTAGAAAAAGAATTAGAGGAATTGAAACTCGTTCGACGTCCCGAAGTCGTAGAGCGTATCAAGATTGCTCGTTCCTATGGAGACCTTTCAGAAAATAGTGAGTACGAAGCAGCTAAAGATGAACAGGCTTTTGTTGAAGGACAAATTTCAAGTCTAGAAACAAAAATTCGCTACGCTGAAATCGTCAACAGCGACGCAGTAGCACTGGATGAAGTTGCGATTGGTAAGACTGTAACTATCCAAGAAATCGGTGAAGACGAAGAGGAAGTTTATATTATCGTCGGTTCTGCAGGTGCGGATGCTTTCGCTGGAAAGGTGTCAAACGAAAGTCCGATTGGACAAGCCTTAATCGGTAAAAAAACTGGAGATACAGCGACCATTGAGACACCTGTTGGTAGCTATGATGTAAAAATCTTAAAGGTTGAAAAAACAGCCTAATAAAATGAAAAGGAGTAGGGGAGGCATTGCCTTGCTCGACTCCTTTTTGCTTTTTTGAGAAAATAGGAGCCTATATGAGTGAAAATAAGAAAAAAATAAGATGGAGCGGGGTTTAACCAACCGCCATGTTCAAGTGATGGCGATTGCGGGAACAATCGGAACGGGTCTTTTTCTGGGTGCCGGTCGCTCTATCAGCCTGACAGGACCCTCTATTGTTCTGATTTATATGATTACAGGTGCCTTTATGTTTCTGATGATGAGAGCTGTTGGGGAAATGCTGTATCAAGATCCAGAACAACATACCTTTATTAACTTTATCACCCGTTATTTAGGAAAAGGCTGGGGGTATTTCTCGGTTTGGTCTTATTGGTTATCTGTTGTTTTTATCGGTATGGCGGAAATTACTGCGGTTTCACATTATGTTCAGTTTTGGTTTCCTAGCTGGCCTAGTTGGCTGATTCAGATTGTCTTTTTAATGATTTTGGCCTTGGTTAATCTGATTGCGGTTAAGCTCTTTGGAGAAGTCGAGTTTTGGTTTGCTATGGTTAAAATTGTGGCTATTTTAGCTATGATTGCAACAGGGGTCTTTATGGTCTTGACAGGATTTGAGACACCGCATGGTGCTGCAAGTTTGGCAAATATCAGCAATCAATTCTCTCTTTTCCCAAATGGAGTCATGAACTTTGTCATGGCCTTTCAAATGGTATTTTTTGCCTATCTGATGATTGAGTTTATCGGAGTGACAACTTCTGAAACCAAGAATCCTCGTCAGGTTTTGCCAAAAGCAGTTAAAGAAATTCCTCTCCGAATTGTCTTCTTCTATGGTGGAGCCCTATTAGCCATTATGTCTATTATTCCTTGGAGAGAACTTGCTTCTTCAGATTCGCCATTTGTAACGGTCTTTGAGCTAGCAGGTATCAAGTGGGCGGCAGCTCTGATTAACTTCGTTGTTTTGACATCGGCAGCGTCTGCTCTTAACTCAACCCTCTATTCAACAGGGCGACACTTGTACCAGATTGCTCATGATTCGCCCAATCGCTTTTTAAAAGCTATTAAGGCAGATACTCTTTCTCGTCACAATGTTCCGCAAAATGCCATCATTGCCTCAGCAATCTTGATTGCTCTTGCTGCCTTTATCAACGTGTTGCCAGGTGTTTCCGATGCCTTTGCTTTGATTACAGCATCCTCATCAGGTGTTTACATCGCGATTTATATCTTGATCATGGTGGCTCATCTTAAATACCGCAAGTCACAAGACTTCATGGCGGATGGCTACCTCATGCCTCAGTATCGTTTCTTAAATCCTTTAACCATGCTCTTCTTTATTTTTGTCTTTGTAACCCTCTTTTTACAAGAGTCTACCTTCATGGGGGCAGTTGGTTCTGCTATCTGGATTATCGGTTTCGGAATTTATAGCCAGTGGAAATTTAGGAAATAAATCATGAACTCATCAACTTTGCTTGGTGAGTTCTTTTTAGTTTGACAGTCTATTGAAATAAGATTATAATCAAGCTGTAACAGTTCGAAGGAGGTTTGGATGCACTTTAGATTGGAAAATAAAGCGTCCCAGAAAGCGCAAGAAATAGGAAATCTGATTCGTGCTTATAATCGTTCCAAAAGAGAAGAGGCTGAAAGCGAGCCACTGAATCTTTATGTCGAAGATGAAAAGGGCAATCTCTTGGCGGGCTTGGTGGCAGAGACTTTTGGAAATTGGTTGGAAATCGAATATTTGTTTGTGAGAGAGGAATTGAGGGGACAGGGAATTGGTTCAAAACTATTGCAGCGAGCAGAAAATGAAGCCAAGAATCGAAACTGTCGTTTTGCTTTCGTGAATACTTACCAGTTTCAAGCACCAGATTTTTATAAAAGGCATGGCTACAAGGAAGTCTTTATCTTGCAAGACTATCCCTACACAGGGCAAAGATATTATTACCAAAAGGATTTGTAAGTTGAACATGAAGGCATAAGGCAAAGAGGATTCTTCACATAAGCAAGGAGGTGGGCTAATGGATATCATACTAGATATGGGCAACGTCTTATTAGAATGGAACAAGGATAAGATTTTGCAAGGGGTTTCGGATACGAAGGAAGAATATTTGGTTTTAGATAAAGCTATTTTTCAGTCTGGGCTTTGGGAAAGATTAGATCTTGGGACCATGACGAGAGCAGAGTTAGTGCTTAAAGTTGTGTCGATGATTGGAAGTACTTATCAAAAGAAGGTTGAAGAAGTTATCTGGAATTGGCCTAGCTACATTGATATTTATAGGGAAGTCTTTCCTGTCTTGTCAGAACTAAAGAAAAAAGGTCATCGCATCTTTGTCTTGTCCAATACCTCAAAGGTATTTTATGACTTGCTGGATGAGCAATTATCTCCCTTAAAGGAGCTTTTAGATGGTTTTGTCCTATCCTGTGATATAAAAGCTATAAAGCCTGATTTGGCAATGTTTAAGGAGATTCTCGACAAATATCAGCTAGATCCCGCAAATTGTGTCTTTCTAGACGACATTGAGGACAATACAATGGCGGCTCAGAAATTGGGCATCAAGGCCTATCAGGTCAAGAAAAGAAGTGATGTCGTTGATATTTTGAAATCCTATATTTAAACACAACACTCTCTACTTTCTGTGGTAGAGAGTTTTTTTTGTTAATAAAATCTTACAAAATGACATTTATATATTGCATTAAGTTAGATATATGGTATAATGTTTTTAAAAGAAGTGCAACTTTTAAAATTTTGAAGGAGGATGCTAGTGGCTAAAAATGTAAAATTAAAATTAGCTCGGGTGGAGCGTGATTTAACACAAGGGAATTTGGCAGAAGCTGTGGGTGTTACTAGACAGACTATAGGCTTAATTGAAGCTGGGAAATATAATCCGAGTCTCTCGCTCTGTCAGTCCATTTGCAGATGCTTAGGAAAAACATTAGATCAATTATTTTGGGAGGAAGAAGATGAAAAATAGATTTTTTTATTATCAATTACTAGACGAAAGAGAAGAACAACTGATTAACAAAGCTGGAACAGAGTCTTTTTATATGTTTATCGGGCTCATTCTGCTAAGCTATCTGGTGGCTGTATTAACACCTGCTCTTTTTAATCCTAATATTCTTCTGGTTACCCTTCTTTTAGGAATTTTCTTCTTTTTCAATCGTGCACGACAACTTGGAGTGACCTACTATAGTCGTTTTCATTTTACGATTGGAGGGTGTTTGCTGGTAACTCTCGCTATTACGACTCTCTTGATGTTGGAGAATTATCAATTCAATATCGAAATTTATCAGCACAATCCTTTGAACCTTAAATATTTGTCTGCTTGGGCCATTACTTATCTGATCTACTTTCCTTGGGTTTTTATCGGCAATCTTGGGCTTAAAAGTTATGGCGAATGGGTTCAAAAAAAGTTTGAGCAAGATATGGATGAACTTGAGAATGGAGAATAGCTTGTTAGCTTTTTATCAATCTCGGTAAAATGTGTTATAATAGTACTAATTTATCGGACGGTGTGAAAGTGGTAGAATACGTTCATACCTTTGTAAAAAAGGAAGAAGGAAAACAGATGTATCCAGATGATAGTTTGACATTGCACACGGACTTGTACCAAATCAATATGATGCAAGTTTACTTTGACCAAGGGATTCACAATAAAAAGGCGGTCTTTGAAGTTTATTTCCGCCAGCAACCTTTTCAGAACGGCTATGCAGTTTTCGCTGGCTTGGAAAGAATTGTACATTATCTTAAAGACTTGCGCTTTTCAGATAGCGATATTGCCTACTTGGAGTCGCTTGGCTATCATGGGGCGTTCTTAGACTACCTCCGCAATCTCAAGTTGGAGTTGACGGTTCGTTCTGCCCAAGAAGGGGACTTGGTTTTTGCCAATGAGCCGATTGTTCAAGTTGAAGGCTCTCTTGCCCAATGTCAATTGGTTGAAACGGCTCTCCTAAACATTGTTAACTTTCAAACCTTGATAGCGACCAAGGCAGCACGTATTCGTTCGGTCATTGAGAATGAACCCTTGATGGAGTTCGGGACACGTCGGGCGCAAGAAATGGATGCAGCTATCTGGGGAACACGCGCAGCCGTGATTGGTGGCGCTAATGGAACCAGCAACGTGCGTGCAGGGAAACTCTTTGGTATTCCAGTATTGGGAACTCATGCCCATGCCTTGGTACAGGTTTATGGCAATGACTATAAGGCCTTTAAGGCCTATGCGGCGACCCATCGTGACTGTGTCTTTCTAGTAGATACTTATGACACGTTGCGAATCGGTGTGCCAGCTGCTATTCAGGTGGCACGTGAGATGGGAGATCAGATCAACTTTTTAGGAGTGCGAATTGACTCTGGGGATCTTTCTTATATTTCCAAGAAAGTCCGTCAGCAACTGGACGAGGCTGGATTCACAGAGGCTAAGATTTATGCTTCTAATGATCTGGATGAAAATACCATCCTCAACCTCAAGATGCAAAAAGCCAAGATTGACGTCTGGGGTGTGGGAACCAAGTTGATCACGGCTTACGATCAGCCAGCTCTTGGGGCAGTTTATAAGATTGTTGCGATCGAAGATGAGAATGGTCAGATGCGCAATACCATCAAACTGTCTAATAATGCGGAAAAAGTGTCAACGCCAGGTAAGAAGCAGGTATGGCGCATTACCAGTCGTGAAAAAGGCAAGTCAGAAGGTGACTACATCACCTATGATGGTGTGGATGTGAGTGGCATGACAGAAATCAAGATGTTCCATCCAACTTATACCTACATCAAAAAGACCGTTCGAAATTTTGATGCCGTTCCTCTCTTGGTGGATATTTTCAAAGAAGGAACATTAGTTTACAACTTGCCTAGTTTGACTGACATTCAGGCCTATGCCCGTAAGGAATTTGACAAGCTATGGGATGAATACAAGCGCGTGCTCAATCCGCAGCATTATCCAGTGGACTTGGCGCGTGATATTTGGCAGGACAAAATGGACTTGATTGACAAGATGCGCAAGGAAGCCCTTGGTGAAGGAGAAGAAGAATGAGTTTGCAAGAGACCATTATCCAGCAACTGGGTGTCCAACCAGTGATTGACGCCCAGAAAGAAATTCGCCGTTCGATTGATTTCTTAAAGAGATACTTGAAAAAACACCCCTTTCTTAAAACCTTTGTACTAGGGATTTCTGGAGGACAAGATTCAACCTTAGCAGGGCGCTTAGCACAATTAGCTATGGAAGAAATGCGAACAGAGACAGGAGATAACAGCTACAAATTTATCGCTGTCCGTCTGCCATACGGAGTGCAAGCTGATGAAGCAGATGCTCAAAAAGCTCTCGCTTTCATCCAGCCGGATGTCAGCTTGGTAGTTAATATCAAGGAATCAGCTGATGCCATGGCAGCTGCAGTTGAAGCAACAGGAAGTCCTGTTTCAGACTTTAACAAGGGCAATATCAAGGCTCGTAGTCGTATGATTGCCCAATATGCCCTTGCGGGTGCCCATAGCGGAGCGGTTATTGGAACAGACCATGCTGCGGAAAATATCACAGGCTTTTTTACTAAGTTTGGTGACGGTGGTGCAGATATTCTCCCTCTTTACCGCCTCAATAAACGTCAAGGAAAACAACTATTGAAGGAACTTGGTGCAGACCCAGCCCTTTATGAAAAAATCCCAACAGCAGACCTAGAAGAAGACAAACCAGGGCTGGCTGATGAAGTAGCCTTGGGAGTCACTTACAATGAAATTGATGATTACCTAGAAGGCAAAA
>NZ_KQ969551.1:22391-40306 GCF_001578945.1 Streptococcus oralis
ACTTACAATGAAATTGATGATTACCTAGAAGGCAAAACAATCAGCCCAGAAGCTCAAGCAACTATCGAAAACTGGTGGCATAAAGGCCAACACAAACGCCACCTACCAATCACCGTATTTGATGACTTTTGGGAGTGAGACAGAAATCGGTAACGCGAAGAGTTCGATTTCGTTGTCTCACCCCCGCAACGATGACTAGGTTTGAAAAAGCTTGGTAAAGCGCATTTCAAACCAGACAGCGACTGCGTCAAGGAACTAGATAAAACACTTGTTTCCTAGCTGTTATTGAGTATAGTCTTTTTACCCTGAGCCTAGAAATGAGAAAGCGAAGAAGAGGCTGGGACAAAAGTCTAACCTTAAATATAAAAAGCGAACAAAACGAGTTATCTGACATTCAGAATTCGGTCTTGTTCGCTTTTTTGTCTAATCTATCGATTTTAAAAATTTATAATAAGGAATTTCTAAAATCAAAATCTTTTTGTCCCAGATTCTTTTCAGCGTCTTGCCTTAAGCTTAGAAAGCGAGGTAACATTATGAAAGCAATCGGTACGCAAATGTTAGAGACGAAACGTTTAGTCTTGAGAAGATTTGTGGAAAGTGATGTAGCAGCCATGTTTAAAAATTGGGCTTCGACTGCTGAGAATCTGACCTATGTCACCTGGGATCCTCATCCTGATGTTGAGGTGACCCGGAATTCAATTCGAAATTGGGTTGCATCCTATACCAATCCCAACTATTACAAATGGGCTATTTGTCTCAAAGAAAACCCTGAGCAAGTGATAGGAGATATCAGCATCGTTGAAATGGATGAGATTGACTCTAGCTGTGAGATTGGGTATGTCCTTGGCAAGTCCTACTGGGGGCGTGGGATTATGACGGAAGCCTTGAAAGCTGTTTTAGACTTCTGTCTCACGCAAGCAGGTTTTCAGCGAGTAAGGGCTCGCTATGCTAGTCTCAATCCTGCCTCAGGTCGTGTGATGGAGAAGGCGGGCATGTCTTATCTCAAAACCATTACCAATGGTGTGGAGAGAAAAGACTACGTTGCGGACCTTATTTATTATCAGATTAAAAAGAACTAAGAAATGACCTGAGCTTCAAAATTTAATTTTTAAAGCTCAGGTCATTTTTTTCTGCTCTTTTATTTTAACTCATAAAGCCAGTCGTCACCGTCTTTGTAGTAAAAGAATTCACTGAGATCTTCTTCTAGCAACACACGAAGCATATCAGACATATCATCGGTGGCAAGTTTTAGACGAGAAAGATTTTCAAAATCTTCCCACCAAACTTTCCCTTCGTCTGAGGACTGGAGTTCACCAGCAAAGTGTTCTGTCTTGTAAAAAGGACGACATAACGATAATCCTTGTCATCGTACCAGTCTTTGATACCACAAAGTTGAGGTTTGAATATGGTTAGTCCAGTTTCTTCCTTGACTTCTCTGATAACTGCATCGGTAAAAGATTCTCCACGCTCTACATGACCACCAGGAAAAGTGATGCCGGGTCAGTCGGGATTAACTCGATCTTGGACCAGAACCTTGTCACCGTTTTTAATCATGCACATGTTGATGAATTCGACTGTTTCGCGCCTGTTCATCTTGTTCTCCTATTTTGTTAGTAACTTTTCCACGACGTTTAACTTTCGCATGGTCAGATCCACGCCAAAAAGTTTTTCAAGATAGTTGGTATTGAGCTTTTTTCGTTTTGCAGTTCTAGGGAGATAGAGGTAGAGACAGTGATCGCCTACACAAATTTCTTCTTCACCGTAGTCAGCTATCAATTTTTCTAATGGCAGACTTTGGATAAATCCCTGATAAAGAATCACATGTACACGATCATGAAGATAGTCTTCTCTAAATGGATTCTCTTGAACAATCTTTTCAAAATCGTCCTTATTCTTGATAACCATTTTTAAGTTAGCTCCAATTTTTTCCTTTATCAGAGTATGAACGCGTTCTCGTATTTCTTCTAAATCTAAGTCACTTTCAAGAATGATATTCCCACTTTGAATATAGGTTCGAACGTGTTGAAAACCAGCTTCTGTTAAAATATCTACCAAATAAGACATTTTCGGGATAGCATTTTTTCCATTAGGAGTAACGCCTCTTAGTAAAATAATATGTTCCAAAGGACTTCCTTTCTTATTTGGTATTTATTGGATTTGAGCCTGCCACCCAGCCGGTGCAGAGGGCAGATGTGATGTTAAAGCCACCCGTGTGAGCATTGATGTCTAGGACCTCTCCAGCAAAGTGGAGACCGGGAACGAGCTTGCTTTCCAGAGTTTTGGGATTGATTTCCTTGAGGCTGACACCGCCTTTGGTGACAAAGGACTTGGCAAGAGACATTTTGCCGGTTACAGGGATTTGGAGGGCTTTGATGGACTGGAGAAGTTGTTCTTGTTCTTTCACAGTTAGCTGTTTAACTTTTTCAGGAAAATTTTGCACGAAGAATTCGGCTAAGCGTTCTGGAAGCAAGGTTCTTAAAGCATTTTTCAAGGATTTTTCCCGATTTTCTTCTAGAAAAACTACCAAGTCGCTCTCAGAAAGTTGTGGTAGGGCATCCAGTGAAAGAACTTCCCCACCCTTGACAAAACTAGACATACGTAGGGCAGCTGGGCCTGACAAACCAAAGTGGGTAAAGAGCAAATCATGAGTGATGACATGCTTGCCATAGCTTAGGGTCACATCGTCTAGTGAAATGCCCTGAAGCGCTTTGTGAGGGAAGTCAGTCAGAAGTGGACTTTCGGCTGCTTCCAAGTCGGTTACAGTGTGTTTAAAATGGCGGGCAATCTCGTGACCAAATCCAGTCGAACCGGTGGAAGGATAAGATTTACCACCTGTTGTGACAATCAGTTTGTCACAAGTGAAAGTTTGGTCTGCAGACTTAAGGACAAACTGGTTATCTACCTTTTTAACCGAAACAATCTCTGTTTGAGTAGCGACTTGACCACTGAGTTCAGTGATTTTCTTCTCCAAAGCTTCAATAATGGTTCGAGACTTGTCGCTAGCAGGAAAGACGCGGCCATGGTCTTCCACCTTAAGTTTGACCCCGTTTTTCGTAAAAAAATTGATGATATCATGGTTATCAAACTGGGAGAAAACACTGTAAAGAAAGCGCCCATTTCCGGGAATACCTGCTAGCAGGTCATCTAGACTTCCATTATTAGTAACATTGCAGCGACCACCACCTGTTCCAGCCAATTTTTTTCCCAGTTTGCGATTTTTCTCAATGAGGAGACTTTTCTGTCCGTAAAAAGAAGAGGAGATGGTAGCCATCATGCCCGCAGGCCCTCCTCCAATGACAATCGTATCAAAATGTTTCATAAGACTATTGTACCATAAAAAAGAAGAGGTTGTCAGTCACCTCTTCTCGGATTTAATCAATCTCATAGCCCATCAATAAACCGCCATCTTCTGCATAAAAACTGCAGAGACCAGAAGTTGGGAGGATTTTGATATTGGCTTGCGGGAATGTTTTCAGCAAGCGTTCTGATAGTTGCTGACAGAATTTTTTATTACTACGGTGAGCCATGACGATACGGCCACCAGCGTAGCCAGCCTTGATAAGTTCTTCATAGGTTGCTTGAAGAGATTTTTTTGGTCCACGGGCTTTTTGTAGTAACTCCAATGTTCCTGTTTCACTTGCTTCCCCGACCATACGGATGTTGAGAAGGCCAACAACTGTACCGATAAGCTTGCTCAAACGGCCATTTTTTACCAAGTTATCAACTTTAGTGAGGACAAAGAGTAACTTTGTTTTCTCTTGATAGGCAGTAATAGATTCAACAATTTCTTTATAAGAAAGTCCTTGATCAATCAAGTCATTGATTTTTTCTACAATCAGGTCAACCTCACCACCTGCAGACAAAGTGTCGATGACATGAATCTGTGTGTCAGGATTGTCTTCAAGATAAATGTTTTTAGCGAGTTGTGCACTATTATGACTACCAGAAAGGGTACCAGTGATGGTAACAACAAAGATATGTTTAGCACCTTCGAATGCTCTCAAGTAATCATCAGGACTAGGGCAAGCTGATTTTGAAGCCTCAGAAGTCGCATACATGGTTTCCATCATGTGATCAATGTCGAGGTTGGCATCATCGATAAAGACCTGATCAGCTACTTGAATGGTTAATGGTACACTGATGAATTCGGTATCAATAGCAGGAGTTGCTAGTTGACGATAATCACAACCAGAATCAGCTACAATCTTCCAAGTCATAGAAATTCTCCGTCTTTGTCACTTATACATTGACAAAGGTTCTGTCTTTTTTTACAATTATATCATGAAAGCCCTTAAAACAAAAGTATTACCCTTCTGTTGTTACAAGTAGAAAGAAAGTGTTATGTCTGAAAGAAAAATATCTGAAAAATCTCTTGAAAATCTCAGAAAATCAAATCAAGAATCCAATTTTTTAACCAGAGAAGCAATCGAGACGGCTCTTTTGCAACTACTGGAGAAAAAGGACATGGCCAAGATCAGCATTTCAGAGTTGGTCAAGCGGGCGGGTGTCTCTCGCGCTGCCTTCTATCGCAATTATGACTCTAAGGAAGCGATTTTAGAGAGTGTTTTTAAACGCAGTGTTCATAATATCATGGAACAATTGAGTCATTACGATGTCAAAACGGACCTTTATCTGGTCTGGGTGCATCTTTTCCGAGCAGCTAAGAAAGAAGCCAAGGTTATCCAACTTGCTCTGGACTACCACTTGGAAAAGATTTTTGTCCAAGCCATGCAGGAGTTTCTGGAAAAATACCACGGAAAATCAAAGGGCGTCAGCAGTTATCTTCATTCGTTTTGGAGTTCTGCTATCGTATCAGTTCTGCTCAAGTGGATCAAGGATGGAATGAAGGTTCCAGCTGAAAAGATTGCCGACTTACGCTTGCCATTTTTCAAAAAATAGAGGAAAAGGAGAAGACTTATGACAGAAAAAAGACTTGCTTGGGATGAGTACTTTGCAGCCCAGGCTTTACTAATTGCCAATCGTTCGACCTGTAAACGTGCCAAGGTGGGAGCTGTCCTAGTCAAGGATAATAAGGTCATTTCAACAGGCTACAATGGTTCCGTATCAGGAACGGAGCACTGTATCGACCACGAATGTCTGGTTATTGAAGGTCACTGTGTCCGAACCCTTCACGCCGAGGTTAATGCCATCTTGCAAGGAGCTGAACGAGGGGTTCCAAGAGGATTTACAGCCTATGTGACCCATTTCCCTTGTCTGAACTGTACAAAACAACTGCTACAAGTTGGTTGCAAGCGCGTGGTTTATATCAACCAGTACCGAATGGATGACTATGCCCAGTACCTTTATCACGAAAAAGGTACCGAGTTGACCCATTTACCATTAGAGACTGTTCAGACAGCTCTCCAAGAGGCAGATTTGATTTAGAAATTAATAAAAATAAATGGTTTAGAAAGCTTTTTAAACCGTTTTTTGATATAATAAGAAGAATAAATTGAAAGAAGGAACTCAGAAAATGGGAAAAATTGAAGTCATTAATCACCCACTGATTCAACACAAATTATCAATCCTACGTCGTATAGACACTTCTACAAAAGCTTTTCGTGAGCTAGTAGATGAGATTGCAATGTTGATGGGATATGAAGTACTTCGTGATCTTCCACTTGAAGACGTGGAAATCGAAACACCTATCACAAAAACAGTTCAAAAACAATTGGCTGGTAAAAAATTAGCGATTGTCCCAATCTTGCGTGCAGGTATCGGAATGGTCGATGGACTATTGAGCTTGGTTCCAGCAGCAAAAGTTGGGCACATTGGTATGTACCGTGATGAAGAAACCCTTCAACCAGTTGAATACTTGGTGAAATTGCCTGAAGATATTGACCAACGTCAAATTTTTGTAGTCGATCCAATGCTTGCAACAGGTGGATCAGCAATCTTGGCCGTTGACTCCCTTAAAAAACGTGGGGCATCAAATATCAAATTTGTCTGCCTCGTGGCTGCTCCAGAGGGAGTGAAAGCTCTTCAAGAAGCTCATCCAGATGTGGAAATCTTTACAGCAGCCTTGGACGAACGTTTGAACGAACATGGCTATATTGTCCCAGGTCTTGGAGATGCTGGAGACCGCTTGTTCGGTACGAAATAAGACTCAGATAGAGTCTTAAAGATGAAATTGGAGGCTATTTCTAATTTCGCGAGGAGGTTGAATTTTTGGTTCTGTCGATAGTATAGAGCAAAAATTTGACCTTTTTTGACCAAAAAGATATAATAGTTCTGTATTGAGTCGTAAGACTAAGAAAATTCAACATTAAAAGGAGAAATGAATGATTCCTGTAGTTATTGAACAAACAAGCCGTGGAGAGCGTTCCTATGACATATACTCTCGCCTTCTGAAAGATCGCATCATCATGCTAACTGGGCCAGTCGAAGACAATATGGCCAACTCTGTTATCGCCCAATTACTCTTCTTGGATGCCCAAGACAGTACAAAAGATATTTACCTTTATGTCAACACACCTGGAGGATCTGTTTCAGCGGGTTTGGCAATCGTTGATACTATGAACTTTATCAAGGCTGATGTCCAAACTATCGTTATGGGGATGGCAGCATCTATGGGTACTGTCATCGCATCAAGTGGCGCAAAAGGCAAACGTTTCATGCTTCCAAATGCAGAGTACATGATTCACCAACCAATGGGTGGTACAGGTGGTGGTACCCAACAGACAGATATGGCAATCGCTGCAGAGCACTTGCTTAAAACTCGTAAGACTTTGGAGCAAATCCTTGCGACTAACTCAGGTAAATCAGTTGAGCAAATTCATGCAGATGCGGAACGTGATTACTGGATGAGTGCCCAAGAAACGCTCGAATATGGCTTCATTGATGAAATCATGGCTAATAATTCTTTGAGCTAAGCAACCTAGAAGCAAACTCGACGGAGTTTGCTTTTTTTGATATAATTAGAAGAAGATTTCTTAGAAAGAGGATTCACCATGTTTGAAAAGGTCAATCGTTCAGGATTAATCATCTATCTTTACTATAATCGAGATGCAAAAAAACTTCAGGAATACGGTGATATCTGTTACCATTCCAAAAAACATCGTTACTTGCAGCTCTATGTTCCAACTGAGGAGCTAGATGACTTAGTTGAGAGATTAGGTAAGGAAAGATTTATCAAAAAAATAAGACCTTGTCATATTCAAGAGTTAGAAACTCCCTTTGTTGGCAATCTCTATTGAAAAGAGGAAAACGTTATCATTTTTAAAAATGAGACAAATGTGTTGACAATTTTCTGATAATTCGGTATATTCTTAACATACTATTTTTGAAACAACTATAAGGAGATTAAAAATGAAGAAAAAATTTGCCCTATCTTTTGTGGCTCTTGCTAGCGTAGCTCTTCTCGCTGCCTGTGGAGAGGTTAAATCAGGAGCGTCAAATACAACTGGTAACCCAGTAGACGAAAAGACTATCAAAATCGGTTTTAACTTTGAAGAAACAGGTGCTGTAGCTGCCTATGGTACTTCTGAACAAAAAGGTGCTCAACTTGCTGTTGATGAAATCAATGCTGCAGGTGGTATTGATGGAAAACAAATCGAAGTTGTAGATAAAGACAACAAATCTGAAACAGCTGAAGCAGCTTCTGTTACAACGAACCTTGTAACTCAATCAAAAGTTGCAGCTATTGTAGGACCTGCGACATCTGGTGCAACTGCTGCAGCTGTAGCCAACGCTACTCAAGCAGGAGTTCCATTGATTTCACCAAGTGCGACTCAAGACGGTTTGACTAAAGGTCAAGAATATCTATTTATCGGAACTTTCCAAGATAGCTTCCAAGGGAAGATTATTTCAAACTATGTGACAAATAAATTGAACGCTAAGAAGGTTGTTCTTTATACGGACAATGCAAGTGACTATGCTAAAGGTATTGCTAAAGCCTTCCGCGAAGCCTACAAAGGTGAAATTGTTGCAGACGAAACGTTTGTAGCAGGTGATACAGACTTCCAAGCTGCCCTTACTAAAATGAAAGGGAAAGAGTTTGACGCTATCGTTGTTCCAGGTTACTACACAGAAGCAGGTAAAATCGTAAACCAAGCGCGTGGTATGGGAATTGATAAACCAATCGTTGGTGGTGACGGCTTTAACGGTGAAGAATTTGTTCAACAAGCAACTGCTGAAAGAGCATCAAACATTTACTTCATCTCAGGATTCTCAACTACAGTTGATGTTTCTGCAAAAGCTAAAGCTTTCCTTGAAGCATACCGTGCTAAATACAACGAAGAGCCTTCAACATTCTCAGCTTTGGCCTATGACTCAGTTTACCTAGTAGCAAATGCTGCAAAAGGTGCTAAAAACTCAGGTGAAATCAAGGACAACCTTGCTAAAACCAAAGATTTTGATGGTGTAACTGGTCAAACGAGCTTTGATGCAGATCACAATACAGTGAAAACGGCTTACATGATGACCATGAACAATGGTAAAGTGGAAGCAGCAGAAGTTGTAAAACCATAACATTAGAATAGTAGTTGAAATAGGGAATGAGCCTTTGACTCACTCCCTGTTTCGGTGTTTATGAACTTGTGAAAATTGAGAAATTTTCTAAAAAATAACGATAGAAAAGAGTGAATGCTATGCTCCAACAACTTGTGAATGGTCTAATTCTGGGTAGTGTTTATGCACTTTTGGCTCTGGGTTATACCATGGTTTATGGAATTATCAAACTCATCAACTTCGCCCACGGTGATATTTATATGATGGGTGCCTTTATTGGTTACTTTTTGATTAATTCTTTCCAAATGGATTTCTTTTTAGCTTTAATTATTTCAATGGCAGGAACCGCACTACTTGGTGTTGTGATTGAGTTTCTTGCCTACCGTCCTTTGCGACACTCTACACGTATTGCTGTTTTGATTACAGCCATCGGAGTGTCTTTCCTACTGGAATACGGGATGGTTTACTTAGTCGGTGCCAATACTCGTGCCTTTCCTCAAGCTATTCAAACAGTTCGCTATGATTTGGGGCCAATCAGCTTGACAAATGTTCAGTTGATGATTCTAGCAGTTTCCTTACTCCTGATGATTTTATTGCAAGTGATTGTTCAAAAAACAAAAATGGGGAAAGCCATGCGTGCGGTATCAGTTGATAGTGACGCAGCTCAATTGATGGGAATTAATGTAAATCGTACAATCAGCTTTACTTTTGCCTTGGGTTCAGCCCTTGCTGGTGCAGCAGGTGTCCTCATCGCCCTTTACTATAACTCTCTTGAACCGTTGATGGGTGTGACTCCAGGTCTAAAATCATTCGTTGCGGCCGTTCTTGGTGGTATCGGGATTATTCCTGGTGCAGCTCTAGGAGGATTTGTGATTGGCTTGTTGGAAACTTTTGCTACTGCCTTTGGTATGTCTGATTTCCGTGATGCCATCGTATATGGAATCTTGCTTTTGATTCTGATTGTTCGACCTGCAGGTATCCTTGGTAAGAATGTGAAAGAGAAGGTGTAAACAATGAAGACAAATCTTAAAGTAAATATTCTCTGGTTATTCCTTCTGTTAGCGGGTTATGGGTTGATCAGTGTACTGGTTTCTGCCGGTGTTCTCAATCTATTCCATGTTCAAATTTTAGAACAAATTGGGATTAATATCATCCTTGCAGTAGGTCTGAACTTAATCGTTGGTTTTTCAGGACAATTCTCACTCGGCCATGCAGGTTTTATGGCGATTGGGGCTTATGCAGCAGCGATTATTGGCTCAAAATCACCAACCTATGGTGCCTTCTTTGGAGCAATGGTCTTGGGCGCCTTGATTTCTGGTGCAGTCGCTTTGCTCGTTGGGATTCCAACACTCCGTTTGAAGGGTGACTACCTGGCTGTTGCGACACTAGGTGTCTCAGAAATCATCCGTATCTTTATCATTAATGGTGGAAGTTTGACCAACGGTGCTGCTGGTATCTTGGGTATTCCAAACTTTACCAACTGGCAGATGGTTTATCTTTTTGTAATTATCACAACTATTGCAACCCTCAACTTCTTACGTAGTCCAATTGGACGCTCTACTCTATCTGTTCGTGAGGATGAGATTGCTGCAGAGTCCGTTGGGGTAAACACTACAAAAATCAAGATTATCGCTTTTGTCTTTGGTGCTATTACAGCAAGTATTGCTGGCTCACTTCAGGCAGGTTTTATCGGATCTGTTGTACCAAAAGATTACACCTTTATTAATTCCATCAACGTGTTGATTATCGTTGTCTTTGGTGGACTTGGATCGATTACTGGTACCATCGTTTCAGCGATTGTTTTAGGAATTTTAAATATGCTCCTTCAAGATGTAGCCAGCGTACGTATGATCATCTACGCTTTGGCTCTTGTATTGGTGATGATCTTCAGACCAGGTGGACTTCTTGGGACATGGGAATTAAGTCTATCACGTTTCTTTAAAAAATCTAAGAAGGGGGGACAAAACTAATGGCATTACTTGAAGTTAAACAGTTAACCAAACATTTTGGCGGTCTAACAGCTGTTGGAGATGTCACTCTTGAATTGAACGAGGGAGAATTGGTTGGTCTGATTGGACCAAATGGGGCTGGTAAAACAACTCTTTTCAATCTCTTGACCGGTGTTTATGAACCAAGCGAAGGTACGGTGACACTAGATGGTCACCTCCTAAATGGGAAAACTCCCTATAAGATTGCCTCACTTGGTCTCAGTCGTACTTTCCAAAATATTCGTTTGTTCAAGGACTTGACAGTTTTGGAAAATGTTTTGATTGCATTTAGCAATCATCATAAACAACATGTCCTTGCGAGCTTCCTACGCCTACCAGCTTTTTATAAGAATGAGGAAGAATTAAAAAGCAAAGCTTTGGACTTGCTGAAGATTTTTGATTTGGATGGTGATGCAGATACACTTGCTAAAAATCTGGCCTATGGCCAACAACGTCGATTAGAAATCGTTCGTGCTCTGGCAACTGAACCTAAGATCCTCTTTTTGGATGAGCCTGCGGCTGGAATGAATCCACAAGAAACAGCTGAATTGACAGAATTGATCCGTCGTATCAAAGATGAATTTAAAATTACCATCATGCTTATCGAACATGATATGAATTTGGTTATGGAAGTCACTGAGCGTATCTATGTTCTTGAATATGGTCGTTTGATTGCTCATGGGACTCCGGATGAGATCAAGAACAACAAACGTGTTATCGAAGCTTATCTAGGAGGTGAAGCCTAATGTCTATGTTAAAAGTTGAAAACCTCTCTGTGCATTACGGTATGATCCAAGCAGTTCGTGATGTAAGTTTCGAGGTTAATGAAGGTGAAGTTGTTTCCTTGATTGGTGCCAATGGTGCTGGTAAAACAACCATTCTTCGTACCTTGTCAGGTTTGGTTCGACCAAGTTCAGGAAAGATTGAATTTTTAAATCAAGAAATCCAAAAAATGCCAGCTCAAAAAATCGTGGCAGGTGGCCTTTCACAAGTTCCTGAGGGACGCCATGTTTTCCCAGGTTTGACTGTTATGGAAAATCTAGAAATGGGAGCTTTCTTGAAGAAAAATCGTGAAGAAAATCAAGCTAACTTGAAAAAAGTCTTTTCACGTTTCCCTCGTCTGGAAGAACGCAAAAACCAAGATGCGGCGACCCTATCTGGTGGTGAGCAACAGATGCTGGCTATGGGACGTGCTCTCATGTCTACGCCTAAGCTTCTTCTCTTGGACGAGCCATCAATGGGACTTGCTCCTATCTTTATCCAAGAAATTTTTGATATCATCCAAGATATTCAGAAGCAAGGAACAACGGTTCTCCTAATTGAACAGAACGCTAACAAGGCCCTTGCTATCTCTGACCGTGGTTATGTACTTGAAACAGGAAAGATTGTCCTATCAGGAACAGGAAAAGAACTCGCAGCATCAGACGAAGTCAGAAAAGCATATCTAGGTGGCTAAAACAATCCAGTGGATTGTTTTAGTCGGTGGATGAGAGTTGCGCAAGCAATTTCCCCATAGACCGGGGGACCTTTTTAGTCGGCAGATAAGGATTGCGTAAGCAATCATCCAATCCAGTGGATTGTTTTAGTTGGCAGATAAGAATTGCGCAAGCAATTCCCCTCTAGTCTGGGAGACTAGTTTAGGTTGCAGATGGAGATTGCGTAAGTAATCATCCAATCCAGTGGATTATTTTGTAGATGAATTTGAGGAGCTCCAAATTTGGGGCTCTTTTTTCGTTTGATTACTATTTTAATGGATCTGATTTGAGCATCCGTTTTCTTGATATAGAATTTAACTTGACAAAAGCATGTGTTCATCATATAATTAAATAAACAAAAATATTGAACAAAGAGGCTGAGGATATGCTATCAGAAAAACAATTTAAACTTTTACGTTTTTTGTTGACTCACAAAGACGAAAACTTTACGCAGAGACAATTGGCTGAACAGTTAGATATCTCTTTGGGGACGGTAAATAATCTTCTCAAGGAATGTAAAGAAGAGAAGTGGCTCAGTGAGGAAAATCACTTAACTGACTTAGGTGAGGAGGCTTTAGTTCCGTATCAGGTGAAGAATGCCATTATCATGGCTGCAGGTATGAGTAGCCGCTTTGCCCCTTTATCTTATGAACTTCCAAAAGGGCTTCTCCAAGTTAAAGGTGAGCGTTTGATTGAGAGAGAAATCAAGCAATTGCAAGAAGCTGGGATAGAGGACATTACAGTTATTGTAGGATATCTGCAAGAAAAAATGTTCTATCTGGCAGAAAAGTTTGGCGTTAAAATCGTCGTGAATAATGATTACTACAAGTACAACAACTGTTCTTCTCTCATGCTAGTCAGAGATCAACTTTCTAACACTTATATCTGCTCTTCGGATAATTATTTTGTGGAAAATCCGTTTGAGCGATACATTTACAGAGGTTATTATTCGACTATATTTGCAGAAGGGGACACAGACGAATACTGCTCTAAGGAAGACTCCAATCACACAATCATCGATATTCAAATCGGTGGAACGAATACTTGGGCTATGGTGGGGCACGTTTATTTTGATCGTGCATTTAGTGAAAAATTCGTAGATATTTTAGAAACTGAGTTTAAACATGAGCCGTATCGCGAACAGCTCTGGGAAGATTATTATAGTCGTCACGTCAAGGAACTTCCTTTGGAAGCTCGGCATTATTCGGCAGACATTGTTAAGGAGTTTGATTCACTAGATGAGTTGCGTCAGTTTGATGAACACTATTTGGTGAATACTAATTCGGAAATCATTGATAACATCTGTAAGACATTAGGATGTATAGCTTCAGATATTGTCAATATTAAACCCCTAAAAGACGGTTTAACCAACACTTCGTTTTCATTTGACTGCCTAGGGAAGAAATATGTTTACCGTCATCCAGGTAGAGGAACGGAGAATTATATTGATCGTGCTAGTGAAGCGGCTTCCATGGAAATTGCTGCAAAATTGAAGATTGACCGTACTTTTATTGCCATGAACAAGGATGAGGGTTGGAAAATTTCAGAATTTATCCCTAATGCCAAGCAACTAGATTATGATAATTGGGATGATGTAGCAAAAGCAATGGAGCTCTTGAGACGCTTGCACCAATCTGGAGAAAAAACGGATCATTCTTTTGATCAATTTGAGGGAATTGATGATTTTAGACAAAAATTAAAGGCTAGCAATCGTTTTGAATTTGATGGGCTTGAAGAGTTGGATAAGAATGTCTCAGTTCTCGAAAAGTTTCTACAAGAAGAGCAGACGAAAAAGGTTCTCTGCCACGGAGATTCTTATAGCCCAAATTTCTTGTTGAATGAAGCTGGCGAAATGAGCTTGATTGATTGGGAATATTCTGGGATGGGAGATCCAGCAGGAGATTTAGGAACCTTTATCGGGTGTTCAAATTATACAGTGGAAGAAGCTGAAAAGGTACTTGAAATCTATTTACAAGAAGTTCCAGATAAGAACACCAAACGTCACTATTTTGCCTATGTATCAGTAACTTCATATTACTGGTTTTTGTGGGCCCTGTTCCAAGAAAGCGTTGGAAAACCAGTAGGTGAATTTCTTTATATCTGGTATCGTTATACCAAGCAGTATGGGCAAATTGCACTAGATTTGTATTTGGAGGAGAATTGAGATGAAACCGACATCTGAAATTGAAGAATTAGTAGCAAATGAAACGAAAAGAAGGCTAGAAGAAATGGAATCTCCAAACTATGTGTTTGCTCAGCCATTTCTAAAAAGTGATTTTATTATAGTCATTGGCTTAGTTCTAATTAACCTTATTCTGATTATCCTAGCCATGACAGGAGGTATTCAATAAAATGTCCAAGATGAATGACTTTATTCAACAGGAGACGATAACGGGAATTGTTCCCATGACCAACAAGGATCGTCAGTATTCTTTTTGGGATCTCTTTCTGTCGACAAGTGGTTTTGCCATCGCAACTTGGTGTTATACCCAAGGAGCCTATGTGGCTCAATATTTGACCTTTAATCAAATGTTGATTAATATTTTTAGTTTTAACATTATCTGGGTCTTTATTGAATGTCTCCCAATCTTGTTTGCTGTTAAATATGGAATTGATTTGTGGATTTGGTTGAGAGCTGTCCTCGGAAAAAAAGGCGTAGCCTTGCTATCAACTATTATTAGCTTAGCTAACTTTGGCTGGTATGCCGTTGCGGCCAATCTTTTTGCCAGCTCCATGATTCATTTGGCAAATAATTTTGGTCTTGGTTTGGACAAGGGAGTATGGGCGCCGATTTTGGGTACCCTCTGTGTTCTTCTTGGTACCCTCATTGCTCTTGGAGGCCCAGAAGTGATTAAATGGACCAATCGCTTCTTGGTTATCGCCTTGTTGATTGTCGGTCTCATTATCGTTGGAATCTGCTTTGTCGCCGTTCCTATCACTGACATTATGAACATTCAACCGGCTACCCAAGGAGATTTAACTCCATTAGAACGCTTCATGCTTTCTGGAGAAGGAAATGTAGCCTTTGCCTTCTCTTGGTCTACACAAGCATTGGTTTTACCGCGTTTAGCAAAATCAGAACGCAGTGGATATTGGGCTACAGCCTTATCATACGGAGTTGTGGCTCCATTCTTCGTTGCGACAGGTGGAGTCATGGCTCTAGCCATGTTTGTCAAAACAGGTGTTTATGAAAGTGATCCAACAACGATGCTGTCAACTCTAAGTACCCCAGCCTTTGCCCTCTTAAGTCTACTACTAGTAGCCTTTGCCAATATTGGAACCCAGGGTACAGGATCGTACGTGAACTGTATGATTGTTAAAAGTGGGATGCCAAAAGTAAGCTATAAACTAATGGTTTGGATTGCCATGATTTATGTGAGCCTACTCACCATCTGGGGAGGGGTAGAAGAGTACTTCGGTTCCTTCATCTCGCTGGCTGCCTATATTCAAGGACCCATTATCGGAATGATCGTTGTTGACTACTTTATCTTAAGAAAACGAAAACTCGACTTGCGTTCAGCTTATTTCCTTGAAGGACACGATGCTTACGAGTTTACTAAAGGATTTAACTTGGTTGGCTTATCTTGCGTATTTATCTCCTTATTGGTTGCAGTACTATTTGTTTATAATCCTGTGACTGCACAGATTCAAAGCCCAATCTTTTTAATCACAACGGGTAGTGGCTTTACTGCGATTTTTGGAGGTTTATTATACTGGTTAGCTAGCTTAACTCCGATAAAACGCTATATGATTAAGGATCGGGACTCCGTTACGATTTAAGGATAAATGAAAACCTTAATCTATATCTATTCGCTTCCTCTTTTTTGAAAGTTAATTTTACATTAGTAATTGGCATGATTCTAGTCAATCATGTTCTGATTATTTTAGCCATGACAGGAGATATTCAATAAAATGTCCAAGATGAATGACTTTATTCAACAGGAGACGATAACGGGAATCGTTCCTATGACCAACAAGGATCGCCAATACTCTTTTTGGGATCTCTTCCTATCAACAAGTGGTTTTGCCATCGCAACTTGGTGTTATACCCAAGGAGCTTATGTGGCTCAATATTTGACCTTTAATCAAATGTTGATTAATATTTTTAGTTTCAATATTATCTGGGTCTTTATTGAATGTCTCCCAATTTTGTTTGCTGTTAAATATGGAATTGATTTATGGATTTGGTTGAGAGCCGTTCTAGGTAGAAAAGGGGTGGCCGTTTTATCAACCGTGATTAGTCTGGCAAATTTTGGTTGGTACGCCGTTACCGCCAATCTTTTTGCCAGCTCCATGATTCATTTGGCAAATAATTTTGGACTTGGTTTGGACAAGGGAGTATGGGCACCGATTCTAGGAACCCTCTGTGTTCTTCTTGGAACGCTGATTGCTCTTGGGGGGCCAGAGGTGATTAAAGGCACTAATCGCTTTCTAGTGGTAGCTTTGTTATTTGTCGGGCTAGTCATCGTTGGGATCTGTTTTGTAGCGGTTCCGATTAGGGATATCATGAATGTCCAACCTGCCATCCAAGAAAATTTGACACCGATTGAACGTTTTATGATGTCAGGGGAAGGAAATGTGGCCGTAGCCTTTTCTTGGTCTACACAAGCATTTGTCTTACCACGTTTGGCAAAATCAGAACGCAGTGGCTATTGGGCTACAGCATTATCGTATGGGGTTGTTGCGCCATTCTTCGCTGCGACAGGCGGGGTGATGGCTTTAGCTATGTTTGTCAAAACAGGTGTCTATGAAAGTGACCCTACGACGATGCTTTCAACTCTAAGCACACCAGCCTTTGCGCTTTTAAGTTTACTATTAGTAGCCTTTGCCAATATTGGAACCCAGGGTACAGGATCGTATGTGAACTGTATGATTGTAAAAAGCGGTATGCCAAAAGTAAGCTATAAACTAATGGTTTGGATCGCCATGGTTTACGTGAGCCTACTCACCATCTGGGGAGGAGTAGATGAATACTTCGGTTCCTTCATCTCGCTGGCTGCCTATATTCAAGGACCCATTATCGGAATGATCGTTGTTGACTACTTTATCTTAAGAAAACGAAAACTCGATTTGCGTTCAGCCTATTTCCTTGAAGGACATGACGCTTATGAATTCACTAAGGGCTTTAATCTAGTTGGTTTGTCTTGCGTATTTATCTCCTTATTGGTAGCGGTACTATTTGTTTACAACCCTATAACAAAGCACATCCAGAGTCCTGTGTTCCTGCTTACAACTGGTAGTGGCTTTACTGCGATTTTTGGAGGTCTATTGTACTGGTTAGCTAGCTTAACTCCGTTAAAATGCTATATGATTAAGGATCGAGACTCCGTTACGATTTAAGTTCAGCTGTTTCTCCCCTTTTTATGTTTGAATTTTACAAAATCTTGAAAAAGAGCTGAAAGCGTTTGATAGTTTTTGTAAGAAAGTGTATAATTATAGTAGCAATAAAGAAGGAGAAGTCTCATGGCAGTTAAAGATTTTATGACCCGCAAGGTAGTTTATATCAGTCCAGATACGACTGTAGCACATGCAGCAGATTTGATGCGCGAGCAAGGCTTGCACCGTTTACCTGTTATCGAAAATGACCAATTAGTTGGTCTGGTAACAGAAGGAACCATTGCGGAAGCTAGTCCGTCTAAAGCAACCAGTCTCTCCATCTATGAGATGAATTATCTTCTCAATAAGACCAAAGTCAAAGATGTGATGATTCGGGATGTCATCACAGTGTCAGGTTATGCTAGTCTAGAAGATGCGACCTATCTCATGTTGAAGAATAAGATCGGTATTCTTCCAGTTGTGGACAATCAACAGGTTTATGGTGTGATTACAGATCGTGATGTTTTTCAAGCTTTTCTAGAAATCGCTGGCTACGGCGAGGAAGGTATTCGTGTTCGGTTTATTACGGAAAATGAAGTTGGTGTTTTAGGCAAGATTGTAACCTTGATTGTCGAGGAAAATCTAAATATTTCTCACACAGTTAATATTCCACGCAAGGACGGCAAGG
>NZ_KQ969551.1:40393-54608 GCF_001578945.1 Streptococcus oralis
TGATTGAGGTTCAAATTGATGGAACAGGTGATTTGACTTCTCTGAAGGAGAAATTTGAAGCGCAAGGTATCCAAGTAGAGGAAATTACTCGAACCTCTGCTAAAAAGTTATAAATATGGAGGGTGAAAGCCCTCTTTTTTGTATACAATTTGAAATAACAAGCAAAATATGGAAAGAAATGAGAGAATGTGGTATAATAAAACGATGTGAATAAAGGAGTATTTATGGACATTTCAGAAATTCGTCAAAAAATTGACGCAAATCGTGAAAAATTAGCTTCTTTCAGGGGGTCTCTTTGACCTCGAAGGACTAGAGGAAGAGATTGCCATCTTGGAAAACAAGATGACAGAACCTGAGTTTTGGAACGATAATATCGCGGCTCAAAAAACGTCGCAAGAATTAAATGAATTAAAAAACACCTACACCACCTTCCGCAAGATGGAGGAGTTGCAGGATGAAGTTGAAATTTTATTGGACTTTTTAGCAGAAGATGAGTCAGTGCATGATGAACTAGTAGAACAGTTGACAGAACTGGATAAGATGATGACCAGTTACGAGATGACGCTTCTCTTGTCAGAACCTTATGACCATAATAATGCAATCTTGGAAATTCATCCAGGTTCTGGAGGTACAGAGGCTCAGGACTGGGGTGATATGTTGCTCCGTATGTACACTCGTTATGGGAATGCCAAAGGCTTTAAAGTAGAAGTCTTGGATTACCAGGCTGGTGATGAAGCGGGTATCAAATCTGTGACCCTGTCTTTTGAAGGTCCAAATGCTTATGGCCTTCTCAAATCAGAAATGGGTGTTCACCGTTTGGTACGTATTTCTCCATTTGACTCTGCCAAACGCCGCCATACTTCATTTACATCCGTAGAGGTTATGCCTGAGTTGGATGATACCATTGAAGTAGAAATCCGTGAAGATGATATCAAAATGGATACCTTCCGTTCAGGTGGAGCTGGTGGACAAAACGTCAATAAGGTTTCAACAGGTGTACGTTTAACACACATTCCAACTGGGACTGTTGTTCAATCAACAGTGGATCGTACCCAATATGGAAATAGAGATCGTGCCATGAAGATGTTGCAGGCTAAGCTCTATCAAATGGAGCAAGAAAAGAAAGCTGCGGAAGTCGATTCCCTCAAAGGTGAGAAAAAAGAAATCACTTGGGGAAGTCAGATTCGTTCTTATGTCTTCACACCTTATACTATGGTAAAAGATCATCGTACGAGCTTTGAAGTTGCTCAGGTAGATAAGGTCATGGATGGAGATCTTGATGGTTTCATCGATGCCTATCTCAAGTGGCGAATTAGCTAAGAATAGAAAGGAACTCACATGTCAATCATTGAAATGCGAGATGTTGTCAAAAAATACGATAACGGAACGACTGCCCTACGTGGAGTCTCTGTTACCATTGAACCAGGAGAGTTTGCCTATATCGTAGGTCCTTCTGGGGCAGGGAAGTCTACTTTTATTCGAGCTTTATATCGAGAAGTAAAAGTCGAAAAAGGCGGTTTAAAGGTAGCAGGCTTTAATCTAGTTAAAATCAAGAAGAAAGACGTCCCTCTGCTCCGTCGTAGTGTTGGGGTAGTCTTCCAAGACTACAAACTCTTGCCAAAGAAAACCGTTTATGAAAATATTGCTTACGCAATGGAAGTTATCGGAGAGAACCGTCGCAATATTAAGAAACGGGTTATGGAAGTCTTGGACTTGGTCGGTTTGAAACACAAGGTTCGCTCTTTCCCTAATGAACTATCAGGTGGAGAGCAGCAACGGATTGCGATTGCTCGTGCGATTGTCAACAATCCTAAAGTATTGATTGCCGATGAGCCGACAGGAAACTTGGACCCAGATAATTCTTGGGAAATTATGAATCTGTTGGAACGCATCAATCTCCAAGGTACGACTGTCTTGATGGCGACTCACAATAGTCAAATTGTAAATACCTTGCGCCACCGTGTCATTGCCATTGAAAATGGCCGTGTCGTTCGTGACGAAGCTAAAGGAGAATATGGATACGATGATTAGTAGATTTTTTCGCCATTTATTTGAATCATTAAAAAGTTTAAAGCGAAATGGCTGGATGACAGTAGCGGCAGTAAGTTCGGTTATGATTACCTTGACACTCGTTGCTCTGTTTGCATCTGTAATTTTTAATACAGCAAAACTGGCTACCGATATTGAAAACAACGTTCGCGTTATGGTCTACATTCGTAAGGATGTAGCGGACAATAGCGAAACGATCGAAAAGGAAGGTCAGACAGTCACAAATAATGACTACCACAAGGTATATGATGCTTTGAAGGCGATGCCTGCTGTTAAGAGTGTTACCTTCTCAAGTAAAGAAGAACAGTACGAAAAACTGACAGAAACGATGGGGGACGATTGGAAAGTCTTTGAAGGGGATGCGAATCCTCTCTATGATGCCTATATCGTTGATACAAATACTCCGAGTGATGTTAAAACAGTAGCGGAAGAAGCGAAGAAAATTGAAGGAGTGTCAGAAGTTCAAGATGGTGGAGCCAACACTCAACGACTTTTCGAATTAGCTTCCTTTATCCGTGTTTGGGGATTGGTTATTGCAGGGCTCTTGATTTTTATTGCAGTCTTCTTGATTTCCAATACCATCCGCATCACCATTATTTCGCGCAGCCGCGAGATTCAGATTATGCGTCTGGTAGGTGCTAAGAATGGTTATATTCGTGGGCCATTCCTGCTGGAAGGTGCATTTATTGGTCTATTGGGTGCAGCTATTCCTTCAGTCCTTGTATTCTTTATCTACAATATGGTTTATCAATCTGTTAATAAATCCTTGGTAGGTCAAAACTTGTCAATGATTACACCAGATGTGTTTGTTCCTTTGATGACCGTTCTGTTATTTATAATTGGAATTTTCATTGGCTCCATTGGTTCAGGAATTTCAATGCGTCGGTTTTTGAAGATTTAAAAAATATCGATGGATTAGTTTAAAAGTACTTAAAAGGTAGATGTTTCATCTGCCTTTTTTCATCTAATACTCATTAAAATCAAAAAGAGAATAATTTCTTCGCCAGCATGTATATTATAATTTTTAAGAGGAATTTCATTGCTTTCCTAGAAAGGCAATGTCTATAAGAAACGGTAAATTTCCAAGGATATACTTGGGCTATGTATTATTAAGCAGTTTGTTAATAAAAAGTGCACTTTGATTTTAATCGAGTATAAAAAAAGAAATTGAACGGTTATTTGTTAAGCGTATATTAGCTCCTGCTGAATGAGATTAGCAAAATTGAACAAGAGGCAAAGAAAAACACGCAATTGACAATTCAGGGTATTCAAGAAAGTCTAAGCGCAGTAAATCATAAAATTGATATATCTATGAAGGGCGAGTTTGCCTCAAAAGTTATTGAAACCATAGACAGCAAAAAGAAAGAATACGAGAAAGTGTTGTAGGAGTAAAGATAGGAAACTTAAAAATCAGGGAGTTTAGATGAATTGTAAAACCACGAATCAGTTGATACGTGGTTCTTTTCTTATAAACTGGTCGAGTGTTTGGGTTGAACTTTTTGTTCTGGGTCGATGTAGTTAATGGCATTGTTGACAGCAGTTGGAGCTTCACCCAGTCCTGTCGCAATCAAATCAATTTTACCTTCATAGTAACAGCAGTCCCCGATGGCATAGATACCTGCTTGGCTAGATTCTTGCTTGCTATTGACGATAATCTTGTGACGGTTGAGGTCCAGCCCCCAATTTTTAAGATTGCCAACAGATGATTTGAAACCATAGTTGACAAAGAGATGGTCTACTTCGATAGTTTCGGTTTCATCTGATTTGACTTTGGTGATTTCTAGTTTGTCAAGGGTTTTTCCATCTCCGATAAGTTGGCTAGGAACGAACGGTGTCTTGATGGTTACAGATGATTCTTGTAGGGCTTGCACACTATGTTCTAAGGCGCGGAAGTTATCTCGACGGTGAACAAGGGTAGTTGGCGCAATTTTTTCAAAAGCTAGAGCCCAGTCAACAGCTGAGTCTCCCCCGCCAAGGATGGTTACTTTCTTGCCAGCGTATTGATGGATGTTGGAAACGTGGTAGTGGATGTTTTCATAATCCTCAACACCCTCTAATTCAAGTGGACGTGGTTTGAAGGCGCCACCACCCATAGCAATGATAACGGTTTTGGTCAGGTGGCTTCCCTTGTTGGTTGTGATGGTAAATCCTTGATCTTGTTTCTCGATTTCAAGAACGGTTTCGTTGAGGTGAACAGGTGTTTCAAATCCGTTTAGCTGCTCAATCAAGCGATTGGTTAACTCTTCTCCAGTAAGGTTTGGGAAACCTGGCACATCAAGGATTTGCTTTTCAGGGTAGAGGATGGCTGGTTGGCCACCGAGCTGGGGAAGAGAGTCGATGATTTGGACTTTGGCTTGGCGTAGATGGGCGTAAAAGGCAGCAAAGAGGCCGACAGGACCGCCACCTACAATGGTAATATCATAGAGTTGGGACATGATTTCTCCTTCGTTTTTTCTAGTCAGTTTATTTTATCATATTTTTAATCAAATTAAAATGAAGCAGGATAGGGAAAAAATGGGCAAAAAATGGTATAATAAGACGGAACGTGTTTTGATAGGGAGGGAACTAGGGATGAATTTTCAGCAATTTTCCAACTTGCAATACTGGACGAGTTTGTTTTCAAGCCCTTGGAGTATAGTCACCAATCTGATTGATATTCTGATTGTGACTTATATTTTGTATCATTTTACAAAGGCAATTGCAGGTACCAAAATCATGATCTTGGTTCGGGGAGTTTTGGTCTTCATTCTAGCCCAAATTCTCTCTAATATGATTGGTTTAACGACCATTTCTTGGTTGATCAATCAAATCATCACCTATGGGGTCATTGCAGCAGTGGTTATCTTTTCACCAGAGATTCGGACGGGTCTAGAGCGGTTGGGCCGGGCAACGGATTTCTTTTCCAATGCTCCGATTAGTGCAGAAGAGCAGATGATTCGTGCCTTTGTGAAATCAGTCGAATACATGAGTCCGCGTAAGATTGGTGCTCTGGTAGCAGTGCAGCGAGTGAGAACCTTGCAGGAATACATCTCGACGGGGATTCCCCTAGATGCAAAGATTTCAGCTGAATTGCTCATCAATATCTTTATTCCCAACACTCCCTTGCATGATGGTGCAGTCATT
This sequence comes from Streptococcus oralis, assembly GCF_001578945.1. Classification (GTDB taxonomy): domain Bacteria; phylum Bacillota; class Bacilli; order Lactobacillales; family Streptococcaceae; genus Streptococcus; species Streptococcus oralis_Q. The sequence goes on from NZ_KQ969551.1 coordinate 45,566, forward strand.
ATCCGAGAAGATCGGATTGCCGTCACCTCAGCCTATCTGCCACTAACTGAAAATACGGGGATTTCCAAGGAATTTGGAACTCGTCATAGAGCGGCGATTGGTTTGTCGGAAGTATCAGATGCTCTTACCTTTGTGGTTTCGGAAGAAACGGGTGGAATCTCCATCACCTATAATGGAGTCTTTAAGCACGATTTGACCTTGGAAGAGTTTGAATCTGAATTGAGAGGAATCCTGCTTCCAACATCAGAGGAAAAACATGGTCTGAAAGAGCGCTTACTAGGAGGATGGAAACATGAGAAAAAATAGTCTTTATATTATTTCTTCCTTCTTTTTCGCTTGCATTCTCTTTATCTATGCGACTTCAACAAACTACCAGAATAGCAATAGTGCCAGACAAGTGCGAACAGAAACCTATACTAATACAGTACTAAATGTACCAATTGATATAAAGTATGATAGTGAACAGTACTTTATCAGTGGGTTCACTTCAGAGGTGACTGTCTTTCTAACAGGGTCAAACAGAGTTGCTTTGGCGAGTGAAATGCAAGAAAGCACAAGAAAATTTAAAGTAACGGCTGATTTGACTGGTGCTGGAGAAGGAACTACTGAGGTACCATTAACGGTTGAGAACCTCCCTAATGGTTTGACGGCTGTTGCGACACCGCAAAAGATAACAGTGAAGGTTGGTAAAAAAGCAAAACGAGATAATGTAATTGTTGTGCCGGAGATTGACCCTAGCCAGATTGATTCTCGTGTGAAAATTGATACAGTCACTGTGTCAGATGAAAAAGTAACGGTTATTAGTGATGAGGAGACTCTCTCTAGAGTAGATCGTGTTATTGCCATCTTACCGACGAGTGAACGGATAACAGGTAACTACTCGGCCTCTGTTCCACTACAAGCAGTTGATAAAAATGGAAATGTCTTGCCAAGCGTCATTATGCCATTTGACACTACAATGAAAATTACAACCAAAACAGTATCGTCTAGCTCGAGTTCTTCGTCGACGATCTCGTCAACGGGCTCTTCAACCAGCAGTTCGTCTTCAACGAGTTCAGAAACGAAACCAGACTCGTCTAAACAAGAATAAACAAAATAGTAGAAAAGGATGATTAACAAAATGGGTAAATATTTTGGGACCGATGGAGTCCGTGGAGAAGCAAACGTAGAACTGACACCAGAATTGGCCTTTAAATTGGGTCGTTTTGGTGGATATGTCCTTAGCCAACACGAAACGGAAGCTCCTAAAGTCTTTGTAGGACGTGATACACGTATCTCAGGAGAAATGCTAGAATCTGCCTTGGTGGCAGGTCTCCTCTCTGTAGGGATTCATGTCTACAAACTCGGTGTTCTTGCAACACCAGCAGTAGCTTACTTGGTAAAAACAGAGGGAGCCAGTGCAGGTGTCATGATTTCCGCTAGCCACAATCCAGCCCTTGATAATGGGATTAAGTTCTTTGGTGGGGATGGTTTCAAACTTGATGATGAAAAAGAAGCAGAAATCGAAGCCTTGCTAGATGCTACAGAAGACACTCTTCCACGTCCAAGTGCGGAAGGTTTGGGAACCTTGGTGGATTACCCTGAAGGCTTACGTAAGTATGAAGGCTACCTTGTTTCAACTGGAACTCCTCTTGAAGGAATGAAAGTGGCCTTAGACACAGCGAACGGTGCAGCGTCTACAAGTGCCCGTCAAATTTTCGTTGATCTCGGTGCCCAGTTGACGGTTATCGGCGAAACACCAGATGGTCTTAACATCAACTTGAATGTGGGTTCTACACATCCAGAAGCTCTTCAAGAAGTGGTCAAAGAAAGTCAGTCAGCTATTGGTTTGGCCTTTGACGGAGACAGTGACCGTTTGATTGCTGTTGATGAAAATGGCGACATCGTCGATGGTGATAAAATCATGTACATCATCGGGAAATATCTTTCTGAAAAAGGCCAGTTGGCTCAAAACACCATCGTGACAACGGTCATGTCTAACCTTGGCTTCCATAAGGCCTTGGAGAGTGCTGGCATTAACAAGGCAGTCACTGCAGTTGGTGACCGCTATGTCGTCGAAGAAATGAGAAAATCAGGCTATAACCTTGGTGGTGAACAGTCTGGTCACGTTATCTTGATGGACTACAATACAACTGGTGATGGTCAATTATCAGCTGTCCAATTGACTAAAATCATGAAAGAAACAGGCAAGAGCTTGTCTCAACTAGCATTAGAAGTGACGATTTACCCACAAAAACTGGTTAATATCCGAGTGGAAAATGCCATGAAAGAAAAGGCCATGGAAGTACCAGCCATCAAGACAATCATCGAAAAGATGGAAGAAGAGATGGCAGGTAACGGTCGTATCCTTGTTCGCCCAAGTGGAACAGAACCCCTCTTGCGCGTCATGGCGGAAGCTCCTACAACAGAAGAAGTTAACTACTATGTAGATACGATTGCTGCTGTTGTTAAAGATGAAATCGGAATTGACTAAAGCCTAGAAAACTAGATGAAATGATAAAAATGTGGTACAATTGCATAGTAAATTGTAGCAATGGGAGAGAAAAATGAATCTTAAACGAGAACAAGAATTTGTTAGCCAGTATCACTTTGATGCTCGTAACTTTGAATGGGAAAATGAAAATGGAGCCCCTGAAACCAAGGTAGACGTGAACTTTCAGTTACTCCAACATGACCAAGAAAACCAAGTGACTTCTTTAGTCGTTATCTTGAGTTTCATGATTGTTTTTGACAAATTTGTCATCAGCGGAACAATTTCTCAAGTTAACCATGTGGAAGGCCGCATTGTCAACGAACCAAGTGAATTTAACCAAGAAGAAGTCGAAACCTTGGCACGTCCATGCTTGAACATGCTCAATCGTTTGACGTATGAAGTAACAGAAATCGCCCTGGATCTTCCAGGGATCAATTTGGAGTTTTAGTCATGAAATTAGCTGTCATTACAGATTCTTCAGCCTATTTAGAGGAGAAGACGCTGCAAAGAGAGAATCTATTTGTCTTGGATATTCCTGTCAATATTGATGGGGAGGAGTATGTTGAAGGTGTCAATCTGACTGCTGAGGAATTTTATCAAAAAATGGCTCAGTCTGCAGAATTGCCTAAAACTAGTCAACCAAGTATTGCCAAATTGGATGAGATTCTAAGTTCCTTGAAAGATGAAGGCTATACTCATGTCTTGGGACTCTTTCTTTCGTCAGGAATTTCAGGCTTTTATCAGAATATCCAATATATGTTGGATGAGTATGATGGCTTGACCATTGCCTTTCCGGATACCCATATCACAAGCTCCCCTCTAGGATTTATGGTGGAGAGTGCCTTTGAATGGGCAGAGCAAGGTGATGATTTTGCTCAGATTCAGGAGAAGTTGGCTCTTCAAATTGCTGATAATTCAGCCTTTATCATAGTAGATGACCTCGACCACTTGGTGAAGGGAGGACGTTTGTCAAATGGGGCTGCTATCTTAGGAAATCTCCTCAGTATCAAGCCTATCCTCTACTTTAATGACCAAGGTGTGATCGAAGTTTACGAAAAAGTTCGTACAGAAAAGAAAGCAATCAAACGTTTGGTGGAAATCATCAAAGAGTTGACAAAAGATGGGGACTACCGTATAACAGTCATTCATGGGAACGCTCCTCAAAAGGCAGCGGATTTACGTCAGCTTTTGATGGAGAGTGGTGTGACTGCGGAGATTCCAATTGAAACCTTTGGTAGTGTCATTGGGACCCACCTTGGAGAAGGTAGTATCGCCTTGAGCTATACACCAATCGTCTAAATTGTTTCTTACAGGCTTTGTATCTTAGCAATCGAACACGGCCTACCTGCCTCTTGAAAAAAGATGTCTGTCTTGCCTTTCATGGAAAGTCAGCGCCATTCCCTATTTTTCATGGGCAGCTAACGTCCTTTGTATCTTAGACAGGAGTAGAGATGAGTATTCGAGTAATTATTGCCGGTTTTAAGGGAAAGATGGGGCAAGCTGCTTGTCAGATGGTCTTGGCTGATCCTGACTTAGACTTAGTAGCAGTTTTGGATCCTTTTGAGTCTGAATCAGAATGGAAAGGCATTCCTGTATTCAATGATAAGGCTGATTTGGCTGGTTTTGAAGCGGATGTCTGGGTAGATTTTACTACACCAGCCGTTGCCTACGAAAATACACGTTTTGCTCTTGAAAATGGCTTTGCTCCAGTAGTTGGAACGACTGGCTTTACTAGTGAAGAAATTGCAGAGCTAAAAGCATTTTCCCGTGAACAAGATTTGGGCGGCTTGATTGCCCCTAACTTTGCTTTGGGAGCTGTCTTGCTTATGCAATTTGCGGCGCAGGCTGCCAAATATTTCCCAAATGTGGAGATTATCGAACTCCATCATGATAAGAAAAAAGATGCTCCGAGTGGAACAGCCATTAAAACGGCTGAGTTGATGGCGGAAGTTCGGGAATCAATCCAACAAGGTGCGCCTGATGAGGAAGAGTTGATTGCGGGTGCTCGTGGTGCTAACTTTGATGGCATGCGCATCCACTCAGTTCGTTTGCCAGGCTTGGTAGCTCATCAAGAAGTCATCTTTGGCAATCAGGGGGAAGGATTGACCATCCGTCATGACTCCTATGATCGCAGCTCCTTCATGACAGGGGTGAATTTGGGAATCAAAGAAGTTGTCAAGCGTCATGAGCTTGTCTATGGATTAGAACACTTATTATGAGATTAACGCAAATGCCTTCTGAATTTCAGAAGGCTTTACCAGTATTAGAAAAAATTAAAGAAGCAGGCTTTGAAGCCTATTTTGTTGGGGGATCTGTTCGAGATGCCCTCCTCAATCGTCCCATCCATGATGTGGATATCGCGACTTCTTCCTATCCAGAGGAGACCAAGCAGATTTTTCTGCGAACAGCCGATATTGGAATTGAGCACGGAACCGTCTTGGTTTTAGATGGGGACGAGGAATATGAGGTGACGACCTTTCGAACAGAGGATGTCTATGTGGACTATCGCAGACCCAGTGCGGTTTCCTTTGTGCGTTCGCTAGAAGAAGACCTCAAACGCCGAGATTTCACAGTCAATGCCTTTGCCTTGGATGAGACAGGCGAAATCATTGACTTGTTCCATGGTTTAGAAGATTTGAAAAACCAAATCTTACGAGCAGTTGGAGTGGCTAGTGAGCGTTTCAATGAAGATGCTTTGCGAATTATGCGTGGTTTCCGTTTTCAAGCCAGTCTTGGTTTTAAACTTGAGCAAGAAACATTTAAAGCGATGAAGACTTTGACGCCACTCTTGGAGAAAATTTCTGTGGAGCGCATCTTTATTGAGTTTGATAAACTCTTGCTGGCACCTTTTTGGCGAGTTGGTCTGTCTTCCATGATTGAGAGTCAAGCTTATAACTATCTTCCAGATATGGTAGGAAGCCAAGACAAGCTCAATAGACTGTTTGATTTGGAGACTGATTTCACTTTTGAATCTTCTGAACAAGCCTGGGTAGCTCTGTTGTGGGCTTTGGAGATTAAAAATGCGCAGCCCTTTTTGAAGGCTTGGAAGACCTCGCGCCAATTTGCCAAGCAGGTTCAGGATTTGCTGACCATTTTGGCTTTGCGAGAAGAAGGAGAGCTGAGCAAGCGCGATTGTTACCGCTTTGACTTGGATTCCCTTCTACAAGCTGAAAGTCTTCGTCAGGCTCAAGGAAAAGAAGTTAACCCACAAGCCATCAAAGAAACCTATCAGAGTTTGACCATTCATGATAAGAAAGAAATCCAGATTAACGGTGGTGTTTTAATCAAGGAATATGGTTACCAGCCAGGACCAGACTTGGGAGAAATTTTAACAGAGATTGAGTTTGCCATTGTCGATGGAGAATTGGAAAATGACCGTCAAGCTATCCATGCTTACCTGAGGGAGAAAAAATGAGTGATTTTATCGTTGAAAAATTAAGCAAATCCGTCGGAGACAAGACCATTTTTAAGGATATTTCCTTTATCATCCATGACCTAGACAGAATCGGTCTAATCGGTGTCAATGGAACGGGTAAGACTACCCTTTTAGATGTTCTTTCTGGTGTTTCTGGCTTTGATGGGGATGTCAGTCCCTTTTCATCTAAGAATGATTACCAGATTGGTTACTTGACCCAGGATCCTGATTTTGATGATAGCAAGACGGTCTTGGATACGGTTCTTTCCAGCGACCTCAAGGAAATTCAGCTCATTCGTGAGTATGAGTTAATCATGCTCAACTACAGTGAGGACAAGCAGGCTCATTTGGAACGGGTCATGGCAGAGATGGATTCTCTCCAAGCTTGGGAAATCGAGAGCCAGGTCAAGACGGTTCTCAGTAAATTGGGTATTCAGGACTTGTCGACTCCAGTTGGTGAATTATCAGGTGGTTTGAGAAGACGTGTTCAGTTGGCGCAAGTCTTACTTGGCAATCACGACCTCTTGCTGTTGGATGAGCCAACCAACCATCTGGATATTGCGACTATTGAGTGGCTGACCCTTTTTTTGAAAAGTTCCAAGAAAACCGTTCTCTTTATCACCCATGATCGTTATTTCCTAGATGCGTTGTCAACACGGATTTTCGAGTTGGACCGAGCAGGCTTGACCGAGTATCAGGGAAATTATCAGGACTATGTTCGTCTCAAGGCGGAACAAGATGAGCGTGACGTTGCCCTTCTCCACAAGAAAGAGCAACTCTACAAACAAGAACTGGCCTGGATGCGTAGACAACCGCAGGCGCGTGCGACCAAGCAACAGGCTCGTATCAATCGTTTCCATGACTTGAAAAAAGAAGTTTCAGGCGGTGTTGCTGAAACAGACTTGACCATGAACTTTGAAACCAGTCGGATTGGGAAAAAAGTCATCGAGTTTCAGAATGTTTCCTTTGCTTATGAGAACAAGCCCATTTTGAAAGATTTTAATCTCTTAGTGCAAGCTAAAGACCGTATTGGAATCGTTGGGGATAATGGTGTGGGGAAGTCAACTCTGCTTAATCTCATCGCAGGAAGTCTTGAGCCGACTAAAGGTCAAGTGATCATCGGTGAGACGGTTCGCATCGCCTATTTCTCTCAGCAAATTGAGGGCTTGGATGAAAGCAAGCGCGTTATCAATTACTTGCAGGAAGTAGCAGAAGAGGTCAAGACCAGTGGTGGCACGACGACTTCGATTGCGGAGTTGCTGGAGCAGTTCCTCTTCCCACGTTCGACCCATGGTACCTTGATTGAGAAGTTGTCTGGTGGAGAGAAAAAACGCCTTTATCTTCTCAAACTGCTTCTTGAAAAACCAAATGTTCTTCTTTTGGACGAGCCGACAAATGACTTAGACATTGCGACTTTGACAGTTTTGGAGAATTTCTTGCAAGGCTTTGCAGGTCCCGTCTTGACAGTTAGCCATGATCGCTATTTCTTGGATAAGGTAGCAACTAAGATTCTTGCTTTTGAGGATGGCAAGATTCGTCCTTTCTTTGGTCATTACACCGACTATCTTGATGAAAAAGCCTTTGAAACAGAGATGGCTAATCAAGTGCAAAAGGCCGAAAAGGAGAAAGTGGTCAAAGTCCGTGAAGACAAGAAACGCATGACCTACCAAGAAAAGCAAGAGTGGGCAAGCATTGAAGAAGATATTGAAACCTTGGAAAATCGTATCGCTGCTATTGAAGAGGAGATGCAAGCAAATGGCTCTGATTTTGGTAAGCTAGCCACTCTTCAAAAAGAGCTAGAGGAGAAAAACGAAGAACTCCTTGAAAAGTATGAACGCTATGAGTATCTAAGTGAATTTGATAGCTAGAAGAATAGAAAAATCCCGTCTCATGACAGGATTTCTCTATTCTTTTTTAGTTTCTTGGTGGAAGATGTTTTGCCAAGTCTCATGGCGGCGCCAGATACTGGTGTGGACGATGCCATCTAGCTCATAGCAGATGAGCTTGGTTTTCTGACTGATGGAGGTCAGTTGGAAGTCCTGAATAGCAGCAGCCAGTTCTTTTTCAGCCTTGTAGGCTTGTTTATCTAACTGCTGGCCATTCTGGCGAATATAGACAAAGTCTTCGGCTAGGAGTTCTTCTAGCTGATTTCCTTGGTCAATCAATTGCTCCCTCATGAGAAGTTTTCGATAGACATTATCTAAAATTTCATCTTCCGGAATGGGGGCTGGTTCGATGTGAATATCGGTATCAAAAACCCCAAAGCGCTCTTCCAGCATGGATTCGACCTGATCGGCAATTTCATGACTCTCGTAAACAGATAGGTCGGGATTCATCTCTAGGGTAATGTCCAGATAAATGTTGCTGCCGTATGTGCGGCCCCGTTGGGATTTGACCTTGCTAATCTTTGGAATCTCTAAAATGGCTGCCTGATACTGATCCAGAAGACTGTCGTCAAAACCGTCTGATAAGCTAAAGGAGGATTCCATAAAGATATCGTAGGCTGTTTTGAGAATGAAGAAGGTAATGACAATAGCTACCAACTTATCGACAATCGGGTAGTTGAGACTACTAGCTAAAATAGCAATGGAAGTCCCAATGGATGTCACAGCGTCTGATAAATTATCCTTGGCAGCCGCCTTGAGGGCATTGGACTTGGATTTTTTGCTGAGCTGGGTATTGTAGAGGTAGACCAAAAACATGACTGCAGCTGAGATCACTCCAAGAATGGCCCCCAGTGGATCAATAACAGCTTCCTCTTGACTGAGGATTTTTTGGATGGTGTCACGAAGGACATCAAACCCTACATAAAACATGATGATGGAAGTAATGAGACTAGCCAAATCTTCAATCTTCCAGTGACCAAAACGATGGTCCTGATCAGCTGGCTGGCGCGCCATCCGAATCCCGATCAAGAGAGCTACATTTCCGATAATATCAGATACGTTGTTAAAACCATCTGCCACCAAACTGGAGGAGGATAGGAGATGGCCTGTCGCTAACTTGGCAGCCGATAAGACCAAATAGGCCAAAATGCTAATGATGGCTCCCCGTTCGGCCAGTTTGAGGTTTGAGACAGGTTGTTTCATTCAGCTTCCTTTCTAGTCATATAGTATTCTACCATTATACTGGTTTTCAAAGGAAAATTCAAATGA
>NZ_KQ969551.1:55516-68918 GCF_001578945.1 Streptococcus oralis
CAAAAATTCAAATGATCGCAGATAGAAAGAGTTTTAGACTAGAAAATGTTTTGTTTTAAAAGGAAATGTGCTAAAATAGTATGTGGAAATTTGTATTTTTTATGAACATAACAGTAAATTTTAAAGGAGATTCGATGAAAACACTAGTTGTCATCCCTGCACTCAATCCACCGACTGAGTTGATTGACTATGTACAGAAATTAAAAAACTCAGGTTTAGAGGATATCTTGGTAGTAGATGATGGAAGTAGAAAAGAATTTCATTATCTTTTTGAACAATTAAAAACAGACTATCATTGTCAGGTATTGACCCATGCTAAAAACTTAGGGAAAGGACGTGCTCTAAAGAACGCCTTTAATTATTTTTTGACCATGCCAAATGTAGCTCAATTTAATGGAGTTGTTACTGCTGACTCAGATGGACAACATCGAGTGGAAGATGTACTAGCAATGGTGGAAACCATTGAAAACTCCCCAAATTCATTAATTCTGGGTTGTCGTGATTTTGACTCTGAAAATGTACCACCAAAAAGTAAATTTGGAAATAAATTAACAAAATTCGTTTTTAAACTCCTTTACGGTAGGAAAATCACAGATACGCAAACAGGGCTTCGAGGATTTCCTAAAAATATTTTAAAAGAAATGTTGGAAATTCCAGGAGAACGATTTGAGTATGAGACAAAAATGCTTATCCATGCATTTGACAGAGTGATTCCAATACAAGAAATCACGATTGAAACCATTTATTTTGATGGAAATGCAGAAACACATTTTAATCCTATTAAGGATTCGTTGAAGATCTATAAGGTGATTTTTGCCTCATTTTTAAAGTACTTAGCATCTTCTTTATCCTCCTTTATTGTGGATATTGGACTGTTCCAGCTCTTCTTATGGGGGGCAGTAGTTTTCGGGGCTCATCGAGGGGCAACTCTAATACTCTTAGCCACTATCTTCGCAAGAATTTTCTCTTCTTACTTTAATTTTACCATTAACAAAAATATCGTTTTTAATGGTGAAAAAAGGATTCATAAAACGATTGTGAAATACTATAGTTTAGCTGCTTTCCAAATGTTGGCCTCTGCTACATTGGTCACTGTAATTTGGAATATGTTTTCAGGTTCTGAAACAGTTATAAAAATTATAGTTGATATGATATTGTTTCTTGTTAGTTACCAAATTCAAAGAAGGTGGGTATTTAGATAGAAGGGGTTAAAATGCTAGTTGTCTTCAGAATTTTCTTATTGTTTTTATCATTTTTTGGATACTTCAGTTTTTTTAGGGTAAAGACAAAATTAGAGATTTCTTTTATTCCGGTCATGGTATTTTCGGGTATTGGGATAATCATTTTTCTTTCTGGTCTCTTAAACATATTGAAGCTAACATCGATTGTTCTATTCTGCATAGGAATCTTGATGAATAAATACTCTTTATTGGTTATAAAAAGTAAGAAAGATATTCAGCAAATATCGTATTTTTTTCTTGCTATGATCTTCTTATTTGTAATTTTAAAAGATAATTTATGGATTCATTATGATAATTTTTCACATTGGGGAATAGTAGCCAAAGAAATTGTGACATATAATCGATTTCCTAATTTCCAATCTGAACTGATACAATTTCAAAGCTATGCGACAGGTAGTGCTAGCTTTATTTACTACATTTCTAAAATTGCAGGTATCCATTCTGAAGGATTTATGAGTGTTGCTCAATCTTGGCTAGTACTTAGTGCATGTTTTACGTTTTTTGCATGGATTTCTCCAGATTTGAAAAAATATAGTGTTCCGACAATAATATTTAGCTTACTACTTTTTATAGTGAATATTCAACCTTATGATTTGCTTGTGGATACACTGTTGACATCATTAGCATTAGCTACTGTTAACATAATTGTTTTTTATAAAAAGAGTTTGCAACAAGTAACCTACCTACTTGGTTTAATTTTTTTATTTTTGATTTCTGTAAAAACAAGTGGAATATTTTTTGTGATTTCTGCACTATTTCTAATGATTTTATATTCATTTAAGATGAGTAAAGAGCTACGATTTAAGATTTGGTTACAGACACTCTATGTATCTCTTGGAACTGTTTTTTTAAACCTTTTGTGGAAAGCACATGTCGCCTATGTTTTTGTTGAGGGAAATAAATCAAAACATTCATTTAGTCTATCCAGCTATAAGGAAAATTTATTAGATAAAGGAAAAAGTAAAATAATTGAGATAGTATCTCAATATTTTCAACGAATTTTTTCATTTGATAATATTATTCTACTTTTATTTGTACTAATAGGGGGAATTTTAATCTATTATATTTGGAATAAAAGAAAATTGTTAGGAATGGAGTTAATCGCTTTTTCTGTTTTAGTATATGTTATCTATCATATAAATTTATTAGCCATGTATCTTGTTTCTATGCCTTATGATGAAGCAAAAAATTTAGATAGTTTTAGTAGATATGACTTGACAATCGTGTTATTTGTTTTAGGTGTTTTGCTAATATACTTACTCAAATATGCAACACAAATTTCTAATCGTTTTCTTTATTTTAGTACGATACTTTTGATAATTTTTTCCCTGATTCATAGGGCGTCTTTTTATCAATTTATTACTAGTAAATTTACCGCAGAACGTTATGAGATTGAAGAAAAGTTAAAAGATATTCCCCACCAAAATCATGTTCCTACTGTTATTAGGATTAATAAAAAATCTGTTTCAAAAGGTTACCTATGGTATTTATTTCGTTATGATCTGCAAACAAAAGATATAAGTATAAACTATCCCGATGAGAATAATTTAGGTAATACAGGTGATATTCAGTCAATTGTTATTGAGTACTGAGAGTATCAGTTCTTTTAAATATTAAATATATAGAATAATTAATTTCAAAACTTTTATTTTCCACCAAATTTTGCTATAATAGAACTACTCAAGGGAGTAGCTGGCAGAGAACTGCGGTAGTATCGTCATTTCGAAATTTATTTCCGGTGCTATCTTAAACAGCGAGACTTGTTATTGCTAACAGGTCTCTTTTTGTTTGTCTTTTGGTGCAAACAAAGGAGCCTAGATATGTAAAGGAGGAGACACATGTCCCAAGAACAAAAACGCCAAGCGTTTTACACTCAAAGTCCTGAAGAGGTCTTGAAGTCAGTTGAAGCAACTGAGCAAGGTCTTTCGTCAAGCGAAGCGCAGAAACGTCTAGCTGAATATGGACGCAATGAACTGGAAGAGGGTGAGAAAAAATCTCTCCTAGTCAAGTTTATCGAGCAATTTAAGGATTTGATGATTATTATCCTTTTGGTTGCAGCAGTCTTATCAGTCGTGACTTCAGGTGGGGAAGATATTGCGGACGCTATCATTATCTTAGCCGTAGTTATCATCAATGCCGTCTTTGGGGTCTACCAAGAAGGCAAGGCAGAAGAAGCCATCGAAGCCCTCAAGTCTATGTCTAGTCCAGCTGCTCGCGTTATTCGTGATGGACACATGGCAGAGATTGATTCCAAGGAATTGGTGCCTGGTGACATCGTAGCTCTGGAAGCAGGTGACGTGGTTCCAGCTGACCTTCGTTTGCTAGAGGCTAACTCCCTCAAAATCGAAGAAGCAGCCTTGACAGGTGAGTCAGTTCCAGTTGAAAAAGACTTGACAGTCGAGCTTGCTGCAGATGCTGGTATTGGTGACCGTGTCAATATGGCCTTCCAAAACTCAAACGTAACCTATGGTCGTGGATTGGGAGTTGTCGTTAACACCGGGATGTATACAGAGGTCGGTCATATCGCAGGTATGCTTCAAAATGCGGATGAGACGGACACGCCACTCAAACAAAACTTGAACAACCTCTCTAAGGTTTTGACCTATGCAATTTTGGTCATTGCCCTTGTTACTTTTGTAGTGGGTGTCTTCATTCAAGGGAAAGATCCACTTGGTGAGTTGATGACCTCTGTTGCGCTTGCTGTTGCAGCCATTCCCGAAGGACTCCCTGCTATCGTGACGATCGTTCTTGCCCTTGGTACTCAAGTTTTGGCCAAAAGAAATTCTATCGTTCGTAAGTTGCCAGCAGTTGAAACGCTTGGTTCAACAGAAATCATCGCTTCTGATAAGACTGGTACACTTACCATGAACAAGATGACCGTCGAAAAAGTCTTCTACGATGCAGCCCTACATAACTCGACTGATGACATTAAACTAGGTCTTGAAATGCCACTACTTCGTTCAGTTGTCTTGGCCAACGATACCAAGATTGATGCTGAAGGAAACCTGATCGGGGATCCAACGGAAACAGCCTTCATCCAGTATGCCTTGGACAAGGGCTACGATGTCAAAGGATTTTTAGAAAAGTATCCGCGTGTGGCTGAATTGCCATTTGACTCAGATCGTAAACTCATGTCAACGGTTCATCCCTTGCCGGACGGTCGTTACCTCGTAGCTGTTAAAGGAGCACCAGACCAACTCTTGAAGCGCTGTGTTGCTCGTGATAAGGCTGGAGATGTTGCTCCGATCGATGAGAAAGTCACTGAATTAATCCATACAAACAACTCTGAAATGGCTCACCAGGCCTTGCGTGTCCTTGCAGGTGCTTATAAGATTATCGATAGTATTCCAGAAAATCTTACTTCTGAAGAGCTTGAAAACAACTTGATCTTTACTGGTTTGATTGGGATGATTGACCCTGAACGTGCCGAAGCGGCTGAAGCCGTTCGTGTCGCTAAGGAAGCGGGAATCCGTCCGATCATGATTACAGGTGACCACCAAGACACAGCAGAAGCCATTGCCAAACGTTTGGGAATCATCGATGAAAATGACTCGGAAGACCATGTCTTGACTGGTGCTGAGCTTAACGAACTTTCTGATGAAGAATTTGAAAAAGTCGTTGGTCAATATTCCGTTTACGCGCGTGTATCTCCAGAACACAAGGTTCGTATCGTGAAAGCTTGGCAAAACCAAGGTAAGGTCGTTGCCATGACAGGTGACGGTGTTAATGATGCTCCAGCTCTGAAAACAGCTGATATCGGTATCGGTATGGGAATCACTGGTACAGAGGTTTCTAAGGGAGCTTCTGACATGATTCTTGCGGATGATAACTTTGCGACTATTATCGTTGCGGTAGAGGAAGGACGGAAGGTCTTCTCAAACATTCAAAAGACTATCCAATACCTACTTTCAGCCAACACTGCAGAAGTCTTGACTATCTTCCTTGCGACTCTCTTTGGTTGGGATGTCTTGCAACCTGTTCATCTTCTCTGGATTAACTTGGTAACGGATACCTTCCCAGCTATCGCTCTCGGTGTTGAGCCAGCTGAGCCAGGTGTTATGACCCACAAACCACGTGGACGTAAGTCAAGCTTCTTCTCAGGTGGGGTTCTTAGCTCCATCATCTATCAAGGCGTGCTTCAAGGTGCCTTGGTTCTTGCAGTCTACGGCTATGCTATTGCTAACCCTGTTCATGTTGGGGACAATACTGCCATTCATGCGGATGCCCTGACGATGGCTTTTGCAACACTTGGTTTGATTCAGCTCTTCCACGCCTACAATGTCAAGTCTGTTTACCAATCTATCTTGACAGTTGGTCCTTTCAAGTCTAAGACCTTTAACTGGTCTATCCTGGTTTCCTTCATTCTCTTGATGGCAACAATCGTTGTAGAACCGCTTGAAGGTATCTTCCATGTGACCAAACTAGACTTGTCACAATGGGGTATTGTTCTAGCTGGAAGCTTCTCAATGATACTTATCGTAGAAATCGTCAAGTTTGTTCAACGTAAACTTGGCTTGGATAAGAATGCGATTTAAAAAGAAAGTCATCTTCGGATGGCTTTTTTTGCATTTGAGGAGAATGGTTAGAAGTTATCCTCTTTTGTGCTATAATAAAGTAAAATAGCAAGGAGTGAAAGAGAATGGAAAAGAAAATTGTCCGAGATGTCTTATTCTTGTCGCAAGTTTCGAAAGCGGCAAGTCAGGAAGACCTTTATCTGGCTAGAGATCTGCAGGATACCCTGCTGGCTAATCGCGAGACTTGTGTGGGTCTGGCGGCCAATATGATTGGTGTGCAGAAGCGCGTGATTATTTTTAATCTGGGCCTGGTGCCTCTAGTTATGTTTAATCCTGTCCTGCTAACAAAAGAAGGACTTTACGAGACAGAGGAAGGTTGCTTGTCCTTGACTGGGGCAAGACCAACAACCCGTTATGAAACGATTACGGTTTCCTATCGCGATAGCAAGTGGCAGGAACAGACCATTACACTGACAGGTTTTCCTGCTCAGATATGTCAACATGAGTTGGATCATTTAGAAGGAAGGATTATTTAGGAGGATTTAAGATGAAACGTATTGTATTTGAAATGTTGTTTATGGTGGCGACCTGGTATATCTTTTTACCACCGCTTAACCTAACAAGTTGGGAGTTTATTTTCTTTCTCTGTGCGCATTTGGTTATTTTAGGACTCCTATTTAGTGTTGGTAAAGACAATCAACCGATTAAGAAAGTAGAAGTTGTCCATCGAGGGAGAGAAGCCGTAGAGTTAAAATTTGGAGATTTCCACTTCCAAAAACTAGGCGCTTTCTTTATCCTTTCAGCAGGTGTGATTTTTCTTTTGGCAGGTTTGGTGAGCCTTGCCACTTCAAGCTTTTTCCAAGCTAAAAACTATGCCAATGTCGTTACTCTAACTGAGAAGGAGTTCTCTGAATTTCCAAAAAGTGATACCAATAAGGTTCCTATTCTAGATCGGGATACAGCTGAAAAAATCGGGGATCGATATCTTGGATCGCTGACGGACAAGGTATCCCAATATGTAGCAGCAGATACCTATACCCAGCTAACGGTTGATGGCAAACCCTATCGGGTGACACCTTTGGAGTATGCCGACCCGATCAAATGGTTTAATAATCAGTCCAAGGGGATTGGTGAGTATATCAAGGTTGATATGGTGACAGGAAATGCGGAATTGGTGGATTTAAAAACGCCGATGAAGTATTCGGACTCCGAGTATTTTAACCGAGACGTCAAACGTCACTTGCGCTTCAAGTACCCAACCAAGATTTTTAAAACGCCATCCTTTGAGGTGGATGATGAAGGCAATCCTTTCTATGTAGCGACCGTTTATCAAAAGCAGTTTGGTCTAGGAGTTCCTCGTCCTTCATCTGTTATTATCTTAGACGCCACCAATGGAGAAACCAAGGAATACAGCTTGGATGATGTGCCAGAATGGGTGGATCGTGTCTATCCAGCTGAAGAAACCATCGAGCAAATCAACTACAACGGCAAGTATAAAGACGGCTTCTGGAATGCCTTGATTTCTAAGAAAAATGTTACCCAAACGACCGAGGGCTATAACTATCTTTCTATCGGAAATGACATTTATCTCTACACGGGGGTGACTTCAGCAAATGCTGACGAAAGTAATCTAGGATTTATCCTTGAAAATATGCGTACTGGTGAAATCACCAAGTACAACCTAGCTTCAGCAACCGAAGAATCTGCCCGTGCTTCCGCAGAAGGAGCAGTGCAAGAGAAGGCCTACAAGGCTACCTTCCCTATTCTTGTCAATCTCAATGACAAACCACTCTATATCATGGGCTTGAAGGACAATGCAGGCTTGGTCAAGGAGTATGCATTGGTCGATGCCGTGGAGTACCAAAACGTCATCGTAGCAACTACGGTAGATGAGCTCCTCAGCAAATATGCCAATAAAAACGACCTCGAGCTGGATAACGAAACGGTAGAAAGTATCAAGGGAGTGGTTTCAGATCTTAAATCAGCTGTCATCAAAGGAGATACTGTCTACTTCTTCAAAGTTGATGGCAAGATTTATAAGGTCAAGGCTTCGGTATCGGATGACCTTCCTTACCTCGAAAATGGCCAATCCTTTGAAGGTCAAGTTGGAAAAGATAATTACCTCAAGACCTTTAAAGTACAATAATACTCTTCGAAAATCTCTTCAAACTACGTCAGCGTCGCCTTGCCGTAGGTATGGTTATTGACTTCGTCAGTTCTATCTACAACCTCAAAGCAGTGCTTTGAGTAAGCCCGTAGCTAGCTTCCTAGTTTGCTCTTTGATTTTCATTGAGTATAAAAATAGGTTTTCTCAGAAAGTATATGTTATAATAAGGTAAATTAAGACTAATGGAGGACAAACAAATGGGTTTTTATTTGATGGTTGCTTCAATGCTACTTGGATTGTTCGCTTTGAAGATAGGTTTTTCTCAGTTCAAGGAGAAAAAAGATAAATTCTTATCTATCTTAACAAGCTTAGCTGGCACAGCCCTTGTTCTCGTGGCTATCTGGTTAGGATGGCCAAAATAAACAGAGAAACCTCGGTATGAACCGAGGTTTTTAAGATGAAATTCTTGGTCGTGATTGAAAAATATGCTACACTAACAATATGAAAATTTTAATCCCAACAGCAAAAGAAATGAACACAGGCCATCCTTGTATCGAAGCGCTCCCTTTGAGGGAAGAAAGTCAGGCAGTCCTTGACTCACTTGCGCATTACTCAACTAGTGAATTAGAGACTTTTTATAAGGTATCTGCCGAGAAAGCAGAAGAAGAGTACGCTCATATTCAAGCTTTAAAAGGTCACAGGGCTAAAAACTATCCAGCTTTGAAACTCTTTGACGGTCTCATGTATCGCCACATCAAACGAGATACGCTGACCGAGGCTGAACAAGCCTATCTTAAAAATCATGTTCTGATTACCTCGGCTTTATACGGTGTTGTCCCCGCCTTGTCGCCCATGGCTCCTCACCGTTTGGACTTTTTGATGAAGTTAAAAGTCGCTGGCAAAACCTTAAAGAATTATTGGAGATCAGCCTACGATAAGACCTTACAGGATGAGGACTTGATATTTTCACTTTTGTCATCAGAGTTTGAAACTGTATTCTCTAGGAAAATCAGAGAAAAGATGGTGACTTTCAAATTTATGGAGGACAAGGCTGGCCAGTTGAAAATCCACTCAACCATTTCAAAAAAAGCCCGTGGCGCCTTTTTGACCGCCTTGATAGAGGGGCAAGTCCAAACTGTCGAACAAGCTCGCAAGCTAAGTTTTGCCGGTTTTGACTACCGACCTGATTTATCAAGTGACTTAGAACTCGTCTTTGTGAAACAAGCATAAAACCAGCTCATTCGAGCTGGTTTTTGCTGGATTAGTTGATGGCTGCAAGAAGGTCGTCCGCTTGTTTTGCAAGTGATGAAGCAGTTGCTTCTTCTAACACCAATTTTTCCATCTGCCCAGGCAGAGTCATTGACACGAGTAGCAATAAAGTCACCAATTACTTGTGTATGAATAAATGGCAAGATGTCTTTATAAATAGTAAAAAGTTGGTCGTGTACAGATAAGATGGGGACAGACTTGCTTGACTGAAGAGAAGGCACAGATTGCATCAGCAGTAAGAACCACTTTACGAGCAATAGCTACATCTGGATGAGTTGAAACTTCCAAATCTTGGCTGAAAATGGGAACGGCTGAGTAATCAAGGTAGCTAACTTCCACTTAGTCAGCAAGGTTTTTTTCAGCTTCAAGAGCCATTGATGATTGAAAGGATCTTGGAGTAGTTGTCCGACGATAAGTAGCGCTTTTTAGACACGATAAGTTTCCTTTAGATAAATTTAAAGAGTAAACTCTTTTGGCGTTGTCTATGCCACAGTGAATAATATCAATTAGCAATAATTTTGCTCACAAATCTTTAAATTTTTTTAAAATCCGGATTAAGTCTTCCTTTTCTCCATCTTCCAAGATACTGAGTGCTTCTACGATAGAGTCGATATGTCCAGGTAGAACCTCTTCGATTTTTCTGCGTCCTGCAGGTGTTAATTTCAGGAAAAAGGAGCGACGATCTTTTGGGTCACAAGTTCTAGAAATCCACCCATCTCGAACCATATTTCGAATGACAACGGTCATATTTCCAGAAGTGGCTAGCATTTTTTCAATCAAATCCTGAATGCGCAGTTCTCCCTTGCTATAGAGGGTTTCAAGGACTGAAAATTGAGTTGGTGTTAGCCCATGTTCTTTGGCAGCCTTGGCTTCATATGGTTTAAAAGTTCGTATGGCCTTATTGAGGACGATAGCTGTTTTTAAATCTAATTGATTATCGGAAATTTTCTCTTTTAAATGTTGTTTCATAAGGCTATTTTATCAATAATGAGAGAGAAAAACAAGAACTTATATTTTATAGGAAAAGAATCTTAGAATATTCCTATCTTCACTTGTAATAAAGGAAGAGAGATGGTAAAATAGACGGGTGAAACTAAGACAGAAAAACGCGAAAAACAAGCTACTTTTACAATATGGAATCGGCATTGCTTTAGTACTACTAGTCATGACCACTTCCTTTCTTTACCTGATATCTCTCAGTATGAAACCCTATCAAGATGCTAGAGTTGAAGGAGAAAAACTAGCCAAGCAGTATGCAGAATTGGAGAAGGCTGATCAGGTTGATTTCTACAATGGACTAGAAGGTTATTACAGCGTTCTGGGACGTAATAAAAAGCAAGAGGCCATTGCCGTACTGATTGAAAAGAATGACCACAAGATTTATGTCTATCAGCTAGATAAGGGGATTTCTCAAGACAAGGCAGCGACGATTTCGAGGGAAAAAGGAGCTAGCGACATTGACAAGATTACTTTTGGTCGCTATCAGGACAAGCCGATTTGGGAAGTTAAGTCAGGAAACCAGTACTATCTGGTTGACTTTGAAACAGGAGCAGTGATCCAATAAAGGAGGACATATGAAACTATCCAAACGTGTACTAGAAATGGAAGAAAGCGTCACTCTAGCCAGTGATGCAAGAGCCAAAGCATTAAAAGCTCAAGGAAAGGATGTTCTTTTCTTAACCTTGGGACAGCCTGATTTTCATACTCCTGAAAACATTCAGGATGCAGCGGTAGAAGCGATTCGAGATGGACGAGCTTCCTTCTATACAGTTGCTTCAGGCCTACCAGAGTTAAAAGCGGCGGTTAATACCTATTTTGAACGCCACTATGGGTATTCCGTAGCGGCTAACGAGGTTACATTTGCCACTGGTGCCAAGTTCTCTCTCTACACCTTCTTTATGGCTGTGGTCAATCCAGGTGATGAGGTCATCATTCCTACACCTTACTGGGTCAGCTATGGAGATCAGGTCAAAATGGCAGAAGGAGTGCCAGTCTTTGTCCAGACCAAGGAAGACAATCACTTTAAAGTAACAGTAGAGCAGCTAGAAGCAGCGCGAACAGATAAGACCAAGGTCTTGGTTCTCAATTCACCATCGAATCCGACTGGTATGATTTACTCTCGTGAGGAACTCTTGGCTATCGGAAATTGGGCTGTTGCGCATGATGTCCTTATCTTAGCAGATGATATTTATGGTCGTTTGGTTTATAACGGAAATGAATTTGTTCCAATCTCTAGTCTGTCAGAAGCCATTCGCAAGCAAACCATCGTGATTAACGGTGTATCTAAGGCCTATGCCATGACTGGTTGGCGGGTAGGTTATGCTGTGGGAAATTCTGAAATTATCGCTGCTATGAGCAAACTAACAGGACAAACGACTTCAAATCTGACAGCAGTATCTCAATATGCAACGATTGAGGCGCTGACTGGACCGCAAGACTCTGTTGAAACCATGCGCCAAGCCTTTGAAGAACGTTTGAATACCATTTATCCACTCTTGTGCCAAGTGCCAGGATTTGAAGTTGTCAAGCCACAAGGAGCCTTCTATCTCTTCCCAAATGTTAAAAAAGCGATGGAGATGAAGGGGTATACCGATGTGACAGAGTTTACAACAGCTATTCTAGAAGAAGTCGGTCTTGCCTTGATTACAGGAGCTGGATTTGGAGCACCAGAAAATGTTCGTCTCAGCTATGCCACAGATCTGGATACTTTGAAAGAAGCTATTCGGCGTTTACATCAATTTATGGAAAAATAAAACTTAGAATCTTCGTCATCTTGGCGAAGATTTTTTGTAACGAAAATCTCTCGAATTTTCTCTAGTCGAACCTAGCTATCGCAGTCTATTTATGGTAAAATAGTGGGTAATGATGTCTTCGGACAAGATTAACGATAAAGGAAGATAGATTATGACAAAACGTGTAACGATTATCGAAGTAAAAGACTACGTTGGTCAAGAAGTGACCATCGGAGCCTGGGTTGCCAACAAATCTGGAAAAGGGAAAATTGCCTTCTTGCAATTGCGTGATGGAACAGCCTTTTTCCAAGGAGTTGCCTTCAAACCAAACTTTATTGAAAAGTTCGGTGAGGAAGTGGGTCTAGAGAAGTTTGATGTCATCAAACGCTTGAGCCAAGAAACGTCTGTTTATGTGACAGGGATTGTCAAAGAAGACGAACGTTCTAAGTTTGGCTACGAGCTCGATATTACAGACATCGAAGTGATCGGTGAATCTCAAGACTACCCAATCACTCCAAAAGAACACGGAACAGACTTCTTGATGGATAACCGTCACTTGTGGCTACGTTCTCGTAAGCAAGTGGCTGTAATGCAAATCCGTAACGCTATCATCTATGCAACTTATGAGTTTTTCGACAAGAACGGCTTCATGAAGTTTGATAGCCCAATTCTTTCAGGAAACGCAGCAGAAGACTCAACAGAACTCTTTGAAACAGACTATTTTGGAACACCAGCCTACTTGAGCCAATCAGGTCAGCTTTACCTAGAAGCAGGGGCTATGGCTCTTGGCCGTGTATTTGACTTTGGTCCAGTATTCCGTGCTGAAAAATCAAAAACGCGCCGTCACTTGACTGAGTTCTGGATGATGGATGCGGAGTACTCCTACTTGACACACGATGAATCACTTGACTTGCAAGAAGCTTATGTGAAAGCTCTTCTACAAGGTGTTTTGGATCGTGCGCCTCAAGCCTTGGAAACCTTGGAACGTGATACAGAGCTCTTGAAACGCTACATTACAGAGCCGTTTAAACGCATCACTTACGATCAAGCCATTGACCTCTTGCAAGAGCATGAGAATGATGAAGATGCTGACTACGAGCATTTGGAGCATGGAGATGACTTTGGTTCACCACACGAAACGTGGATTTCAAACCACTTTGGTGTACCAACCTTTGTCATGAACTACCCAGCAGCTATCAAGGCCTTCTACATGAAACCAGTTCCTGGAAATCCAGAGCGCGTGCTTTGTGCAGACTTGCTTGCGCCAGAAGGCTATGGAGAAATCATTGGTGGTTCTATGCGTGAGGAAGACTATGATACCCTTGTCGCTAAGATGGAAGAACTTGGTATGGATCGTACAGAATACGAATTCTACCTTGACCTTCGTAAATACGGTACAGTACCACACGGAGGATTTGGTATCGGTATCGAGCGTATGGTAACCTTCGCAGCAGGAACAAAACACATCCGTGAAGCTATTCCATTCCCACGTATGTTACATCGTATCAAACCATAAACTAGTGAAAAGAAGATAATTTC
>NZ_KQ969551.1:69785-70803 GCF_001578945.1 Streptococcus oralis
CAAAGAAGATAATTTCATCTTCTTTTTTCACTTTTATCTTGCTATCTATCAGTTTTTCTAGTATAATAGTTTATTGTGAGCAAACCTCACTTACCCCTTGCAAAGACTAGGGGTCATTAGACCAAAAGGAGGAACATATCAATGGCTAAATACGAAATTCTTTATATCATTCGTCCAAACATTGAAGAAGAAGCGAAAAACGCTTTGGTAGCACGTTTTGACTCTATCTTGACTGACAACGGTGCAACTGTTGTTGAATCAAAATCATGGGAAAAACGTCGTCTTGCATACGAAATCCAAGATTTCCGTGAAGGACTTTACCACATCGTTAACGTTGAAGCTAACGACGACGTAGCTCTTAAAGAGTTTGACCGTCTTTCAAAAATCAACGCTGACATTCTTCGTCACATGATCGTCAAACTTGACGCGTAAGAAGGTAAATTATGATTAACAATGTTGTACTTGTAGGGCGTATGACACGTGACGCTGAGTTGCGTTATACCCCATCAAATGTAGCAGTTGCGACTTTTACTCTTGCAGTAAACCGTACATTTAAGAGTCAAAATGGCGAACGTGAGGCTGATTTTATCAATGTCGTTATGTGGCGCCAACAGGCTGAAAATCTTGCTAACTGGGCTAAAAAAGGCTCTCTTATCGGGATTACAGGTCGTATCCAGACTCGTAGTTACGATAACCAGCAAGGACAACGTGTCTACGTAACAGAAGTCGTGGCTGACAATTTCCAAATGTTGGAAAGCCGTAGCGTGCGTGAAGGACATACAGGTGGAGCTTATTCTGCACCAACTGCTAGTTATACAGCACCTACAAATTCAGTACCTGACTTTTCACGTGATGAAAATCCATTTGGAGCAACAAATCCATTGGACATTTCAGATGATGATTTACCATTCTAATGGACAACTAAAATTATAAAGGAGAAAAACATGGCTCAACAACGTCGTGGCGGATTCAAACGCCGTAAAAAAGTTGATTACATCGCAGCAAACAAAATTGAATA
>NZ_KQ969551.1:70823-75391 GCF_001578945.1 Streptococcus oralis
GTTTCGTTTCAGAACGTGGAAAAATCCTTCCACGTCGTGTAACTGGAACTTCGGCTAAAAACCAACGTAAAGTAACAACAGCTATCAAACGTGCTCGCGTAATGGCTTTGATGCCTTTCGTAAACGAAGATTAAAGAAAAGACCCCGACGGGTCTTTTCTTCAGGTCCGGGGGACCTCTTTTTCATGAGCTCGGAAATAAGAAAGCGAATCAAGACCCGTAAGGGTCTTTTTTTAGGTCCAGTGGACCTCTTTTTCATGAGCGTAGAAATAAGAGAGCGAGTTAAGACCCACTCGGGTCTTTTTTCTTTCTTTGACTATAAAAGTGTTATAATGATAGTATGAATTTTCAAAGGGGAGCCTTATGCAGGGAAACAGTATTATTAGAAAAATGCAAGAATCTGACATTAAAGATCTATCTCAAGGATTTATCAGCCAAGGTTGGCCGGGTAGAGAAGAAATTTTGGCTAGATATTTTCTTGAACAAGAATGTGGGGAGAGAGAAGTCTTAGTTGCAGAGGTTGAGGGTGCTGTTGCGGGCTACATTACTATTTTACCCGATGCTAAGCAGGGTCCCTTTGCTGGAATGGCTCCAGAACTTTCAGATTTCAATGTCTTTGAACCCTTTCAAAATCAAGGTATTGGAAACCTCTTGATGGAAGAAGCTGAAAATCGAGTTAAACTCATATCGGATAAGGTGACCCTTGGTGTTGGGCTCCATTCAGGTTATGGACCTGCTCAGAGATTGTACATCAAACGAGGCTATATTCCAGATGGTTCGGGAGTTTGGTATCGAAACCAACCGTTGGAAATGAATGCCACTATTCAAAATAATGATGATTTAGTTTTGTACTTATCCAAGGAATTAGAATAAGAGATAGCGAATTTTTTGAAGATATGGGATTTCTCTACTTTATGGTATAATGGAAAGAGTGATGGAAAAGAGGTAGAGAGATGGATGCGAAATTAAAATACAAGGCAAAGAAGATTAAGATTGTCTTCTTTGATATTGATGATACCCTGCGTACGTCAAAGACAGGTTTTATTCCAGCTACGATTCCCACGGTTTTTAAGCAATTGCGTGAGAAAGGAATCTTGACAGGAATTGCTTCTGGGCGTGGCATTTTTGGAGTTGTGCCAGAGATTCGTGAACTCAAGCCTGACTTTTTTGTAACCCTGAATGGGGCTTATATCGAGGATAAAAAAGATCAGGTCATTTATCAACATCAGATTGACAAGTCAGATGTTGAGGAGTATATCTCTTGGACAAAGCAAGAGGGGATTGAATATGGCTTGGTTGGCAGTCATGACGCCAAACTCTCCACGCGAACAGAACTGATCAGTGAGGCGATTGATCCGATTTATCCGAACCTGGGTGTGGATCCTGACTTTCATGAAAAAGCAGATATATACCAGATGTGGACCTTTGAAGATAAAGGGGATGACTTGCAGCTACCAGAGTCTTTATCGGATAAACTTCGCATGGTGCGTTGGCATGAACATTCATCTGATGTGGTACCAATTGCAGGTTCAAAGGCTGCTGGTGTGGCAAAGATTGTGGAGCATCTAGGCTTGAAACCAGAGAATGTTATGGTCTTTGGAGATGGGCTCAATGACTTGGAACTCTTTGATTATGCTGGAATCAGTATTGCTATGGGTGTTTCCCATGATAAAATCAAAGAAAAAGCAGATTATATTACAAAAACAGTAGAAGAAGATGGCATTTTTGATGCCTTAGAAGGATTTGGTATGGTAGAAAAAGAATTGCATTTCCCACAAGTAGAAATTGAATCAGTAGAGGGTCCTCTTGCGACCATTAAGACAAATCACGGAGACTTGCGTATCAAGCTCTTCCCTGAACATGCTCCTAAAACAGTAGCTAACTTTATCGCTTTGTCGAAAGATGGTTATTATGATGGTGTGATTTTCCACCGAATTATCAAGGACTTTATGATCCAAGGTGGAGACCCAACTGGTACTGGTATGGGTGGAGAGTCTATTTATGGACAAGCTTTTGAAGATGAATTTTCAGAAGAACTCTACAATATCCGTGGCGCTCTTTCTATGGCCAATGCTGGGCCAAATACCAATGGTAGCCAGTTCTTTATCGTGCAAAACCAACACTTGCCATACTCTAAGAAAGAGATTGCGCGTGGTGGTTGGCCTGAACCAATCGCTGAGATTTATGCAGAACAAGGTGGAACTCCTCACCTTGACCGCCGCCATACTGTTTTTGGGCAGTTGGTAGATGCTGAATCTTTTGCGGTCTTGGATGCCATTGCAGCTGTTGAGACTGGTGCAATGGACAAGCCAGTTGAAGATGTGGTAATTGAAACGATTGAAATTGAGGACTAAGATGAAAATTGGTGATAAGCTAACTGGGCGTATTACAGGAATCCAGCCCTATGGTGCCTTCGTCGAATTAGAGACAGGGGTGATTGGGCTGATTCATATTTCAGAGATTCGGACAGGATTTATCGAAAATATCTATGAAGTTTTGAAAATTGGTGAAGAAGTGCAAGTTCAGGTTGTTGATTTAGACGAATTTTCAGGTAAAGCTAGTCTATCTATTCGCACTCTGGAGGAAGAAAAACATCAATTGCCAAGACGGAGACGTTTTTCAAATGATCGTATCAAGCACGGTTTTGCACCACTTGGGCGAATGATGCCGATCTGGACAAAGGAAGCCCTCAACAATCTGAGAGAGAAAAACTAGTCTATTAGATTTCGTATTTTTAAAAATCAATATATGGAAGAACAATTATTAAAATCAGGAGAGCGAATCAACCAGCTCTTTTCGACAGATATCAAGATCATTCAAAATAGAGAGGTGTTTAGCTATTCGGTGGATAGTGTTCTCTTGTCACGCTTTCCTCGCTTCCCTAAACGGGGTTTAATTGTGGACTTTTGTGCTGGAAATGGTGCAGTGGGACTTTTTGCTAGTTCACGTACTCAGGCGCGGATAATATCTGTAGAGATTCAGAAGCGCTTGGCGGATATGGCAGAGCGTTCGGTTCAGTTGAATGGCTTGGAAGAGCAGATGCAGGTCATCTGTGATGATTTAAAAAATATGCCTGCCCACATTCAGGGAAGTAAGGTGGATATGATTTTGTGTAATCCGCCTTATTTTAAGGTGGATCCGCATTCTAATCTCAACGAGAGTGAACACTACCTTCTGGCCAGACACGAAATTACGACTAATCTAGAAGAAATCTGCCGAAGTGCTCAGAGTATTCTAAAGTCTAATGGCCGTTTGGCTATGGTTCATCGTCCAGATCGGCTCTTGGATATCTTGGACATGTTGCAACGCCACAATTTAGCTCCTAAGCGCCTGCAATTTGTCTATCCTAAACGTGAGAAGGAGGCCAATATGCTCTTAATCGAAGCTATCAAGGATGGATCGACCAGTGGCTTTAAGGTCTTGCCACCACTCATTGTTCATAATGATGATGGTTCCTACACGCCAGAAATTCAAGAGATTTATTATGGATCATAAGGCCTATATGTATGTGGTAGAGTGCCGCGACGGTTCTTACTATACGGGCTATACAACGGATGTGAAGAGGCGCCTTGCCGTTCATAATAGTGGTAAGGGAGCCAAGTATACCCGAGCTCGCTTGCCGGTCAAACTCATCTATGTAGAGGGATTTGCCAGTAAGGAAGAAGCCATGTCTGCAGAAGCTCTCCTCAAACGTAAGAAGAGACCACAGAAAGAACGATTTTTATCCGAAAATCAAGAAAAAAATCTAGTCAACCATATTGATGTCTAACGAGGAGTCCTTTGGCTTCTCTTACTTTTGTCAAAAGAGGAAAAAAGTGCTAAAATAAGATGAATAAATTAAAAGAGGTATTATCATGTCTAAGATTCTAGTATTTGGTCACCAAAATCCAGACTCAGATGCCATCGGGTCATCTGTAGCCTTTGCTTACCTTGCAAAAGAGGCTTATGGATTGGACACAGAAGCAGTTGCTCTCGGTACTCCAAACGAAGAAACAGCCTTTGTTTTGAACTATTTTGGTGTGGAAGCACCGCGTGTTATCACATCTGCTAAAGCAGAAGGCGCAGAACAAGTCATCTTGACTGACCACAATGAATTCCAACAGTCAGTGTCAGATATCGCTGAAGTAGAAGTTTACGGTGTTGTAGACCACCACCGTGTGGCTAACTTTGAAACTGCAAGTCCACTCTACATGCGTTTGGAACCAGTTGGATCAGCGTCTTCTATCGTTTACCGCATGTTCAAAGAACATGGTGTAGCAGTTCCTAAAGAAATCGCAGGTTTGATGCTTTCAGGTTTGATTTCAGATACTCTTCTTTTGAAATCACCAACAACACACCCATCTGATAAAGTCATTGCTCCTGAATTGGCTGAATTGGCTGGTGTCAACTTGGAAGAGTACGGTCTTGCTATGCTGAAAGCTGGTACTAACTTGGTTAGCAAATCTGCTGAAGAATTGATTGATATCGATGCTAAGACTTTTGAACTCAACGGAAATAAGGTTCGTGTTGCCCAAGTCAATACAGTTGATATTGCTGAAGTCTTGGAACGCCAAGCTGAAATCGAAGCTG
>NZ_KQ969551.1:75871-81051 GCF_001578945.1 Streptococcus oralis
AACGGTTACTCAGACTTTGTCCTCATGATTACCGATATCGTCAACTCAAACTCAGAAATTTTGGCTCTTGGATCAAACATGGACAAGGTCGAAGCAGCTTTCAACTTCAAACTTGAAAACAATCACGCTTTCCTTCCAGGTGCTGTTTCACGTAAGAAACAAGTGGTGCCTCAGTTGACTGAAAGCTTTAATGGGTAATTCTTAAGGAATATTTGGAACTGTTGATTTAACTATTCATAGAAGGTGATAGTATGATGCGATTGATTGAAGGACTGCGCTTTTTGGTTGAGGTTGTGGCAATTCTTGGTCTTTTCTCCGTGTCTGTAATACAAATTTCTTGGCTGGAAAAATTCCTATTTTTTCTTCTAGCAGTTCTATTAATCCTATTTTGGGCGCGATATATGGCACCAAAATCTCCATATGCTTTTAAAAAATGGCAACGCCTCGTTGCTGAGATATCGATTTTTATTTTAGTTAGTGGTAGTTTTTGGTATTTGTATGGATTGCAAATAGGAATCCTCTACTTAGCTCTGTCTTTTGGAAGTTTGGTTCTGCTTTATTATTTTCAGCTAGAGTGATTCTTGTAATATAGTTAATGAATTATTTTAATGGTAATCATTTGACTAGAGATTGACACGAGAAAACGATGTTTTCCTTATAGCTAAAGGGGTTTCGGCTCCTTTTTTTTCTAGGAGAGAAAGATGTTAGAAAATGGTGATTTGATTTTTGTGAAGGACCTTTCAGATATGGGGCAGGCCATCCAGGCTTCTACTGGGAACTATAGTCATGTAGCCATCTTTTTGGACGGTTTCATCTACCATGCTAGTGGGCAAGCTGGTGTCATTTGTCAAGAACCGGCTGAATTTTTTGAACCAACTCATCTCTACGATCTTTATGTCTATCCAGAGCTGGAAGCTGACTTGGTGAAGGAGAAGGCTTGCCAGCATCTAGGAGCTCCTTATAATAGCTCTTTTTATCCGGATGGGTCTGGCTTTTACTGCTCCCAGTATATCGCTGAAATCCTACCGATTTTTGAAACTATTCCCATGAAATTTGGGGATGAGGAGCAGGAGATTAGTGATTTTTGGAGGGAATATTACAGGAAACTCGAATTTTCTGTGCCTCTGAATCAACCAGGGACCAATCCTAGTCAACTAGCAGCATCTCCCCTTTTAAAATGTAAAGAAAGGAATCTTCATGATTCAGATTTTTAATCCCTCCCGTTTGATTCGACAGCCATTTTTTATAGATTTGGTGGACTATCTGGACCAGCATGACGATGTGATTCTACGAGAAATCAAGTCTCAGTTTCCAGATGCGGCAGTTGATAAACTCATGGAAGAGTATATAAAAGCCGGTTTGATCCGAAGGGAAAACAAACGTTATTCCCTTAATCTCCCTTTTCTAGAATCGATAGGTAATCTATCCCTTGACCAAGAGATTTTTATCAGAGAGGACAGTCCAGTTTATCAAGCCTTGTTGGAGAAGACTTTCGAGACAGAATTGCGCAATCAAACCAATGCCGCCATTTTAGTCGAACGTACGGACTTTGCAAGAGAAAAAATGACCCTATCCAACTATTTCTACAAGGTCAAGAATCAATATCCTTTGACAGAAAAACAGCAGGAACTCTATGCCATTTTGGGAGATGTCAATCCTGAGTACGCCCTCAAGTATATGACGACTTTTTTACTGAAGTTTCTCAAAAAAGACCATCTTATGCAGAAACGCCGTGATATCTTTGTGGATAGTTTAGTCGTCTTGGGCTATATTGTTCAAAATGATCAAGGTAAGTATGAGTTGGACGTTGATTTTGACAAGGAGAAATTGATTTTCTTTAAAAAATAAAACAAGGTTAGGAAAGGTTCCTAGCCTTGTTTAGCTCTATCATAGATAACGTTCTGCTATGGCCGCATCTCCAGGATAGTCTTCTTTCTTTCCTTGGACGATCTGGTAGCAATCAGCTCCCTTACCTGCAATAATCACGGCATCGAGTTCTTGATTTGTGATGGCCATCGCCGCCCTGATGGCTTTTTCACGATCGGCAATCTTTTCAACAGGATGACTGATATAGCTACTAATTTCATCTGCAATCACCATTGGATCTTCATAGTTGGGGTCATCAGCGGTGAGAAAGACTTGAATCTCAGGATGTTGATTGAGGAGGAGGCCAAAGTCTTTGCGGCGACTTTCACCCTTGTTTCCAGTCGAACCGAGAATCAGAGCAATCTTTCCAGTTTGATGAGTTTCTACAACAGAAATCAGTTTTTTCAGACTATCGCCATTGTGGGCGTAGTCGATGAAGACCTTAGCTCCATTTTTCTGAGTGAGAACTTCCATACGCCCAGGAACGCGGGTTGTGGCGATTCCTTTTTTTATGTCTTCAAGACTGGCTCCGAGACGAAGGCAGGCAAGTCCTGCAGCGACTGCATTTTCTTGATTGAAGTGACCTATGAGTTGGATATCATAATCTCCAGCAAGTTTACCTGTAGCTGAAAAGCTAAAAGCTCTGGAATTCTCGATTTGGTTACTTGACTGGCTACCATAGAAGTCATGGTCTTGATGTTCCACTTGTTCTTTCAATACAGAAAAGTGGTCCATGTCGCTGTTAATGACAACTGCTCGGCTATTTTTCATCAAGAGACGTTTGTGGTAGAAGTAATCTTCAAAACTAGGATGTTCAATTGGTCCGATATGATCAGGGCTGATATTGAGGAAAACTCCTACATCAAAAGTCAGGCCATAGACGCGTTTGACCAGATAGGCTTGACTAGAGACTTCCATGATGAGATGAGTTCTACCATTCTTAACAGCCTGAGCCATCATATCAAAGAGATCAATACTTTCAGGAGTTGTGAGGGCAGATTTAAAGAAGGTCTTACCATCTAAGGTTGTATTCATGGTAGACAGCATAGCTGGGCGATGGTGTTGAGCCAAGATGTTATAAGCAAAATAGGCCGCTGTTGTCTTACCCTTGGTTCCAGTGAAAGCTAGCAGTTTGAGCTTGTCCTGTGGATTGCCATAGAATTCCATAGCAATCAAACTCATGGCTTTTTTGATATCGTTCACAACGATGACGGGGATACCGACCTTGTAGTCCTTTTCTGCGACATACCAAGCTAATCCTTGCGTTATAGCGGATAGGAGGTATTCTTTTTTAAAAGCAACGCCTTTTGCAAAAAAAAGAGTGCCTTCTTTTACTTTTCGGCTGTCGTAACTGATGCTGTCAAAAACAACTTCGCTGTAGTTGTAGTGGTAATGACCTTGGTCAATAATCTCGCGGAAGAGATCATCTTTCTTTAATATATCTAATACGGTTTCAATCTTTATCATACTTTCTATTGTAAACCGAAAGTCGTAAATTTACAAGTGACAAGGAAAAGTTTATAATGGAAGATGAGGAAAATTTCCTAGTTATTAAAATTGAATGAGGAAGCTATGTCTAACGAAAATAATCATCAACAGGCCCAGATGTTGCGAGGGACTGCTTGGCTAACAGCTAGTAACTTTATTAGTCGCCTCCTTGGGGCAATCTACATTATTCCCTGGTATATCTGGATGGGGACTTATGCCGCCAAGGCAAATGGTCTCTTTACCATGGGCTATAATATTTACGCTTGGTTCTTGCTGATTTCGACAGCGGGTATCCCAGTTGCGGTCGCCAAACAAGTGGCTAAGTACAATACTATGCGAGAAGAAGAGCATAGCTTTGCCTTGATTCGGAGTTTTTTAGGTTTTATGACGGGCTTGGGACTAGTCTTTGCCTTGGTCTTGTATCTCTTTTCTCCCTGGTTAGCAGATTTGTCAGGTGTGGGGAAAGACCTGATTCCCATCATGCAGAGTTTGGCTTGGGCGGTCTTGATTTTCCCGTCTATGAGTGTCATCCGTGGCTTTTTCCAAGGGATGAATAACCTGAAACCCTATGCTATGAGCCAAATAGCAGAGCAGGTGATCCGTGTTATCTGGATGTTGCTGGCTACTTTTATTATCATGAAGATGGGTTCTGGTGATTACTTATCAGCGGTTACTCAGTCTACCTTTGCTGCCTTTGTGGGGATGGTGGCTAGTTTTGCAGTCTTGATTTATTTTCTTTCCAAGGAGGGACTGCTCCAAAAGGTATTTGAAACACGAGATAAGATTAATAGCAAGCGACTCTTGGTTGATACCATCAAGGAAGCCATTCCCTTTATCCTGACAGGGTCTGCTATTCAACTCTTTCAGATTTTAGACCAGATGACCTTTATTAATAGTATGAAGTGGTTTACCAATTACAGTAATGAAGACTTGGTTGTTATGTTTTCTTATTTCTCTGCCAATCCTAATAAAATTACCATGATTTTAATCTCTGTAGGAGTTTCCATTGGGAGTGTTGGCTTGCCGCTGTTGACGGAGAACTACGTAAAAGGCGACTTGCCAGCGGCGGCTCGACTAGTCCAAGATGGTCTTACCATGCTCTTTATGTTTCTATTACCAGCAACAGTTGGAGTCGTCATGGTAGGTGAACCTCTCTATACAGTCTTTTACGGAAAGCCGGATGGTCTGGCCATGAGCTTGTTTGTCTTTGCGGTTTTACAGTCTACTATTTTAGGCTTGTATATGGTCTTGTCTCCTATGCTTCAGGCTATGTTTCGAAACCGTGCGGCAGTTCGGTACTTTATATATGGTTCAATTGCCAAGCTAGCATTGCAGCTACCAGCCATTGCCATTTTCCATAGTTACGGTTCCTTGATTTCAACGACTATCGGTCTTATCATTCCAAATGTTCTCATGTACCGAGATATTTGTAAGGTAACGGGTGCTCGTCGAAAGATTATCTTGAAGCGAACTATCTTGATCACTATCTTGACACTGGTCATGTTTATTCTGGTTGGTTTCCTACAGTGGATTTTAGGATTTTTCTTCCAGCCAAGTGGACGTTTTTGGAGTTTCTTTTACGTAGCTCTCATCGGTGGCCTTGGTGGTCTACTCTATGGTTTGATGAGTCTTGCTACTCATCTATTAGATAAGATTATTGGGAAACCTCAAGCGGATCGTCTGCGAGCAAAATTTCAACGATCTTAGCAAAATAAATTAGAACGAAAAGGAATGATAGCTTCTTGTTAAGTGTCTGGATTAGCTTGAACTCAAATTTTTATAAATCCCAATTTGTAAAATTAAGCTAGACAGAAAAAGCCACCTTG
>NZ_KQ969551.1:81556-83174 GCF_001578945.1 Streptococcus oralis
ATTAAGACAAAATGGACTACCGAAACAAATGGATTTTACTAATATTTCTCAAAATTATTTATCAGCTATAGCTGATAAAAGAAATAGAATCCCTAGGAAGTCTCTGAATTATCAAACACCATACTAAGTTTTTCTGTGTTACATGAAAAGTCTAACTTAATTTGACAATCTAGGAATTAAAATCCCTAGAATTAATTGTTCTAGGGATTTATTGGGGATGTGAGCATCATTAACTCTACAATCATAGCGGTATATAAGATCAGGGTTAGGAGAAAGCCGGCTCTCCAGAAAAATTTGATAAATTTAGGGTAGTAAAAACTTCGTTTTTTAAATAAGAAAAAAATAACAAGTAGGATTGCCAGAAGCGAAAGTGCAACACCAAGTCGCGGTAGAAAGTTATGGGTAAAGGATTTAGCTGTTATGAGATAATACTCAAATACTAAAAGCGGAAAAGCAAGATCTGCAAAATTGATTCTTAGTCTTTTTAATCCGAAAAGTTTAGCAATAATAAAACAGACCACTAAGGTCAACACCAATAATAAAATTGAGGCAATTTTCATTAAAATCATACCCATATTGTATCATAAAAAATCATTAAAGGAAACGAGAAACAGAGGATTTTATTGCAAGGGCAGGCTTTTGAGATTGTTGGTGTTTTTTGTTATAATGAAAGTTATGAAATCTTATAATACCTTGAATGATTATTATCGGAAACTCTTTGGAGAGAAGACTTTTAAAGTTCCTATCGATGCGGGCTTTGACTGTCCAAATCGAGATGGGACGGTGGCTCATGGTGGCTGTACTTTTTGTACGGTTTCGGGTTCTGGAGATGCGATTGTAGCACCAGAAGCACCTATTCGTGAGCAGTTTTACAAGGAAATTGACTTTATGCATCGAAAATGGTCGGATGTTCAGAAGTACCTGGTTTATTTTCAAAATTTTACCAACACCCATGAAAAGGTTGAAGTGATTCGTGAGCGCTACGAACAAGCTATCAATGAACCAGGAGTGGTGGGAATCAATATCGGAACTCGCCCAGACTGTTTGCCTGATGAGACCATTGGGTATCTGGCTGAGTTATCTGAATGTATGCATGTGACCGTAGAGTTGGGCCTACAAACTACCTACGAAGCAACATCTCAACTCATCAATCGTGCCCACTCCTATGAACTCTATGTGGATACAGTCAAGCGCCTTCGCAAGTATCCTAAGATTGAGATTGTATCCCACCTTATCAATGGACTGCCTGGTGAGACTCACGAGATGATGGTGGAAAATGTCCGCCGCTGTGTCACGGATAATGATATTCAAGGAATTAAACTGCACTTGCTCCATCTTATGACCAATACGCGTATGCAGCGAGATTATCACGAAGGACGCTTGCAACTGATGAGTCAGGATGAGTATGTCAAGGTCATTTGTGACCAGTTGGAAATTATTCCTAAGCATATCGTCATCCATCGAATTACAGGAGATGCACCTAGAGATATGCTGATTGGCCCTATGTGGAGTCTCAATAAATGGGAAGTCCTTAATAGCATTGAGATGGAGATGCGACGTCGTGGAAGTGTTCAAGGATGCAAGGCTGTAAAACAGGAGTTTAAAAATGAAAAGACCA
>NZ_KQ969551.1:83471-89279 GCF_001578945.1 Streptococcus oralis
TAAAACAGGAGTTTAAAAATGAAAAGACCACTTGAGATAGCACATGATTTTTTGTCTGAGGTTGTGACCCAGGATGATATCGTAGTGGATGCGACCATGGGCAATGGTCATGACACGCTTTTTTTAGCCAAGCTAGCCAAGCAAGTCTATGCCTTTGATATACAGAGACAAGCTTTGGAGAAAACCCAAGAGCGTTTAAATGAGGCAGGTTTAGAGAATGTTCAGTTGATTTTGCAAGGCCATGAGACACTTGATCAATTTGTGACAGAAGCCAAGGCAGGGATTTTTAATCTAGGTTATTTGCCTTCTGCTGACAAGTCCGTCATCACCCGACCTCAGACTACCATTGAAGCACTTGAAAAACTTTGTCATTTGCTTGTCAAAGGGGGACGGATTGCCATCATGATCTATTAT
Organism: Streptococcus oralis; assembly: GCF_001578945.1. GTDB lineage: Bacteria > Bacillota > Bacilli > Lactobacillales > Streptococcaceae > Streptococcus > Streptococcus oralis_Q. The sequence continues at coordinate 83,886 of NZ_KQ969551.1, forward strand.
GGCCATGAGGGAGGCGACACCGAGAGAGATGCGGTGTTGGACTTTGTTAGTCAGTTGAACCAACAAGAGTATACAGTTGCGATTTATCGAACTCTCAACCAAGTCAATAATCCCCCGTTTTTAGTTATGATTGAGAAATTAGAAAGATATAGACATGGATAAACAATACCTACGTGAGAAATTAGAGGCTATGCGCCAAAATTTTGTTGAGTCAACTCAACACGAGCGAGCGGTCGGGGTGCTCGACGAAGCACATATGAGCAAGAAAATGCTTAAAATAAAGAAAAAATTAGTGGCTCTTGAAATGGAACGATGCCAGAAAAAAATTGAGCACAAAGACTGTTCCAAGATTGATCAGAAGATCCAAGAGCAGAAGGAGATGTTTGAATTTTGTTGTAAAAAAGACTAAGGAGGGTCTAGATGACACTACTAATTTACCTGATTCTATTTTTATTAGTCTTAATCGTTTCAACTACGACCAATAAACTTTTGCCTTTTTTGCCCCTCCCCCTTGTACAAATCCTTTTGGGGCTTGGCATTGGTCTTTTTTTGCCCAATACTGACTTTCATCTTAATACAGAGCTGTTTCTGGCCATGGTTATTGGCCCCTTACTTTTCCGAGAGGCAGAAGAAGCCGATATTACATCGGTTTTAAAACACTGGCGCATCATTGTCTACTTAATCTTTCCAGTGATTTTCATCTCGACCTTGAGTTTGGGAGCCTTGGCTCACTTCCTTTGGCTGAGTCTTCCCTTGGCTGCCTGTTTGGCTGTTGGGGCAGCGCTTGGTCCGACGGATCTGGTAGCCTTTGCTTCTCTTTCTGAGCGTTTTCGTTTTCCAAAACGGGTATCCAATATTCTCAAAGGAGAAGGGCTTTTAAATGATGCTTCTGGCTTGGTAGCCTTTCGGGTGGCACTAGCTGCATGGACAACAGGCGCTTTTTCACTCAGTCAGGCTGGAACATCCCTAGCGCTTTCGATCCTTGGTGGTTTTGCAGTCGGTTTTGTGACGGCAATGATCAATCGTTTCTTGCATACATTTTTACTGAGTGTGCGAGCGACGGATATAGCGAGTGAACTCTTGCTTGAACTGAGTTTGCCTCTCATGACCTTCTTTATCGCTGAAGAAATCCATGTTTCAGGTATTATTGCAGTAGTGGTTGCGGGTATTTTAAAGGCTAGTCGATTCAAAAAAATTACGCTCCTCGAAGCTCAGGTAGACACCGTCACAGAGACCGTCTGGCACACCGTGACCTTCATGCTAAACGGATCTGTCTTTGTTATCTTGGGAATGGAATTAGAGTTGATTGCAGAGCCGATTCTGACCAACCCCCTTTATAACCCTTTACTATTATTAGTATCGGTTGTTTTGCTGACATTTTTACTTTTTGCCATTCGCTTTGCCATGATTTATGGCTTCTATGTTTGGAGAACACGACGCCTCAAGAAAAGTCTCCGTAAATACATGAAAGATATGCTCCTTTTGACCTTCTCTGGTGTTAAAGGGACAGTATCTATAGCGACCATTCTCCTCATACCAAGTCATTTGGAGCAAGAATATCCTTTGTTGCTCTTCCTTGTAGCAGGCGTTACGCTAATGAGCTTTTTAACTGGTTTACTGATCCTCCCCCACTTATCTGAGGAACAGGAGGAAAGCAAGGATCATTTGATGCATATTGCAATTCTGAATGATGTAGCTACAGAATTAGAAAAAGAACTAGAAGACCATAAGAATAAACTTCCCCTTTATGCAGCTATTGATAATTATCATGGTCGGATTGAAAACCTAATCCTCAGTCAGGAAAACAAGAGTGCCCAAGAGGATTGGGAGGTGCTTAAACTCCTCATTTTGAGTATTGAGAGCGATGGTTTGGAGCAAGCCTACGAGGAAGAAAGAATTGGAGAGCGTGGTTATCAAGTTTATCAGCGCTATCTGAAAAATATGGAGCAGAGTATTAATCGCAAGGTAGCTTCCCGTCTCACTTATTATTTCCTTGTATCGCTCCGTATCTTGCGTTTTCTCCTTCATGAATTGCTGACCTTTGGCCAGACCTTCCGTAGTTGGAATGACAAGGAACAACGCCGTCTTCGAGCCATTGACTATGATCAAATATCCGAACTCTATCTGGAGAATACGGAGTTGATTATCGAAAGTTTGGAAAATCTAAAAGGGATTTACACGAGTAGTCTGATTAGTTTTATGCAGGAGTCACGATTGCGTGAAACAGCCATTATCGGTAGTGGTGCATTTGTTGAGCGGGTTATCAATCGTATCAAACCAAACAATATCGATGAAATGCTAAGAGGTTACTATCTAGAACGTAAGTCAATCTTTGAATACGAAGAGAAAAAATTAATTACAACCAAATATGCCAAAAAATTACGGCAAAATGTCAACAATCTAGAAAACTATTCTCTGAAAGAAGCAGCAAATACCCTACCTTATGACATGATAGAATTAGTCAGAAGAAATTAGTCTAGAAAATCAACTTGTATTAGGAGGATTGCAACATGAAAAAGTGGTGGAAAGAGCCTATGGAACGGCCCTTGTTGAAAGCTTTTTTACATTTTTATCAAGCTTCCGATAGTGAACTGACCAGTGTTGCGGTTGCCTACTATTGGTTGATTTCAATCTTCCCCTTGCTGATGATAGTGGTCAATATTTTGCCCTATTTTCAAATTCCGATTTCAAATTTTTTGCTCACCATCAAGGAATTTGTGCCGGATACGGTCTATGATGTGGTCGCAAAGATTGTCCGAGAAGTCTTGACTCAACCATCGACTGGTTTGCTGAGTTTTGCAGTCTTGTCTGCCCTTTGGACCTTCTCGAAATCGATGGATTTCCTCCAAAAAGCTTTTAATAAGGCCTATGGAGTGGCCAAGAGCCGAGGTATTATCTCCCATCAATTGATGAGTTTACTCGTCAGCTTTGGCTTGCAAATTCTTTTTGCTCTAGCCTTATTTTTGAGTATGTTTGGGCGTATGTTGCTCAACTTGCTCAAAACTTACTGGCAATCAGACAGTCCTTTTTTTGATTATCTACAGGACTTTACAGGCCCTTTGATTTATGCCTTGCTCTTTGCCATCTTGGTCATGCTCTACTATTTCCTTCCAAATGTCAGAGTCCCTCGTATTCGCTACGTTTTTCCTGGTAGTATCTTTGTTTTGCTGACTCTTATCTTTCTTTTGAATATCTTTTCTGTCTATTTCAATAACTATGTCAACCATCTAGTTGACGTCCGATTTTTCGGTTCCATTATCGTGGTGGTGATGATGTTCTGGTTTATTCTCATCGCAAAGATTTTGATTATCGGAGCAGTTATCAATGCCAGTGTACAGAGTTTGAAAGATCCAAAGTTTCGTGATAACACTTTCTTTTTAAAAAATGAAGAATAAAAAAACGCTTTGTTTTCAAAGTGTTTTTTTTATTGCATTTGCAACAAAAATGTGCTATTCTATCATCATAGATGCGAGAGGAGGAAATATGTCGTTATTACGCGAAATCGGAGTTATAGCTCGTGCCCTAGATTCTATTGCTAATATTGAATTTCGTGATATTGAACTAGCTCGTGGGCAATATCTTTATTTAGTACGAATCAGGGAGAATCCAGGAATCATTCAAGAAGCCTTGTCGGATTTACTGAAGGTTGACCGTTCGACAGTTGCTCGTTCAGTAAAAAAACTGGAAGAAAAGGGGTTAATAAAACAAGGAATGACCAGTACAAATCGGAAAAATAAAGAGTGGTTTGTCACTGAAAAAGGAGAGGCACTTTATCCTTTTATCCTTGCTGAACATCACTATTCAGAGAATTCTGCCCTAAAAGGATTTTCTAGGGAAGAGGCCAGAGAACTGGAGAGCCTACTAATTCGGGTTAGAAAAAATATTACAAGTGATTGGGATATGGTCAAAAAAGGTCAGAAAAGAAATTATTTATAACGAGAGGTGAAAGATGAAAGTTGTCGTTGAAAATGAATTTTGGAGCTTGTTTCCAGAAGCACAGATTAGTGTTTTAGCAGTAAGGGGATTAGATAATACAGTTGATGAAAGCGAGGACCCCTATTTCAAAACCTTGCTAGATAAGGGAGCTAAACGAGCTGAGGATTTCATTTCGGATGAAAATTTTACTCAGAATGATGTCATTCAAGAATGGCGTCAGGCTTTCAGCAAGTTCAAAACGAAAAAGGGGGCACGCTCCTCTATAGAAGCTCTGCTTAAAAGGGTCAGTCAGGGAAGAGAGTTTAATCCCATCAATCCCTTAGTAGACGTCTATAATAGTGTCTCTCTATCTTATGCTGTTCCCTGTGGTGGCGAAGATGTGAACAAGATTGTAGGCAATCTTCATCTTGGTCAGGCTAAGGGAGGAGAACCTTTCTTTCCACTGGGAGCTGAAAACGATGCTCCTGCACTTCCAGAAGAACTGATCTATTACGATGATGAAGGAGCGGTTTGTCGCTGTCTCAACTGGAGAGAGGCACAGAGAACCATGTTGACAGAAGAGACAAAAGATGCTGTCTTAGTGATTGAAGCGATTAATGCAGAACAGGCAACACGTGCTCGGGCTGCCATGGAAGAATTACAGGAGTTAGTAAAGAACTACTTTGGTGTCCAAGGTAAATTGGTCCATCTAACTTCTGAATCCCCAGAATTTACACTTTAAACAGAAATAGCCCTGTCATCTCTCAGGAATAAAATTTCCTAAAGAAATGACGGAGCTATTTTTAATAGATAAACATGGCATCTCCAAAACTGAAGAAGCGGTAGTGTTCTTGGATGGCATGGTGATAGGCATCTAGGACTAAGTCACGACCGGCAAAGGCAGAAACCAACATGACTAGCGTTGATTTTGGCAGATGGAAGTTGGTTGAGAAGGCATCGACAACCTTCCACTCGTAACCAGGCTTGATAAAGATATTGGTCCAGCCAGAATCTGCCTGGATTTGCCCATCAAACTTGGAACCGATGGTTTCCAGTGTGCGGATCGAAGTAGTTCCAACAGCGATGACGCGACCTCCATTTTCCTTAACAGAGCGAAGGGTGGCAGCTGCTTCCTCAGAAAGCTGGTAGAATTCTGAGTGCATTTCGTGTTCGTCCAGATTGTCCACAGAAACAGGTCTAAAGGTCCCGAGTCCGACATGGAGGGTCAGATAGACCAGATGAACACCCTTGGCTTGGATTTCTGCTAGTAGTTCTTTGGTGAAGTGCAATCCAGCAGTCGGTGCTGCAGCAGAGCCACTTTCTTTAGCGTAGACCGTTTGATAACGTTCACGGTCATCTAGTTTTTCGTGGATATAGGGTGGTAGTGGCATTTCACCGAGACTTTCCAAAACTTCTAGGAAAATTCCTTGGTATTCAAAGCGGACAATGCGGCCCCCGTGGGTCAATTCTTCCGTAACG
>NZ_KQ969551.1:89299-90529 GCF_001578945.1 Streptococcus oralis
AAGCGGACAATGCGGCCCCCGTGGGTCAATTCTTCCGTAACGACAGCGCTGAGGCGACCATCACCAAAGCTGACACGAGTACCGACCTTGAGGCGTTTGGCAGGTTTAGCCAGAACTTCCCACTCATCACCGGCAGTATTTTTGAGAAGAAGAAGCTCCACGTGCCCTCCGGTCTCCTCTTTTTGACCATAAAGGCGGGCAGGGAGAACGCGAGTGTCGTTCATGACAAGGGCATCACCAGGTTCCAGCATATCAATAATGGAGTGGAAGTGTTTATCCTGCATCTCTCCCGTTTCACGATTAACGATAAGTAGTTTGGATGCATCTCGTTTTTCAAGGGGCGTTTGGGCAATCAATTCCTCAGGTAAGTGGAAATCAAAATCAGCTGTATTCATTTTTTCATTATTCTTTCTAAGTTCTAATCCTTCCTATTATAACATGTTTCCTAGTCAGACGAATCTTTTTTGAAAAATAAATCGTTTTCACTTGACAAAAATTGGTCTATACCATATAATGAATATAGAAATATGGAGGATATAAAATGAAAGTTATTAAAGTTGAAAATCAAGTCGAAGGTGGAAAAGTAGCTTTTGAGATTTTGAAGGAAAAATTAGCCAATGGTGCTCAAACATTAGGACTTGCAACAGGAAGCAGTCCGCTTGAGTTTTACAAGGAAATCGTTGAGAGTGACCTTGATTTTTCAAATCTAACCAGTGTCAACCTTGATGAGTATGTAGGACTTGATGGAGACAACCCACAGTCTTATCGTTACTTTATGCAGGAAAACTTGTTCAACCAAAAACCATTTAAGGAAAGTTTCTTGCCACGTGGAGTCAAGGACAATGCTGAAGCTGAAGTAGAACGTTACAATCAAGTACTAGCTGATCATCCAGTTGATCTTCAAATTCTAGGAATCGGTCGCAACGGTCACATCGGCTTTAATGAGCCTGGTACTCCATTTGACAGTCAAACACACCTTGTAGAGCTTGACCAGTCTACCATTGAAGCCAATGCTCGCTTCTTTGACAAGATTGAAGACGTGCCAACCCAAGCCATTTCAATGGGGATTAAAAACATCTTGGATGCTAAGTCAATTATTCTCTTTGCTTACGGTGAGTCAAAAGCAGAGGCCATTGCTGGAACAGTGTCAGGCCCAGTGACTGAGAACCTCCCAGCAAGTAGCCTACAAAACCACCCTGATGTGACTATTATCGCTGATGCAGAAGCGCT
>NZ_KQ969551.1:91290-93799 GCF_001578945.1 Streptococcus oralis
TTTATATAATCGGTTTTATTTGTTTTTTACTTTTAGTGTTCCTGTTTAGTCGCTTAATTCAGCAATCAAAGAGTTCTTCGGGCTTTCTAGGAAAACGAATGATAAAATTGTGGAATTGAACCTACCTTCCCATGTTTGTATGGGCAATTCGTTATCTGGATAGAACATCTTACCCTGCAATCTTAGATGTAGGAGTTGGGAATGATCGTTCGACCATCCTACTGAAAGAAACCTTTCCGAAAAGTACTATAACTGGAATCGATATTTCAGATACCGCAATAGCTTAAGCCAAAAAGATAGAGATGACTAATCTAAATTCTGAACACAGAGACGTTAGGGAGACAGGCTTTTCCGATGAAAGATTTGATTTAATCATAGCCTTTCAAACTCATTTTCATTGGCAGGATCTAGACTCTTCTTTTAGGAAACTTCGAAGAATACTCAAATCAGACGGGATGTTCTTACTGGCTTGTGAATATAACAAGTTATCTTACTTTATGCAGAAGTTCAAAGAATAAGAAGCATTTAAACGATTCTTCTTATCAATAGGCTTTGAGCTCGTAACTAGTCAAGGAAAGGGATCATGGATCCTTTATAGAATTGTTAAAAATTAATGGAGGTACAATCATGAAACAGTTATTTTTATGTTCATACTTTGCTGGGGTCAAAAAGCTTTTTAGCGATTATGCAAAGGAAAAGAATCTAGAAAATAAGGTTTTATTTATTCCTACCGCTGGGAACAAAGAGGACTATACTGCCTATATCGATGAGGCTCAGCAAACATTTAGAGATTTAGGATTTGAGATAGAGGTTCTAGATATTGCTTCTTGTGATCGAGAAACTGCACAGGCAAAGATTTTCCAAAGCAAGATTCTTTATATCTCAGGCGGGAATACCTTTTATTTATTGCAAGAATTAAAGAAAAAGCAACTCCTATCTCTCATCAAAGAGCAAATAAGAGATGGGTTGGTCTATGTGGGGGAATCAGCAGGGGCTATCATTGCAGCCAAGGATATTGACTACAATAAACTCATGGATGACAAGATGGTAGCGACAGACTTATCTGATACAGCGGGATTGGATGAAGTGGATTTTTATATCCTTCCGCATTATGGTGAGGAACCTTTTACTGATAGTAGCAAAAAGACCTTTGAAATGTATAAAAAGCAGCTTGAATTGCTACCGCTTCATAACCACCAAGCAATTATCGTTAACGATGAGCAAATAGATATCTTGACAATAGAATAAAAGCGTGGTTGGAAGAACATTAATATTTTACCACTAAAATGATTAGCAGTTGATAACTCACTTAGCGAAAATCTGCCATGGATAGATTAATTTTATGAATTCAAGAAGGGAAAAGTTATGAAAATAAAAACGCTAGATAAAATAGGTGGGGTTGTTTTCTTGTTTCTAACGATTGCTATCATTGTCGTTTTTTTATCAGATACGAGCTTCTTTGAGTGGGCGTTTACTAGACACCAGAATACTCTGAGTTGGTATATTCGCCCTCTCTTTATTATTCCAATTGTAATGGGAGCTTATAAAAAATCCTATAGCCTGATTTTCTTTTCTATATTTTGCCTATTTACTAGCATGTTTTGGTTCCCAAAGCCGGAAATAGTTGATGTAAAAGTAATTGAGTTTTTGAATTTTGAGAAGACTTATTTTACGAGTGGATGGAGTATTGAAAAAATTATCATTCTGGCAACAATTCTAACATTTTTTACGGCGATTATATCCTTAACATGGAGTAGACGTTGGTATGGATTATTAGCAACGGTAGTAATTGGAGCCTTTCTGAAGATTGCCCATAGTCTTTTATTTAGTGGAGGAAGTGGCATATCGATTGTAAAACCAGCTGTTTTGGGATTGATTCTCTGCATCTTAGTGATTTACTCCATCTTCAAAAGAAGAAAGTAAAAATAATAAAAGTTTATGGTTACTTTCTCCTTGACAATTATTCATTTTGCGTGTAGAATAGAATAGATCTTGAACTTGAAGGGAGTGAAAAAAATGTCTAAAACAGTAGTACGTAAGAATGAATCTCTTGACGATGCACTTCGTCGTTTCAAACGTGCGGTTACTAAAGCTGGTACTCTTCAAGAAACACGCAAACGTGAATTCTATGAAAAACCTTCTGTAAAACGTAAACGTAAATCAGAAGCAGCTCGTAAACGTAAAAAATTCTAATTAGAAATGAAAGGCTAGAGAAATCTAGTCTTTTTTCTTTTTTATATAAAAGAGTGGGAAGGCCAATGGAGAAGATTTTATTGAAGGAATCGGAAGTGGGGCTCCATTGCGTGTAGGAGGAAGAGATTTTGACGAATAGTAATACAAAAGATTAGGATAGTTTCGTCCATCACCTATTCTCTATAGCCTTACAATACTTATCAAAAGTATTTTTTTTGCATTCATGATATAATAGACTAAACTTCTACTACATTAGGAGGAAAAAGATGAAAAGACGTACTTTGGTTTGGCTAGTTACAGCCCTTGTAGTATTTGG
>NZ_KQ969551.1:93819-95464 GCF_001578945.1 Streptococcus oralis
CTATACTTATTAGAAGTATTTTTTTTTACATTCATGATATAATATACTTAGATTCCGCTATATAGGAGGAAAGAGATGAAAAAACGTACTTTACTTTGGCTAGTTTTAGCTCTTGTAGTATTTGGAGGAGGAGCATGGATGGCACAGGAAACAAATCTATTTGGAGGAATAACTCTAAGCCCGCGAGCTAAGCAGTTGGATTATTTAAAGGAACATGAAGAAGAAATGGCGAACTTCGTTAAATCTTGGAATTCTAAAGTTGAAAGTGTTCAGTTTGATTGGGATAGTATAAAGGTTGGTCAGGTAGGAAACGGTACTCCTCAAGGTGGAGGATATATGATGACAGTGGACGGAAAAATCAATAATAATAAGGATACTGAATTTACATTAGGCTTCCCACTGAAACGTAATGCAAATGAAATTCCAGAGAAGCTGGTCATTATCCAAATGCAACCTATAAGAATTTTACGAGATGGAGGTTGGTTCTTATATGAGTAATAGTAACTTAAAAACCTTTGATAATTTTTATGCGGATTTAGCACAAGCTACCTATACTTTTCGACCAAGTAATTTTCCGCCACAAAATAATTCGGGAAAATTCAGAGAATTTGATTTTTCAAATGACGGATATATGTGGGATAAAGACGGGAACATAACAGAAATCACTCCCGGCGGGAAACATCTTCCTCATGACGGTAAAGTCTACCTGCAGCCAGATCCTGATTTACATACTGTGGAAGATACGATAAAACTCCAAGTTGGTGATCCTGGAGGAGGGGTTCACCAAGAAGAGTATCCTATCAAACGCTATCAAAAAGGACTCTTAACTGATGAGAAAGCTGGTTTTAATGCCTACTATTTAACGGATACGCCAACCTTGACTAATGCTACTACGAAAACCTATATGACCATCCGCGGAAGTGATGCCATCAGTATAGAAAATTGGAACGACTGGATTGACAATGATGCGAAGTTTGCCCTTAACCATATCCATACTCCGCAAGCCAAGTTAGCGACAGTAGGAATGAAAACGAAAATCGCAGAGATGCGCGAAAAGGCTCCAAATGCGACGATGGACATCACAGGTCACTCCCTAGGGACCATTGTCTCTGCCCAAGGAGTAGCTGGCCTCACCGATGAGGAACTTGAGAAAATCGGCAAAGTGGTCCTCTTTGACGGCCCGGATACGACAAAGAGTTTAAAGAAAATGGGACTCAGTGATGAGAAAGTCAAAAAGATCAGCGAAAAAATAGAGTACTATGTCAATCCTTTTGATGTCGTGGGTATGCTCAATCGTGAGCATACCATTACCAAATTACCGGGGGACTCCGATGAACCTCTTAAGAAACCTGTCGGTAAAGTCAATGTCCTTGTTCCCTTGCATTATACCCAGATTACTGATCCGGAAAGTTCCCATGACTTTGGTGTTTTCCAATCGGATGGAAAGGGAAATTTATTGACTGCATCTGAGGATTTTCACCCAGAATTGCTCAGGGCAGGTGAAAAGCTGGCTCGACTGATAGCGACAACCTTGGATTCCCTCCGGGCTTTAGGAGTCGATGAAAATGTAGCCTCAAATGTTTTAAATGCCATTATGAGGGGGGAAATCGTAAATAAGGCGGCTATCGGATATGGCTTTTATGAG
>NZ_KQ969551.1:95859-100995 GCF_001578945.1 Streptococcus oralis
AGAAATGGTAATCTTACAGGAGAAAAGAGGATTTTGGTTCGAGCCCAGTTGCTTCAGACAGCAGCCCAATTGGCAAATTTTGATATGGAAGATAAAGTTAAATCTGTGAAAACCTTACTTTCAGATGCTAAGGAAGATATTCAAAACATGATAAAAGAAACAAGACAGACAGCGTTTGACATGGTTGGATATTTGTCAGGTTCAGAAGTTACAAATCTACTTTCTGGTTTTGACACAACAAGCTTTTGGGATGAAGGCGTTGCGAGTGACACGAAGACTGCAGCAACATCCTTCCTGACACAAATTGAGCAATTAGGGGAAAGCCTGGTTAAAGCTAGTGGCTCCTTTGAGACCATAGATACAGATAGAGCTGAAGATTTTAATAATCTATTATCAGATGTAAAACAAACATGGAGGGGTAAAAATGGTAGTGCTAACTGATGAGGATACCTTAATTACAAGAGAGCAGCTCGATAGAGGCTTCAAAGAAAGAATGAAGGAACAAGAACGTCAAGCGATTCGGGCCTTGGTAACTGCAAAAGAACTGTCCATCCTTACTAAAGGAGCAGAATTAGCTAAAAAGTTGCAAGAAGCGGCCTCAGATATGCAAGAGTACGCTTCAAAGACCTATGTAAACAATATTAAGGGTGGATTTGAGGGGAAGGCCGCAGAAGCTGCAGAGACCTACTTGACCCAGACCATGCAAACACCGACTTTACAAAGTCCGATCAAAAACTAGGAGAAAACTTGTGATGGATAAGAAGGAGCTTCAGAAACTAGAGGATGAGCATAATCGTAAATTACGAGACTTAGAGCGTTTAGAGATGGATTTGGATGATGATTTCCACAAGTTTAGTAGGGAGACGGATAATCTCCTAGAGGCGCTTTCCTATGCATGCAGAGACAGTAGTTTTGCTGAAATTCAACCATATATCTTTGAGATAGAGAACAATTTAGATAACTATCATCAACTTTACAAGAGTCGTATAGAGAATGTGCTGGAAGCTCGCCATCAAGAGAATAAAAACTTTTATAGAAAGTTAGAAGAAAGGAACGTTTAATAAACATACCTTATAAAAGAAGAATGATGTGAGTTTGTTATAGTTTGTTATTATCTTAATAAATCCTACAAATCCTGCAAAAAAAGGAAACTTCCTACCACAATCTGATATAATAGTAGGGAGAACTCGATTGAAGGAGGAAATGATGTCGGTTTTAGTAAAAGAGGTCATTGAGAAGCTCAGATTGGATATTGTCTATGGTGAGGGTGATTTACTTGAAAAAGAAATCAAGACTGCAGATATTTCACGACCAGGTCTTGAAATGACGGGGTATTTTGATTACTATACTCCAGAGCGAATCCAACTTTTGGGGATGAAGGAATGGTCCTATTTGGTCGCTATGTCTTCTCATAATCGTTATAAGGTCTTGACTAAGATGTTTCAGCCAGAAACGCCAGCGGTCATTGTTGCGCGTGGTTTGGTAATCCCTGAGGAGATGTTAAAGGCTGCTAGAGAGTGTCAGATTGCCATTTTAACTAGCCGTACGGCTACCAGTCGCTTGTCTGGAGAACTATCTAGTTATCTGGATTCCCGCTTGGCGGAACGTACTAGTGTACATGGTGTCTTGATGGATATCTATGGCATGGGAGTCTTGATCCAAGGAGATAGCGGTATTGGTAAGAGTGAGACAGGTCTTGAGCTTGTGAAACGGGGGCACCGTTTGGTGGCAGATGACCGTGTGGATATTTTTGCCAAGGATGAAATGACCCTTTGGGGAGAGCCTGCTGAAATTTTGAAGCATTTGCTTGAGATTCGTGGAGTGGGTATTATTGACGTGATGAGTCTCTACGGAGCAAGTGCGGTTAAGGACTCGTCACAAGTTCAGCTAGCAGTTTACTTGGAAAATTATGATACCCATAAGACTTTTGATCGTCTAGGGAACAATGCCGAAGAACTCGAAGTTTCTGGTGTAGCCATTCCACGTATCCGCATACCAGTGAAGACAGGGCGCAATATCTCCGTCGTGATTGAGGCGGCAGCCATGAACTATCGTGCTAAGGAAATGGGCTTTGATGCGACACGTTTGTTTGAAGAGCGATTGACAAATCTGATTGCACAAAATGAGGTGAAAGATGCTTAATCCAGTTGCTTTTCAAATCGGTCCTTTTGCTATTCGTTGGTATGCCTTGTGTATCGTTAGTGGTCTAGTATTGGCGGTCTATCTTGCCATGAAGGAAGCACCTAAAAAGAAAATTCTGTCCGATGATATTTTAGATTTCATCCTAATTGCATTTCCGGTTGCTATTCTAGGTGCGAGACTTTATTACGTACTTTTTCGCTTAGATTATTATCTGCAAAATCCAGGTGAAATCATCGCCATCTGGAATGGTGGTTTGGCCATTTATGGAGGTTTGATAGCAGGGGCTATTGTCCTTTATATCTTTGCAGATAGAAAGTTGATTAATACTTGGGATTTTTTAGATATTGCAGCACCGAGTGTGATGATTGCCCAAAGTTTAGGTCGCTGGGGAAATTTCTTTAACCAAGAAGCCTATGGTGCAGCGGTAGATAGTCTGGATTATTTGCCAGGCTTCATTCGTGATCAGATGTATATTGATGGTAGCTACCGTCAGCCGACCTTCCTATATGAGTCAGTCTGGAATTTGATTGGTTTTGTCTTGATTTTGATTTTTAGACGAAAATTAAAAGGAATCAGACGCGGTCATATCACTGCTTTCTACTTGATTTGGTATGGCTTTGGTCGTATGATTATCGAAGGGATGCGAACGGATAGTCTCATGTTCTTTGGTCTACGAGTTTCCCAATGGTTATCAGTTGTCCTTATCGGACTGGGTATTTTTATCATACTTTATCAAAATCGAAAGAAAGCCCCTTTCTATCATACAGAGGAGGAAAACTAAATGTTAGAAGTTGCATATATTCTTGTTGCGATTGCTTTGATTGTCTGTTTAGTCTATTTGACAATCACGATTCAAAAAGCAGGTCGTATGATTGATGAGACAGAGAAAACCATCAAAACATTGACTTCGGATGTGGATGTTACACTTCATCATACCAATGAATTACTAGCAAAGGTCAATGTTTTGGCGGATGATATTAACGAAAAAGTTGCGACGATTGACCCACTTTTTACTGCTGTAGCTGACTTGTCTGAGTCGGTATCTGACTTAAATGAGCAGGCGCGTGTCTTGGGCAAAAAAGCTTCATCAGCTGGTTCAAAGACCATTAAAACAGGTGCTGGCTTGTCCGCTCTTCGTTTCGCAAGTAAATTTTTCAAAAAATAAAAAAGGAGAAATCTCATGGGAAAACTATCCTCTATCCTTTTAGGAACAGTTTCAGGTGCAGCTCTTGCCTTGTTCTTAACCAGTGACAAGGGCAAGCAAGTTTGCAGTAAAGCACAGGATTTTCTAGATGATTTGATAGAAAATCCAGAATATGCTAGAGAGCAAGTTTGTGAAAAACTGACAGAAGTGAAGGGACAGGCGACGGACTTTGTTTTTAAAGCTAAAGAACAAGTAGAATCGGGTGAAATCACTTTTGACAGCGCCCTTGAACAAGCTAAAAACTGTGCTCGACAAGCGACGAAAGCGTCAAAGGAAACCTTTAACAATCTCAAGGAGCAGTGGCAAGAACAGGCAGCAACTCCAGACGTTGCTGAAGACCAAGAAGAAATCATCATCGATATTACTGAAGTATAAAGCATCACCATCTCTGGTTTTTGGAGATGGTGATTTTTATCTGCAAGCCTGTCTTTGTGGTATAATAAGTACTATGCAGAAAAAACCAACGTCAGCCTATGTGCATATTCCCTTTTGTACGCAGATTTGTTATTATTGTGACTTTTCAAAAGTTTTTATCAAGAATCAACCTGTAGATAGTTATCTGGAGCATCTGCTAGAAGAGTTTCGTTCTTATGATATCCAAAAGTTACGAACTCTCTATATTGGAGGTGGGACGCCAACGGCACTGTCTGCTTCCCAATTAGAAGTGCTCTTAGATGGCTTGACTAAAAACTTGGACTTGTCAGTCTTGGAAGAGTTGACCATTGAGGCCAATCCAGGCGACTTGGATGCGGATAAGATTGCGGTTTTGAAACAGTCACCAGTCAATCGTGTTTCCTTGGGTGTGCAGACTTTTGATGACAAAATGCTGAAAAAGATTGGGCGCAGTCATTTGGAGAAGGATATTTATGAAAATATCGACCACCTCAAACTGGCTGGTTTTGACAACATCTCCATCGACTTGATTTATGCGTTACCTGGCCAGACCATGGACCAAGTCAAGGACAATGTAGCTAAGGCTATCTCGCTTGATATTCCCCACATGAGTCTTTATAGCTTGATTTTGGAAAACCATACGGTCTTTATGAACCGCATGAGACGAGGGAAATTGCCCCTACCCAAGGAAGAGTTAGAAGCAGAGATGTTTGAGTACATCATCACAGAACTTGAGCGAGCTGGTTTTGAGCATTATGAGATTTCCAATTTCTCTAAACCCGGCTTTGAAAGTCGCCACAATCTCATGTACTGGGACAATGCCGAGTATTATGGTATCGGTGCGGGTGCTTCAGGTTATGTGAACGGGGTGCGTTATAAAAATCATGGTCCTATCCGCCACTATCTCAATGCGGTAGAGGCAGGAAATGCTCGGATTACAGAAGAACACCTGAGTAAAAAGGAGCAGATGGAAGAAGAAATGTTCCTGGGGCTCCGCAAAAAATCTGGGGTTTCCATGACACGATTTGAGGAAAAATTCGGACGATCCTTTGAAGGACTTTATGACGAAATCATCAGAGACTTGGTTCAACAAGGACTTATGAAAATCGATGGTGATCGTGTCCGAATGACAAAGAGAGGTCTCTTTTTAGGAGACACCGTAGCAGAACGATTTATTTTGGAGTAGAACAATGGGCTTAACTTATCAAATGAAAATGAAAATTCCTTTTGATATGGCGGACATGAACGGTCATATCAAACTTCCAGATGTGATTTTGCTGTCCTTGCAAGTATCAGGTATGCAGTCGATTGAGCTAGGAGTCAGTGACAAGGATATGCTAGAACGTTACAATCTGGTCTGGATTATTACAGATTATGCGATTGACGTGGTTCGCTTG
>NZ_KQ969551.1:101015-101919 GCF_001578945.1 Streptococcus oralis
TCGCTTTGCTGAGGAGATTACGATTGAAACAGAAGCATTGACTTACAATCGTCTTTTTTGCTACCGCCGTTTCACTATCTATGATGAAGCAGGTCAAGAAATCATTCGCATGTTAGCGACCTTTGTTCTGATGGACCGAGACAGTCGGAAAGTTCATGCTGTCGAACCGGAGATTGTGGCTCCTTATCAGTCCGAGTTTGATAAAAAACTCATCCGTGGGCCAAAGTATGCAAATCTAGAAGATCCAATCAGTAAAGACTACCATGTTCGTTTTTACGACTTGGATATGAATGGTCATGTCAATAACAGCAAATACCTGGATTGGATTTTTGAGGTTATGGGAGCAGATTTTTTGACCAAGTATATTCCAAAGAAAATCAATCTCAAGTATGTCAAAGAAGTGCGACCAGGTGGCATGATTGCTTCAGCTTATGAACTCAAGGGACTAGAAAGTAAGCATGAGATTATCAGTGATGGGGAGATCAATGCCCAAGCTATGATTACTTGGCAAGAAATTGAAGGCAATTAGAAAGGACGATATGGCTTATAAAGGTTATTTAATTGATTTAGACGGAACCATTTACAAGGGGAAAGACAGAATTCCCGCGGGTGAGGCTTTTGTGCATGAACTGCAAAAGCGAGAAATTCCCTATCTCTTTGTGACTAACAACACAACTCGTACTCCTGAGAGCGTTCAGGAGATGCTGGCTCAGAATTTTAACATTAATACCCCTCTATCAACTGTCTATACAGCAACCTTGGCAACCATCGACTATATGAACGACTTGGGACTGGACAAGACAGTCTATGTCATCGGCGAAGATGGGCTCAAGGATGCCATTCAGGCTGCTGGTTATGTCGAAGACAAGGAAAATCCAGCCTATGTGGTAGTTGGACTGGACTG
>NZ_KQ969551.1:101939-104646 GCF_001578945.1 Streptococcus oralis
GCAAGTTGACTATGAAAAATTTGCCACAGCAACTCTAGCCATCCAAAAGGGGGCTCACTTTATCGGAACCAATCCAGACCTCAATATTCCGACGGAACGTGGTCTTTTGCCAGGTGCTGGTTCACTGATAACACTTCTTGAAGTAGCAACACGAGTAAAACCAGTTTATATCGGGAAACCAAATGCTATCATTATGGACAAGGCAGTTGAGCACTTAGGTTTGAAAAGAGAAGAATTGCTCATGGTTGGGGACAACTACTTGACAGATATCCGAGCAGGGATTGACAATGGCATTCCAACGCTCTTGGTGACGACAGGTTTTACCAAGGCAGAAGAAGTGGCTGACCTGCCAATCGCACCAACTCATGTGGTTTCTAGCCTTGCGGAGTGGAATTTTGATGAAAACTAAACTGACCTTTTGGGGAAGTATGCTCTTTCTCCTCTCACTTTCTATCCTACTGACTATTTATCTTGCTTGGGTTTTCTATCCTTGGGAAATTCAGTGGCTGAACTTAGCGAATCGAGTCTATCTAAAGACCGAAACCATTCAGTACAATTTTCATATCTTGATGAATTACCTGACCAATCCCTTTAGTCAGGTCTTAGAGATGCCGGATTTTCGTTCATCAGCGGCTGGTTTGCATCACTTTGCGGTGGTGAAGAATCTTTTTCACCTAGTACAGCTAGTTGCCCTAGTGACACTTCCAAGTTTCTATTTCTTTGTTAGAAAGATGGTGAAAAAAGGCTTTTTGCCCCTATATCGTAAAAGTATCTTGACTTTAGTGCTATTGCCTTTAGTCATTGGGCTTGTAGGAGTGTTGATTGGTTTTGAGCAATTCTTTACTCTTTTCCATCAGATTCTCTTTGTGGGAGACGATACCTGGCTTTTTGATCCAGCAAAGGATCCAGTTATTTGGATTTTGCCAGAGACCTTCTTTCTCCATGCTTTCCTTTTCTTCTTTGGACTCTATGAAAGTTTCTTTGGTTTTCTTTATTTGAAAAGTCGTAGAATACTTTAATGTGTTGCATTGATAAAACAGAGATGAAGTTAAAAATTCTTACGAGGAGTGAATTAACTTTATCGGAATTGAGTAAATCGTTCGCATACAGTCTATTTTTCTTGAAAAATAGGCTTTTTTTCTAAAAATCCCTAGTCAAGCGCTTTATTTTTTTGTATAATAGAAGCAACAAAGTATAGATAAGAAGAGAAAAGCATGATTACACTATTTTTATCACCGAGCTGTACATCATGTCGTAAGGCAAAGGCCTGGTTAGAGACGCATAAAGTTCCTTTTGAGGAGCACAATATTATGACCAGTCCTTTAACAAGAAAAGAACTACAGCACATTCTTTCCTTGACCGAAAATGGTACTGATGACATCATTTCAACTCGTTCAAAAATTTTTCAAAAATT
This sequence comes from Streptococcus oralis, assembly GCF_001578945.1. Taxonomy (GTDB): domain Bacteria; phylum Bacillota; class Bacilli; order Lactobacillales; family Streptococcaceae; genus Streptococcus; species Streptococcus oralis_Q. The sequence continues at coordinate 103,354 of NZ_KQ969551.1, forward strand.
GGATATTGATGTAGAGAGTATTTCAGTATCGGAGTTGCTTCAGTTGATTGAGCAATATCCTAGTCTTTTGCGTCGCCCAATTATTATAGACACCAAACGCATGCAGATTGGTTTTAATGAAGATGAGATTCGTGCTTTTCTCCCTCGTAGTTACCGTAAACAAGAACTAAAAGAAGCAACATTGAGAGCTGGTATTGGATAGATGAACAAACAGTATAGTTACCCACTAGATTTGTCGTGGAGCACTGAAGAACTTGCTTCAGTGCTTTCTTTTTTTAATGATGTTGAAGCTGCTTATGAAGATAAGGTAGAAGCAAAAAAACTGCTAGATTCTTATAAGGAATTTAAGTCTGTCGTTCCGAGCAAAAGTGAAGAAAAGCGCCTAGGTCGCGAATTTGAAACGGCTAGCGGTTATTCCTTCTATCATGCAGTTCAATTAGCAAAAGAAAAAAGAGAAGGGAAGATTTCTCTTGGAAACTAAATTTGAATTTGCCAAACAAATTGTGCAGGAAGCTGCTGAGTATATTTTGGCTCACATGAAAGAAGATTTGCAGGTTGAGCGAAAGTCTTCCCCTACAGACTTGGTGACGCGTTTGGATAAGGAAGTTCAGGATCTCTTAGTTCAGAGAATTTTGGCATCTTATCCAGAAGACTTGATTTGCGCGGAAGAGGGCTGTTTACGTGCTGCAGTCGGTCAAGGTTCCGTTTGGGTGATTGATCCCATTGACGGTACCAATAATTTTGTTGCCCAGCAGGAAGATTTTGCCGTGATGTTGGCTTATTTTGAAAATGGGATTGGCAAGTTTGGCATCATCTATGATGTCATGAAAGGCGATTGCTATCATGGTGGTGGTGCCTTTCCTCCTTGTTGTAATAATGAGCCCTTACCGGCTTTTAAAAAGAAACCTCTTCAAGAATTTTTAGTTGCCGGTAACTCAGGTATGTTTGAAACCAATGAGTGGGGTTTGGCGGATTTGGGGCGAGCAGCGTTGGGAGTCCGTGTTTACGGCAGTGCGGCCATTAGTTTTGCTAAGGTTTTATCGGGTCGTCTTCTGACTTATATTACCTACCTGCAGCCATGGGATTACGCTGCGGCCAGTATCTTAGGGGAAAGTCTGGGTTATCGTCTTCTTACGGTATCAGGTGAGCCTGCTGATTTTAAAACGCGTCAGCCTGTCATGATGGTGCCAATCGAGATGCAAGAAGAGATTCAGTCTTATATCTACGAAAGGAAAGAAAATTAAATGCAATTTCCAGAAGGATTTGTTGAAAAATATGAAGCGATACTAGAAG
>NZ_KQ969551.1:104666-108485 GCF_001578945.1 Streptococcus oralis
AGAAGGATTTGTTGAAAAATATGAAGCGATACTAGAAGATGAGGCAAGAGATTTTCTTGCCTCTTTTAAACAGGAAGCGGTATCAGCTTTTCGGGTCAATCCCTTAAAAGAAAGTCAGCTATCGTTTGCTGATGCCATTCCCCATACACCTTGGGGGTATTATGGTAAAGTTTCTGGGAAATCTCCAGAGCACGTGACGGGTCTCGTTTATTCGCAAGAGCCTGCAGCCCAAATGGTGGCCCAGGTAGCTCAACCAAGTCCTGGTATGAAGGTCTTGGACTTGGCGGCAGCACCAGGTGGAAAATCCACTCAACTAGCAGCTTATCTGGCTAATCAAGGAGTCCTTGTCTCCAACGAAATTTCAAGCAAGCGTGCTAAGATTTTAGTGGAAAATATGGAGCGGTTTGGAGCGACAAATGTTGTCGTGACCAATGAATCTGCTGACCGCTTGACCAAGGTCTTTAAAGGTTATTTTGATGTGATTGTCCTTGATGCACCTTGCTCGGGTGAAGGGATGTTCCGTAAACAACCAGATGCCATGGACTATTGGAGTACCGATTATCCTAGCCAATGTGCCAGTCTCCAAAGAGAAATTTTAGAAGATGCAGTGACTATGCTTGCAGAAGGTGGTCGTTTGGTCTACTCGACCTGTACTTGGGCACCTGAGGAAAATGAAGAAATCGTCCACTGGTTGCTGGATATTTATAATTTTGAATTGCTTCCAGTTGAGCATGTGAACGGTATGGTAGCAGGAATCGCTCTTCCTGAAACGTCTCGAATGTACCCTCACCATTTCAAGGGAGAAGGCCAGTTTGTTGCCCACTTGCAGTTTAAAGGAGAAAATCCCGCACCTAAATTCAAAGCTAGCAAGAGCAATCTCAGTCGTGAGCAACTGGCTTTGTGGCATGATTTTGCCCAAAAACACTTGCGGGTCAATCTAACTGGTATCTTGCAAACTTTTGGAGACCAACTCTATCTCTTACCAGAGATGCTACCTGATCTAGGGAAACTCAAAATTGCTAGAAATGGACTCCATCTGGGCACTTTTAAGAAGAAACGTTTTGAACCAAGCTTTGCTCTCGGTTTAGCCTTGAAACCAAGTCAAGTACTACAAAATGTTGAAATCAATGATGAAGATTTTGTAAAATATGTGGCTGGCGAGACTGTTCAATTGTCTGAAGCTCGACCAAATGGCTGGTACCAAGTTGTGGTTCAAGGAAACGGATTGGGCTTTGCCAAGGTAACGGGAAATGTTTTGAAAAATTATTATCCAAAAGGGCTCAGATTCAGGTGAAAAAGCTAGTCAAAGAGCCTATTCTATGTTATAGTGGAAGTATGAGTTTTTTCTGATAGTCTTTCATTATTACTTATATTATACGATGGAATTGTCCGCCCCTAAGAATGTCTAGGTAAAATAAAGCGGGACAAGCATTGATGATAATTGTATGATCAGGGCAAGCGGAAGAAATCAGAACATTCATTATTATGTTCAAGGAGAAAAACAGTGAAAAAAAGAAAAAAGCTCGCCATGTCTCTTGCAACTCTTTTGATGGCAGGTTCTCTAGCAGGGTGTGCTAGCTGGATTGATCGTGGAGAGTCCATGACGGCCGTTGGCTCCACTGCTCTTCAGCCTCTTGTCGAAGCAGCAGCAGATGAATTTGGCTCTACCCATATTGGCAAAACAGTCAATGTCCAAGGAGGCGGATCAGGAACTGGTTTGTCTCAGGTTCAGTCTGGAGCGGTCGATGTCGGAAATTCGGATGTCTTTGCAGAGGAAAAAGAAGGAATCGATGCTTCGGCTCTAGTAGACCACAAGGTTGCAGTGGCTGGTCTTGCAGTGATTGTAAACAAGGAAGTGGATGTTGAAAATCTCACAACCGAGCAACTTCGCAAAATCTTTACTGGTGAAGTGACCAACTGGAAAGAAGTTGGTGGTAAAGACCTAGCGATTTCGATTATCAACCGAGCAGCAAGTTCTGGTTCTCGTGCGACGTTTGACAGCGTGATCATGAATGGCCAAGCAGCTATGCAGAGCCAAGAGCAGGATTCTAACGGGATGGTCAAGTCCATTGTATCCCAAACACCTGGAGCCATTTCTTACCTAGCCTTTGCCTATGTGGATGATTCTGTTCAAACCATTCAGTTGAACGGCTATGCGCCAACCTCTGAAAATGTGACGACCAACAACTGGCCTTTGTGGTCTTATGAACATATGTACACACTTGGTCAGCCAAATGAGTTAGCTGCTGAATTCCTGAATTTCGTCCTCTCAGATGAAGCCCAAAATGGGATTGTTAAGGGCATGGGCTATATTTCCATCAATGAAATGAAAGTCCAAAAGGATGCTTCAGGTACCGTTACAGCAGTAGAAGGAGGTCAATAATGAATCAAGAAGAATTATCTAAAAAATTACTCTCTCCTTCAAAGAACTCTCGGCTTGAGAAGTTTGGTAAAGGTTTGACCTTCACCTGCCTTTCTTTGATTGTGATCATTGTGGCGATGATTTTGATTTTTGTAGCCCAAAAAGGCTTATCGACTTTCTTTATCAATGGGGTCAATATCTTTGATTTCCTCTTTGGACAAACTTGGAATCCTTCAGGGAAACAATTTGGTGCCCTTCCGATGATTTTGGGTTCCTTTATTGTGACGATTTTATCAGCCCTTATCGCAACTCCCTTTGCTATTGGTGCTGCAGTCTTTATGACAGAAGTATCACCAAAGGGTGCAAAAATCTTGCAACCAGCCATTGAACTTCTCGTCGGTATTCCTTCAGTCGTCTATGGATTTATCGGTTTGCAAGTTGTGGTACCTTTTGTTCGTAGCGTCTTTGGTGGAACTGGGTTTGGGATCTTGTCAGGGATTTTCGTTCTTTTTGTCATGATCCTACCAACTGTAACCTTTATGACAATAGACAGCTTGCGTGCTGTTCCTCGTCATTATCGTGAAGCTAGTTTGGCTATGGGTGCAACTCGTTGGCAAACCATCTGGCGTGTGACCTTGAAAGCAGCACGGTCAGGTATTTTCACAGCAGTGGTCTTTGGGATGGCGCGTGCCTTCGGTGAAGCCCTTGCTATTCAGATGGTTGTCGGAAACTCAGCAGTTATCCCAACCTCGCTAACAACACCAGCTGCGACTTTGACATCTGTATTGACTATGGGTATCGGAAATACCGTCATGGGAACGGTTGATAATAACGTTCTCTGGTCACTGGCCTTAGTCTTGCTCTTGATGAGTTTGGCCTTTAACAGTGTGATTAAATTGATTACGAAAGAAAGAGGAAAGAAAAACTATGCACGCTAAGAAATTAGATAAACTTGCAACAGCTGTCCTCTATACTATCGCGGGTATCATCGTTGCCATCTTGGCATCCTTGATTCTCTATATCTTGGTGAGAGGGTTACCGCACATCTCTTGGTCCTTCTTGACTGGGAAGTCTTCCTCTTACCAAGCTGGCGGAGGAATCGGGATTCAGCTTTACAATTCCTTCTTCCTTTTGGTCATTACCTTGATTATTTCTGTTCCCCTGTCTATGGGAGCTGGCGTTTTCCTCGCTGAGTATGCCAAAAAAGGACCTGTGACCAATTTTATTCGTACCTGTATTGAGATTTTGTCTTCTCTACCATCAGTCGTTGTGGGTCTCTTTGGTTACTTGATCTTTGTAGTCCAGTTTGAGTATGGATTTTCAATCATTTCAGGTGCCTTGGCCTTGACGGTCTTTAACCTCCCTCAGATGACTCGAAATGTTGAGGACAGTTTAAAACACGTTCACCATACGCAACGTGAGGCTGGCTTAGCTCTTGGAATTTCTCGTTGGGAGAC
>NZ_KQ969551.1:108505-111940 GCF_001578945.1 Streptococcus oralis
CTTTGGGGAGGCCGCCGCTCTTATCTATACGGCAGGACAATCCGCTCCAGCCCTTGACTGGTCTAACTGGAATATCCTCAGTGTTACTAGCCCTATCTCAATCTTCCGTCAAGCAGAAACCTTGGCTGTCCATATCTGGAAAGTCAACAGTGAAGGAACCATTCCTGATGCTACCATTGTATCAGCTGGTTCTGCCGCCGTGCTCCTCATCTTTATCTTGATTTTTAACTTTGGAGCACGCAAACTCGGAAGCTATTTACACAAAAAATTAACCGCTGCCTAAAGGAGAAGCCATGTCAAAATATAACTGGGATGAAAAGCATATCATCACCTTTCCTGAAGAAAAAGTGGCCCTCTCAACCAAGGATTTACATGTTTACTATGGTAAAAATGAATCCATCAAGGGCATCGATATGCAATTTGAAAAAAATAAAATTACAGCCTTGATTGGCCCTTCTGGATCAGGGAAATCTACCTATCTTCGCAGTCTCAATCGGATGAATGATACCATTGATATTGCCAAGGTTACAGGTCAAATCCTCTATCAAGGGATTGACGTTAATCGTCCAGAAATCAATGTCTATGAGATGCGCAAGCATATCGGAATGGTTTTCCAACGTCCAAATCCCTTTGCCAAGTCTATTTACCGCAATATTACTTTTGCTCATGAACGTGCAGGAGTTAAGGACAAGCAAGTCTTGGATGAAATTGTGGAAACCTCTCTCCGACAGGCTGCCCTTTGGGACCAGGTCAAAGACGACCTCCACAAATCAGCCTTGATGCTTTCTGGTGGTCAGCAACAACGTCTCTGTATCGCTCGCGCTATCTCTGTCAAGCCAGACATCCTCTTGATGGATGAACCGGCTTCAGCCTTGGATCCGATTGCGACTGCCCAGCTAGAAGAAACTATGTTGGAATTGAAGAAGGACTTTACCATCATCATCGTTACTCACAGTATGCAACAGGCTGCGCGTGCAAGTGACTACACAGGATTTTTCTACTTGGGTGATTTGATTGAGTATGATAAGACATCCAATATTTTCCAAAATGCTAAGTTACAGTCAACCAATGACTATGTAACGGGACACTTTGGTTAGAAAGGAAACGGTATGTCAGAAGCGATTTTACAGGTGTCAGACCTGTCCGTTTATTACAATAAAAAGAAGGCCTTGAATAGTGTTTCCCTTTCTTTCCAACCCAAGGAAATAACGGCCTTGATTGGTCCTTCTGGATCAGGAAAGTCTACCCTGCTCAAAGCCATCAACCGCATGGGTGATCTAAATCCTGAGGTGACAACAACTGGATCAGTAGTCTATAATGGTCATAATATCTACAGCCCCCGTACCGATACGGTTGAATTGCGTAAGGAAATTGGTATGGTCTTTCAACAGCCCAATCCCTTCCCTATGTCTATCTACGAAAATGTTGTCTATGGGCTACGTATCAATGGGGTTAAGGATAAGCAAGTCCTTGATGAAGCAGTAGAAAAGGCCTTGCAACGTGCTTCTATCTGGGATGAAGTAAAGGATCGTTTGCATGATTCGGCCATTGGTCTCTCAGGTGGACAACAACAACGTGTTTGTGTTGCTCGTGTCTTAGCAACCAGTCCGAAAATTATCCTCTTAGATGAACCAACTTCAGCCTTGGACCCTATCTCTGCTGGTAAGATTGAGGAAACCTTGTATGGTCTAAAAGATAAATACACCATGCTCTTGGTAACGCGTTCGATGCAACAGGCCTCACGTATCTCTGATAAAACAGGGTTTTTCCTAGATGGGGATTTGATCGAGTTTAACGATACTAAGAAGATGTTCCTAGACCCACAACACAAGGAAACAGAAGATTATATTACAGGAAAATTTGGATAAGGAGTTGAATGATGTTACGATCTCAATTTGAAGAAGATTTGGAGAAATTGCACAACCAGTTCTATGCCATGGGACAGGAAGTGCTCTCGCAGATCAATCGTACAGTGCGTGCCTTTGTTACGCATGACCGTGATTTGGCAAAAGAAGTCATCGAAGACGATGCAGAAGTAAATGAATACGAAGTGAAGTTGGAGAAGAAATCATTTGAAATGATTGCCCTCCAACAACCTGTTTCGCAAGACCTTCGTACCGTCTTGACCGTTCTCAAGGCAGTGTCAGACGTGGAACGCATGGGAGATCATGCAGTGTCTATCGCTGAGGCGACTATTCGTATGAAGGGGGAGCAACGTATCCCTGCCGTTGAGGAAGAAATCAAAAAGATGGGACGCGACGTGAAAAACTTCGTTGAAGCAGCTCTAGATCTCTATCTCAACGGTTCTGTGGATCAAGCCTACGAAGTAGCGGCTATGGATGAAAAAATCAACCATTACTTTGATAGCATCCGTGATTTGGCTACAGAAGAAATTAGGAAAAATCCTGAAGCTATCGTTACAGGCCGTGATTACTTCCAGGTCATTTCCTTCTTGGAACGTATCGGGGACTACGCTAAAAATATCTGTGAATGGGTTGTTTACTTTGAAACAGGTAAAATCGTCGAACTCTAAGAAACGGTTTAAATATACAGAAAAAAGGCTGATTAGAATAAATCAGTCTTCTTTTTTACAAAAAGAATTGTTTTACAATCAAAATCTCTAAAAGGGTTGACAACTATTTTTAAAAGAGTTATAATTATTCAGGAAAAACAGAAAGGTTGTTTATTTATGAAGTTTAAGAAATGGATATTAGTTGTGTGTAGCATGCTTGCCAGTGTGGTTCTAGTAGCTTGCCAGTCAGGAACGGATAGTTCTCAGTCTGCTGTGGAGGCTATCAAACAAAAAGGCAAGCTAGTCGTTGCGACCAGCCCAGACTATGCACCTTTTGAATTCCAATCCTTGGTAGATGGTAAAAACCAAGTGGTTGGGGCAGATATTGATATGGCTCAAGCGATTGCGGATGAGCTTGGGGTTAAACTTGAAATCTCTAGCATGAGCTTTGACAATGTTTTGACCAGTCTTCAAACTGGAAAGGCCGACTTAGCCATTGCAGGAATTAGTGCCACAGATGAGAGAAAGGAAGTCTTTGACTTTTCAATCCCTTACTATGAAAACAAGATGAGTTTCTTGGTTAGAAAAGCCGATTTAGACAAATACAAGGATCTTTCAAGCCTCGCAAGTGCCAATATCGCAGCTCAAAAGGGAACTGTGCCAGAAACCATGGTCAAGGAACAATTGCCAAATGTCCAATTGACATCCTTGACCAATATGGGGGAAGCAGTTAATGAATTGCAGGCTGGAAAAGTGGATGCTGTTCATATGGATGAACCAGTTGCTCTTAGCTACGCAGGTAAAAACTCAGATCTTGCCGTTGCGACAGCTACTTTGACGATGAAAGATGGCGAAGCCAATGCCGTTGCTATTAAGAAGAATCAATCAGACTTGAAAGCAGTAGTCGATAAGGTTATCCAAAA
>NZ_KQ969551.1:111963-115314 GCF_001578945.1 Streptococcus oralis
TGAAAGATGACGGAACCTATCAAACTTATCTTGAAAAGGCAGCAAAACTAACAGAAGTTGAACAATAAGAAAAAGCAGAGTTGGACTTTAATCCAACTCTGCTTTTAGGTATTCTAATAGCTCTTCTAGATTTTCGAGAGTGACTTTGGCAAACTGATAAGGACAGGCGTCCAAATAAGCTTTCTCAAAAAAGTCTAGTTTGAGTGAGCTGTGTTTCAAACTGGCAATCTTAGGAAAGTGTCTCAAATCAAGGAGAAGGCCATCGTGTAGAGGATAGTGGGGCAAGGGACAAGTGTTTTCTTCAAGCACTTCCTTAATCCGAGTCTGATAGTTCTCTTGAAGGGTCAATCGAGCTAGTCGATTTTTTTCAAATAACTGGCTATCAATGTAAAGAGAAAGAGCCTTTTGCATGATGAGATTGCTGTCATAGTCCAGGATATTTTTGTAGGAAACAAAGGCCTTTTTTATGGCATTTGGGAGAATGAGAGCGGTGATCCGAAGGGCTGGAAAGAGACTGGTTGAGAAGGACTTGATATAAATGACCCGATCCTCAGTAGCCAGATAGTGGAAGGTTTGGCCCTTTCTAGGATCTAGGTCCCCCAGATAGTCATCCTCTACGATGTAAACACCATACTGGCTTGCTAGATCCAGAATAGCCCTCTTTTCCTGATCAGAATAGGAATGGCCAAGAGGATAGTGGAAGCGAGGAATGGTATAGAAAAACTTGATTTTGCCAGATTTGAACTGTTCTTCCAGTTCTTCAAGGTCAATGCCATCGATTCGGCGTTCAATGGTCTGATAGGCCAATCCCTGAGCGACTAAGAGGCGGTTCATTCGATGGTAAGTCGGCTGTTCGACCAAAATATCCTCTCCCTCGCTCGGGAAGTTAATCTGAGAAAGGATAAAGAGAGCTTGTTGGGTACCAGATGTTAGAACCAGTTGGTCGGGTTTGCAGTAGAGGGCTTGGTCAAAGAGGAGTTGATGGACAGATTGTCTGAGTTCCTCAAGGCCTTCTTGGTTGTCATAGTAGTTGAATAGGTAGTTTTCTCTTCCAATCAGTGTTTCATTGACGCAGAGTCTGAAGTCGTCATAAGCACTGGCATGTTCATCAGTGACTTCGATTTCTAAGTCCTGATGCTGTCCTTGTTCTAGAACATAGTAGCCACTTTGGGGTTTGGCATAGAGGTATTGTTCATGGCGTAATTCCAGTAGGGCGCGCTGAATGGTGTCCTTGCTACAGTGGAAGTCTTGGCTCAGTTGACGGATAGAGGGAAGCCGGCTACCTGTTGGGAATTTTCCTGATTCGATTCCCTTTTTTAGAAAGGAAACGACTGCTTGGTATTTACTTTCTTTCTTCATTCCAGACCTCCCTTGATTTTGTTACATTGTACCTTTTTTTTGCCTCCTTTGCAATGGGAAAAGCATTTCTCCCTTTCACAACTAGGAGCAAATGTGGTATACTTAGAAAGTATGATGATTCATTGAATAAAAGATAAGAAAGAGAATGGATAGAAAAGTGCAGGAACCAGTTAAATTATTTCAATACAATACTCTAGGTGCCCTAATGGCAGGTCTCTATGGTGGAACCATGACAGTGGGAGAATTGTTGGAACATGGTGATCTCGGCTTAGGGACATTGGATTCGATTGACGGGGAGTTGATTGTCCTTGATGGCAAGGCTTATCAAGCCAAGGGATCTGGTCAAACGCCTGAAATCGTTGAGGTGGCAGCAGATGCTCTTATTCCCTATGCAGCAGTAGTTCCTCATCAGGCAGAAGTGATTTTTCGTCAGCGCTTTGAGATGACGGACAAGGAATTGGAAAAGCGAATTGAGTCCTACTATGATGGGGAAAATCTTTTTCGTTCCATCAAGATTCATGGCGAATTTTCACAAATGCATGTGCGGATGATTCCCAAATCTACACCTGATACCAAGTTTGCTGATGTGGCGACTCACCAACCTGAATATAGCCGTGAAAATGTATCGGGGACTATTGTTGGATTTTGGACACCAGAGATTTTCCATGGAGTGAGTGTTGCAGGCTACCATTTGCATTTTATCTCAGATGATTTGACCTTTGGTGGGCATGTGATGGACTTTGTTATTAAAGAAGGAATGATCGAGGTTGGGGCAGTCGACCAATTGGACCAACGTTTTCCAGTCCAAGATCGCCAGTATTTATTTGCGAAATTTAACGTTGACGAGATGAAGAAAGATATTGATAAGTCAGAATAGGAGAAAAAATGACAGTACATATTATTCTCACCATGATCGCTTTGGTTCTCATTCTAGTAGGTGGGACTTGGTATGCCAAAAAACGGTTTAAAATCTCTCTTGCAGTGATGGGCTTGGGGGCAATCGCATTTTTTGTTTCTTCTCAAGTGTTAGAGAAGATTGTTCACCTTCTGGTACTCCATCCGCAAAAAGATGGAACCATTCCGCTTATGCAGGAGCAGCCTTTCTTATACGTCCTTTATGGAATCGCCATGGCTTCCCTCTTTGAAGAAACTGCCCGCCTTGTCTTTTTTAAATGGTTGGAGAAAAAGAGAAAGCTAGAAGATCGAGATGCTTTGGCTTATGGTTTGGGACATGGGGGCTTGGAGATGCTCTATCTCGGAATGGGAAGCTTGATCAGTCTTTTGATTCTCTTTTCACTCATCCAGTCTTCAAATACTGATGTAGCCAATCTTCTTCCAAAATCTACGCTCGAAACGGTTCAGTCTCTTTCTGTATGGCAGGTTTATTTACTAGGAGTTGAACGTGTGCTTGCTCTGGTTCTACAAATTGGTCTTTCCATCTGGGTCTATCAAAGTGTCCGTCAAAAGAAATGGATCTACCTCCTTGCTGCCTATGGTTTGCATGCCTTGTTTGACTTGGCTCCAGCCTTATCTCAAGTGGGATGGATTGCAAATCCGCTTCTGGTTGAGTTTGTTCTTCTCGTAGAACTTTTAGTCTTTATCTGGCTAACAAAATCTACATTTTGGAAAAAATCATAAAAAGAGGGGTGACCTCTTTTTATTGTTCTCTCTTAACTCTGTTTTTGTCTATTTCTTACTATTTACCGCCAGCTGTATTATCTGGAAGATAAGCCTATCTTTCTGTTTAATACCTATTTACCAAGGGACAGCCAGCTTTTCAAGAAATGAAAAACTTGTTTGATAAAATCTTCAATTAAGCCAAGGAGATACCGTTATCAAGGAAGTCCACATCAACTTTATATATACTCGAAAAAAATTTAAAAAATTTTTCATTTTTCTCTTGACGTGGAACGCGTTCCAGAATGTACAATGGTATCAAAGGTTGGGAATGCGCATTTAAACCGACCTATCACACGCTAGCGGACAAAGAAG
>NZ_KQ969551.1:115334-115951 GCF_001578945.1 Streptococcus oralis
ACAACATTATGACCATCAAACGTATTTTTTCAGATATGGACGGCACACTTCTCAATTCTGAGGGCCGCGTTTCTAGCGAGAATAGCAAGGCTATCCGCGATGCTCAGATTCCGCTGACTCTGGTTTCTGCTCGAGCTCCAATGGAAATGAGAGAGGCTATCGAAGCACTTCAGCTGACTGGACCTCAAGTAGGTTTTAACGGTGGTTTGATTTATCAGATTGTGGATGGAAAGGTCAAGCCTCTTCATATAGATATTCTTCCTAGAAAGACAGCACAAACTATCTTACAGGCAGTGCGCCAGCATTTTCCACAAATTAGTGTCAGCTATTATGATATGACGAACTGGTATTGTGATAGAATAGATGAAGGGATTCGTCTAGAGTTCAACATCACGCGCCAGGCACCAACACTTACAAACGAGGCTGATTTTCTAGCAGCCAAGGACAATACTTTCAAGATAATGATGATTGCCCTAGATAATGACGATTTATTGGCACTGGAGAAATACTTGCAAGCCCTAGACTTGGGCGAGGTCAGCATTCTCCGATCTGGTCAATATCATCTAGAAATTACCAGCAAAACTGCTAAAAAATCAAAAGGTATTGCTTATATTCTC
>NZ_KQ969551.1:116801-127213 GCF_001578945.1 Streptococcus oralis
AATCACGTGTTTGGAGGATGTCAATCCTCCTATAGAAAGCAAACAATGACAAATATTCGAAAAATTGCCAAACTGACTGGCTACTCAGTTTCTAGCGTGTCACGCGTCATCAACAACCATCCCCATGTATCCGAGGAGGCTCGTCAGAAAATCCTGCAAGTCATGGAGGAACTGGACTACCGTCCCAACATTCTAGCTCAGGAGTTAAGTTCAGGTTCGACTCGTCGGGTCGGTGTAGTTATTCCCAACACGACCCTGCACCCTTATTTCAGTCAGTTACTGAACGGGCTTTTGGATGCAGCTATGGATCATAACTATACCTTGCTCATTCTACCTTCTCGTTATGATATAGACTTGGAAAAATATTATCTGGAGCAGCTGCGAGGAAGGGCCTTTGACAGTCTTATTTTCACCTCTCGCAGTGTAGATTTAGAAACCATTGCTTCCTACGCTAAGTATGGCAATATTGTCTGCTGTGAAGAAGTGCAGGACCCCAATCTGAGTAGCGTTTATGTGAGCCGCACCCATGCTTGCAAGACAGCCTTTAATTGGATTAAAGACCAGGGAAAAAGTAGAATTGCTCTGCTATTTACCCGAAAAGACCTAAAAAGTTCCACCTACCGTCTCACTATGGAAGCCTACAAGGAAGTTTTTAGTGAAAAAAAGGAACCTCTGATTTTGGATGGCATTTCCACGGGAGAGGATGCTTATGAGCAAGGGGATAGCCTACTAGAGCAAGATTTAGACTGTATTTTCAGCAACGGAGATGATGTAGCAACTGGTGTGGTTCGCTATTATCAGGAGAAAAATATTGAATTACCTTTGCTGATTGGCCAAGAAAAGCAACTGACAGGAGAGGTGCTGGGGATTCCTACCATTGATAATAAATCCTACCAACTCGGTCAGGAAAGCTTCAAACAAGCACTCTCTGACGAAAAACGGACCATTATCCTACAATCGGAGTTTATCATACGATGATAAAATAGGCTCAAGCGACAATCGTCACTTGAGACCTATTTTTCTTCTATACAGCATCCGTAAACAAACCAGGATGCAGATGCTTAGGCAGGCAATCAAGACCAGACGATACGGATCCAGCCCTGAGCTGGAACTAGCTAGGTGCACCAAGTTACCAGAGAGATAAAAGACAAGTACGCTAACAAGATAGGCAATCCCCTGATAAATATTCCAAATTGTAAAGGGGCTAGGACTTGCTGCCTGGTGTTTGACTAGAGAAATGTAGAGTCCCCATAGAGCTCCCACAGCCCCATTTAATAATCCCCAACCTATGCTCCAAAAGATTGTATAGGATACAGCATCATGGGGAAGAAAGAAGATCACAAGAATCTCACATCCCGTTACCAACAGTAAGATTGTGAAAAACAGAGAACGTCTTTTTTCAAAACAAGGACCTGCAAGAGCAAAGGCTAGGACGTTCCCCAGCAAACTCATACTCGAATATAGAGACACGAGGCTGGCGGAGAGGTGCAATACCTGTACCATATAGAGGACATTCATCGTTAAGGTTACATATAAAATCAAACTATCCAAAAGTAGGACACGGACATGGTGCCAGAGCTGTTTTTTCAAAACCTGCCAGTCCATCTGTCTTGTTACTTGATGATTTTGAAACAAGCTATAGTCTGTTTGTAACTGTTTCAAAAGAATAAACTGCATGAACAGACTAGCAAGAGCAATCACCAGTAACCATCGATAATGAAGTGCAGTCAGTTCTTTTCCGATGAAAAAGGAAATAAGAAGGGTATAAAAGCTCGTGACCAGCTGAAACAAACCTAAGTAACTGAGAAATTTTGCGCGGACTTTCTCTTCTGTTAACAATAATATTAAGGGATTCCAAGCCAGACCAAAGCCCAGCTCCACGGCTATCTGATATAGAACCAGAAAAAGAGCATAGATAGAAAAAGTCACGCTTTCGTAGGGAATCACTACTAATATCCCAAGCAAACACAGCTTAGACAGTATACTCCACCGCATCAGGTCAAGGAGATTTTTCCTCCGCATCAGATAAGACAAGGGAATGCGGACAAGGGCTATAATTGGTAGCATTGTGATAAGCCAACTATTTTGCAAATCACTAAAACTTAAAATCTGGCTCATAAAAAGAATCATGAAGTCACCTGTGATGGTGATAGAAACAATTTGATTACTGAGGTTGAGCCCTACCATACTAGATTGATACGATTTTTTCATTTGTTCTCCTTTCTTGCCCATTATAAACCAGAGTTTGTTCCTTTTCTAGGAGTTCATGATGAAGAAATATGCACTTATGTTGCAAGGAGAAAGTATTTATGAAACTATGGCACTATTTTAAAGAAACATCTAAGGAATTTTACCTTGAAGAATGTGGGATTGATGATTATTCTAGCTTTCCGTTTTATGACTATACTGTTTTTCAGGATTTTGTCATCCACTGGATTTGTGAAGGGAAAGGCTACCTGCAAGTTGATGGGCAGACCTATTCTTTGGAGAAAAATGATGGTTTTATCCTAAGAAAAGGCCAAAAAGTACGCTATTGGGCAAATCCAGAAGATCCTTGGACAACCTACTGGCTGGGATTCTCTGGAGACAAATTAAGCGACTATCTCCAAAACACACAAGTTTTTTATGAGTCTGTTTGCCATTTCGATAGTCTTTTTCAAAGCAGAGAAATCATTCAAGACATCTGTCACAAAACTGCAGAAAATAGGCAAAAAGAAAGCTGGTACCAGATGCAAATTTATACCTTCCTTTACTACTTGCAGGAAGAATTTCCAGCAAAAATACCACTGAATGTCACTCAACTCCCTGTTGAAAAAGCTGCACAGATTTTACTACAACAGTACCAACAAGATATCTCTATTCAAGACTTGGCATCCCAGGTCGGACTCAGTCGTAGTACTTTGTTTCGTCAGTTTAAGAAACTTTATCATAAATCTCCTCAGCAATTTCTCCTTGAAACACGCCTGCTAAAGGCAAGAACACTCTTAACTGACACTGATCTATCTATAAAAGAAATTACCTTGGAAGTCGGCTATCAGGACCAACTAGTCTTTTCAAAAGCTTTTAAGAACCTTTTCTCTGTGAGTCCTAAATTTTACCGCCAAGGCTGGAAAAATCCTCCATTCAACTAGCATCCATCTCAGCATTTGCTTTAGAAGGAGGTTATTGATTGCTTCAAGTGCAGATAGATTCAATATAAAAAAATTTTTTAAAACAGCATCCTGAAAGTTAGATGTCATTCAACTAACTTTTGGGGTGTTTTTCTATTGCCTCCCATTCACGTCAACATCTGAATCCATCATTTGAAAAACATGAGTTGAATTATCAATAGTAATTTTGAGGTCGTCAAATGTCTCTAAAAATGGTATAATGGAATGAATTTTGAAAAAGGATGAGTGACATGTCAGTAAAAGAAAAAATACTTGAAATCTTAGAAGGAATCGATATTCGTTTTAAGGAACCCTTGAAGCTCTATACCTACACTAAGGTAGGGGGACGAGCGGATTATCTGGTTTTGCCACGCAATCGCTATGAGATGGCGCGTGTTGTTCAATTTGCTAATCAAGAGAATATTCCCTGGATGGTGCTAGGGAATGCCAGCAATATTATCGTTCGTGACGGCGGAATTCGTGGATTTGTCATCTTGTGTGACAAGCTCAATAACGTTTCAGTTGATGGTTATACCATTGAGGCAGAAGCTGGGGCCAACTTGATTGAAACGACACGTATTGCCCTTCGTCATAGTTTGACTGGTTTTGAGTTTGCTTGTGGCATTCCTGGAAGTATCGGTGGAGCTGTCTTTATGAATGCGGGTGCCTATGGAGGTGAGATTGCTCATATCTTGCAGTCTTGTCAAATTTTGACCAAGGAAGGGGAAATCGAGACCTTGTCAGTCAAGGACTTGGCTTTTGGTTACCGCCATTCAGCTATTCAAGATTCTGGAGCTGTTGTTTTGTCAGCTAAATTTGCCCTATCTCCAGGGAATCATCAGGTTATCAAGCAAGAAATGGACCGCTTGACGCACCTACGTGAACTCAAACAACCTCTAGAATACCCATCGTGTGGTTCAGTCTTTAAGCGTCCTGTTGGTCATTTTGCAGGTCAGTTGATCTCAGAGGCTGGCTTGAAAGGCTATCGTATCGGTGGTGTTGAAGTGTCTGAAAAACACGCTGGTTTTATGATCAATGTTGCTGACGGAACGGCCAAAGACTATGAGGACTTGATCCAATCTGTTATCGAAAAAGTCAAGGAACACTCAGGTGTCACTCTTGAAAGAGAAGTCCGAATCTTGGGTGAGAAGGAATAAGGTTGGGGTTGAAAAATTGCTGCTATAACCATTGTAAAGGGGGTGAAAGCCTATCGTTAGTGAAGATGTATGTAGGCAGTTTAATCTCCTACACGAGGTAGTAGCGGCCTAACAGAGCCCTAATCTGTTAATTTATGAAAAAGAAGGAATTTATGACAATTGAAAAAACCAATTATTGAATTCAAAAACGTCTCTAAAGTTTTTGAAGACAGCAACACCAAGGTTCTCAAAGACATTAACTTTGAGTTGGAAGAAGGGAAGTTTTACACTCTTTTGGGCGCATCCGGTTCAGGGAAATCAACCATTCTAAACATCATTGCAGGTTTACTGGATGCGACGACAGGGGATATTTTACTGGATGGGGTACGGATCAACGACATCCCAACTAATAAACGAGATGTCCATACCGTCTTCCAATCCTATGCCTTGTTTCCACATATGAATGTGTTTGAAAATGTTGCCTTTCCACTCCGCTTGCGTAAAATCGACAAGAAAGAAATCGAGCAACGTGTAGCGGAAGTTCTCAAGATGGTTCAGTTGGAAGGTTATGAAAAACGTTCCATCCGTAAACTATCTGGCGGACAACGTCAGCGTGTGGCCATTGCCCGTGCTATCATCAACCAACCCCGTGTGGTCTTGCTGGATGAGCCCTTGTCAGCGCTGGACTTGAAATTGCGAACAGACATGCAGTACGAACTGCGTGAACTGCAACAACGATTGGGGATTACCTTTGTCTTTGTCACTCACGATCAGGAAGAAGCTCTCGCCATGAGTGACTGGATTTTTGTTATGAATGACGGGGAAATCGTTCAATCAGGAACGCCTGTGGATATTTACGACGAGCCAATCAACCATTTTGTTGCCACCTTTATCGGGGAATCCAATATCCTTCCTGGAACCATGATTGAGGACTATTTGGTCGAGTTTAATGGCAAACGTTTTGAAGCAGTTGATGGTGGGATGAAACCCAATGAGCCTGTTGAAGTCGTTATTCGTCCCGAGGACCTGCGTATTACGCTACCAGAAGAGGGTAAGCTTCAAGTCAAGGTCGATACCCAGCTTTTCCGTGGCGTTCACTATGAGATTATCGCCTATGATGAACTTGGAAATGAATGGATGATTCACTCGACTCGTAAGGCCATCGTGGGTGAGGAAATCGGTCTAGACTTTGAACCCGAAGACATCCATATCATGCGTCTCAATGAAACCGAGGAAGAGTTCGATGCCCGGATCGAAGAGTATGTGGAGATTGAAGAGGTAGAAGCCGGCTTGATCAATGCTATTGAGGAGGAGCGCGATGAAGAAAACTAGCTCCAACCTTTTTGTAGTTCCCTATCTCCTCTGGATTTTACTCTTTGTTCTGGCACCTCTGGTCTTGATTTTTGGTCAGTCCTTTTTCAACATCGAAGGGCAGTTTAGTTTAGAAAACTATAAATCCTACTTTGCGTCACAAAACTTGACCTATCTCAAGATGAGTTTTAACTCGGTGCTCTATGCTGGTCTTGTGACCTTGGTGACCCTGCTCATCAGCTACCCGACGGCCCTCTTTTTGACCCGTCTCAAGCATCGTCAACTCTGGCTCATGCTGATTATCCTGCCAACCTGGATTAACCTGCTCCTCAAGGCCTATGCCTTTATCGGGATTTTTGGTCAAAATGGCTCTATTAATCAATTTTTGGAATTTATCGGAATCGGTTCGCAGCAGTTGCTCTTTACTGATTTCTCCTTTATCTTTGTCGCAAGCTACATCGAGCTTCCCTTTATGATTTTGCCGATTTTCAATGTCTTGGATGATATGGACAACAATCTCATCAATGCCAGCTATGACCTGGGCGCGACCAAGTGGGAAACTTTCCGCCATGTTATCTTCCCTCTATCTATGAACGGAGTGAGAAGTGGGGTTCAGTCTGTCTTTATCCCTAGTTTGAGTCTTTTCATGCTGACACGTTTGATTGGTGGAAACCGCGTGATTACCTTGGGTACGGCCATTGAGCAGAACTTTCTAACCAATGACAACTACGGTATGGGTTCAACCATCGGTGTGATCCTCATCCTGACCATGTTCATCACCATGTGGGTGACCAAGGAAAGGAGAGAACGATGAAAAAATTTGCCAATCTCTACCTAGCCTTTGTCTTTATCATCCTTTATTTGCCAATTTTTTACTTGATTGGCTATGCATTTAATGCAGGGGATGATATGAACAGCTTTACAGGATTTAGTCTGAGCCATTTTAAAACCATGTTTGGTGATGGTCGCCTCATGTTAATCCTCACCCAAACCTTTTTCTTGGCCTTTCTATCTGCTTTAATTGCGACCATTATCGGGACTTTCGGTGCTATCTATATCTACCAGTCTCGTAAGAAATACCAAGAAGCCTTTTTATCACTCAATAATATCCTCATGGTTGCACCTGACGTTATGATTGGTGCCAGCTTCTTGATTCTCTTTACCCAACTCAAGTTTTCACTTGGCTTTTTGACCGTTCTCTCTAGTCACGTGGCCTTCTCGATTCCTATCGTTGTCTTGATGGTCTTGCCTCGACTCAAGGAAATGAACGGTGACATGATTCATGCGGCCTATGACTTGGGAGCCAGCCAGTTTCAGATGTTCAAGGAAATCATGCTTCCTTATCTGACTCCGTCTATCATTGCAGGTTATTTCATGGCCTTCACCTATTCGCTGGATGATTTTGCCGTGACCTTCTTTGTGACTGGAAATGGCTTTTCGACCTTGTCAGTCGAGATTTACTCTCGTGCTCGTAAGGGGATTTCGTTAGAAATCAATGCCCTGTCTGCACTCGTCTTTCTCTTTAGTATTGTCCTTGTAGTGGGCTATTACTTTATATCACGAGAGAAGGAGGACCAAGCATGAAACGACTCTATTCATTTTTAGCAGGCATTGTCGCCATTATCCTAGTCTTGTGGGGAATTTCCCATCACTTGGATAGTCAGATCAATAGCCGAGATAGTCAACAACTGGTCATTTACAACTGGGGAGACTACATTGATCCCGAGCTTTTGGTCCAATTTACCGAAGAAACGGGTATCCAGGTTCAGTACGAAACCTTTGACTCCAACGAGGCCATGTATACCAAGATTAAGCAAGGGGGCACTACCTATGACATCGCCATCCCGAGTGAATACATGATCAACAAGATGAAGGACGAAAACCTCCTGGTACCACTGGATTACACCAAGATTCAAGGGATTGAAAATATCGGGTCTGAGTTCCTTAACCTTTCTTTTGACCCAGGCAATCAATACTCCGTTCCTTATTTTTGGGGAACCTTGGGAATCGTCTACAATGAAACCATGGTAGAGGAAGCGCCTGAGCACTGGGACGATCTCTGGAAGCCCGAATACCAAAATGACATCATGCTCTTTGATGGAGCCAGAGAGGTCTTGGGACTGGGGCTCAACTCGCTTGGCTATAGCCTCAACTCCAAGGATCCTGAGCAGTTGACAGAAACGGTCGACAAGCTCTACAAGCTGACCCCTAATATCAAGGCTATCGTCGCAGATGAGATGAAGGGCTACATGATCCAAAACAATGCAGCCATCGGGGTGACCTTCTCTGGGGAAGCCAGCCAGATGCTGGAGAAAAATGAAAACCTCCGCTATGTAGTCCCATCAGAAGCCAGCAACCTTTGGTTTGACAATATCGTCATTCCTAAAACTGTGAAAAACACAGACGCCGCCTATGCCTTTATCAACTTTATGCTGCGACCAGAAGTGGCGCTGAAAAATGCTGAGTATGTCGGCTATGCGACACCAAATATCCCAGCCAAGGAACTGCTCCCAGAGGAGACCAAGGAAGACAAGGCCTTCTATCCAGACGCTGATACCATGAAAAACCTAGAAGTTTATGAGAAGTTTGACCATAAATGGACAGGAAAATATAGTGACCTCTTCCTACAGTTTAAAATGTACCGGAAGTAATAAATGAAACGAATCAGTCAAGCTGGTTCGTTTTTCTATAGAGTGAAAGCGCTAAAAAAATAGGCTTACACTTGACAAAGCTTGTATAATATTATATAAGAGCTTGACCTTACGCCCAAGCTCTTTCTAACTAGTCTAGGGGAGTTTATGTTATGGACAAGGATATTTTTTTAAAGGATATTTTTAGATTTGATGAATTATTGGCTCGTCCAGAATATAAAGGGCGACGCATCAAGTTACGCTTTAATAAAAATTGGGGTGATTATAATTTTGTTGAAGACTATCTCAGTGGTTCGGAGGATTTTCTACCTTGGATTTTGAGTAGAGGGAGTGATGATAGAAGTCGTAATCGTGAAGATGATATTCAATTTCAGTTTATTGAAGTAGAGTATCATAAGTGGCTCTTTGTTGGTGCTTATCTTATCAAAGAGCGAGATAGTCAAGTTCAACAAGTCCAGTATGGAAATCATCATGTCAAGTATGCACTAGCTGAAAGATTAGAAGAGTATGACAAGTTTGTAGAGAAGGTTCTCGTTAATCATATCAATACAGGTCAATCTTGGTTTTATACTAATCGTTCTACAATAGACAGTGTCGAAGTAGAAGAGGTAACCAATCGTTCTTATTTTGAAAAATTTTCTACATTCCCAGGTTATGAAAATATCTCATTTTCGTATCAAGAGTTAAAGAAAAATTGGACAAATCGAGCGTGGCGAGAACAGTTGTCCGCGGTCTATGGTGTCTATGTGATTACGGATAGGAAAACGGGAAAATTATACATTGGTTCTGCCTATGGAGATATGGGAATCTATGGCCGCTGGTCGACCTATCTTAGTGAGGGATATGACAAAACAGAAGTTGAGGACAACAAGTATCCCAACAAGCGACTTTTGGAAATTGTAGAAAAACATGGAATTGACTATGTAAAACAGTATTTTCAGTATAGTCTACTAGAAATTTTCCCTAAAAATGAAGTGGGAAAACAAAAAGCGCTCGAGCGTGAAAAGTATTGGAAAAGTGTTTTAAAATCCAGAGAACATGGTTATAATGCAAATTAGGAGGGGAAAATGGCGAAGAAATTTGCAACAGGTAATTCAGGTAGATTATTTAAAGATTTAGAGATTTCAGAATTAAAAGAACAAAATATCATATTAGAACGTCAAGGTGAGAGGGAGGAGGAACGTTTCTACGAAAACAGAATTTATCAAATTAAATTACAGATGGCACAAGCGACAGATGAACAACAGTTAGTTCTACTTGAAGAGATGTTGAGTCAAGAAATAGCCAATCTAGAAGAAGTTAAAGAAAGAAATAGCCAAAATGAAAAAAGACGAAGAATGATGTATTTTATTCCTTTTATTCTTGTTTTTTTATTATTTGTAGTAGGTGCATTGTACATCTTATTTACTCCTAGCAAAAAAAATAATGAAGATAAAATTGCTATTTTAAATAATAGTTCTAATGCTGTATCTTCCACCTCCACAAGTTCTACAAAGCAAGCTTCTCTTGGTGGAAATAAATCTCAAGATAAACAAACTTCATCAACAAGTTCTGCCCCTTCTAGACCACAGCCTACAAAAGTATATATTGGAAGCTACATTGGTCAAAAATCCTCGGATGTTATAGATGATTTGAAGAGTAGAAATATTCCTGAGAATCATATAAAAGTTGAGGAAGAAGAAAGTGATGAATATTCTCCCGGAACAGTTTTACATCAGAGTTTGTCAGAGGGAACTTTATATGATTTGAATGATGCATCAGGTATTATTTTGACTGTTGCAAAAAAACGAACTAGTGCTACAATGCCAAGCTATATTGGTTCTAGTTTAGAGTTTACCAAAAATAATTTAAAACAGATTGTTGGTGTTAAAGAAGCTAATATTGAGGTTGTAGAAGTGTCAACAGCACCTGAAGGAACTGTTGAAGGTACAGTTGTTGAACAAAATCCAAAAGTTGGTGAAAATGTTGATTTGAACAAAATACGAATTAAGATTTCAATTTATAAGCCTAAAGCTCATCAAATATCACAAAGCAGATCTAGATAAAATAAGAACCTGTATTCACAACATCATAACATCCTTAAGATCCGACGAATATGAGATAGTTTTACAAAAGCAACTTCAGATGATACAGATTTTTCAACATCCTTGGCTAATCTTCGCGAA
>NZ_KQ969551.1:127507-133387 GCF_001578945.1 Streptococcus oralis
TTGTGAATACAGGTTCTAAGTGGTTTATACAGAAAGCAAACTCATGCTATTGGTTAAGATGATTTCCAGTTGACGCAGACTTAAAAAAACGGTATAATAAGAAAGTTGAGAATTGATTTTCAGTTGTCTTAGTCCAGAGAAATGGCGGTGCTGCGAGCCATCTAAGCTAGGAAATCATGCTACTCGATGTCACAATTGCATAAGAATAAGAGAATGACAAGTTCATTGAATGAAGGTGGTACCGCGGTTTTTCGCCCTTCGTGATGTGAGCTTGTCTTTTGATTTTTGGAGGTGTTTATGAAGACATTTCTCGTGAAACAAAAGTTTCGTCTTGGAGGCGAACGCTTCGATATCAAGGATGATAGAGGAGTGGTAAACTATCAGGTGGAGGGATCTTTCTTCCAAATTCCTAAGACCTTTACCATCTATGACGCCTATGGTGAGCAAGTCAGTGAGATTAGTAAAGAATTTTTCACCTTACTTCCTCGCTTTACTATTCAGCTACGAAACGGTTCCAATTTCGTTATTCGTAAGAAGTTGACCTTCTTTCGAGATAAGTATGAGTTTGATGATCTAGGGCTTCGTATCGAGGGCAATATCTGGGATTTGGATTTCAAATTGCTGGACGATCGCGATCAGCTTGTCGCCGAGATTCGGAAAGAGATTTTCCATTTGACCTCAACTTACACTGTAACCGTCTATGAAGACTCTTATGCAGACCTGGTCATTTCCCTCTGTGTCGCGATTGACTATGTGGAGATGCTGGAAAGCCAATTAAATTAAACAAGTAATAAGGAGATATTATGAAACAACTATCTAGTGCTCAAGTTCGCCAAATGTGGCTAGATTTCTGGGCAAGCAAAGGGCACTCTGTAGAACCATCAGTCAGCTTGGTTCCTGTAAACGACCCAACTCTTTTGTGGATCAACTCTGGGGTAGCAACCCTTAAGAAATACTTTGACGGGACCATTATCCCTGAAAATCCACGTATTACCAATGCGCAAAAAGCGATTCGTACAAACGACATTGAAAACGTCGGGAAGACTGCGCGTCACCATACTATGTTTGAAATGTTGGGGAATTTCTCTATCGGGGATTACTTCCGTGATGAAGCTATCACTTGGGCTTATGAGCTTTTGACAAGCCCAGAATGGTTTGATTTTCCTGCTGAAAAACTGTACATGACCTACTATCCAGACGATAAAGATTCTTACAACCGCTGGATTGAAGTGGGAGTGGATCCGAGCCACTTGATTCCAATCGAGGACAACTTCTGGGAAATCGGTGCGGGACCTTCTGGACCTGATACTGAGATCTTCTTTGATCGTGGAGAAGCATTTGACCCAGAAAATATCGGTGTTCGTTTGCTTGCAGAAGATATCGAAAACGACCGTTACATCGAAATCTGGAACATCGTTTTGTCACAATTCAACGCTGATCCAGCTGTACCTCGTAGTGAGTACAAGGAATTGCCACACAAAAACATTGATACGGGCGCTGGTTTGGAGCGTTTGGTGGCAGTTATCCAAGGGGCTAAGACAAACTTTGAAACGGACCTCTTCATGCCAATCATTCGTGAAGTTGAGAAATTGTCTGGTAAGGTTTATGACCAAGACGGCGACAACATGAGCTTCAAGGTTATTGCGGACCACATCCGTTCCCTTTCGTTTGCCATCGGTGATGGCGCTCTTCCAGGAAATGAAGGTCGTGGCTACGTTCTTCGTCGTCTTCTCCGTCGTGCCTCTATGCACGGTCAAAAATTGGGGATCAACGAGCCTTTCCTTTACAAACTCGTTCCAACTGTTGGAAAAATTATGGAAAGCTACTACCCAGAAGTGCTTGAAAAACGTGACTTTATCGAGAAAATCGTTAAGAGCGAAGAAGAATCATTTGCTCGTACCCTTCACTCAGGTCAACACTTTGCAGAAACCATTGTAGCTGACTTGAAAGCTAAAGGACAAAGCGTTATCGCTGGTTCAGATGTCTTCAAACTCTACGACACATATGGATTCCCAGTTGAATTGACAGAAGAAATCGCTGAAGAAGCTGGTATGACTGTAGACCGTGAAGGTTTTGAAGCAGCCATGAAAGAGCAACAAGAACGTGCGCGTGCATCAGCTGTTAAGGGTGGCTCAATGGGTATGCAAAATGAAACCCTTCAAAACATCACAGTAGAAAGTGTCTTTAACTACAATGCCAGCCAATTGCCTTCTAAGTTGGTGGCTATCGTGGCTGACAATGCAGAAGTAGAAGCTGTTTCTGAAGGAACTGCCTCTCTTATCTTTGCAGAAACTCCATTCTACGCTGAAATGGGTGGACAAGTAGCGGACCACGGTCAAATCTTGGACGCAGCAGGGAACCTTGTAGCGACTGTAACGGACGTGCAAAAAGCACCAAACGGCCAACCATTGCACACAGTGGAAGTTCATGCTCCGCTTGCTTTAAATCAAGAGTACACATTGGCCATCGATACCAATCGTCGTCACCGTGTCATGAAAAACCACACTGCTACTCACTTGCTCCATGCCGCTCTTCACAATATCCTTGGCCACCATGCGACACAAGCAGGATCTCTGAACGAAGTCGAATTCCTTCGCTTTGACTTTACACACTTCCAAGCCGTGACAGCAGAGGAACTCCGCGCTATTGAACAACAAGTCAATGAGAAAATCTGGGAAGCTCTTGCGGTTAAGACCGTTGAGACAGACATTGATACTGCTAAAGAAATGGGAGCGATGGCTCTCTTTGGTGAGAAATACGGTAAAGAAGTCCGTGTTGTGACGATCGGGGACTACTCTATAGAGCTCTGTGGGGGTACCCACGTTGGCAACACTTCTGAGATTGGTCTCTTCAAGATCGTCAAAGAAGAAGGGATTGGATCCGGAACTCGTCGGATCTTGGCAGTGACTGGTAAGGAAGCCTTTGAAGCTTACCGTGAACAAGAAGATGCTCTGAAAGCTGTCGCAGCAACCTTGAAAGCCCCTCAACTCAAGGAAGTTCCTCATAAGGTTGAAGGACTTCAAGAGCAACTTCGTCAATTGCAAAAAGAAAATGCAGAATTGAAGGAAAAAGCCGCAGCGGCGGCAGCAGGTGATGTCTTCAAGGATGTGAAGGAAGTCAACGGCCACCGTTACATTGCAAGCCAAGTTTCTGTATCAGATGCAGGTGCCCTTCGTACCTTTGCGGATAACTGGAAACAAAAAGACTACTCTGATGTGCTTGTTCTTGTCGCAGCTATCGGTGACAAAGTCAATGTTCTTGTAGCTAGCAAGACAAAAGATGTGCATGCAGGAAACCTTGTCAAAGAATTGGCTCCAATCGTTGATGGACGTGGTGGTGGTAAACCAGACATGGCCATGGCAGGAGGAAGCAACCAAGCGAAAATCCAAGAACTCTTGGAGGCAGTAGCAGGTAAATTATAAGACAATGAAGATCTATCCATTTGGGTAGGTCTTTTTGTGCATACAAAAAAGCCAAATCCGGTTGGATTTGACTTGTACCTGATAGGTTTATTTTGCTGCCCAGACACTGACTGAACCTGCTGCTACTGGAAATTCTCCATAACCTTCAGCATTGATTGTAACTTGTGCTGGGTGATTTTCAAGGAGGTCAACAAAGGTTTGCTCAGCCCATTCTTGCCCGACAAACATAGCCTTGCTGTTTTCTTGGTCATTGGAGATAAGGACAGCGATTGGAGATTGATGTTCAGCACCTGAACGGACCCAACCGATACAGTTGGCATCATCAAGGTAGTCTGTTTGCCCTCCATAAGCCCTGTCTTTTCGGATGGCTAGGAGGCAGTCAAGAACTTCTTTGAAATCTTGTTGAGCATATTGCCCTGAAATGCCGTAATAATCTCCGTAAAAGACACATGGAAGCCCATCTTGACGTAACAGAATGAGGGCATAGGCTGCTGGCTTGAACCATTCTTCAACAGTAGACTCAAGTGCTTGACCTCTTTGAGTATCATGGTTGTCAACGAAAGTGACAGCCTTGTCAGGCTTGAGTTCAACCAAGCTGTCTGTGAAAATGCCACGAAGATCGTAGTTTGCTCCAGCTTGACTGGCTTCAAAGAGGTTTTGGTGGAGACGAACATCGACAAGATCAAAGCGTTCCTCCGTTTTTTCGAGATAGTCTAGGTTGGCTTCTTTATCTGGATTCCAAAATTCACCAAAAACATAGAAATCGTCACCATATTTTTCCTTCATATCACGGATGAAATTGCGCATGAAGAAAGAGTCAATATGCTTAACAGCATCTAAGCGAAAACCAGCTATACCAGTCGTTTCCATGAACCAGTCAGCCCAGTCATAGATGTTTTGGATGACTTCAGGATGCTTAAAGTCTAGGTCCGCATACATGAGGTAGTCGTAGTTACCGTTTTCGTTATCGACCAATTCCTCATTTGCCCAACCTTTATTGTCTCCCTGAATCAGGTAAATGCCAGACTTACGGCGATTGGCATCGTAGTCTGTACCTGTGAAGTGGTACCAGTGCCAGTGGAAGTCATTATAGGTATTTTGCCGACCATCGAAAGTAAAGTGAGTCCAGCCATTGATAGTAAAAGGTTCGCTTAGTTGAACGGTACGATCCTCAGGATCCACTTCAATAACCTGAAAGGCTTCCATATGATCGGCAGCGGCCTTGTGGTTGAGCACCACGTCGGCCATAGGTTGAATTCCCTGTGCCTTTAGGGCTTGAATGGCTTGAAGATAGTCTTCTTTAAACCCATACTTGGTACGGACAGTTCCTTTTTGGTGAAATTCGCCTAGGTCAAAAAGATCGTAAACACCATAGCCTACATCTTTTTCGTTGGTTGCCTTGAAGGCAGGTGGCATCCAGACATGGCTGATACCAAGGTTTGCTAGGTGTTCTGCGTCATTTGTTAGTCGATTCCAGTGTTGGCCGTCGTGAGGCAGATACCATTCAAAGTATTGCATAAGTGCCTGATTTTTCATTTTTTTCCTCTTGCTTATCAATGTTGTGTTATATTCTACCATAAAGTTTATCCACAAGCAAACGTTTGCATAAATTTCTATACTTATTTTTAGAATTGTTTATTTTTAGAGATTAGCATTCCTTTTCATTGGTGAGAAAAGATAGATTGGGATGAGAAGTGAACTGAACAAATTTTTTTAGAAAAAATTACACTCAGTAAACTAAAGTACATATGGTTAAACGGTTTCTTTTTTGAGAATTGTCACAAAATTTGCTATAATAGTAGCTATGAATAGAATTAGGGTCAGCAGACGTGTTGAAAAAAAGCTAGCTAAGGGTCTAGTTCTTTTGGGAGCAAGTGATTTAACAGATATTGATCTGACAGATCAGGCAGTAGAAGTGCAGAGTCAAGATGGAAACTTTCTTGGGAGTGCCTACCTTTCTCAGCAAAACAAGGGCTTGGGCTGGTTTGTTAGTAAGGACAAGGTGACCTTCAATCAAGCTTTCTTTGAAACACTGTTTAGACAGGCTAAAGAAGAGAGAAAAGCCTACTATCAAGATGATTTGACAACTGCCTTTCGTCTCTTTAACCAAGAGGGGGATGGCTTTGGCGGTCTGACTCTTGATCTCTACGGAGATTATGCTGTCTTTTCTTGGTACAACTCCTTTGTTTACCAGATTCGTGAGTTGATAGTAAAGGCTTTTAAGGAAGTTTTTCCTGAGGTCTTAGGGGCTTATGAGAAGATTCGTTTTAAAGGTCTAGATTACGAGTCTGCCCATGTTTATGGTGAGGAGGCGCCAGATTATTTTACTGTTCTTGAGAATGGCGTGCTCTATCAAGTCTTTATGAATGATGGCTTGATGACAGGGATTTTCCTAGACCAGCATGAGGTTCGTGGGAGTCTGGTTGACGGTCTAGCCATGGGCAAATCCTTGCTCAAT
>NZ_KQ969551.1:133407-134326 GCF_001578945.1 Streptococcus oralis
TTTTCCTATACGGCGGCCTTTTCAGTTGCTGCAGCTATGGGAGGCGCCAGTGAGACGACTTCTGTCGACTTGGCCAAACGATCGAGAGAGCTATCAGAAGCTCATTTTCAGGCAAATGGACTCAGCACGGACAATCATCGTTTTATCGTTATGGATGTCTTTGAATATTTCAAGTATGCCAAGCGAAAAGGATTGACCTATGATGTGATTATTCTAGATCCGCCGAGCTTTGCTCGTAATAAAAAACAAACATTCTCTGTAGCTAAGGACTATCACAAGTTGATTTCCCAGAGCCTAGAGATTTTAAATCCGGGAGGCGTTATCATTGCCAGTACCAATGCTGCCAATGTTTCCCGCCAGAAATTTACAGAACAAATTGATAAAGGCTTTGCAGGAAGAAGCTATCAGATTTTAAACCAATACGGTCTTCCAGCGGATTTCGCCTATAATAAAAAAGATGAAAGTAGTAATTACCTCAAGGTGATTAGTATGAAGGTTAGTAAATGAAATTAATCGTTTCAGTAATGCCAAGAAGTTTAGAAGAAGCGCAAGAACTGGATGCCACTAGGTATGAAGATGCCGATATCATTGAGTGGCGTGCGGACTTTCTTACAAAGGATGCTATTTTACAGGTAGCACCCGCTATCTTTGAGAAATTTGCAGGACGCGAACTTGTCTTTACCATTCGGACTCGCGCTGAGGGAGGAGAAATCGAGCTTTCCTCAGAAGAGTATGTTCAAATTATCAAGGAAGTTACTCAACTCTATCAGCCGGATTATGTAGATTTTGAGTATTTCAGTTACAAGGATGTATTTGAGGAGATGTTGGATTTTCCAAATCTTGTTTTGAGCTATCATAATTTCCAGGAAACACCTGAAAATATGATGGAAATCTTGTCAGAGTTGACGAGCCTAAATCC
>NZ_KQ969551.1:134346-135598 GCF_001578945.1 Streptococcus oralis
GTTGCGGTGATGGCTCACACGGAACAGGATGTTTTAGACCTGATGAACTATACACGAGGCTTTAAAACCCTCAATCCTGAACAGGAATATGTAACTATTTCTATGGGCAAGGTGGGCAAGGTATCCCGTATCACCGCTGATGTGACGGGTTCGAGCTGGTCTTTTGCTAGTCTAGATGAGGCCAGTGCCCCTGGTCAGATTTCCCTGACTAATATGAAAAAAATCAGGGAGATTTTGGATGAAGCTTGATGGTTATACACGTTTAGCTGCAGTTGTTGCAAATCCCATCAAACACTCTATTTCACCCTTTATCCACAATAGGGCCTTTGAGGCGACAGAAACCAATGGAGTCTATGTAGCTTGGGAAATTAAAGCTACTGACTTGGCAGAAACAGTGGTCAATATTCGTCGCTACCAGATGTTTGGTATCAACCTGTCCATGCCCTATAAAGAGCAGGTGATTCCTTATCTGGATGAACTGAGTGACGAAGCGCGCTTGATCGGTGCGGTCAATACAGTTGTTAATCAAGATGGAATTCTAATTGGATATAATACAGATGGCAAGGGATTTTTTAAGAGCTTGCCTTCTTTTACAATTACAGGTAAGAAGATGACCATGCTGGGGGCAGGTGGTGCGGCTAAGTCTATCTTGGCACAAGCTATTTTGGATGGCGTCAGTCAGATTTCAGTCTTTGTGCGTTCAGTTTCCATGGAAAAAACAAGACCTTATCTGGACAAGTTACAGGAGCAAACAGGCTTTAAAGTGGATTTGCATGCTTTAGAAGATATTTCTGAACTGCAAGCAAGGATTGCCGAGTCGGA
The DNA here is from genome assembly GCF_001578945.1 of Streptococcus oralis. GTDB lineage: Bacteria > Bacillota > Bacilli > Lactobacillales > Streptococcaceae > Streptococcus > Streptococcus oralis_Q. Next base: position 135,169 of record NZ_KQ969551.1, read on the forward strand.
TTTACTCGTCAATGCGACTAGTGTAGGAATGGATGGGCAGTCGTCCCCAGTTCCAGAAAGCATGGTCTTACCAGAAACTCTCTTGGTGGCAGATATCATTTACCAACCTTTTGAGACGCCATTTTTGAAATGGGCTAGAAGTCAGGGCAATCCAGCTGTCAATGGCCTGGGAATGTTGCTCTATCAAGCTGCAGAAGCCTTTCAACTGTGGACAGGTAAAGAAATGCCGACAGACGAAATTTGGCAGTCCTTAACAGAAAAATATAAATAGTGAAAAGGAGACCCTACTATGAAAATCAGAATCGATATTCCACATCATCCGTATGATATTCAGATTGAAAAAGGTTGTCTGGCCCAGGCTGGTCAATGGTTGCGAGAACTCTGGCAACCTCAAAAAGTGGTCATTGTGACCGATAACCATGTAGCTTGT
>NZ_KQ969551.1:135618-137291 GCF_001578945.1 Streptococcus oralis
CTATGCAGAGAAGGTTAAACTTAGCCTAGAAGATGCTGGTTTTCAGGTAGCTGTTTTTGACTTTTTGGAGGGTGAGGAAAGAAAGAATTTAACCACTGTTCAGAAGGTCTATGAATTTCTAGTCAAGCAAGGTTTAACTCGTAGCGATGGGATCGTGGCTCTTGGTGGAGGTGTCGTTGGGGACCTGGCTGGTTTTGTGGCCTCTACCTATATGCGGGGCATTCACTTTGTTCAGATTCCGACTAGTTTAACAGCCCAGGTTGATTCTTCTATCGGTGGAAAGACAGGTGTTAACACTCCATTTGCTAAGAATATGGTAGGTACTTTTGCCCAACCAGATGGGGTTCTAATCGATCCACTTGTCCTTGAAACACTTGGAAAGAGAGAGTTGATTGAAGGAATGGGTGAGGTCATCAAGTACGGCTTGATTGAGGACCCAGAACTTTGGGCTCTCTTGACGGAGCTAGATGGTTCTGTAGAGAGTATACTGGAACATGCAGAGACTTTGATTGAACATTCTTGTCAGGTCAAGCGCAAGATGGTGGTTGAGGATGAGTTGGACAACGGTGTTCGCCTTTACCTCAATTTTGGCCACACTATTGGCCATGCTATTGAAGCGACTGCCGGTTATGGCAAGGTCATGCATGGCGAGGCTGTGGCTATGGGAATGGTGCAGATTTCCAAGGTTGCTGAGGGAAAAGGACTTATGCCAGAAGGAATAACCCAGTCCATCACAGAGATTTGTCAGAAATTTGGACTACCTGTTGACTATGAAAACTGGGATGTAGACAAGCTTTATCAGGCTTTGACTCATGACAAGAAGGCGCGTGGCAATACCTTGAAATTGGTCTTGGTACCAGAACTTGGTTCAGCGACCATTCACCCAGTTTCTCTGGAAGAGATGAAAGACTACTTGGTAAAATAAGGAGAACCTATGAGATATTTAACTGCAGGAGAATCACACGGCCCCCGTCTAACAGCTATTATTGAAGGAATTCCAGCTGGACTTCCTTTGACAGTGGAGGATATTAACGGAGACCTTAAACGCCGTCAGGGTGGCTATGGTCGTGGTGGTCGTATGAAGATTGAGAGTGACCAGGTTGTCTTTACTTCGGGCGTTCGCCACGGGAAGACGACAGGGGCTCCTATTACCATGGATGTCATCAATAAGGACCACCAGAAATGGCTGGATATCATGTCTGCTGAAGACATTGAAGACCGGCTTAAAAGCAAACGGAAAATCACTCATCCTCGTCCAGGTCACGCCGACTTGGTAGGGGGCATCAAGTACCGTTTTGATGATTTGCGAAATTCTTTGGAGCGCTCATCAGCTCGTGAAACAACTATGAGGGTGGCAGTTGGGGCAGTAGCTAAACGCCTCTTGGCTGAGCTAGATATGGAGATTGCCAACCATGTCGTAGTCTTTGGTGGCAAGGAAATCGATGTACCTGAAAATCTGACAGTTGCTGAGATTAAGGAACGAGCTGCCCAGTCTGAAGTTTCTATTGTCAACCAAGAACGAGAACAGGAAATCAAGGACTATATTGACCAAATAAAGCGTGACGGTGATACCATCGGTGGGGTTGTGGAGACAGTCGTCGGAGGTGTTCCAGTTGGTCTCGGTTCCTATGTTCAATGGGACAGAAAATTAGATGCCAGATTGGCCCAAGCGG
>NZ_KQ969551.1:137396-139358 GCF_001578945.1 Streptococcus oralis
AGCGGTTGTCTCTATCAATGCCTTTAAAGGGGTGGAATTTGGTCTTGGCTTTGAAGCTGGTTACCGCAAAGGCAGTCAAGTCATGGATGAAATTCTCTGGTCTAAAGAAGACGGTTATACTCGTCGTACCAATAATCTAGGTGGCTTTGAAGGTGGTATGACCAATGGGCAACCAATTGTTGTTCGTGGTGTTATGAAACCCATTCCTACTCTTTACAAACCTCTTATGAGTGTGGATATCGAGACTCACGAACCTTACAAGGCAACTGTAGAGAGAAGTGATCCGACCGCACTTCCAGCAGCAGGTGTGGTCATGGAAGCTGTTGTAGCAACCGTTTTGGCCCAGGAAATTCTTGAAAAATTCTCATCGGACAATCTTGAGGAATTAAAAGAAGCGGTGGCCAAACACCGAGACTATACAAAGAACTATTAAGGAGTTCCTATGGCAAAAACAATCTATATCGCGGGTCTTGGTTTGATTGGTGCCTCTATGGCACTTGGTATCAAACGTGATCATCCGGATTATGAAATTTTAGGTTATAATCGTAGTCAAGCTTCGAGAGATATTGCTTTGAAAGAAGGCATGATTGACCGTGCAACAGATGATTTTGCCAGTTTTGCTCCTTTGGCAGATATCATCATTCTGACCTTGCCAATCAAACAGACCATTGCTTTTATTCAGGAGTTGGCAGATTTGAACTTGAAAGAAGGAGTGATTATCTCGGATGCTGGTTCAACCAAGTCAGCCATCGTGGATGCGGCGGAGGAATATTTAGCTGGCAAGTCTGTTCGCTTTGTTGGGGCTCATCCCATGGCTGGTAGCCACAAGACAGGAGCTGCCTCTGCGGATGTCAATCTCTTTGAAAATGCCTACTATATCTTCACACCTTCGAGCCTGACTAGTCCTGACACACTTGAGGAAATAAAGGACTTGCTTTCAGGCCTTCATGCTCGTTTTATCGAGATTGATGCCAAGGAGCATGATCGGGTCACTTCTCAGATTAGCCATTTTCCTCATATTCTGGCTTCCAGCCTTATGGAGCAGACGGCAGTTTATGCTCAAGAACATGAGATGGCAAGGCGCTTTGCGGCGGGTGGTTTTCGAGATATGACTCGCATTGCGGAAAGCGAGCCAGGTATGTGGACTTCCATTCTCTTGTCCAATCGTGAGACTATTCTAGATCGAATTGCGGATTTCAAGGAGCGCCTAGATGAGGTTGGACAAGCCATCAGCAAGGGAGATGAAGAGCAAATCTGGAACTTTTTCAATCAAGCGCGTGCGCAGCGGCAGGCCATGGAAATCCATAAACGTGGTGGTGTGGATAGCTCTTATGACCTCTATGTCGACGTTCCCGATGAAGAAGATGTCATCTTGCGGATTTTGGAATTGCTACGAGGAACTTCCTTGGTCAACATCCACATCAACGAAGAAAACCGGGAGGATGTTCACGGGATTCTACAAATTTCCTTTAAAAATGCTCAAGATTTGGAACGAGCCGAGCATCTCATAACAGAAAACACCGACTACACAGTCGTTGTCAAATAAGGAGAAAATCATGTCAAATATTTACGATAGTGCAAACGAACTCAGTCGCGGATTACGCGAATTACCAGAATACAAAGCTGTCAAAGCAGCTAAAGATGCGATTTCAGCAGATGCTGAAGCAAGCAAAATCTTTACAGAGTACGTTGCTTTCCAAGAAGAAATTCAAAGACTAGCACAGACAGGTCAAATGCCAGACGCCTCTTTCCAAGAAAAGATGCAGTCTTTCAGCAAGCAAATCCAAGAGAACGCTCTTTTGTCAGATTTCTTTGCCAAACAGCAACAATTGTCTATTTACCTTTCAGACATTGAAAAAATTGTCTTTGAACCTGTTTCAGAATTATTGAAATAGTATTTTATCTGTATAAAAGCCAGAAATTTCAGGAATTTCTGGCTTTTTTGTGATAAAATAAGAAAAA
>NZ_KQ969551.1:139717-142050 GCF_001578945.1 Streptococcus oralis
GTGATAAAATAAGAAAAAGTATTGCAAGTATGAGGTCAACTATGAAACTAAAAACAAATATTCGCTACTTACATGGCAGTATCCGGGTTCCAGGTGATAAGTCTATCAGCCACCGTTCCATTATTTTTGGTAGTTTGGCTGAGGGAGAGACCAAGGTTTATGACATTCTGCGTGGAGAGGACGTGCTCTCGACCATGCAGGTTTTTCGTGACCTTGGTGTTGAAATTGAGGATAAAGATGGGGTTATTACTATTCAAGGTGTTGGAATGGATGGCTTAAAAGCTCCTCAAAATGCCCTTGATATGGGGAATTCTGGCACCTCGATTCGCCTGATTTCAGGTGTACTTGCTGGTGCAGACTTCGAAGTAGAGATGTTTGGAGATGATAGTCTTTCTAAACGTCCTATGGACCGTGTGACGATTCCACTGAAAAAAATGGGTGTTAGTATTTCAGGGCAAACCGAGCGAGACCTGCCCCCTCTTCGCTTAAAAGGGACGAAAAATTTAAAACCGATTCACTATGAGTTGCCAATCGCCTCTGCTCAAGTTAAGTCTGCCTTGATATTTGCAGCCTTGCAGGCTCAGGGGGAGTCCGTTATTATCGAGAAAGAATGTACTCGCAACCACACCGAAGATATGCTACAGCAATTTGGTGGCCATTTAAGTGTGGATGGCAAGAAAATCACAGTTCAAGGACCACAAAAACTGACCGGACAAAAGGTAGTTGTTCCAGGAGATATTTCCAGTGCAGCCTTTTGGTTGGTCGCTGGTTTGATTGTTCCAAACTCTCGTGTGGTGCTGCAGAATGTGGGCATCAATGAAACGCGGACAGGTATTATTGATGTCATTCGTGCCATGGGAGGGAAATTGGAAATAACTGAAATCGATCCAATCGCTAAATCAGCAACCCTGACTGTCGAGTCTTCAGAACTGAAAGGAACGGAGATAGGTGGAGCCTTGATTCCCCGATTGATTGACGAATTACCCATTATTGCCCTTTTAGCGACACAAGCGCATGGTGTAACGGTCATTAAGGATGCTGAGGAACTTAAGGTTAAAGAAACCGACCGCATTCAGGTGGTGGCAGATGCCTTAAATAGTATGGGAGCGGACATCACTCCTACAGCAGACGGGATGATTATCAAAGGGAAATCAGCCCTTCATGGCGCTAGAGTCAATACGTTTGGTGACCACCGAATTGGAATGATGACAGCCATCGCAGCCCTCTTGGTTGCTGATGGAGAAGTGGAGCTTGACCGTGCTGAAGCCATCAATACCAGCTATCCTAGCTTCTTTGATGATTTGGAGACTTTGATTCATGGCTAAGGTATTACTCGGATTTATGGGGGCAGGCAAGTCGACAATCGCTAGAGGCTTGGACCCAGACTATATCGATATGGATGCCTTAATCGAGGAACGCTTGGGCATGTCCATTGCGGATTTCTTCGCTGAAAAAGGAGAAGTGGCCTTTCGTCAAGTAGAGTCAGAAGTCCTAGCTGACTTACTGAAAACGGACCGAGTTGTGTCAACTGGTGGAGGGGTTGTCATTTCTCAGCGAAATCGTGACTTGCTCAAAACCAATCCTGATAACATCTACCTAAAAGCAGATTTTGAAACCCTCTACCAACGTATCGCAGCTGATAAGGATAATCAGCGCCCGCTTTTTCTAAATAATAGTAAGGAAGAACTAGCAGCTATTTTCCAAGAAAGACAGGCCTGGTATGAGGAAGTAGCCAGTCGGGTTTTGGATGTGACCAAGTTAAGCCCAGAGGAAATTATAGAGGAACTGAGATGAAAATTGCCTATCTAGGTCCCAAGGGATCTTTTTCGCATCATGTTGTGCAGACAGCCTTTCCCAAAGAGGAATTGCAGGCTTTTGCCAATATCACAGATGTCATCAAGGCCTATGAACAAGGCTTGGTGGACTATTCGGTGGTACCGGTTGAAAATTCTATCGAGGGTAGTGTTCATGAGACCTTGGACTACCTTTTTCATCAGGCTCGCATTCAAGCAGTAGCAGAAATCGTTCAGCCTATTCACCAGCAGTTGATGGTGGTTCCAGGGCATACTAAGATTGAAAAGATTTTTTCTCATCCACAGGCTTTGGCGCAAGGAAAGAAATTCATCGATGAACAGTATCCAGAGGCCAAAATTGAGGTAACAGCCAGTACCGCCTATGCAGCCCGTTTTATTTCGGAACATCCAGACCAGCCATACGCTGCTATTGCTCCTAAAAGTTCAGCTGAAGAATATGGCTTGGAATTAATTGCAGAGGATATTCAGGAAATGGAAGCCAATTTCACACGTTTTTGGGTGTTAGGGGCAGAGATACCG
>NZ_KQ969551.1:142565-145412 GCF_001578945.1 Streptococcus oralis
TACCAGACAACCTACCTGGTGCTCTTTACAAGGCACTTTCGACCTTTGCTTGGCGAGGAATTGACTTGACAAAAATTGAAAGTCGTCCACTCAAGACAGCACTGGGCGAATACTTTTTCATTATCGATGTAGACTATAGTGACAAAGAACTGGTTCATTTTGCCAGACAAGAACTAGAAGCTATTGGAATTCAGCACAAGATACTGGGAACCTACCCGATTTTTACCATAACTGATATAGAAAAGGAGAGTCAATGAGCAAAGAAAATCCTTTAAGTCATCACGAGCAGTTACGTTATGACTATCTCTTCAAAAATATTCATTACCTCAATGACAGAGAAAAGAGAGAATTTGACTACCTACAAAGAAAACTAGATGGAACTTCACCTCACGGTAGAATCTATGAGAAAAATGAGGAAACTTTGGGCTCTGATATTGATCTTCCTAGCTACACTAATCGAAGTCGTTCAAATAGACAGCAAAGAAACACTTCACTTCCAAAAGTGAAAAAGAAGAAACCAAGAAAATTTTTCAAACGATTTTTAATTTGGTTTTTACTGTTGATAACCTGTGTGGCTGCGGGGATGATTTTTATGTTTCTTCGCGGTTTCCAGTCAGCAACCTCTACCAATAGGCCAGCTGATGCAAAAGCAGCTCAAGTAGAGGTCTTTAATGGTCAAGATACCAAAGATGGGGTGAATATCCTAGTCATGGGGACAGATGGCCGTATCGGTCAAAATAGTGCGGAGACCCGTACCGATACAATCATGGTACTGAATGTCAGTGGTTCGGATAAGAAAATCAAGCTAGTCAGCTTCATGCGTGACAACCTAGTCTATATTGATGGCTACAGCCAGATTGTAAATGGCCAGAAACAAATGGATAATAAACTCAATGTTGCCTATGAACTTGGGGAACAAGAAGGGCAAAAAGGGGCAGAAATGGTTCGCAAGGTTCTAAAAGATAACTTTGATTTGGACATTAAGTACTATGCCCTAGTGGATTTCCAAGCCTTTGCAACTGCTATTGATACGCTATTTCCTGATGGGGTAACTATAGACGCCAAGTTTTCAACGTTAAATGGTCAGCCTCTGACAGAAGCCACAGTTGGAGATGACCTTCATGCAACAGAAACCGAATCACCAACTCAAACTATTAAAGTTGGGAAACAGCAGATGAATGGCTCAACCTTGCTCAATTACGCTCGCTTCCGTGATGATGATGAGGGAGACTATGGTCGTACCAAACGTCAGCAGCAGGTCATGTCAGCAGTTCTTGAGCAAATCAAAGATCCAACCAAACTCTTTACAGGATCAGAGGCACTTGGAAAAGTCTTTGGAATGACTTCTACCAACCTACCATATACCTTCTTACTGACCAATGGCTTATCAGTTATCGAAGGTGCACAGAATGGTATCGAAAGACTCACAGTGCCAGAACTTGGCGATTGGGTAGATGCTTATGATGTCTACGGAGGACAAGGTCTACTTGTCGACCAGAACAAATACCGGACTAAACTCGCCCAAATGGGAATGAGATAAGAGATAGATAAATAAAAATCAAAGCTTCATTCACCAGTAAAAATGGTGGATTGGGCTTTGATTTTTTACGGTATCTGATGGATTTCTAAGGCTTTTTTATGGTATAATAAAACGATATAACTCGTTTTTGAAAAGAAGAGGAGAGACATGAGTGATTTGAAAGCGATTCAGGCTCGTAGTCTGAAAATGGCTGAATATTTTGTCGCGTTTTGTAAAGAACATAATTTGTTGTGCTATCTCTGTGGTGGTGGGGCTATTGGTACCCTTCGTAATAAGGGTTTCATTCCTTGGGATGATGATTTAGACTTTTTCATGCCTCGCAAGGACTATGAAAAATTAGCAGAGCTGTGGCCTCGTTATGCAGATGAGCGCTATTTCTTATCAAAAAGTGACAAGGATTTTGTAGACCGTAACCTCTTTATTACCATTCGTGATAAGGAAACCACTTGTATTAAGCCTTATCAAAAGGATTTGGATTTGCCACACGGTTTGGCCTTGGATGTTTTGCCTTTGGATTATTATCCGAAAAATCCAGCTGAGCGTAAGAAACAGGTTCGTTGGGCATTGATTTATTCACTCTTTTGCGCCCAAACTATTCCAGAAAAGCATGGTGCCATCATGAAATGGGGAAGTCGTATTTTACTCGGTTTGACTCCTAAATCTCTCCGTTATCGCATTTGGAAAAAAGCTGAAAAAGAAATGACCAAGTATGGTCTAGCTGAGAGCGATGGAATTACGGAATTATGCTCAGGTCCCGGCTACATGCGAAACAAATACCCAATCGCATCCTTTGAGGACAATCTCTTCTTGCCATTTGAAGGAACTGAGATGCCCATCCCAGTCGGTTATGATGCCTATCTCAGCACTGCTTTTGGGGATTATATGACACCGCCACCAGCGGACAAGCAAGTACCGCATCATGACGCCATTATAGCAGACATGGACAAGAGCTACACAGAGTACAAGGGAGAATATGGAGCATGATGGGAGAAAAAATCAGCGTTATCGTTCCAGTCTACAATGTAGAAGCCTATCTGGAGCGATGTGTGGAGTCAATTCTTCAACAGACTTATGCCCATTTTGAGTTAATCCTAATCAATGATGGTTCTACTGATTCCAGTGGACTGATCTGTGATCACTTAGCATCCCAGTATGAGAACATCAAGGTTTATCATATCGAAAATGCTGGTGTTTCAAATGCTAGAAATATGGGAATTCAGCTAGCTACGGGTTCTTGGGTTACCTTTATTGATAGCGATGATTTTGTTACCCAGGATTACCTAGCTACTTTAGTAAGTGCAGTTGAG
>NZ_KQ969551.1:145472-148813 GCF_001578945.1 Streptococcus oralis
AAAATATAGGCTTTGTAATTGCTCCTCTGCACCATATTAAAAATAGCATTGTAACAGACCTACCTCCACATTCTGGAAAAAAAGAAATCTGGTCAACAGAAGAAACTATGAAGGAATTACTGATGACCACCAGAACGTCATTTTTTCCAGTTGCAAAACTGTTCAAGAGAGACTTGCTTGCGGATGAAAAGTTTAATACAAATTATCACCTAGCTGAAGATGCCTTATTTTTAACTGAATTGCTACTAAAGACAAGATGCAGTAGTGTATTTATTGACAAACCTGTTTATTACTATGACCATCGTGAGGGAAGTGCAACAACATCTGTTAATCGACATGTATTTGACACGATAGAAGTTTATAAGCAAATAATTGCTAAAGTTTCACAAGCCTTTCCTAATTTAAAATACGAATTAAAAAATAGAGAATGTTGGTCGTACATCACAGTTTACGATAAAATTATCTTTACTTCATCTGAACAGTACCAAAAGGAGAAAGCTGAGTTGAGGACTTGGATTGTCCAGCATCGACGCGAAATATGGAAGGATGCTTATTTCACTACTTTTCGTAAGGTAGCGATCCTTTCACTTGTCATTTCTCCATGGCTATATAAGAAAATTGTTGGATTAAAAAACTAATATCATGAGAAGGAGTTGAAAATGAATTTTTCAAAAATGGATGAATACTTTGAAAAATCAAAACTATGGATTGCATATCTATTTGTTTTTATTTCGATTTTAAGTATGAGTTCACTGGTTTATAAGATAGCAAATCCCCTCTATAAGGGATTGTCAGCGATTGTAGTGCTTTATATTTGCTATACTTTATTGTTTAAGTGGAAAGAAATCACAGTAGATCGCAAATTTCTATCCTTATTTGGACTCTTAGCCGGAAGTCATCTGCTATCTGCTATTTTCAATCGCTCCGGACATTTGATTGGAAATGTGATTGAAATCCTTTTCATGGTAACCTATGTTTTATTATTTACCATGTTACAATCGGGGCAACTTAAAAAATTATTTGACTGGATTGCCTATACAGTTCAAATCATTTCTTTTTCTTCCGCAATCTTTGCATTTGGTTTATTGGTAAGTAGAGTCCTTATCCTATTTAAGATTGGCGAACAATCCTATTACTATGGTGTCATGAATGGCCGTCTGTGGGGGATTGTCAATCCAAATGCTAGTGCGATATTTTCATACATTAGCATTATTTTGGCTATGTATTTGATCCATAAAGGAAGTAAATATTCTGTTTATCTTAAACTGAACAATGTGATTCAATTAGTTTACTTCGCTACGATGCAAAGTCGAGGAGCCTTGCTTTCTTTACTCCTCATGGTTGGACTTTATAGTTTCTTTGCTACTAGAGGAACTATCATTAAACGATTTCTTACTTTTATTGTTGCCGGTCTGCTAATTACTGCTACTAATATTGGATTAAGCTATGCAACTTCAATTTATATCGCATCTGAAACTGCGACCGTTTTAGATTTAAACAAAGGGCAATCCTACGCTGAAACAGATTCGTCTGTTACCAAGAAGAATGGTGAACTCCATCTGATTGAAACAACACCAAGTGGTAGAACCTACATTTGGAAAAATGCCATCAAGATGGGAAGTGCTAAACCAATCTTTGGTTATGGCGTACGGAATGTTCCAGATTATTACACAGAATATTTTAGTAAATTTGAAATTCAAAATTCCCTTATCGGAGGGAACTTCCATAATATTTTTGTGACCATATTTGTCAGTTCAGGAGTTCTAGGCTTGGTATCCTTCCTTCTTATACTGGCTTATGTCATCAAGCGCTTTTTAACGTATTTGATTGTTTCCAAGAAAAATACTGATAAATTGATTATGATCCTTTTCTTTGGTATCTTGTTTGGTCAGCTGTTTGAGAGTCAGATTATGTATTCAACCAACTTTATTAATATTATTTTTTGGTTGGCAGTTGGTTATGGACTAGTAGTTTGTAAACGGGATGAAGGAGTTCAGTACCAAGAAGTAACAGATGTCAGTGAAATTCAACAGATGGAACTTGGAATCATGGAGTACATTCAAGAGGTTTGTCAGAAAATAGGTGTCAAGTATTTCCTAGCTTATGGAAGTCTAATTGGTTCTGTTCGCCATCAAGGTTTTATCCCTTGGGATGATGACATGGATATCTGCATGCTAAGAGAAGATTATGAGAAGTTGCAAGACTACCTTATCGCTAACCCTGATGAACGTTACGAGGTTATGTCTTATAAAAATAATCTCAACTATGTCTATCCTTTTATGAAAGTGCAGGATAACCATACCTACTTGCTTGAAGAGGATGTACGAATTGATTCAAATATGGGAATCTATGTGGATATTTTCCCTGTAGATGGTTATGAAGATGATGCAGATTTTAAAAACAAAATGACGAAACTCATAAAAAAACGTCAATTAAGTTGTTACACTTTTAAAGGAATTACCAACACGAAAAGTCTACTAAATTCTTTAATTCGTTATATTTCTGTTGTCATTTTCTATTTCACAAATACGAATAAGTATGTTGAGCAAATTGATGAGCTTGCTAAATCTAGAGCAGTTGCTGACTACGAGCAAGTTGACTATTTGATTTACAAGGATATGAATAAGCCAGTTTGGAAACGTGAGTGGTTGGAACAAGTGATTGTGGGAACGTTTGAAGGCAAGGAATTTATGATTCCAAAACACTACCATGAAATTTTGACCTCGGACTATGGAGATTACATGCAATTGCCCCCTCTTGAACAGAGAGTATCTCACCATGATTTCAAACTGTGGAAAATCACTAAAAGTTCTAAGTAAGCAAATCGCAGTTAGAAATCGTTTAAAGAATTAGTTGAAATTAGGAGAATAAAACGTATGTCTGAGAGAGTTTTAAGTCTTGAAGAAATAAAACAAGTGGAGTTGGATATTTTAAAGTATCTACATGAACTATGTGAACAGCATCAGATTAAATATTTTATTGATTTTGGAACCTTACTAGGAGCTGTCCGCCATAAAGGATTTATCCCTTGGGATGATGATACGGATATTTCCTTAGCGCGAGATGAATTCGAAAAGCTTTATCAGGTTTTAAAAAATGAGAATCATCCTTACTACAAATTGATTTCATTTAGAGAAACAAAAGGCTATCCGTACAGTTATCTGCGTGTTCATGACATTCGAACACGTAGAGATGCCAATCTTTTGGATCCGACAGTTGTATTGGGAACTTGCGTTGATATTTTTCCATACGATGGTGTTGTAACGGAGGAAAGTGATTGTAAGAAAATGAAGCTCTATAAACACTTTGTCCGCCTTTCTTCTTTGAATTTCAAAGGAATT
>NZ_KQ969551.1:148833-161241 GCF_001578945.1 Streptococcus oralis
GATAAAAAACCTACCTCGTTATATTGGGTCAGCTATTTTTCGCTTAAGTTCTCCACAAACTTGGAATCAAAAATTAGAGAACCTTGCTTTGAAATATAGTATAAATCAAGCTACAGATCTTACCTGTACGATATTTGATCCAAGTTTTCCAGAGGGAATCAAAAAAGAATGGCTCTATGATCTGATTGATATGCCATACGAAAACATCGTAGTGAAGGCTCCGAGAAAATACCATGAAATTCTTGTCTACGAATTTGGAGCAGACTATATGACTCCACCGCCTGTTGAACAACAGGTTCCAGGAACTGATAAGAATTATTGGATTGATTAGTAAGAGATTGTTTTCATCGAGAAAGGGGTGTTCAAGATGAAGAATAAAAGATTAGTTAAATCAATCAGTTATAGTTTACTTGCTTTCCTTTGTGTGTTGATTGTTTTATCACAACAAGTTAATGCAGACACCATTACTGCTGGTTCAGGCAATCGTATCCATTTCATAAATACTAAAGCAAAATCGGGGAGTGATGCTATCCTTCTGGAGAGCAATGGTCATTATGCTTTGATTGATATGGGAGAAGATTATGACTTTCCTGATGGGAGTGACCCACGCTATCCAAGTCGTTGGGGAATTTCCATGAGAAATTATCAAGTCTTGGAAGACCGTTTGATTCGCCATCTTGACCAAGTTGGTGTTAAAAAACTGGATTTTATTATTGGAACCCATGTACACAGTGACCATATTGGTGGAGCGGATGAAATACTCAATCGATATCAAGTCGGTAAGTTTTATTTGAAAAAATATTCAGATGATCGGATCACAGCAAACTGGGGACTATGGGATAATCTTTTCAATTATGATAATGCTTTGAGAGCAGCTCAAAAACGAGGAGTTACTCTTATTCAGAATATTTCAGATGAAGATAGCCATCTAAAATTAGGTGATATGGATATCCAGCTCTATAACTATAAGAATGAATATGATGATGAAGGAAATCTGAAAAAAGTTCGAGATGATAACTCCAACTCTATCGTTTCAGTGGTGACTGTGGCAGGAAAGAGAATCTATCTTGGTGGAGATTTGGATAATGCCGAAGGAGCAGAAGATAAGTTAGGCCCAGTTATCGGCAAGGTTGATATGATGAAATGGAATCATCATTATGATGCGACAGTTTCAAATACGATTAATTTTCTTGAAAACCTATCACCAAAGATGATTGTTCAAACAACTGGTGGTGATATTAACCTTGCTTCAACAAGAGAATACCTTCAAACGAAAAACATCCAAGTTCTTCATGCTTCTAGCCAAACTCAAGATGCTACTGTCTTTGATATTAGCGATAAAGGATTTGCTAATGTTTCAAATACTTTTCCTGATATACCTGTAGTTGATGAAAAATGGTACCAGGAAGATGGCTACTGGAAATATCGTTTAGCAGATGGAGAAATGGCTATCGGTTGGAAAGAGATTGGCGGAGCCACTTACTTTTTCAATGGAAAGGGGCAAATGCAGGCCGGTCGCTGGCTTTATGTTAATGATGGTTGGGATCCATATAGTAAAGGTAACTGGTATTATTTAAATGCAGATGGTAAGATGCGAACAGGTGGCTGGTTCAAGTTGGGTGGTTATTGGTATTATATCCAATCAGACGGTGCCAGAAGATTCAGTGAGCTTTCTGAAATTGGAGGGAAGAAATATCTCTTTGCAGCAGATGGAAAGATGCTAACAGGAAATCAATTCTTTAATGGCAAGAAAATGTTCTTTAGCGAAAGTGGTGCACTCCAAACAGCAGGTAAGCCTTCAACTTGGCAAAAGATTGACTCAGATTGGTATTTCTATGATGAGGATGGGCTAAAGACAATCGGTAAAAAGAATATCAATGGAAGCACATACTACTTTAATCAAGAAGGTGTCATGCAAACAGGCTGGGCCTTTGTTGATGGTCACTGGAACTATTTTGCAAGTTCTGGAGCTATGAAAACTGGCTGGATCAAGGATCAGGATACTTGGTATTATCTGGACAAAGACGGTATCATGCTCACTGGAAAACAAGAAATCAACAGTACTCGTTACTACTTGAATGCTAGTGGTGCAATGCAAACAGGCTGGAAGTGGCAAGACAATAGCTGGTACTTCTATACGAACTCAGGTGCTATGAAAACTGGCTGGATTAAGGATAATGAGAAATGGTATTACCTAAATCAAGATGGTATTATGCAGACTGGGAAACAAGAAATCAACGGTATTCGTTACTATTTGAACGCCAGCGGTGCAATGCAAACAGGCTGGAAGTGGCAAGACAATAGCTGGTACTTCTATACGAACTCAGGTGCTATGAAAACTGGTTGGTTGAAAGATAATGAATCATGGTATTATTTGAACCCCGAAACAGGTATCATGGTCGTAGGCTCCAAAGAAATTGACGGTAAAACCTATTTCTTCAAATCCTCAGGTATCATGCAAGTTGGATGGCAGTGGTCAAACGATTCCTGGCATTATTACACTGAGTCTGGTGCACCTCAAACTGGTTGGTTGAAGAATGGCGATGCCTGGTATTATCTTGAAGGTAAGGAAGGCGTTATGTTAGTCGGCCTTCATCAAGTAGATGGTAAGCAATATTACTTTAGCGGATCTGGTGCAATGCAAACGGGCTGGAAATGGTTTGATAACCATTATCGTTACTTTGAATCAAACGGAGCCATGAAAACTGGTTGGATAAAAGATAAAGGTATCTGGTATTATCTAAATCCTGAAGATGGAATCATGTTGGTTGGTCTTCATAAAGTAAATGGTGAACATTATTACTTTGATGAAACAGGAGCTATGGAAACAGGTTGGAAACAACTTGATGGTAACTGGTACTATTTCCAAGCTGATGGTTCTTTGTTGAAGAACGCAACAACACCGGATGGTTACAAAGTAAACGAAGAAGGAATTTGGAAACAGGCTGTTGCTGTTGTGAATGACGAAGCAGATCAGTCAGAAAAGAAACAAGAAGCTAATTCCTCTAGTACTGAACAGCCAAAACAAGATTCAAATCTAGAAGCCAATGCTTCTGAAAAGAAAGAAAAAGAATAAAAAAAATCCCCTACTGGCAACTAATTTATCAGTAGGGGATTTTTTAATTTCGTTTTAATTTAGCAAGTACAAGGTTCAGTGCATAGTGTAATGTTTTGTCTTTGGCGATAAAAAGCGTCAAGAGATAGTAGATTCCACAAGTAGCTATGGTAGAAAGAACCATGAGAATCATATTGAGGTTCACCGTATAGGAACTGATTTGGAAAATCATCTTGAAAATATAGAAGATCGGGATAAAACCAAGGGATATGAGACCATAACGTGTTAAGGTCACAAAGATTTCTTTTAAACTAATTAGTTGATGTTTCTTAATAAAACGAATTTCTAAGAGAACAACGATGGCTTCTGCAAGAATGGTTGTAGCGATGTAATACTCAGGAGCAAAAATATTATTGATATACAAGATACAGTTGAAGAGGAGATTTGCTCCACCACCAGCAAAGTAGAAAGCGGTCAAGCGGTTCTCGTGATCATTGATAAAGATAATTTGCTTTCCAAGAATCAATTCAATAGCCCAGATAATAGTTCGAAAGGCGAAGACGCTGGTTACGATACCCGCTTCAAGATACTTTTCAGAAGAATAGATAACTGTTGCGTATCTCCCCAATATCATAATCCCAATACTAGTTGGAACCATAAGGAAATAGAATAAGGATGCCGCTTGATTTACAAGATAATTATAGGATTTGTAATCCTTTTTCCCGAGGTAGTAGCCAAGGCGTGGAATACTGACGTTGATAGCTCCACTTAAGACACTGGCAATCAACATGACAATACTATAGGCAATTGTATAATAAGAAATATAGTTTTCATCTGGTCCCTTTGTGATAAACATTCTATCTAGCAAGGTGTAGAGCATATTGGCATTTGCCAAGAGAAGCATAGTAAAGAGTGGTTTGGATGCCTTGACTAACTCGATGAAACCAATTTTAACGAAAGAAACCTCTCTCTTGATCCAAAGAAAACTAAGGAGGTAGTTGAGGATAGTGGTCGCTGTCATGACGATAGCATAAGGAACGATATCATCAGCAGTTTTGACAAAGGCAAAGATAGCGACCAGCATGGTAATTCGAATAATCAATGTTTTGTAAAGGATAAAAGCATAGTTTTCATAAGCCTCGTTCATCCATTCGATATTGAGAAATTGGAAGAGTGCTTGGGCCCCTAGGATGTAGTAGAGGACTTTCAGATTTTCAATGCTGGTGTCAAAGAAGATAAAAAGGAAGTAGATACCAGTTGTCAGGAGAGAAGTGAAAACTGAGATATAAAACAGCTTTGAGAAAACATAGTTGATTTTATTCTTGTCATCCTTGACCTTACTGATAGCTCGAATCCCATAGTTATATATCCCAAAGGCAGCTAGTGGAATAACGAAACTTGCCCAGGTATTGGCGGTATTGAAATAACCGTAGTTGGATTTGCTGAGGATCCGCGTCAGATAGGGGTTGGTTATCAGAGGAAAAACGATATTGAGAATATTGACCAGCAAGCTAGCCAATGCATTAACTTTTATATTTTTCATTGAACTTTCTTTCTTAAATCTAAAATCATATCTAGTATTATATCACATTCTCACTTCATTCTTTTGATAAAATCGTAAAAATCTAGTATAATAGATAGACTGAAAATAAGAGGTTACTAGATATGAAGATGAAACAAATTAGTGATACAACACTGAAAATAACAATGACTTTAGATGATTTGATGGATCGGGGAATGGAGATTGCAGACTTTCTCGTTCCTCAGGAAAAAACCGAAGAGTTTTTCTATGCTATTTTAGATGAATTAGAGATGCCAGACAATTTCTTGGATAGTGGCATGCTAAGTTTCCGCGTGACGCCAAAACCAGATAAGGTAGACGTCTTTGTGACCAAGTCCAAGATTGACCAAAATTTGGATTTTGAAGATTTGGCAGACCTACCTGACATGGAAGAATTGGCCCAAATGTCGCCAGATGAATTTCTCAAAACCTTGGAAAAGAGCATTGCAGATAAGACCAAGGACGATATTGAAGCTATCCAATCTCTAGAGCAGGTTGAAGCAAAGGAAGAAGAGCAAGAGCAAACTGAAAAGGAGACTGAGAGCAAGAAAGAACCTTATATCTACTATATCTTGCGCTTTGCAAGCCTTGCTGACTTAGTTGCTTTTGCAAAGACAGTGACTTTTGAGATGGAAACTTCTGAACTCTATAAGATGAATGGACACTATTATTTGACAATCTTAGTCGATGTGGAAAATCATCCTAGTCCATATCCAGCCTGGCTCTTGGCTCGTATGCGTGAGTTTGCAGACGACAGTGACATCAGTCGTTCAGTCTTGCAAGAGTATGGGCAAATCTTGATCAATCACGATGCAGTTCTTAATCTGCAAAAGATTCGTTCATAATTTTTAAAATCAATTTTCATTTATCAAGAAAGACGAATCATGGGATTCGTTTTTTCTTCACTAGACTGAAATAGTGATTTACTATAATAGGAATTTTCACAAAATTCTGTTATAATGGCTATATCAGAAAATTTCTAGGAGACAAACATGACAGTTAAAATTGCTTTACTTGGATTTGGTACCGTGGCAAGTGGTGTGCCCTTCCTCCTAAAGGAAAATGGAGAAAAAATCGTTCAGTCAGCTCATTCGGATATTGAAGTAGCCAAGGTATTGGTCAAGGATGAAGATGAAAAGAACCGCTTGCTTGCAGCAGGGAATAACTTTAACTTTGTGACCAATGTAGATGATATTTTATCAGACAAAGATGTTACCATTGTAGTGGAATTGATGGGGCGTATCGAACCTGCTAAAACCTTTATCACTCGTGCCTTAGAAGCTGGGAAACACGTTGTTACTGCCAACAAGGACCTTTTGGCTGTCCATGGTGCAGAATTGTTAGAAATCGCTAAAGATCATAATGTAGCACTTTACTACGAAGCAGCAGTTGCCGGTGGGATTCCAATTCTTCGTACTTTGGCAAATTCATTGGTTTCTGATAAAATCACGCGCGTTCTTGGTGTCGTTAATGGAACTTCCAACTTTATGATGACCAAAATGGTGGAAGAAGGCTGGTCTTATGATGATGCTTTGGCTGAAGCTCAAAGACTAGGATTTGCAGAAAGCGACCCTACAAATGACGTGGATGGGATTGACGCAGCCTACAAGATGGTCATTTTGAGCCAGTTTGCTTTTGGTATGAAGGTTGCCTTTGACGATGTAGCCCACAAGGGAATCCGCAATATCACGCCAGAAGACGTAGCTGTAGCCCAAGACCTTGGCTATGTAGTGAAATTGGTTGGTTCTATCGAGGAGACTCCTTCAGGTATTGCTGCAGAAGTGACTCCAACCTTCCTTCCTAAAGCACATCCACTTGCCAGTGTGAATGGAGTAATGAACGCCGTCTTTGTAGAATCTATCGGTATCGGTGAGTCTATGTACTACGGCCCAGGTGCGGGTCAAAAACCAACTGCAACAAGTGTCGTAGCAGATATTGTCCGTATCGTTCGTCGTTTGAATGATGGAACGATTGGTAAAGACTTCAACGAATACAGCCGTGAATTGGTTTTGGCAAATCCAGAAGATGTTAAAGCAAACTACTATTTCTCAATCTTGGCACTAGACTCAAAAGGTCAGGTCTTGAAATTGGCTGAAATCTTTAATGCTCAAGATATTTCCTTCAAGCAAATCCTCCAAGATGGCAAAGAGGGTGACAAGGCGCGTGTAGTGATTATCACTCATAAGATTAATAAAGCACAACTTGAGAATGTTTCAGCTGAGTTGGCCAAAGCTTCAGAATTTGACCTCTTGAATACCTTCAAGGTGTTAGGAGAATAGGATGAAGATTATTGTACCTGCAACCAGTGCCAATATCGGGCCAGGTTTTGATTCGGTCGGTGTAGCTGTAACCAAGTATCTTCAAATTGAGGTCTGTGAAGAACGGGATGAGTGGTTGATTGAACACCAGATTGGCAAATGGATTCCCCATGACGAGCGTAATCTCTTGCTTAAGATTGCCTTGCAAATTGCGCCGGACTTGCAACCGAGACGCTTGAAAATGACCAGTGATGTTCCCTTGGCGCGTGGTTTGGGTTCTTCTAGCTCTGTTATCGTTGCTGGGATTGAACTGGCTAATCAACTGGGCAAGCTCAACTTATCTGACCATGAAAAGTTGCAGTTGGCGACCAAGATTGAAGGGCATCCTGACAATGTGGCTCCAGCTATCTATGGAAATCTTGTTGTTGCGAGCTCTGTTGAAGGGCAAGTCTCTGCTATCGTGGCTGACTTCCCAGAGTGTGATTTTCTAGCTTATATTCCCAACTATGAATTACGTACTCGAGACAGTCGTGGTGTCCTTCCTAATAAATTGTCCTACAAGGAAGCTGTTGCGGCTAGTTCTATCGCCAATGTGGCCGTTGCAGCCTTGTTGGCAGGAGACATGGTGACAGCTGGACAAGCAATCGAGGGAGACCTTTTCCATGAGCGCTACCGTCAGGACTTGGTGAGAGAATTCGCGACGATTAAGCAAGTGGCCAAAGAAAATGATGCCTATGCAACCTATCTCTCTGGTGCCGGGCCGACAGTTATGGTCTTGGCTTCTCATGACAAGATGCCGGCGATTAAAGCTGAATTGCAAAAGCAACCTTTCAAAGGAAAATTGCATGACCTGAAAGTTGATACCCAAGGTGTCCGTGTAGAAGCAAAATAAAGAATAGAAGATAGGATGGGGAAACTCTCGACCAGAGGGCTTCCTATCCTTTTTTTGAAAAGAAGTTTATACTCAATGAAAATCAAAGAGCAAACTAAGAAGCTAGCCGCAGGCTACTCAAAACATGGTTTTGAGGTTGTAGATGAAACTGACGAAGTTAGCTCAAAATACTGTTTTGAGGTTGCAGATGTAAGCTGACGTGGTTTGAAGAGATTTTCGAAGAGTATTAGTTAAAAACTTGATAGAGGAGAAACGAAGATGGCAGAAATTTATCTAGCAGGTGGTTGTTTTTGGGGTCTAGAGGAGTATTTTTCACGAATTTCTGGAGTGCTAGCAACTAGTGTTGGCTACGCTAATGGGCAAGTCGAAACGACCAATTACCAGCTACTCAAAGAAACAGACCATGCAGAAACGGTTCAAGTGATTTACGATGAGAAAACAGTATCACTTCGAGAGATTTTACTCTATTATTTCCGTGTCATTGACCCCTTGTCCATTAATCAACAAGGGAATGACCGTGGTCGCCAATATCGAACTGGGATTTATTACCAAGATGAAGCAGACTTACCAGCTATCTATACAGTGGTGCAGGAGCAGGAGCGTATGCTTGGTCGAAAGGTTGCAGTAGAAGTGGAGAAACTTCGCCACTACATTTTGGCTGAAGACTACCATCAAGGCTATCTCAAGAAAAATCCTTCAGGTTACTGTCATATTGATGTGACCGATGCTGAGAAGCCATTGATTGATGCATCAAATTATGAAAAGCCTAGTCAAGAGGTGTTAAGGGAAAGTTTGTCAGCAGAGTCTTACCGTGTTACACAAGAAGCTGCTACAGAGGCGCCATTTAGCAATGCCTATGACCAGACCTTTGAAGAGGGGATTTATGTAGACATCACGACGGGTGAGCCACTATTTTTTGCTAAGGATAAGTTTGCCTCAGGTTGTGGTTGGCCAAGTTTTAGCCGTCCGATTTCTAAGGAATTGATTCACTACTACAAGGATTTGAGTCATGGAATGGAGCGAATCGAGGTTCGTTCTCGGTCAGGAAATGCTCACCTGGGTCATGTTTTCACAGATGGACCGCAGGAGTTAGGTGGCCTCCGTTACTGTATCAATTCGGCATCCTTGCGCTTTGTGGCAAAGGATGAGATGGAAAAAGCAGGATATGGCTATCTATTACCTTACTTAAACAAATAAAACTGAGATGGTGGGTCTTCCCACTTTCTTCGTTTCCATAATAAGAATAGAAGGGATTTATGAAACACTTACTATCTTACTTCAAACCCTACATCAAAGAATCAATTTTGGCTCCCTTGTTCAAGTTACTAGAAGCTGTTTTTGAACTCTTGGTTCCCATGGTGATTGCTGGGATTGTTGACCAGTCCTTACCCCAGAGAGATCAAGGGCATCTATGGATGCAGATTGGCCTGCTCCTTATTTTTGCAGTGATTGGCGTTTTAGTGGCCTTGGTAGCCCAGTTTTACTCAGCAAAGGCAGCGGTTGGTTTTGCCAAAGAACTGACAGACGACCTTTATCGTCATATTCTTTCCTTACCCAAGAACAGCAGAGATCGTTTGACAACTTCGAGCTTAGTGACTCGCTTGACTTCGGATACTTACCAGATTCAGACTGGGATCAATCAATTCCTACGCCTCTTTTTGCGAGCACCTATTATCGTCTTTGGCGCTATCTTTATGGCCTATCGCATCTCGGCTGAGCTGACTTTCTGGTTCTTAGTCATGGTTGTGATTTTGACAATCGTCATTGTAGGACTCTCTCGACTGGTCAATCCTCTCTACAGTAGTCTGAGAAAGAAAACGGACCAGCTGGTTCAGGAAACGCGCCAGCAATTGCAAGGGATGCGAGTTATTCGTGCTTTTGGTCAGGAAAAACGAGAGTTACAGATTTTTCAAATCCTTAACCAAGTTTATGCTAGATTGCAAGAAAAGACGGGTTTCTGGTCTAGTTTGTTAACACCTCTGACCTATCTGATTGTTAATGGAACTCTCCTCGTTATCATCTGGCAGGGCTATATTTCAATTCAAGGGGGGTTACTCAGTCAAGGTGCTCTTATTGCCCTTATCAACTACCTCTTGCAAATCTTGGTGGAATTGGTCAAGCTAGCTATGCTGACAAATTCTCTTAACCAGTCCTACATCTCAGCCAAGCGAATTGAGGAAGTTTTTGCCGAATCTCCAGAAGATATTCATTCAGAATTAGAACAAAAGAAAGTTATCAGCGATAAGGTTTTACAAGTCCAAGAATTGACCTTTACCTATCCTGATGCGGCCCAGCCTTCTCTGAGAGACATTTCCTTTGATATGAAGCAAGGGCAAATTCTTGGTATCATCGGGGGAACGGGTTCTGGTAAATCAAGCTTGGTGCAAGTCTTACTTGGTCTTTATCCAGCAGACAAGGGAAGCATTGACCTTTATCGAAATGGACGTAGTCCTCGTAATCTTGAGCAGTGGCGGTCTTGGATTGCCTATGTGCCCCAAAAGGTCGAACTCTTTAATGGAACTATTCGTTCCAACTTGACTCTAGGTTTCAATCGAGAAGTATCTGACCGGCAACTCTGGCAGGCCTTGGAGATTGCGCAAGCTAAGGATTTTGTCAGTGAAAAGGAAGGACTTTTGGATGCCCTAGTTGAGGCAGGAGGTCGAAATTTCTCAGGCGGACAAAAACAAAGGCTGTCTATCGCACGAGCGGTATTGCGCCAAGCTCCATTTCTCATCCTAGATGATGCTACCTCGGCCCTCGACACCATCACTGAGTCCAAGCTCTTGAAAGCTATCCGAGAGAATTTACCTAACACGAGCTTAATCTTGATTTCTCAACGGACTTCGACACTTCAGATGGCTGACCAGATTCTCCTTTTGGAAAAAGGTGAGTTACTAGCTGTTGGCAAGCACGAGGATTTGATGAAGACTAGTCAAGTTTATCGTGAAATCAATGCATCCCAACATGGAAAGGAGGACTAGCATGAAACGACAAACTGCAAACCAGACGCTCAAACGTTTGGCTAAGGATTTAGCAAGCCATCCCTTCCTCCTTTTCCTAGCCTTTCTAGGAACTATTGCCCAAGTTGCTTTATCGATCTACCTACCTATCTTGATTGGGCAGGTCATTGACCAAGTTCTCGTGGCTGGTTCATCACCAGTTTTTTGGCAGATTTTCCTCCAAATGATATTGGTGGTCATAGGAAATACTCTGGTACAATGGGTTAATCCTATCCTCTATAATCGTCTAATTTTTTCTTATACCAGAGACTTGCGAGAGCGAATCATTCATAAGCTCCATCGTTTACCGATTGCTTTTGTGGATCGGCAAGGCAGTGGAGAGATGGTTAGTCGCGTGACCACAGACATAGAACAGCTGGCAGCCGGCTTGACCATGATTTTTAACCAATTTTTCATTGGCGTCTTGATGATTTTGGTTAGTATTCTAGCCATGCTCCAAATTCATCTCCTCATGACCCTCTTGGTCTTGCTGTTGACGCCTCTGTCCATGGTAATTTCACGATTTATTGCCAAACGGTCCTATCATCTCTTCCAGAAGCAAACAGAGACGAGGGGAATTCAGACTCAGTCGATTGAAGAATCGCTTAGCCAGCAAACTATTATCCAGTCCTTTAATGCTCAGACAGAGTTTATCCAAAGACTGCACGAGGCGAATGCCAACTACGCAGGCTATTCTCAGTCAGCCATCTTTTATTCTTCAACGGTTAATCCTTCGACTCGCTTTGTCAACGCACTCATTTATGCTCTTCTAGCTGGAGTAGGAGCTTATCGTATCATGATGGGGTCCACCTTGACCATTGGGCGTTTAGTGACTTTTTTGAACTATGTCCAACAGTACACTAAGCCCTTTAACGATATTTCTTCTGTTCTAGCTGAGTTACAAAGTGCTCTCGCTTGTGCAGAGCGTGTCTATGCTGTCTTAGAAAGTCCTGAGGTGGCTGAAACAGGTAAGGAAGTCTTGACCAGTGACCAAGTCAAGGGAGCTATTTCCTTTAAACATGTTTCTTTTGGATACAATCCTGAAAGGATCTTGATTAAGGATTTGTCTATCAATATCCCAGCTGGTAGCAAGGTGGCCATCGTTGGTCCGACAGGTGCTGGAAAATCAACTCTTATCAATCTTCTCATGCGTTTTTATCCTATTAACTCGGGAGATATCTTGTTAGATGGTCGTTCCATTTACGACTATACCCGAGCATCATTGAGACAGCAGTTTGGCATGGTGCTCCAAGAAACCTGGCTCAAGCAAGGAACCATTCATGACAATATTGCCTTTGGAAATCCTGACGCTAGTCGGGAGCAAGTGATTGCTGCTGCAAAAGCAGCTAACGCAGACTTTTTTATCCAACAGTTGCCACAGGGGTACGATACCAAGTTGGAAAATGCAGGCGAATCTCTCTCTGTCGGTCAAGCCCAGCTCTTGACCATCGCCCGAGTCTTTCTAGCTATCCCTAAGATTCTTATCTTAGACGAGGCGACTTCCTCCATCGATACACGGACAGAAGTGCTAGTTCAGGATGCCTTTGCTAAACTCATGGAAGGGCGCACAAGTTTTATCATTGCCCACCGCTTGTCAACCATTCAGGATGCGGATCTGATCCTTGTCTTGGTAGATGGTGACA
>NZ_KQ969551.1:161470-162541 GCF_001578945.1 Streptococcus oralis
TCGTGGAATACGGCAATCATCAGGACCTCATGGCTAGAAAGGGCAAGTATTACCAAATGCAAAAAGCTTCAGCTTTTAGCTCTGAATAATCCTTTCTATTTTGAAATCTTATGGACAAAAAAAGTTGCCTTCGGGTGACTTTTTTGTTACAATAGCTAGAAAAATTATTCACTGCAAATTGTCTTTTAGAAAAGGAGCCTATAATGAAAGTCTATCAGCATGTAAATATCGTGACTTGTGACCAAGATTTCCATGTTTATTTGGATGGTATCTTGGCTGTTAAGGACTCTCAAATCGTCTATGTCGGCCAAGAGGAACCAGAGATTTTAGAGCAAGCTGGGCAGATTATAGACTATCAGGGAGCCTGGATCATGCCTGGTTTGGTCAATTGCCATACCCATTCTGCTATGACAGGCTTGCGAGGGATTCGGGATGATAGCAATCTCCATGAATGGCTCAATGACTATATCTGGCCAGCAGAAGCAGGCTTTACTCCCGACATGACTACCAAGGCGGTCAAAGAAGCTCTGACAGAGATGCTCCAGTCAGGGACAACAACCTTCAACGATATGTATAATCCCAATGGTGTGGAGATTGAGAGAATTTATCAGGCAGTCAAGGCATCTAAGATGCGTTGTTATTTCTCACCGACCCTCTTTTCTTCAGAAGCAGAAACAACAGCTGAGACCATAAGCAGAACACGAGCCATCATCGAGACAATCATAGGATATGAAAATCCAAATTTCAAGGTTATGGTAGCTCCACATTCTCCCTACAGCTGTAGTAGAGACCTTCTGGAAGCAAGCTTAGATATGGCAAAAGAGCTGGACATTCCTATCCATATCCATGTGGCGGAGACCAAGGAGGAATCAGGAATTATCCTGAAGCGCTATGGCAAACGCCCCCTCGCCTTGCTAGAAGAACTGGGTTACTTAGAGCATCCGTCTGTCTTTGCTCACGGGGTCGAATTAAACGAGAAAGAAATTGAACGTTTGGCAACTTCTCAAGTAGCTATTGCTCATAATCCTATTAGTAATCTCAAACTGGCTTCAGGAATCGCTCCAATCATCC
>NZ_KQ969551.1:162561-172232 GCF_001578945.1 Streptococcus oralis
CCAACTCCAAAAAGCAAGAGTAGCAGTGGGGATTGCGACAGACTCGGTTGCTTCCAATAACAATCTAGATATGTTTGAGGAAGGACGGACAGCAGCCCTCCTTCAGAAGATGAAAAGTGGAGATGCCAGCCAATTCCCTATCGAAACAGCCCTTAAGGCACTGACAATCGAAGGAGCTAAGGTTCTTGGAATGGAAAATCAGATAGGAAGCCTAGAAGTCGGCAAGCAAGCGGATTTTCTGGTCATTCAACCACAAGGAAAAATTCATCTTCAACCTCAGAAAAATATGCTCTCTCACCTAGTTTATGCTGTCAAATCCAGTGATGTTGATGATGTTTATATCGCTGGAGAACAAGTGGTTAAGCAAGGTCAAGTTTTGACAGTAGAACTTTAAAAGAATTTTAAAAAAAGTTTGCAAAAATCTTGCATTCTTTTTTTGTCTATGCTATACTTATATACGGTTTGAAAAAACTGCCTAAGACAGTAGGGGAGCTCGACTCATAAAGATCCTACCGAGGACAAAACGTATCATGTAAAAAGAAGCGTATTGTACTTTCGTGTCTAGGTTTGGGCGCGTTTTTCTTTTGGAAAAATTCCCCAAGCAAAATAATTACGGAGGTGAACACACTAATGAGTGAAGCAATTATTGCTAAAAAAGCGGAACTAGTTGACGTAGTGGCTGAAAAAATGAAAGCTGCTGCATCTATCGTCGTTGTAGACGCTCGTGGTTTGACAGTTGAGCAAGATACAGTTCTTCGTCGTGAGCTTCGTGGAAGCGAAGTTGAGTATAAAGTCATTAAAAACTCAATCTTGCGTCGTGCAGCTGAAAAAGCTGGTCTTGAAGATCTTGCATCAGTATTTGTTGGACCATCTGCAGTAGCATTTTCAAATGAAGATGTAATCGCGCCAGCGAAAATCTTGAACGACTTTTCTAAAACTGCTGAAGCACTTGAAATCAAAGGTGGTGCAATCGAAGGCGCTGTCGCATCAAAAGAAGAGATTCTTGCACTTGCAACTCTTCCAAACCGCGAAGGACTTCTTTCTATGCTCCTTTCTGTACTTCAAGCACCAGTGCGCAACGTGGCACTTGCAGTCAAAGCAGTTGCAGAAAGCAAAGAAGACGCAGCTTAATTTTAATCTGCGCAGCGTAGCCTAGCTACAAAAACTATTTAAAATTAAAAACTTATTTGGAGGAAATAACAATGGCATTGAACATTGAAAACATTATTGCTGAAATTAAAGAAGCTTCAATCCTTGAATTGAACGACCTTGTAAAAGCTATCGAAGAAGAATTTGGTGTAACTGCAGCTGCTCCTGTAGCTGTTGCTGCAGCTGGTGCTGCTGACGCTGGTGCTGCTAAAGACTCATTTGACGTTGAGTTGACAGCTGCTGGTGACAAAAAAGTTGGCGTTATCAAAGTTGTACGTGAAATCACTGGTCTTGGACTTAAAGAAGCTAAAGAACTTGTTGATGGTGCACCAGGTGTCATCAAAGAAGGCGTTCCAACTGCAGAAGCTGAAGAAATCAAAGCTAAATTGGAAGAAGCTGGAGCTTCAGTTACTCTTAAATAATAGAGTAACTATATTAGTAGCTTAAAAACATGATTAAACCGCTATTCTTAGGAGTAGCGGTTTTTTATATTTTTATAAAGTATTGTCCAGAAATGATGATTTATAAGTATGGGTTGCCTTTTCAATAAATGGGTTATATAATAGAAGTATGGTTAGAGAAGATTGGTCTGAACATTTTTATAAGATAAATTAAGATTGTATCTAGACATTTAGTAAGTTTATTTGATTAAATTAAATTTTACAATACGAAAAGCAACAACTGTATAGCTGTTGCTTTTTGATAACTTTTTTACTCTTAAACCACACCTTGTGCAATCATAGCATTGGCTACATTTTCAAAGGCAGCGATATTTGCACCTGCAAGGTAATCAGTATCGAGGCCGTATGTTTCAGCAGTTGTTTTAGCTGTCTTGAGGAGCTTGATACTGATGTCATCGAGTCGACCATAGTATACGGCCATCTATTCATCTGATAAGAGAGATTTTATCATCCAGATATTCATAGCTGGGTGGCCGGCGGCGTTAGAAAGTGGTTCTTGCAGTGATGTGAAACCATAGTGCTGATAGATGGCCACGGCCGTAGCCAGTTCAGTAGAGGTTTCTAGATAAAGCTGTTCATAACCAGCTAAGCGGGCTTCCTGGAATATCCGCTTTATCAAACGGCTAGAATAACCTTTGCCACGGCTATTTTTGGTGACATACAGTTTTTGTAATTCAGCAATCTTATCAGACACAGGTGCAAAGCCACCACAGCCAACCAGCTGACCTTCATCATCCAGAATAAAGTAAGCTGCTCTCTCTTGCAGTTGATAGAAGTCGGCTAAATGATCTAGATGAGAATCAAAGTAGACAGTTCCTGGTTTGTCAAGCCCGAATTCTTCTAGGCTGGCTCGAATGAGTTGCGCTACAGCTGGATTGTCTCTCACTTCCATCGGCCGTAAGTTCATCATTTGTCCTCCGATAGGATGTAACGACTAATTAAACAATACCTTGGGCAATCATAGCGTTTGCTACGTTTTCGAAGGCAGCGATATTTGCACCTGCAAGGTAGTCAGTACCAAGACCGTATGTTTCAGCAGTTGTTTTAGCTGTGTTGAAGATGTTAGTCATGATGTCTTTGAGGCGTCCATCAACTTCTTCACGGGTCCATGAAAGGCGAAGGCTGTTTTGGCTCATTTCAAGCGCTGATACAGCTACACCACCAGCGTTGGCAGCTTTGGCAGGTCCGTAAAGGATTCCGTTTTCTTTGTAGACTTTAATCGCATCAAGGTCACTAGGCATGTTAGCACCTTCTGATACGCAGATAACGCCTTGAGCAACCAAACGTTTAGCTGCGTCGCCGTTGATTTCGTTTTGAGTCGCACATGGAAGAGCGATGTCGTAGTTTCCAGCGTAAGTCCATACAGAACCTTCATGGTAAGTAGCAGTTGCTTTCTCAGCTGCATATTCAGTCAAACGAGCACGGCGTTTTTCTTTAACATCAACCAAAAGATCGAAGTCAATACCATTTTCGTCGATGACATAACCGTTTGAGTCAGATACAGAGATAACAGTTGCACCAAGTTCAGTCGCTTTTTGAAGAGCATATTGAGCTACGTTACCAGAACCTGAAATAACCACTTTCTTACCAGCAAAACTGTTACCGTTAGCTTTGAGCATTTCTTCAGTATAGTAAACCAAACCATAACCAGTTGCTTCTGGACGAATCAAGCTACCACCGAATCCAAGAGGTTTACCAGTCAAGACACCCGCATCAAATTGGTTAAGACGTTTGTATTGTCCGTAAAGGTAACCAATTTCACGTCCTCCAACACCGATATCACCAGCAGGTACGTCAAGAGATGGTCCGATGTATTTTTGCAATTCTGTCATAAAGCTTTGGCAGAAGCGCATCACTTCAGCGTCAGTCTTTCCTTTAGGATCGAAGTCTGATCCACCTTTACCTCCACCGATTGGAAGTCCAGTCAAGACGTTTTTAAAGATTTGCTCAAATCCGAGGAATTTCAAGATCCCTTGATTTACAGTTGGGTGGAAACGAAGTCCGCCTTTATATGGTCCAACAGCTGAGTTGAATTGAACACGGTAACCACGGTTGATTTGTACTTTACCTTCACGGTCAACCCAAGGAACACGGAAAGAAATCACGCGCTCAGGCTCGGTGATACGTGCCAAGATGTTTTCTTCGATATACTCAGGGTGTTTTTCAAATACAGGTTCCAAAGTGCTGAAGAATTCTTCAACTGCCTGAAGAAATTCAGCCTCGTGCCCATTACGAGCTTTTACAGTTTCAAACACGCTTTGGATATAGTCTTTAGCAGATGTCATATCGTTCTCCTTTTTGTTGTTATATTTTATTACATGAGCCATTATAGCAGAATTTTTTTTGAGTGTAAAGAAAAAAACAGAAATTTTCTAAAAATTCTTTCAATTTACAAAACCGAACGTTTTATATAGAAATTAGTTTCTTAAAGAGAAAATCTTAAAGTATGGTATAATATTAGAAATAAAAGGAATCTGGAGGATCAGAATCATGGTATCAACGAAAACACAAATAGCTGGATTTGAGTTTGACAATTGCTTGATGAACGCAGCAGGTGTGGCTTGTATGACGATAGAAGAGCTTGAAGGGGTCAAAAACTCAGCGGCGGGTACTTTTGTCACGAAGACTGCGACCTTGGACTTTCGTCAGGGCAATCCTGAACCACGTTACCAGGATGTTCCACTTGGTTCCATCAACTCCATGGGCTTACCAAATAATGGCTTAGACTACTATCTGGACTATCTTTTGGATTTGCAGGAAAAAGAGCCAAACCGTACTTTCTTCCTTTCCCTAGTCGGCATGTCTCCAGAAGAAACACATACCATCTTGAAAAAAGTTCAAGAGAGTGAATTCAAAGGACTGACAGAACTTAATCTCTCTTGTCCAAATGTTCCAGGAAAGCCTCAGATTGCTTATGATTTTGAGACAACAGACGGTATCTTGTCAGAGGTATTTACCTATTTCACCAAACCTCTTGGGATCAAATTGCCACCTTATTTTGATATTGTTCACTTTGACCAAGCGGCAGCTATTTTCAACAAATACCCGCTCAAGTTTGTTAACTGTGTTAACTCTATCGGAAACGGACTTTATATAGAAGACGAGTCGGTCGTGATTCGTCCTAAAAATGGTTTTGGTGGGATTGGTGGAGAGTATATCAAACCGACTGCTCTTGCTAATGTGCACGCCTTTTACCAACGTCTCAATCCGCAAATCCAAATCATCGGAACGGGTGGTGTTCTGACGGGTCGTGATGCCTTTGAACATATCCTTTGCGGTGCGAGTATGGTGCAAGTAGGGACTACCCTTCACAAAGAAGGTGTCGGTGCTTTTGAACGCATTACCAATGAACTGAAAGCAATCATGGCGGAAAAAGGGTACGAGAGCCTAGAAGATTTCCGTGGGAAATTGCGCTATATTGATTAAGTTTAATAAAAAATCAGAAGAAAGGAGAGAAGATGCTAGCCATTGAAGACAGTCAGAAGTTGACTTTATCAAATCTATCTAGCTTGAATCTATTTACAGGGACAGACCAGGGTCAGTTTGAAGTTATGAAGAGTCAAGTGTTGAAACAGATTGGTTATGATCCAGCTGATCTCAACTTTGCTTACTTTGATATGAAAGAAGTAGCCTATAAAGACTTAGAGTTGGAGTTGGTCAGTCTCCCTTTCTTTGCGGATGAGAAAATCGTGATATTAGACCATTTTGTTGATATCACAACTGCTAAAAAGCGATTTTTATCAGATGATGAGCTCAAGTCATTTGAGGAATACCTTGACAATCCTTCACCAACAACCAAGTTGTTGATTTTTGCTGAAGGAAAGTTGGATAGCAAAAGACGGCTGGTCAAACTGCTCAAACGTGATGCGACTGTTTTTGACGCTATTGAACCCAAGGAACAAGAACTGCGTCAGTATTTCCAAAAATGGAGTCAGACACAAGGACTGCAGTTTGTGGGGCAATCCTTTGAAAATCTACTCATCAAGTCTGGTTTTCAATTTAGCGAAATCCAGAAAAATCTCCTTTTTTTACAGTCTTATAAGTCAGACGACGTGATAGAAGAGAAGGACATTGTCGAAGCTATTCCAAAAACCCTGCAGGACAATATTTTTGATTTGACTCAGTTTATCTTGGGCAAAAAGATCGACCGGGCCCGTGACTTGGTTAGAGATTTGACCTTGCAAGGGGAAGACGAAATCAAGCTCATAGCTGTCATGTTAGGGCAGTTTCGTACCTTTACCCAAGTGAAGATTTTATCAGAGGCTGGTCAGACGGAATCGCAGATCGCAAACAGTCTGGGAACTTATTTGGGGCGCAACCCTAATCCTTATCAAATCAAGTTTGCATTGAGAGATTCGAGAGGGATTTCCTTAGGTTTTCTCAAGCGAGCAATTTCTTATTTGATTGAAACAGACTATCAGATTAAGACAGGTGTCTATGAAAAAGGGTACCTGTTTGAAAAGGCACTCTTGCAGATCACGGCAGAAGCAAATTGAGCAAAAAACTTGAAAAAAGAGGATGATTGCGTTATCATTTTCATATAGAAAGAAAAAGAGGTATTACAGATGGCTATTATCTTACCAGACCTTCCATACGCATATGACGCTTTGGAACCATACATCGATGCGGAAACAATGCACTTGCACCATGACAAACACCACCAAACTTATGTCAACAATGCAAATGCTGCTCTTGAAAAACACCCTGAAATTGGTGAAGACCTTGAAGCTTTGCTTGCTGATGTAGACTCTATCCCAGCTGATATCCGCCAAGCGCTTATCAACAATGGTGGTGGACACTTGAACCACGCTCTTTTCTGGGAATTGATGACTCCTGAAAAGACAGCTCCTTCAGCAGAACTTGTAGCAGCGATTGATGCGACATTCGGTTCATTCGAAGAATTCCAAGCAGCCTTCACTGTAGCAGCAACAACTCGTTTCGGTTCTGGTTGGGCATGGTTGGTTGTCAACAAAGAAGGGAAGCTTGAAGTAACTTCAACAGCAAACCAAGATACACCAATCTCAGAAGGGAAGACACCAATCCTCGGCTTGGACGTTTGGGAACATGCTTACTACGTGAAATACCGCAACGTGCGTCCTGACTACATCAAAGCTTTCTTCTCAGTCATCAACTGGAACAAAGTAGATGAGCTTTACGCAGCAGCGAAATAATGAATAGGAAGGGAAGAGTCCATCTTCTCTTTTTGGGTTTATATGGCAGAAGTCTGACAAAATCGTCAGACTTTTTTCATTTTTATGAGAAACGTGCTAACTGCTAGAAATTATGGTAAAATAGAGTGTTAAGTAATCGTGGAAAAGGAAGACTATGCGTAAAGAAATTGCACCTGAATTATACAACTATAACAAGTTTCCTGGCCCAGAATTTCATATAAATGGGGATAAGGTTGAGACTGAAGGGATTGCTTTTACCTTGGTTGAAAATATCAAGGATGCTTTCGATGTGACAGTCTTTAATCAACGCTTTTCAGAAGTGTTGACCAAGTTTGATTATGTCGTGGGGGACTGGAGCAATGAACAGCTTCGTCTACGTGGCTTTTACAAAGACGACCGAACAGAGAAAAAAAATGAAAAGATTAGTCGTTTACAGGACTATCTTTTGGAGTACTGTAGTTATGGTTGTGCCTATTTTGTTCTAGAAAATCAAGTACCGAAGCGAGCTTCGTTTGACAAGAAAATGCGTAAAAAGGAAGAGGAGAAACTTCCTAGAAGAGATAAAAAATCCTTCCAAAACAAAAGAAAGCCAAATACAAATAAGAGAAATAAACATGGGCAGAAGGAGCAGAAGTCTCAAAAAGAGGACAAGGGACGGCGCCATTTTGTCATTCGTCAGAAATAGATAGAGAATAAGGAGACCAGATGAAACCATCAATTTATAGTTTAACCCGAGACGGCATGAAGGAATGGGTGCTAGAACAAGGGGAAAAGAAATACCGAGCGGCCCAAATTTGGGAATGGCTCTACCGTAAACGTGTCCAGTCATTTGAAGAAATGATCAACCTTTCCAAGGATTTGATTGCTAAGCTCAATGAGCAGTTTGTGGTCAATCCATTGAAACAGCGAATCGTTCAAGAATCTGCTGACGGTACAGTCAAATATCTTTTTGAGTTGCCAGATGGCATGTTGATTGAGACGGTACTCATGCGCCAGCATTATGGCTTGTCTGTCTGTGTCACCACACAAGTCGGCTGTAATATTGGTTGTACCTTCTGTGCATCAGGCTTGATCAAGAAGCAACGTGACCTCAATAACGGGGAAATCGTAGCGCAAATCATGCTGGTTCAGAAATACTTTGATGAGCGTGGTCAGGATGAACGTGTCAGCCATATCGTTGTTATGGGAATTGGTGAACCATTTGATAACTACAACAATGTTTTGAATTTTGTCCGTACCATCAATGATGACAAGGGGATGGCGATCGGTGCTCGTCACATCACAGTTTCTACGTCTGGTTTGGCCCATAAAATTCGTGATTTTGCTAATGAAGGCGTACAGGTCAATCTGGCTGTTTCCCTTCACGCACCAAATAATGAATTGCGTTCAAGCATCATGAAAATTAACCGTGCCTTTCCAATTGAAAAACTTTTCGCAGCCATTGAGTATTACATTGAAACAACCAATCGCCGTGTGACTTTTGAATACATCATGCTCAATGAAGTCAATGATGGTGTAGAACAGGCCTTGGAATTGGCTGAATTACTCAAAAATATCAAAAAATTGTCATATGTAAACTTGATTCCTTACAACCCAGTTAGTGAACATGACCAGTATAGCCGTAGTCCTAAAGAGCGCGTGATGGCCTTCTATGACGCCCTCAAGAAAAATGGAGTCAACTGCGTGGTTCGTCAAGAGCATGGTACAGATATTGATGCAGCTTGTGGACAATTACGCTCCAATACAATGAAACGTGACCGTCAAAAAGCGGTAGCAACAGTGAATCCATAAAATGAATAGAAAAAAAATACTAAATTTGGGAGTGTCTTTATACAGTTTTTGCATCGTTTGTTTTTGTTTTACTCCCCAACCTAAGCTTCCTACAGGAGTGGAAACTCCAGGTATTCAGACTTTTGGACGCCTGGTTTTTCTTTTAACACCCTTTAATTCTTTTTGGAAACTTGGAGAAGTGAGCGGCCTTGAGCAGTTGTTTTGGATTTTCCTCCAAAATGCCCTCAATGTCCTCCTGCTCTTTCCTTTGGTTTTTCAACTGATTTGTCTTTTTCCAAACTTGCGTCGGACAAAAAAGGTTCTTTTACTCAGTTTCTGCATCAGTTTGGGAATTGAATGTACACAATTGGTCCTAGATTTTTTATTTGATTTTAATCGTGTATTTGAAATTGATGATCTATGGACCAATACTCTAGGTGGCTATCTAGCTTGGCTCCTCTATAAAGGATTGTATAAAAATAAGGAAATAGAATGAGTATTTTAGAAGTTAAAAATCTGAGTCATGGTTTTGGTGACCGTGCTATTTTTGAGGATGTATCCTTCCGTCTTCTCAAGGGAGAGCATATTGGGCTTGTCGGTGCCAATGGTGAAGGAAAATCCACCTTTATGAGTATCGTGACTGGTAAACTCCTCCCTGATGAGGGAAAAGTCGAGTGGTCCAAGTATGTGACTGCTGGCTACCTGGATCAGCATGCTGTGCTAAGGGAAGGCCAAACTGTGCGTGATGTCTTGCGGACAGCCTTTGATGAGCTTTTTAAAGCAGAAGCTCGTATCAATGACCTCTATATGGAAATGGCAGAAGAGGGTGCTGATATTGATGCGTTAATGGAAGAAGTTGGTGAACTCCAAGATCGTTTGGAGAGTCGTGATTTCTATACCTTGGATGCTAAGATTGATGAAGTGGCGCGTGCTCTCGGTGTCATGGACTTTGGTATGGATACGGATGTAACTGCCTTATCAGGCGGTCAAAGAACCAAGGTCCTCTTGGCCAAACTCCTCCTTGAAAAACCAGATATCTTGTTACTGGACGAGCCGACCAACTACTTGGATGCTGAACACATTGACTGGCTCAAGCGTTACCTCCAAAACTATGAGAATG
>NZ_KQ969551.1:172710-173515 GCF_001578945.1 Streptococcus oralis
GTCCTTATTTCGCACGATATTCCTTTCCTCAACGACGTAATCAATATCGTCTACCATGTGGAAAATCAACAACTGATCCGTTATTCTGGTGACTACTATCAATTCCAAGAAGTCTATGCTATGAAAAAGTCTCAGCTGGAGGCGGCCTATGAACGCCAGCAAAAGGAAATTGCAGACCTCAAGGACTTTGTGGCACGAAACAAGGCCCGTGTCGCAACGCGTAATATGGCCATGTCCCGTCAAAAGAAATTGGATAAGATGGATATCATTGAACTGCAAAGTGAGAAGCCAAAGCCGTCCTTTGATTTCAAACCAGCTCGTACGCCAGGGCGCTTTATCTTCCAAGCCAAGGACTTGCAGATTGGCTATGATCGTCCTCTGACCAAGCCTTTAAACCTTACTTTTGAACGCAATCAAAAAGTGGCTATTATCGGAGCAAACGGGATCGGGAAGACGACTCTGTTGAAAAGTCTCTTGGGAATCATTCCACCGATTGTTGGGGAGGTTGAGCGAGGTGACTACCTGGAACTTGGATACTTCGAGCAGGAGGTCGAAGGTGGCAACCGTCAGACACCACTAGAGGCTGTCTGGAATGCCTTCCCAGCCCTCAATCAAGCAGAGGTGCGTGCAGCCCTAGCTCGTTGTGGCTTGACTACCAAGCATATCGAAAGCCAGATTCAGGTCTTATCCGGAGGGGAACAAGCCAAGGTTCGCTTTTGTCTTCTCATGAATCGTGAAAACAACGTTTTGGTCCTGGACGAGCCGACTAACCACTTGGATGTTGATGCCAAGGACGAACTCAAAC
>NZ_KQ969551.1:174039-174947 GCF_001578945.1 Streptococcus oralis
ATTCTTATGGTCTGCCATGAACCTGATTTTTATGAGGGGTGGATGGATCAGATCTGGGACTTCAATGAATTAACCTAATAGAAAAAAGGTTGGCAAGTGTCCAACCTTTTATACTATTTTAACGACGGAGCCACCAACCAATCGGCAATTTCACAGGCTAAAGCTCAGTAACAGACCAGCTTTCTGGTTTAAAGAAATTTTTAAAGAGTATGGTCTGATGTTCCCGAAACAAAGTAGATCTTAGTCAGTAGTATTCGGGTCTGATTTAGTCAAGGTGTCCGGTGACTTTTCGTTTGTGCTTGCCTTTTCTGTTCTAACGGTCTGATTTTGTAGGAGTTGCCGGATTTCTTCTAGAAGGGCTCGTTGTTCAGCTAACTCTTGTTCGATGTGATCCAGCTTATGATCCGTTTGACGTCCAGTTCGGACAAAAATGTTGTTGAGGGAGCTAGTCAATAACCCCAAGGTTGCGATACCGCTAAACATGAGGAGCACGGCAACCATTTTTCCAATCAAGGTAGAGGGGACAATATCACCATAACCAACCGTAGTGATTGTTGCAACCGACCACCAAATGGCATCGATAAAATTGTGATTTTCCACGCGTGCAATGATGGCGCTACTCATCAAGATGACGAGGCTATTTATGGATAAAAGATAATAAAAACCATTTTTACGATTGATGCGATTGGAGATTTTTCTTAACTTACTGCTGAGTCCAATCAAACGGGATAATTTTGCCAAGCGGGCGAACCGTCCCACCCGAGAGAAACGTAAGAAGGTAAAGACCTCATTGTAAGGGATGATAGCAAGGAGATCCAATAGATGGGTCTTGACAAAGTGTATTTTCCTAGGGGCAAGCGACAGTCGAAGGACATAATCAATGACAAAGATAAAGGTGATTCCCTGAT
>NZ_KQ969551.1:175161-176391 GCF_001578945.1 Streptococcus oralis
AAAGACAACAAGGGCGATGGAAACTAAGGCTAACAGAGTCATGAAGATATCATAAATCATGATGTATTTTCGGTAGCGCTTGCTTTTTTTCATTTCAGCATCTCCTTTCTAACCCTATTATAGAGGATTCTGCAAGGTCTGACAAGAGGGAAAATAGTATGAAAAGAAGACACTTTTTTGCATATTTAAAGAGACTGAAGCTTTGTTCAGTCTCTTTTTGGAGATTAGGATTTGAAATCGTAATCTTTGACAATCTCAATACTATCAATGGTGACATCAGTAGTCGGTTTGTCTGATTGATCTTTTTCGACCTTGGCGATCTTGTCAACGACATCCATCCCCTCGAGGACTTGACCAAAGACAGGGTGTTTGCCGTCTAGACTAGGATTTCCCCCGTTCTTATAAGCCTCGATAATCTTTTTAGGATAGGAACTTTCTGGGAGTTGACCTGAAATATCTGTCGTACTTTGATTGATGAAGAACTGGCTGCCGTTGGTATTTGGCTGACCAGTATTAGCCATGGAAAGGGATCCGCGGATATTGTATAGGTAAGGAGAGATTTCATTTTTGAAACCAGTTCCCTTGTCCTTCGTTTTATCCTTATCATGCCAGATAGATTGGCCACCTGTACCATCTCCCTTAGGATCTCCAGTTTGGATCATAAAACCATCAATGACACGGTGGAAAGTGACTCCGTTATAGTAGCCTTCTTTGGCATGAGTGAGGAAGTTTTCAACTGCTAGAGGAGCCTGTTTTGGAAAGAGTTTGATGCGAATATCGCCTTGACTTGTGTGGAGAATCACTTCGGCTTCATCTTCAGCAACTTCAGTGGATAGTTGAGGGAAGTTGGCATTTTCGTTGGTCAGGGCATTTTTTTGATCTTGGGCGTATTGTTGCTGGGCTTTTGAGCTTTCCTCTGCTGCAATACTAGCATCGACATAGTCATCTCCACGGAGACCACGTTGGATACTGGTACAGCCGACAAGTAGAAGGGTCGTTAGGGCAAAGAGACTTGCAAGTTTTTTCATCTTGTTTCCTTTCAAAAATCATTTCTACCATTGTACCCTAAAAGCAAAGTGATTTCAAATGTTAGTAGGGATTTAGAAGGAGCGCTTCTTAGATCAAGGTAGGAATTTGGTCGTCATCGTCAAAGTCTTCAACTTCCTCTTCCCTAGGCAAAGGTTTCTGAATAGCAGACAGAAGGAAACGAGCAAGAGGGCCAACGATGAG
>NZ_KQ969551.1:177582-178116 GCF_001578945.1 Streptococcus oralis
AAGGCCTGCGATAAAGTTTGTTCCCCAGGCCCCTAGATAACTAGCAGGCGAGATTGGAACCCCGTTGTAAAGGAGACCGTAAAGGGACATCAAGGTTACCATGAGGAGCACCATACCTCCAGAGATGACTAGGATCTTTTGCCACCGCTTGTGATGCTCTTTGAGAATGCGAAAGGCTATGATTTTTACAAGAGGGCCGACCAAGAGGACGTCTAAGAGAAAGGCCGTGATAAAACCAGGGAAATAGCCAGTGATCAGGTGATCAATTGAAAGATGGTCAATTAGGAATAAATTCCAGGCCGACATTCCCAAGACCATCGGGGCACACATAAGGATGGTAAATAAAAGAGCTTCTTTAAAATTTCTAGGCATTAGATTCTCCATTTCTTTTCATTAGGCCTAGTCTAGCATAAAAAAATTTTTCTCGTAAGTGAAAAACTGAAAATTTTCAAAGAAACTGTTTTCATAAACATCTTTCCCTTTTAAGAATGATTAGAATTTTTTCTGCGGATGACGGTCGATAATGGCTTGGTG
>NZ_KQ969551.1:178547-180926 GCF_001578945.1 Streptococcus oralis
GAATGATTAGAATTTTTTCTGCGGATGACGGTCGATAATGGCTTGGTGATTTTTGAGTGCTTGCTCCCCTTTTTCGGTTAATCTGTAGCCTCGAATCTTAAATGTTAGGGCCAGTTCTTCCTCCGTAAAATGCTCCTGAAGGGCTTGATTCAAGTCAGAGGCTCGCATCTTGGAAAGTCCAGTAATGCCCTTGCTTTTCAGAATGTGTTTTTTCATAGTGGCATTTAAATGATCAAGAGAATCGAAGGCCGTTTCAACTACTGTATAGCCTTTTTCAACTAAAAGCTCTAAGTGTTTAGAGGCATCAATCCCATAGCTGTACTCAAAGTACTTGGGAAACCAACTTTCGGTGGTGAAGGTGCCAAAGTTGATCCGCCAGAGGAGGATCATGTCTCCTGCTAGTAAGCCGTCTTCTAGCAGAATCATGTTTCGTTTGGGGACGGGCTTTGGATCCAGCAGCCAAGACTCTAAATCCCGTTCAGGAGAGATGTAAGGCTGGACTTCGTAGTCTTTATAGAGGGCTTCAAGTTTTGAGGGCATGTGTGATTTCCATTTCTAGTTAATGTTTCTTCATTGTACCAAATTTTTACGATCTTTCAAAAAAATAAAACCTGTCAAGTTTTTTTCTTGACACCTGTCAAAAATCTGCTATAATAGAACATGTGCTAAATAGCTCAGCTATTTCACCGAAACAAAAAATAAGAAAAGAGACATTAAAAAATGGCAGTTAAAATCCGTTTGACTCGTATGGGGTCTAAGAAAAAACCTTTCTACCGTATCAACGTAGCAGACTCACGTTCACCACGTGACGGACGTTTCATCGAAACCGTTGGAACATACAACCCATTGGTTGCTGAAAACCAAGTGACTTTGAAAGAAGACCGCGTTCTTGCATGGTTGGCTGATGGTGCTCAACCTTCAGATACAGTTCGCAACATCCTTTCAAAAGAAGGCGTATTGAAAAAATTCCACGATTCTAAATTCTCAAAATAAGTTTAAAGTAGGTTGACAGATGGATACGATTGAAAATCTCATTATTGCGATTGTGAAACCCTTGATTTCACAACCTGATGCCTTAACTATCAAGATTGAAGACACACCAGAGTTTTTGGAGTATCACTTGGATCTTGACCAAAGCGATGTCGGTCGTGTTATCGGTCGTAAGGGTCGCACTATCTCAGCGATAAGAACGATTGTCTACTCTGTCCCAACCGAAGACAAAAAAGTCAGAATCGTCATCGATGAAAAATAAAGAAAGCGGGACAGATGTCTCGCTTTTTTGTGGAGGAGAAGATATTTTCTTGTTATTTTATGGTTTGAAAAATTTATGAAATATTGGAATACTAATAAATATAAAAACAAAATTAATACTGTTGAATTTTATAAACATTTATATGAGGCGCATGATGTCAATGATTACATCAAGTTATTGAAATTATCTGGGGTTTTTACAAGTGGAAATTCTAGTAATGGTACTAAACTTATAGCTAAATATATTTTAGTGAAGAAATTTTATATATTGAATGAACAGATTGTAAATAAATTTCTATATGAGGTCTCAATCTTGAATCAACTTTATGAGATGATTCAGATTGAAAAAAATCTCTTTTAGATAGCAAAAAGAAAAATATTCTACAATCATCATTATACTACGCACAAGCATACTATGAATTTTTTAAGAATGGTAACAACAGGCTTACAGATTTAAGTGATGGAATTGAAGAAATTTGGTTAAGATTAGGAGATGTGTTAAAAGATTCACTTCGAAAAAAGACAGTCTTTAAATGGGAAAAAGGCGCTAGTTTAACTCAGTCAGAAATTGAAAATATTTTTTCTGTTTTTAGTCGCTTAAATATTTTTAGTTTAGTAATTGACTTATGGACATACAGTGACATTGAATTTAAGATTTATGATAACGAAATTCATATTAAAGAGATAGGTGATTTTAGTATAAAACGATTATATGCTTTAGCAACTTATTTAGATTTAAAAGATTTTAGAGCCCGTTTGGCTTGTAACCCCAATCTTGATCTTGATACTAAATTAGAGAGATCTGATGTAAAACAAAATTTATATAAACTATTAGAGAAACAGGTTAAAGAATATTTTTATACTAAAAATTTTGAAGAAGAATACGATGGTATTAAACTAAGACAGTGGATGGATGCTTATTGGCTTTTATACGAATTATGCGATGAATCTGATGAAAGAATTGTAGTGATTTCAAAGAACAAATTAAGAGAGCTGTTTTTTGATAAAGGACTTCCAGAATACTTGCTTAAGCAACTAATTTTTAAAACTTCTTCTAGAGATTTATATGATAATCCACTTATAGAGTTTGAAGAAGTTTATGTTCTACTATCTAGTTTGGTTTTATAT
>NZ_KQ969551.1:181159-182986 GCF_001578945.1 Streptococcus oralis
TTTATGTTCTACTATCTAGTTTGGTTTTATATACAGATTTTTCAAGAACAATTTTATCTGTTATATCAAAAAAACAACAAAGTAAAGAGACTGGAATAAATCAGAAAGGAAGAAATTTTGAACGTCATATTAACGGCTTAGCAAAAAAACAATTTTCTAAACAGTCTGGTGGAATAAAACGGAGTATTGATGGGGAGACATTTGAAATTGACGGAATTTTTTTTAAAGATGGGACATTAGTTATTCTAGAAGCTAAAACACAAAATCAGCCAACTAATATCATTGAGTTCTACAAGAATCAAGTTGAATTAAATAATTACATAGAAAAATTTAAAAGAAATTCTAAATATTTTACTGACAATGAGAAAAAAATAATAGCAAAAAAACTTGGGATATATAGTAGTGATATAAAACGAGTGATAAATATGTTGGTTTCCAATGTTAGTCAGTATAATTCAAAACAAGATGAAGTATATATTATTGATGAGATTGATTTTTATAATTTTATGAATAGGAGAACACCTCAGATTCATGTTAGGGAAAAAGAAAATATATACTCTGTAGATATATTTCCTCAATTATATTCTGGTGAGGCAACTGTTGAACAATTATTAAATCTTTTACAATCAAATCAGAAAAGAGAATTGATTACGCAAAGAATAAAATATAGAAATATACAGTGTAACATAGGTGATAAAACGATCTCATTAAGTTTTAAGATATTAGAAGATATCAATGATACTATATTGTAGTTTCGATAAAATTATCTAAATATGTCAAATTTGGGAGGATTTTTGGAAAACCTCCAAGAAAACTAGGAATAATCTCTTTTCACTGATATGAAAGATTTCTCCTAGCTTACGCTATCTTGTATAGAGAAAGCAATGAAACCGGAAGATTATATATATTATCAAAGTAAGAAATCTTCAAGAGGTAGACAAGTTAGAACTTGTGAGACAAGAACGGGAAAAGCAGATCAGGCTTGCTGAGTCCTTTTTAGACAAGGAAAAAGAGTTTGTCGACTTGAGAGAGTGATAGGAGGCATAAAGTACCAATCCTAGAATTGGCATCTAGAAGTTGACTATGTTAGGATGGAAAGATAGTCTTAAAAATTTTAGTTGATTCATCTTGAGAATAGCTATTTTTAAAGGGAGTAACAATCTATGAACGAGAAAACCAAAGCATACTTAGCGGCCTTATCCTTTTCAGCCATCATTGGTTTTTCTTTTTTATTTACTAAGATTGCTTTGGGCTATGCTAGT
The DNA here is from genome assembly GCF_001578945.1 of Streptococcus oralis. GTDB lineage: Bacteria > Bacillota > Bacilli > Lactobacillales > Streptococcaceae > Streptococcus > Streptococcus oralis_Q. The sequence goes on from NZ_KQ969551.1 coordinate 182,422, forward strand.
CCTCTCACAAACTTGGCACATCGCTATACAATCGCTACTCTGGTATTGGTCATCCTTCATCAAACAAAACTTATCAATGTGAGTTTAAGTAGAAAAGCTATTCTTTCTATTCTGCCTATGAGTCTTTTCTATCCACTTCTCTTTTTTATTTTCCAATCCTTTGCCTTACAGTATATATCGTCTTCTGAAGCGGGAATTCTACAGGCACTTGTCCCGATTTTTACTCTCCTTTTGGCATCGGTCTTTCTCAAGGAAAAGACAAGTTTGTTGCAAAAGTTCTTTTTAATTTTATCCGTAGCAGGAGTAGTTTTCATCTTCCTTAGTAAAGGAGCGAACTTTAGCACGGAAACTGCTAGCTTGGGCTTTCTCTTGATGTTGGGATCTGTTCTCGCCAATGCGATAAACAATATCCTCAGCAAGGCTAAAGGAGGTCGCTATGGGGCTATGGATATGACAGCTGTTGTGATAGTTGTTGGCTTCGTCACCTTTAATACGCTGAGTCTGACTTCTCACTATCTAGAGGGGAATATATTAGCTTACTTTGCGCCACTTGGACAGGTGTCCT
>NZ_KQ969551.1:183061-193371 GCF_001578945.1 Streptococcus oralis
GTGACTGGTAGTCTTTCTATCTATGCTATCGTTCGCCTCGGGGCATCAACCGTCAGTGTCTTTGGTAATCTTGGAACAGTTTTGACCATTCTAGCTGGGGCTCTTATCCTCCACGAACCAATTTATAGTTACCATGTGATAGGAGCTGCTCTGATTATTGCTGGAATTTTAGGCATGAATCTGATGAGAAAAAAGTAAAGATTGCTTAGCAGTCTTTTTCTTCATCTAGATTATGCAGAAAATTCAAAATTTTTAATGAGATTAAGTTTGGAAGACGATGATTTTAATATAGCATGATAAAATAGATAAAAAGAATGATATTAGGGTAAAGAGGAGAGAGTGTAATAATGAAGCAAAATGATGTAGTTGAAGCAATTGCTTTTTATAACAGGGAACCCGAGATGTTGGAACGTCACCTTATAGCAGTCGTAGATTGTGATTTGGTTGTTTATCATCGTCCTGGAAACGCCAGTAAAGGGCATATTATTTTTTATCATGGAGCTTGTGGACGTAGTCAGATGTGGGCCCACCAGTATGATGCTTTTGATGGATTTGACCTTTACTTTGTAAATGTTAGAGGGCAGGGTGAATCACCTATGAAAGTTGGTCTACCCGACTTGGAAGGCGCTGTTCAAGATGTAGATGCCATTTTGTCCTATTTCAAGTTGGATAAGGTGATATTGGTTGGTCATTCTTGGGGAGGAAATCCACTTCAAGAGTATAGTTATCGCCATCCAGAAAGAGTCCTAGCTTTGGTCATGGTGGATAGTTGGGGACAGCACCGTTACTTGTCTGAGAAAGAAAGAGGTCGAATCAAATATAGTTCTCTTATGTACAAGACGATTCCTTGGAAGGTGATTGCTGATAAAAACTCAAAAATGTGTAGTGATAACCCTATCACAAGAGAATTGGTCAAGACGGCCATCATAGAAACTGGGCGAGATGTTTTCTTGAGCCTTGGAATCACAGGCTTCTTGGCAGTCCATGAGATAGAAGGATATAAAGGAAATCCTCCCATGCTTTTAGTAAGAGGAGAAAACGATTTTCCCAAACACCTAAAAATAATCTATGATGGTATCATTGCTCTAAATCCCAATGCGCGTCAAGTAACGATTTCAGATAGCAAACACCAACCGATGAATGACCATCCTGAAGAGTTTAATCAGATAGTTGGTGAATTTTTTGAAGAAGTAGTAAGGACCTATCCAACTTGTGAAAATCCTTGGAACGTGATAAAATAAAGGATAGAAATAGATACAGGAGACAAGATGAACTACTTTAATGTTGGAAAAATCGTTAATACGCAAGGTTTGCAGGGTGAGATGCGTGTCTTGTCTGTGACGGATTTTGCCGAGGAACGTTTTAAAAAAGGAGCAGAGCTGTCTTTATTCGATGAAAAAGATCAGTTTGTCCAAACAGTGACCATTGCTAGCCACCGTAAACAGAAGAACTTTGACATCATTAAATTCAAAGATATGTACCATATCAATGCGATTGAGAAGTACAAGGGTTATAGTCTCAAGGTTGCTGAGGAAGATTTGAACGACCTAGACGATGGGGAATTCTACTATCACGAGATTATTGGTTTAGATGTTTACGAGGGTGATAACTTGATTGGAACCATTAAGGAAATCCTGCAACCAGGTGCTAACGATGTCTGGGTGATCAAGCGAAAAGGTAAGCGTGATTTGCTGCTACCTTACATACCACCAGTAGTTCTCAATGTCGATATTTCAAACAACCGGGTTGATGTGGACATCTTAGAAGGATTAGATGATGAAGATTGATATTTTAACCCTCTTTCCTGAGATGTTTTCTCCATTGGAACACTCGATCGTTGGAAAGGCTCGAGAAAAAGGGCTCTTGGATATCCAGTATCATAATTTCAGAGAATACGCTGAAAAGGCTCGTCATGTTGACGATGAGCCTTACGGAGGCGGTCAGGGGATGTTGCTCCGAGCTCAACCTATCTTTGATGCCTTTGATGCCATTGAGAAGAAAAATCCCCGTGTCATACTTCTTGATCCTGCTGGGAAACAGTTCGATCAGGCTTACGCTGAAGATTTGGCTCAGGAAGAGGAACTGATCTTTATCTGTGGTCACTATGAAGGGTATGACGAGCGTATCAAAACCTTGGTAACTGATGAGATTTCCCTAGGAGATTATGTCTTGACTGGTGGTGAATTGGCGGCTATGACTATGATTGATGCGACCGTTCGCTTGATTCCAGAAGTGATTGGCAAGGAGTCTAGTCACCAGGACGATAGCTTTTCTTCGGGATTGCTCGAATATCCCCAATACACCCGCCCTTATGACTATCGAGGCATGGTCGTGCCAGATGTGCTCATGAGTGGGCACCATGAAAAGATTCGCCAGTGGCGACTTTATGAGAGTTTAAAGAAAACCTACGAGCGCAGACCAGATTTGCTAGAAAACTATCAACTAACAGTAGAAGAAGAAAAAATGTTAGCTGAAATCAAAGAAAACAAAGAATAAAGGAGAACCTTATGCAAGTAATCAAACGTAACGGAGAAGTTGCAGACTTTGATCCAGATAAAATCTACCAAGCTGTCCTAAAAGCAGCTCAGACGGTTTATGTTTTGACAGATGACCTACGTCAAAACCTAGCTCAAGTCACTAAAAAAGTAGTCTTGGACTTGGAAGAAGCAAAAGTGGAACGTGCGACCATTAGCATGATCCAATCAATGGTTGAAAATCGTTTATTGGGGGCAGGATATATCACCATCGCAGAACACTACATTTCTTACCGCTTACAACGCGATTTGGAGAGAAGTGGTTACGGAGACCATATCGCAGTTCACCTTCATTTTGAACAAATCCGTTAAGAAAAAGAGTGGGATGAAAAGCATCTCACTCTTTCTTAAATCTATTTTTCTGAGCTCTCTGGACAGTAGATGGGACAAAGCGTAGCCTTTTGATATCAGGGATTCGGATGATACGTGTCACATTTTTTGTAAAATTTTTAACAACAATCTGTTGACGACTGGCATCATATTTGACAATATCACCAGTGAAGCTCGTTTCAGCTAGTATGACATGAACAGCAGCCTCTTTCTGGATAGCTTGTTCAATTGTAGCAATAAGGGAGTCGTTTTCAGAATGATCTCGTTCATCATATCCCCTGAGAAAGTCTTGTATTTTATCTAAGACTTGCTTGAATGTGTATCTCATAGGTTTCTCCCCCTCTTATATATCCATATTATATAAAATTTTCCTAAAATCTACAAGATTTTACGAATAAACTATAGAAAGCATATCACATAAAGGAGTTAAAATGGCAGAATTTACATTTGAAATTGAAGAACACTTACTGACCCTGTCTGAAAATGACAAAGGATGGACCAAGGAATTGAACCGAGTCAGCTTTAATGGCGCTCCAGCAAAGTTTGATATTCGGACTTGGAGTCCTGACCATACCAAAATGGGAAAAGGAATCACCCTTACAAATGAAGAATTTCAAGTAATGGTGGATGCCTTTAAAGGAAATCAGTAAAAGGATATTGAGTTTTTGACTCAATATCCTTTTTGGGTTAAATTGAGAAGTATGCTTGTCCCCTAAGTCGTTGTAATAGTGGACGACCAATGAAACTAATGGCAATGATTTTACCAAGATCAGGGAGTATAAAAGGAAGGACACCAACAGCGAGTGCCTTATCAAATGGCATACCAGCAAGGAAGTGGAGGCTGAGCATACCTCCGACAAAGACGAGGGAATCACCCAAGAGGTTGGCTAGGAAAATGCGAATATAGCCACTATTTTGATGGATGAGATAAGATGTAAGTCCGGCATAGACAAGGTCGAACCATAGATAACCTGCACTTGGACCGACTAAAGCGTGAAATCCAGCACCTCCCCCTGCAAAGACAGGTAGACCAATAGCACCCAGCAGGAGATAGAGAGCTACAGATAGAACGGCTTCCCTAGGTCTAAAAACAGTTGCAATCAGACCGATCGCAAAGTTTTGCAGAGTGAAGGGTACTGGACCGATAGGGAGACTGATTTGTGCCAATACGGCGATGAGAGCAGCACCGACAGCAGGAATAGCATAGATATGAGCTTTTTTCAAAACTGTTAACCTCTTTTTTAAATTATAGTAACTATTATACTGATTAGGAAGAAAAAGTCAACCTATATTCATAATTGGACAACAATTTTGTAACAGCCGATTCTGCATCTTGAATTGTCAAATTAAGTGCACATTTTCTTCATAGAAAACTTCATAAGGTGTTTTCCAGTTGAGACATTTTTGTGGCCTATTATTAAGTTTGTTCTCCCGCAGCTGAATGGTTTGATCATCAATTAATGTTAGATCACTACCTTTTGGAAAATATTCTCTTAGCAGTCCATTCGTATTCTCATTAGTCCCTCGTTGCCATGGAGTATGAGGGTCAGGGAAATAGACTTCAATTTCTGATGATTCGTGAATTCTTTTCCTCTATCTGGAGTGATGGTTTCTTTCGGCAGGGGCTCCAACATTTGTACCATAGCCTCTATGACAAGTTTGCTTTTCTTGGTGGCTATCAAGGGTTCATGAAGTTGTATCCACAAACCAAAACGCCTATCAAATCAAGCAAACTATATCCCTTGACAGAAGAAGATAAGGCCTATAACAGAGTCTTATCTTCACACCGTATCAAGGTGGAGAATGTGTTTGCAAAAGTGAAAGTAGTTAAAATTTTTTCAACCACTTACCGTAATCGTAAGAAACGGTTTGGTTTACGTATGAATCTTATTGCTGGTATTATTAATTTTGAAACTAAATTATGATTTCGCAGGAAGTTTAATAAATCACTATCAGTCTTTTTTTCATGATAGGCTTAGATTGTGATATAATAGATGAGAATGAGTTTTTAGAACAAACTAAAGGAGAATATAAATGATCTATGCAGGAATCCTAGCCGGTGGAACTGGCACACGCATGGGAATCAGTAATTTACCAAAACAATTCTTGGAGTTGGGTGATCGACCTATTTTGATCCATACTATCGAAAAATTTGTTTTGGAACCAAGTATTGAAAAAATTGTAGTTGGAGTTCATGGAGACTGGGTGTCACACGCTGAGGACCTAGTTGACAAGTATCTTTCTCTTCACAAGGATCGCATCATCATTACCAAGGGTGGTGCGGATCGCAATACCAGTATCGAGAAGATTATAGAAGCTATTGATGCCTACCGTCCAATCACTCCAGAAGATATCGTGATTACGCATGACTCTGTTCGTCCCTTTATCACACTTCGCATGATCCAAGACAATATCAAACTAGCGCAAAACCATGATGCGGTTGACACAGTAGTAGAAGCGGTTGATACCATTGTTGAAAGTACAAATGGTCAGTTTATCACGGATATTCCAAATCGTGCTCACCTCTATCAAGGTCAAACACCTCAGACTTTCCGTTGCAAGGATTTCATGGATTTGTATGGTTCCCTATCTGACCAAGAAAAGGAAATCCTGACGGATGCATGTAAGATTTTTGTTATCAAAGGGAAAGACGTTGCCCTAGCTAAAGGAGAATATTCAAACCTTAAAATCACAACTGTGACAGACTTGAAAATTGCGAAAAGCATGATTGAGAAAGACTAAGGCTATGATTAATCAAATTTATCAACTGACCAAACCAAAGTTTATCAATGTAAAATACCAAGAAGAGGACATTGATCAGGAGAACCATATCCTTATTCGTCCAAATTATATGGCGGTTTGTCATGCAGATCAACGTTATTATCAAGGGAAACGCGATCCAAAGATATTGGCTAAAAAGCTTCCTATGGCGATGATACACGAGTCTTGTGGTACTGTTATTTCAGATCCAACTGGGACTTATGAAGTCGGTCAAAAGGTAGTTATGATTCCCAATCAACCGCCTATGCAGAGTGACAAGGAATTCTACGAGAACTACATGACAGGGACCTACTTCCTATCTAGTGGTTATGATGGCTTTATGCGAGAATTTGTCTCTCTTCCCAAAGACCGAGTTGTTTCTTATAATGACATTGAAGATACAGTTGCTGCCATTACCGAGTTTGTGAGTGTAGGTATGCATGCTATGGATCGATTCCTGCATCTTGCCCACAGCAAGCGAGAGCGCATAGCTGTTATCGGAGATGGTAGTTTGGCTTTTGTGGTTGCCAATATTATCAATTACACTCTACCAGAAGCAGAGATTATCGTGATTGGCCGTCATTGGGAAAAATTGGAGCTCTTCTCTTTTGCAAAAGAGTGCTACATTACTGATAATATCCCAGAGGATTTGACCTTTGATCATGGATTTGAGTGTTGCGGTGGTGATGGTACAGGTCCGGCTATTAATGATTTGATTCGTTATATTCGCCCACAAGGAACGATCCTCATGATGGGAGTGAGTGAATACAAGGTCAATATCAATACACGAGATGCCTTAGAAAAAGGCTTGCTCTTGGTTGGTTCATCTCGCTCAGGACGCATTGATTTTGAGAAGGCCATCCAGATGATGGAAGTCAAGAAGTTTGCGAATCGTTTGAAAAATATCCTTTATATCGAAGAACCAGTGAGAGAAATCAAGGACATTCACCGTGTTTTTGCCACCGACCTAAATACTGCTTTTAAAACAGTATTTAAGTGGGAAGTGTAGGAGATGGAGGCTAATTGTGGAGAAACTCATTAGAGAAAAAATATCTTCTTTGCTATCTGATGAAGAGGAAGTCCTTAGTGTTGAACAGCTAGGCGGTATGACCAATCAGAATTATTTAGTTAAAACAACCTTCAAACCCTATATTGTTAAGTTCTTCGGAAAAGGAACTGAAAAGCTCATCAATCGTCAAGATGAGAAATACAATCTTGAATTGTTGAAAGACTTGAATCTTGATGTCAAGAATTATCTCTTTGATATAGAGTCAGGAATTAAGGTCAATGAGTACATCGAATCAGCAGTAACTCTTGATTCAACATCAATCAAGTCCAAGTTTAAAAAGATTTCACCAATTTTACAAACCATTCATGCTTCAGGAAAAGAGCTAAGAGGAGAGTTTGCTCCATTTGAGGAAATCAGAAAATATGAATCCTTGATTGAGGGAGCTATTCCTTACGCCAACTATGAAGCCGTGAGAAAAGAAGTATTTTCACTAGAGAAAAGATTGGCTGACTTAGGTATTGACAAAAAGTCTTGTCATATCGATTTGGTACCAGAAAATTTCATCGAATCACCACAAGGACGCATGTATTTGATTGACTGGGAATACTCTTCTATGAATGACCCAATGTGGGATTTGGCAGCTCTCTTTTTGGAGTCTGAATTTACAAAGCAAGAGGAAGAAAACTTCCTTTCCTACTATGAGAGTGACAAAACTCCAGTATCTCGCGAGAAGATTCGAATCTATAAAATCTTACAAGATACCATCTGGAGTTTGTGGACAGTGTATAAAGAAGCTCAAGGAGCTGATTTTGGAGATTACGGTGTCAATCGTTACCAAAGAGCTGTCGAAGGTTTGACTTATTATGGAGGTTAGGATGAAGAATAAAAATGGTGTTTCTTTTGGTCTGCTCTCTGGTATCTTCTGGGGGCTAGGTCTGACAATTAGTTCTTATATCTTTTCGATTTTTACCAATCTTTCACCTTTTGTAGTGGCTGCTGCCCATGATTTCTTGAGTATCTTTATTCTATTAGCTTTTCTTCTGGTAAAAGAAGGAAAAGTTCGGCTCTCTATTTTCTTAAATATTCGAAATGTCAGTGTTATTATCGGAGCCTTGCTAGCTGGACCTATTGGTATGCAGGCCAATCTTTACGCGGTTAAGTATATCGGTAGTTCTCTAGCTTCATCCGTATCGGCTATTTACCCAGCGATTTCTGTTTTGCTCGCCTTCTTTATTTTGAAACACAAGGTATCTAAGAATACTGTGTTTGGTATTCTGTTGATTATCGCTGGTATTATTGCCCAGACTTACAAAGTTGAGCAGGTTAATTCTTTTTATATCGGAATTCTTTGTGCATTAGTTTGTGCCATCGCTTGGGGAAGTGAGAGTGTTCTTAGTTCCTACGCCATGGAAAGTGAATTAAGTGAAATTGAAGCCTTACTAATCCGTCAAGTAACTTCATTCTTGTCCTATCTTGTTATTGTGCTCTTTTCTCATCATTCATTTGCAGAAGTAGCAGATGGACAATTGCTGGGTTTGATGTTAGTCTTTGCAGCATGTAATATGATTTCTTACTTAGCTTACTATATTGCTATCAATCGTCTGCAACCAGCAAAAGCAACAGGATTGAACGTAAGTTATGTCGTATGGACGGTATTGTTCTCAGCAATGCTTTTAGGTACGCCACTCGATATGGTGACCATTATTACATCGCTTGTTGTCATGGCTGGTGTTTATATTATTATTAAAGAATAAAGGAGATTCGTGTGAAAGCAATTATTTTAGCAGCGGGCTTAGGAACTCGTCTGCGCCCTATGACTGAAAATACCCCAAAAGCTTTGGTCAAGGTTAATCAAAAACCTTTGGTAGAATACCAAATTGAATTTTTGAAAGAGCGAGGAATTGATGAGATTATCATTGTTGTCGGTTACCTCAAAGAACAATTTGACTACCTAAAAGAAAAATATGGTGTTCGTTTAGTCTTTAACGACAAGTATGCTGATTACAATAACTTTTACTCACTTTATCTCGTTAAAGAAGACTTGGCAAATAGCTATGTCATTGATGCAGATAACTATCTTTTTAAAAATATGTTTAGAAACAATCTTAAACGTTCAACCTATTTCAGTGTTTATCGTGAAGACTGTGAGAATGAATGGTTCTTGGTTTATGGTGATGACTATAAAGTTCAAGACATCATCGTTGATAGCAAGGCTGGCCGTATTTTGAGTGGGGTTTCATTCTGGGATGCTCCAACTGCAGAAAAGATTGTTGGCTTTATTGACAAAGCCTATGCAAGCGGTGAATTTGTTGATCTCTATTGGGACAACATGGTTAAAGACAACATCAAAGAATTAGATGTCTATGTCGAAGAATTAGAAGAAAATAGCATCTATGAAATTGATAGTGTAAAAGATTACCAAAAATTAGAAGAAATTTTATCGTCTATTAACTAACGACATTTGGGATTTCCTCTTAGCGAAAAGACTTGCTCTATGATATAATAGTTTCATGATTACAACAGTACCTATTAAGAACGAAAAAGATATTGCAGTACCAGGGAAAACAGTCCTTGTACTAGGTTATTTTGATGGCATCCACAAGGGGCATCAGAAACTTTTTGAAGTGGCCAGTAAGGCTTCTATGAAGGATTATCTGCCAGTTGTCGTGATGACCTTTACAGAGTCGCCAAAACTTGCCTTGCAGCCTTACCAACCTGAGCTCATGCTCCATATCGTCAATCACGAAGAGCGGGAGCACAAGATGAAGTGGCATGGGGTAGAGGCTCTTTTCTTACTTGACTTTAGTAGCAAATTTGCTAGTTTAACGGGTCAAGAATTCTTTGATACCTATATTAAGGCTTTAAAACCAGCTATCATTGTGGCAGGATTTGACTATACCTTTGGCTCAGATAAGAAAACCGCAGATGATTTGAAGGATTATTTTGATGGAGAAATCATCATCGTCCCTCCGGTTGAGGATGAAAAGGGCAAGATTAGTTCTACTCGAATTCGTCGAGCTATCCTAGATGGTGATGTCAAGGAAGTCAATCATCTCCTTGGCACCCCGCTCCCTTCTCGTGGAATGGTCGTTCATGGAAATGCTCGTGGACGTACTATCGGTTATCCAACGGCCAATCTGGTCCTAAGAGATCAAACCTATATGCCAGCAGACGGTGTTTACGTAGTTGATGTTGAAGTGCAACGTCAGAGCTATCGTGGCATGGCAAGTGTTGGCAAAAATGTTACCTTTGATGGGGAGGAACCGCGCTTTGAAGTCAATATTTTCGACTTTTCAGATGATATTTATGGTGAAACAGTGATTGTCTACTGGTTAGACCGTGTACGCGATATGGTCAAATTTGACTCCGTAGAGGAACTGGTAGATCAACTCCAGAAAGACGAAGAGATTGCTCGGAATTGGAAGGATGAGGTTTCTGTTGTCTAATAGATCAAAGAAAAACTGGAGTATAGAAATATCTGGGAAGACGAAGAGAAGAGCTTCTTCAACATACACGCAACATTGATTAGGGTGGCACTCTTGCAACGATTATTTTAAGATAGAAGCCGAGGGAGATGATGGAAGAAAAGGTTCAAAAGTCAATAAAATATGAAGGTAGCCTATTTTTATCATTTTGCAGAAGCCGAAGGTAAATGACTATTTTTAACATAAAACTCT
>NZ_KQ969551.1:193807-195961 GCF_001578945.1 Streptococcus oralis
ACTTCCGTTTCTGGTTCGGCATTTGGTGGCGTTAATAGAGGTTAGTGGTTGTTAAATTAAACTCAAGTAGCTTTCTTTATGCCAGTAAGAAACTGAAATATTCAGTTTAATATGAGTTTTATTTTATCTAGTAAATCAACGTTTTCTATCACAACTCTATTGCAGTTAAGCTATGATGTGTGATGATTGTCAACCCTATCTTGTTAACATTTTTATGGTCTCGAGAAATTTTATTTCTTGGGACTTTTTCTATTGTTTGAAAGGTTGTGTGTTGATTTTGTTGAACTAGGAGAACAAAAAAAGACAAGCTACTTTAAAAAGTAATTTGTCTGTTGTTGGGTCACTTTTTATTAAAACACACGATAGACATAAGGATTTTCTGGTTTGTCTACTTTTGTGAAATTCTCAACCTCTAGTGTTGGGAGTTTTTGTTTGAGTTCTTTATGGTAGTGGAGGGTCAGGGTTCCTCTAGCGGTGATCCATGTATTGTCAGGATACTGGCGTGAGTTCCCCTTTGTCAAGAGTCCATATACTCCAGAGTCTGCGATACAGTGGATGATGCCAAAGCGAAAGAGGAATTGGCTATCTTGATGGCTAGGATCGTTATAGACAAAGCCTGTTAACTCGATTTTCTTTCCTTCAAACTCTTGTGGATAGTCATAGAGAACTTCCATGACCTCCATATAGTTCTCATCTGTAACTTGAATGGTTGGCAGGGAGAGGTATTTATCGGCTGTAGCCCTCATTTCCTTTTCATAAGCAGATTTGGAAAAATAGGTGCTGGTATCGGGTTTGAGGTATTGACTGGATGTACCTTCGCTTGCCTGAATGGCTGTGTTGGTTCCCTCAGCAAGTGGGAAATGATAACCTTTGGCAGACACGGTTCTCGAGTCCAAACTTACTGTTGGAAAGGCAACTCCAATCAAGAGAGGTAGTGACAGTAAAAAGAAGCTGATTCGTCTAGCTCGACGACTTTCCAAATGGCTGGGAGAATTGATTTTCTTGATCCAGATATAGAATTGGACCAGAGCAAACAGAAGAGAAAGGACCATGGAGATATAGACTAGATAGGAATAGTGGAGGTTGATGTAGTGACGGAGCTTGCCAGATAGCTGCAGATACAGAGTTAGGGCAAAATAACCTAGTAAAATGAAAAATCGGATCATAGCATCACCCCCATCATGTAAGAATAAAGCAAGACAAGCACTGTCACGATGCCCATGAATTGCCAGGTGAAGCGCGCTTTGAGATAGTGTTTCATCATGAGGAGACTTTTTATATCAAGCATGGGGCCAATGACCAGAAAGGCAAGGACTGGCGCTAGGCCGAAGCTCGAGAGGAGAGAAGCGCCGATAAAGGCGTCCGCCTCGCTACAAAGAGAGAGGAGAAAGGCTAGAAACATGAGCAAGAGAATCGCAAGGACTGGACTTGCGCTGATAGAGGTCAAGATCCGAGTCGGGACATAGACCTGCACGATAGCCGCAAAGAGACATCCAAAGACCAAGTAACGCCCCATATCGAAAAACTCGTCAATAGCCTGTATAAAGACCTGAAAGACTTTTCTCGCAGGACTCAAGTGTGAAAAGTCATGTTCGTGACAAGTTATAGGATTTTCTTTTTGAATGGATTCCTTCCAGAAAAATCCTAGGAAAATCCCAAGCACCAAAGCAATCACAATAGCTCCCAGCGCTCGCAAGAAGGCAAATTTTATTGAATTGCCAAAGGCAGAATAAGTAGCGAAAAGAACGATAGGATTGATAATGGGAGCAGTCACCAGAAAGGGAACCGCCGTGTAGCTGGGCACTTTCTTTTCCAAAAAACGATTGATGATTGGAACGATTCCACACTCGCAGGATGGAAAGAGAAAGCCAATGAAGGTACCAAAAAAGATCCTTCCCCAGCGATTGCGAGGAAGAAACTCATAAACTTTATCAGGTGTGATATAGACCTCAATCAATCCCGAAATCAGACTCCCAATCAGGACAAAAGGGAGGGCTTCAATCATGATGGAGAGAAAAATAGCTCCCGCTTGTAATACACTAGGAGGAAGAGATTGGAAAATCGTCATCTATTTTTTCTTCTCAACTTTTTCTTTTTTATCTTTGTCATCTGGGAAAGTGACCTGTGTTAAGTCAGGAAGTTTGGGAATTCCTC
>NZ_KQ969551.1:196546-197154 GCF_001578945.1 Streptococcus oralis
GCAAGTTGACCAAAGAATTGGAAGAAGCTATCTTAGCTGCCGAAAAATTAGCAGACGTTGAAGAACTCTATCTTCCTTATAAGGAAAAACGCCGGACCAAGGCAACCATTGCCCGTGAAGCTGGACTCTTTCCTCTTGCTCGCTTGATTTTGCAGAATGTAGATGGCTTAGAGAAAGAAGCTGAGAAGTTTGTCTGTGAAGGATTTGCGACTGATCAAGAAGCTCTTTCTGGTGCGGTTGATATCTTGGTCGAAGCCTTATCTGAGGATGTTAATCTACGTGCTATGACCTATCAGGAAGTGTTGAGACATTCTAAAATCACTTCGCAAGTCAAGGACGAAAGTCTCGATGAAAAGCAAGTTTTTCAGATTTATTATGATTTTTCAGAGACAGTTGGCAATATGCAAGGCTATCGTACCTTGGCCCTCAATCGTGGGGAGAAACTAGGGATTTTGAAGGTCGGTTTTGAACATGCGACAGACCGTATTCTTGCCTTCTTTGCTGCTCGTTTCAAGGTGAAAAATGCCTATATTGATGAAGTTGTTCAACAGTCAGTTAAGAAAAAGGTCTTGCCTGCTATTGAGCGACGCATTCGGACAGAATTGACT
>NZ_KQ969551.1:197303-199262 GCF_001578945.1 Streptococcus oralis
TATCCAACTCTTTTCTGACAACCTGCGCAATCTCCTCTTGGTTGCTCCGCTGAAAGGGCGCGTGGTTTTAGGTTTTGATCCTGCCTTTCGTACAGGTGCCAAGCTGGCTGTCGTTGATGCGACAGGGAAAATGCTGACGACTCAAGTCATTTATCCTGTCAAACCAGCATCAGCTCGCCAAATCGAAGAAGCCAAGAAAGATTTGGCAGACTTGATTGCTCAATACGGCGTGGAAATTATTGCTATCGGAAATGGGACGGCCAGTCGTGAAAGTGAAGCCTTTGTGGCGGAAGTTCTGAAAGATTTTCCTGAGGTCAGTTATGTTATCGTCAATGAAAGTGGCGCTTCTGTCTACTCTGCCAGTGAACTTGCTCGTCAGGAATTTCCAGGATTAACCGTTGAAAAACGCTCTGCTATCTCTATCGCTCGACGTTTGCAAGATCCCCTTGCTGAATTGGTTAAAATCGATCCCAAGTCAATCGGTGTCGGGCAATACCAGCACGATGTCAGTCAGAAGAAATTGTCTGAAAGTCTGGATTTTGTCGTGGATACTGTAGTTAACCAAGTCGGTGTCAATATCAATACTGCCAGCCCAGCACTTCTCTCCCGCGTAGCTGGACTCAATAAAACCATCTCTGAAAATATTGTCAAATACCGTGAGGAAGAAGGAAAAATCACTTCACGCGCTCAAATCAAGAAAGTTCCTCGCCTCGGTGCCAAGGCCTTTGAGCAGGCCGCTGGTTTCCTCCGTATCCCTGAAAGTAACAATATCCTTGATAATACAGGAGTTCATCCAGAGAACTATGCTGCCGTCAAGGAGCTCTTCAAACGCTTGGATATCAAAGACTTGAATGAAGAGGCACAAAGTAAGCTTAAGTTCCTTTCAGTTAAGGAGATGGCGCAAGAACTAGACCTTGGTCCAGAAACTCTTAAAGACATCATTTCCGACCTTCTTAAACCAGGTCGAGATTTCCGTGATTCCTTTGATGCACCTGTACTTCGTCAAGATGTCTTGGATATCAAGGACTTAAAAGTCGGCCAGAAGCTAGAAGGAGTAGTGCGCAATGTCGTTGACTTCGGTGCTTTCGTTGATATCGGGATTCACGAGGATGGATTGATTCATATTTCGCATATGAGTCGCAAATTTATCAAACATCCCAGTCAAGTGGTGTCTGTTGGAGATTTAGTAACGGTTTGGGTTAATAAAATCGATACCGAACGTGAAAAAGTTAATCTGTCGCTCCTAGCTCCAGATGAATCTAACTGAGTACGTTCAGTCTGTTTCACTCGAAGACTTTGGTAGACCTTTCACGCACCAAGCCCAGTGGAATTCTCGTCTGCGAACGACAGGTGGGCGATTTTTCCCTAAAGATGGGCATTTGGATTTTAATCCTAAGGTCTATAATGAACTTGGTTTGGAGGTTTTTCGGAAAATCGTGCGCCATGAACTCTGTCACTATCACCTTTATTTTCAGAAAAAAGGTTATCGGCATAAGGATCGAGATTTTAAAGAACTTTTGAAAGAAGTGGATGGACTACGCTTTGTACCCCCTCTGAAAGACCAAAGCACCTATCTAGTCTATCAGTGCCAATCTTGCCAGCAAACTTATCAGCGCAAGCGTAGGATTGATACCAAACGCTACCGCTGTGGCGTCTGCCGTGGCAATCTTGTCATCTTAAATCGGCCTAAGGACTGATGTTTGTGACCCCGTTTCATGCTATACTACTTGTAAGAATACCGAAAGAGGAAATAATCATGAATACAAAATTTTATAAAATGAGACGAAATCGCATGGTATCGGGAGTTTTAGCTGGTCTATCAGACAAGTGGAATTTTGATGTAACTCTAGTCCGCTTTCTCTTTGCTATTTTTACCATATCAAATTTTGGGATTGGTGTGATTATCTACATCATCCTAGCCTCTATCCTGCCAACTAAGGAAGAAATCGAAGCCGAAAT
>NZ_KQ969551.1:199521-202687 GCF_001578945.1 Streptococcus oralis
GAGAGAGATGAATTACCTGATCAGCCATTTTCCAAATACTAGGATTGTGAGTTGCGATGATAATTGTTCTATTAGCATTACGAAGTTCAAGGAGAATTTCCATAATTTCCTTGGAATTTTTTGGATCTAGCGAGGCGGTAGGCTCATCGGCTAAAATTAAAGGAGGATCTTTCAGGATAATCTTAGCAAGCGCTACGCGTTGAGCTTCACCACCAGATAATTCATAGATTTTTTGGTTGAGGCTTAGATAATCTAGTCTGACAGCTTGTAGTGCTTGAAGAAGAAGTCTCTCTTTTTCTTGTTTCTTGTTCTGCTTTTTGCCAATCAGTCCCAGCTCAAGGTTTTCTCGAATGGTCTGACTTTCTAATAGTCCGAAGTTCTGGAAGAGATAACCTAGCTCGTTACGATAGAATTCCTCATTTTTTAGAGAAGTCAAAGACTTTCCTTTGTAAACTATTTCTCCTTTGTCGAAAGTCTCTAGTTTTGCAAGCATATTGAGCAAAGTGGTTTTTCCACAACCACTATCTCCTATCAAAGCATACACCATACCACTTTGAAAATTCAGATTCAAGTCTGAAAAAATAATACGAGAACCAAATTGTTTCCAAATATGTTGTAATTCAATCATACTATCCTCCTTTGATGATGCTAGCATAGGTTTTACTTTCCTTCTTATCACAAATCTTCAATAGAAGAACGGCTAAACTTGAAAAGCTGAAAAATAGGATCAGGGTAATCCAGATATTCTTAGAAATAATGAAAGCTAGTCCACTTCCGAGAAAAAGAGCTATTATTTGAGAAGTGATATATCTACGGTGTAATTCAAAGAAATAATAGCCTGCGATTTTTTTCAAGAATATGGTTTTGCGAAAGGCTTCAAAATAGAGCAGATTTAAACTTGTAAACAGCAAAATTGAAGTCAAAATAGCAAACATAGCACTCGCTAAGTTACTAAAAATTTCGATTTTAATTTTTTGATTTAACTGGAGATAGGTTTCCCTAGCAGACGATAGCTTTGAGACCATATGATCAAGTTGATAGTGTTTCAAAAGTTCTTGTGTCTGGTGGAGGTCTGTAAAATAGAGATATTCTAGATTTGTAAACCAGAAGATGGAGGAAGCCTTACCAAGTGCTTTAGGAGAAAGCACAAGAAAGATGGGATTTGATAACCATTGATCATGAGCAATATGGGCGGTATTATAGAGAAAGACATCATTTTTTTGATTGGTATAAGCTATACTAACTTCGACAGTTTGATTAGACTTGCTACTGTATAATCGGTTGGTTAACTCTTGTTGCAAGGTTGATTTTATATCTTTTTCATTTTTTTGTAGTTCTTCTGGGAGTATGGCAAGAATCTGTCCATCTTTGAGGGGGTTGATTTTTTGAAAGATTTCTGATGATAAGTCCATACCTTCCTTTTTGAAGTAGCTGGGCGTGACGTAGAGAATATTTTTTCCTTCCACACCATAAGGGTTATTTTCAGTTTCATTATGATTTGAGGTAGCTTGTTTAAGAGCTTGCTCAACTAGATTATGTTTAATAAGGAAGGCATTCTCATTATCTATAGCATGCTGAATAAAGTCAAACCATTTATTAGCATTTTTTTGTAGTTCATCTGAATTTTTTATCTGACTGGACCGCCCTGTTTGAAGATTGACAACATTGGAGCGTTGTTTCCAAGTAGCTTGTCCAGCTTCATTTTTCTCAAGGATATGATAGTAAGTAGACATTCGTCCAAATCCTACAATAACCAGTAGAATGGCAAGTACCTGACCAAAGTAGAGAATGCGTAGGATTGACTTGATTGGTAATTTCCCTTTGATGATAGAGAGGAGATGAACTTTTTTCAAAGAAATGGTAAAAAGAAGGGCAATTAGGAGACTAAGTAAGAAAAGTAGGCTATTGTAAAGAATAAAAAGTATTCCTAAAAAAGTTTGAACCTCATAAGGATATCCTAGGGAAATGAGCAAGACACTTGCTATCAGCAAAGCAGGTAGACCAAAAAGAAGGATATCAAGTCCGTCTCTTGCGAGAGAACGAAAGAAGAGATGGCTCAGTCGTTCTCCAGAAATCAATCGAATCCCTGACTGAGAGAGAGATTGAATTTGGCCAATAACAATCAAAGCTAAGAAAGTCAGCAAAAAGATTAACATACTGGTAAGTTGATTAGGTTGAGCAAAGATGGCAAATACAAAGGATACTCTGTCATTTTCAAATGCATTCGCTTTTTCTAGTCCAAGTTCTTTCAGATGAGTGGCCAATTCTTGACTAGTTAGGGATCCGCTGATAATATTGTAGTTGTTGAGAAGATCGCTTTTGTGAATGCTTTCTTGACTTGCTGGAGGCATCCAGTCTGGAAGTTTCCCATCTCCAAAAACTTCGTAGTAAGTTTGTGATTTTCCATCACTATCTACTTCCCAAATGGTTCTTGCGATAAGACTATTATGTTCTTTAGCAAGACTATTTAATTCTTCTTTAACGGTAGAATAATCTGCTTGCCCACTTAATACTGCTGCACTCGGGAACAGGATTTGTGGAAGAGCTTCTTTCCAAAAGGACAGAGTGGCAATGAGAAAGAAAGTTAAAAGAAGATTGCTGATAAAGAGAAAAACACGTTTCATAGGAACCTCTTTCTAAAAAAGAGGGGGCTGAACCTCCCTCATTATAGCAGTGATACGAATGATAGTTTAGCACCTTTAAAAATAATTATCAGAAAGCTAATTCTTTTACAAGATGTCAAAGAAAGCCTTTTCATAATTTAATTTTACTATTATTTTAAGGATAAAACAAGCAATACCATAGCTTTTTATAGTAGCTATTTTCAAAAATATTCTTCAATCTTACAAAAATGTAAGATTAAAGTCTCTTTTGTAAGGTTAGGTTATGGCAGGCCGCCTTTTTTTGCGATAAACTAGACTCATAAAGAACAAAGGAGCAAAACCATGAAAAGAATTTTACAAAAGAAAACAAGAAAACCAAGTCAAAAAGATATCGAGCGTGTTCAACTGGGATGCGCTATGATGCAAGCACAGTTTCAAATGATGGGATATTAAGAAGGAGAAAATCATGACACTTTTAGATGTAAAACACGTTCAAAAAATCTATAAAACACGTTTCCAAGGAAACCAAGTTGAGGCTCTCAAGGACATTCACTTTACCGTAG
>NZ_KQ969551.1:203354-207851 GCF_001578945.1 Streptococcus oralis
CTCAACGGCGGCAGCTAGCAGGGCTAAGCGCGTTCTCTTTATCAAGGACGGTATTCTTTACAACCAAATCTACCGTGGAGACAAGACAGAACGTCAGATGTTTCAAGAAATCTCTGATACCTTGACTGTCATGGCAAGCGAGGTGAATTAGTATGTTCCGATTAACCAATAAGTTAGCGGTATCCAACTTGATTAAAAACCGCAAACTCTACTATCCCTTTGCCCTTGCTGTTCTCTTAGCAGTGACCATCACCTATCTCTTTTACTCATTGTCACTTAATCCTAACATAGGCAAGATCCGAGGGGGAGAAAGTATCTCTATGACCCTTGCTCTCGGTATGGTGGTTGTTACCATCGCTTCTGGAATTATTGTCCTTTATGCCAATAGTTTCGTCATGAAGAACCGTTCCAAGGAGCTGGGTGTATATGGTATGCTGGGTCTCGAAAAGCGCCATTTGATTAGTATGGTTTTTAAGGAACTTGTTATATTTGGTTCCCTAACCTTGACAGCGGGACTTAGTCTAGGAGCACTCTTTGATAAGCTAATCTTTGCCCTTCTTTTGAAGTTAATGAAAATGAAAGTGGAGCTCGTTTCGACTTTCCAACCAATTGTCTTTATCCTAGTTCTCATCGTCTTTGGAGCTATCTTCCTAGGTTTGATTTTTATCAATGCCTTTCGCATCGCGCGCATGAATGCCCTTCAGCTTTCTCGTGAAAAAGCTAGTGGTGAGAAAAAAGGACGTTTCTTAAGTCTTCAAACTATTCTAGGTCTGATTAGCTTAGGTTCAGGTTACTACCTAGCAGTTGCTGTTGAAAATCCCCTAACTGCCCTTATGATTTTCTTCGTAGCAGTTTTGCTGGTAATCTTTGGTACCTATCTCTTGTTTAATGCAGGGATTACAGTTTTCCTACAAAACTTGAAGAAAAACAAGCGTTATTATTACCAACCCAATAACATGATTTCCGTATCCAATCTCATCTTCCGTATGAAGAAAAATGCGGTTGGTCTGGCAACAATTGCTATTCTCTCAACCATGGTCTTGGTAACCATGTCTGCTGCAACTAGTGTCTTCAAGGGTTCTGAAACTTTCAAGAAAGTCATGAATCCACATAATTTTGGAATTACAGGTCAGAATGTTGAAAAAGAAGACATAGAAAAATTATTGAATCAATATGCTAGTGATAAAGGATTAACTGTTACAAAGAAAGAAGTCCTTACATACAGTAACTTTGGTGTGGCAAATCAAGAAGGTACGAAATTGACAATCTTTGACAAAGGTCAAAATCGTGTTCAACCGAAAACTGTTTTTATGGTCTTTGACCAAAAAGACTACGAGAATATGACGGGTCAGAAACTCGCACTTTCAGGAAAGGAAGTGGGATTGTTTACTAAAAACAAAGAACTTCAAGGACAGAAAGAACTGACTCTGAATGACCAGACCTACACGATCAAGGAAGAAATCAAAAAAGATTTTATTCTTGAACATGTCCCAAACCAGTACAATATTCTAACTTCGGACTATAACTATCTGGTTGTTCCTGACCTACAAGCCTTTCTTGACCAGTATCCTAATTCTTCCATCTTTAATCAATACTACGGTGGTATGGATGTAACGGCTAGCGAGGACGAGCAGCTTAAAATTGCAGATGACTATTCAAAATTCGTTAACAACTTTAATAGGGAAATAAACAAAGAAGGAAGTTATGTTTACGGAAGCAATCTGGCTGATAGTAGTGCGCAGATGAGTGCTCTCTTTGGTGGAGTATTCTTCATCGGTATCTTCCTCTCTGTTATCTTTATGGTGGGAACTGTTCTCGTCATCTACTACAAACAAATCTCTGAAGGTTATGAAGACCGTGAACGCTTTATCATTTTGCAAAAGGTCGGTCTCGATCAAAAGCAAATCAAGCAAACCATCAATAAACAGGTGCTAACTGTTTTCTTCCTTCCTTTGCTTTTTGCCTTTCTACACCTTGCTTTTGCCTATCATATGCTTAGCCTCATCCTAAAAGTCATTGGGGTGCTAGATGCGACTATGATGTTGACTGTCACACTTTCCATTTGTACCATCTTCCTCATCGTCTACGTCTTGATCTTTATGATTACCTCAAGAAGCTATCGAAAGATTGTGCAAATGTAAAAAAGATACCTCGATATTCGAAATCGAGGTATTTCTTTTATCCTAAATGCTGAAGAGTTGTCCAAACAGGTAAGTCACTCCCATGGTCAGAAGTCTGATAGAGAGGTTACGGATCATAGCAGTTTTCGTAGGTGCCTTGCCTAGTTTAGCACTGGTATAGCCAGTGACGATTAAGGGAAAGGGTCACGATAAAAACAGTAGCAGGGATGCGATAGTCACTTGGAAAGACGGTGATTAAAAGCATAGGAGGAAGACTTCCCAGTACAAAGGCGATAAAGCTAGAGATCGCAGCATGCCAAGGATTGGTAAACTCTTCGTACTCGATCCCATACTTTTCCTCAACCAAGGCTTTGAGTGGATTTTTTAAAAAGGCCTTATTGGTCAAGAGTTGGGCGGACGTTTCACACTCACCATTTTGAAGGTAAGCAGCATAGAGGGATTGTTTTGCAGATTCGATGTCTTTATCTAAGAGTAATTGCTCTCTAGCGACAGCAGCTTCTTCCGTGTCTTTCTGAGTGGATACAGAGACATATTCGCCACCGGCCATAGAAAAAGCACCAGCGAGGATAGCGGCCAATCCTGATAAAAATATAATCTAGATATTGCTTGTCGCACTGGCAACCCTGATAACGACTCCAGCGATAAAAATAATCTCATCATTGGCACCGAGAATACCCGTACGTAGGTTATTGAGATGTCTGCAATTTTATCGAAAAAGTAGGGGGTATCTAGCGGTCAGTCCTAGTGTACTAGTCCTTTTTCAGCTTATCTATGGTATAATAGAAGGTGGATTTATCAATTGGAGAACGAAGGATTTTATGATTAAACTTGTAGCAACAGATATGGATGGAACCTTTCTAGATGGAAAGGGACAGTTTGATATGGAACGTCTCAAAAACGTACTTGTTTCCTATAAGAAAAAGGGCATTTATTTTGCAGTGGCTTCGGGGCGTGGACTTCTGTCACTTGAAAAACTCTTTGCAGAAGTACGCGACGAGATCATCTTTATCGCTGAGAATGGTAGTCTCGTTGAGTTCCATGGAGAAGATCTGTACGAGGCTACTATGTCTCGGGATTTTTACTTGAGCACTTTTGAAGCTTTAAAGAAATCACCTTATTTTGATGAAAGAAAAATGCTCTTGACTGGGAAAAAAGCTTGTTATGTTTTGGACACAGTGGATGAGACCTATCTGATGTTTAGCCGTCACTACAATGAAAACATTCAAAAAGTGGGCAGTCTGGAAGAGATCACAGATGATATTTTCAAATTCACTACTAACTTTACTGAAGAAACGATAGAAGCTGGTGAGGCCTGGGTCAACGAAAATGTTCCTGGTGTGAAGGCCATGACAACAGGTTTTGAATCCATCGATATTGTCTTGGACTATGTTGATAAGGGTGTGGCTATTGTTGAGCTGGCAAAAAAACTTGGTCTGACCATGGATCAGGTTATGGCGTTTGGAGATAATCTCAATGACCTTCACATGATGCAGGTTGTGGGGCACCCAATCGCTCCTGAAAATGCGCGACCAGAGATTTTAGAATTAGCAGAAGCAGTGATTGGCCACCATAAGAACCAGTCAGTGATGTTTTATATGGAGGGCTTGTAATGGCAGATATTAAATTGATTGCATTGGACTTGGATGGTACCTTGCTGACAACGGATAAAAAGCTGACAGATCGTACCAAGGCAGTTCTCAAAACTGCGCGTGATCGTGGCATCAAGGTCGTACTGACAACAGGGCGTCCTTTGAAGGCTATGGATTTCTTTCTCCATGAGCTGGGGACTGATGGTCAGGAGGACGAGTACACCATCACCTTTAATGGTGGTCTGGTACAGAAAAATACGGGAGAGATTCTCGATAAAACAGTCTTTTCTATCGACGATGTGGCACGCTTGTACGAGGAAACTGAAAAACTGGGATTACCGTTAGATGCCATTTCAGAAGGAACCGTCTATCAAATCCAATCGGACCAAGAAAGTCTCTATGCTAAGTTCAACCCTGCCTTGACTTTTGTGCCTGTCGCTTTTGAAGATCTATCTAGTCAGATGACGTATAATAAATGTGTGACTGCCTTTGCCCAAGAACCTTTGGATGTAGCGATTCAACAGATTTTTCCAGAATTGTTTGACCAATATGAGATCTTTAAATCACGGGATATGTTGCTGGAATGGTCTCCTAAGAATGTTCATAAGGCAACAGGCTTAGCAAAATTAATTAAACATCTAGGAATCGAACAAAGTCAAGTTATGGCTTGTGGTGACGAGGCCAATGACCTTTCCATGATTGAGTGGGCGGGTCTGGGAGTTGCCATGCAAAATGCAGTTCCAGCGGTTAAGGCAGTTGCAAATGTG
>NZ_KQ969551.1:207871-212600 GCF_001578945.1 Streptococcus oralis
ATGAGGAAGCCGTTGCCTGGGCTATCGAAGAATACGTGCTAAAGGAGAAATAGAATATGGGATTATTTGACCGTTTATTCGGAAAGAAAGAAGAACCAAAGATCGAAGAAGTTGTCAAAGATGTCTTAGAAAATCTTGATTTGTCAGAAGAGGTTGAAGAAAACCAAACGGCAGTCGAAGAAACTTCTCAGGAAGAGACAGCAAGGGACAAAGTGGAAGAAATACCTGCTCAAGAAGAAATTCCTCAGGTCACGACAGAAGAGGTCATTGAACCAGAAGCAGTCGAAGAAACTGCTCAGGAAGAGATTGAGCTAGAAGCTGATGAACTGGAGCAATTCCAAGAGGCAGAAGAAGTTCTTGAAGAAGAGAACTTAGAAACTGAAGAGTTCGAAGAAGAGCTAGCTTCTGAAGTAGTAGAAGAAGAACTTCCTCAGGTTGAGGAAACCGTTCAGGAAAAATATGACCGTAGTCTCAAGAAAACGCGTACGGGATTCGGTGCTCGTTTGAATGCCTTCTTTGCCAACTTCCGTTCTGTTGATGAAGAATTCTTCGAGGAATTGGAAGAACTGCTCATCATGAGCGATGTCGGTGTGCAAATCGCTTCAAACTTAACAGAAGAGCTACGCTATGAAGCCAAATTAGAAAACGCTAAGAAGCCAGACGCACTTCGTCGTGTCATTATCGAGAAATTGGTTGAACTCTATGAGAAGGATGGCAACTACGATGAACAAATCCATTTCCAAGATGGTTTGACAGTCATGCTCTTTGTCGGAGTCAATGGTGTTGGGAAAACAACTTCTATCGGGAAATTGGCTCATCGCTACAAACAAGCTGGCAAGAAAGTCATGCTGGTTGCGGCAGATACCTTCCGTGCAGGGGCAGTGGCCCAGCTAGCCGAATGGGGCCGTCGTGTGGATGTTCCCGTTGTGACGGGACCTGAAAAGGCTGATCCAGCAAGTGTGGTCTTTGATGGGATGGAACGTGCTGTTGCTGAAGGGATTGATATTCTCATGATTGATACAGCAGGCCGACTACAAAACAAGGATAACCTTATGGCTGAGTTGGAAAAGATTGGTCGTATTATCAAGCGTGTTGTCCCAGAAGCACCGCATGAAACTTTCTTAGCACTTGATGCATCAACAGGTCAAAACGCTCTTGTACAAGCTAAGGAATTTTCGAAGATAACACCATTGACTGGAATTGTTTT
Organism: Streptococcus oralis; assembly: GCF_001578945.1. Lineage (GTDB taxonomy): Bacteria > Bacillota > Bacilli > Lactobacillales > Streptococcaceae > Streptococcus > Streptococcus oralis_Q. The sequence continues at coordinate 209,079 of NZ_KQ969551.1, forward strand.
GACAAAAATTGACGGAACTGCCCGAGGTGGTGTTGTTCTGGCTATCCGCGAAGAACTCAATATTCCTGTAAAATTGATTGGCTTCGGTGAAAAAATTGATGATATAGGGGAATTTAACTCAGAAAACTTTATGAAAGGTCTCTTAGAAGGCTTGATTTAATACAAAATAAATATCCTGCAAGTCAATCTTGCAGGATATTTTTGCTATTCTAAACGGCCATCTTGACGATAGGCGATATCTGGTTGCCAGGTCCATTTGGCTCCATACTTCTCAAGTAAGTCAAAGCTAGCTTGTGGTCCCATGCTTCCAGCCTTGTAGTCATGAAGTGGAGCCCCATTTTCAGCCCAAAGTTTTTCAATGCGGTCAATCAATTTCCAAGAAGCATTCACCTCATCCCAGTGACTGAAGTTAGTTGAATTGTTGTTTAAAACATCATAGATGAGTTTTTCGTAAGGGTCTGGTGAGGCTCCAGTCGCAGTAGCATCTGTATGGTAATCCAGCGAGTTATTGGTTAAGTTGAACTCCTCTCCGACTTTTTTACCATTGATGCTAAGAGAATAGCCCTCTGTTGGTTGAATATAAATAGTCAGAACATTTGGCGCTAAGGGTTCTCCAAAGATGGAGTCCATTTGCTTAAAGACGATGTTGACATGGGTTCCTTTTTCAGTCAGACGTTTCCCTGTTCGGAAGAAGAAGGGAACATCACGGAAACGCTCGCTATTGACAAAGAAAGTGCCGGATGCGAAGGTTTCAGTTGTAGACTCAGGGTTGACATTTGGCTCACTACGGTAGGAGATGTACTTCTTTCCATCGATCTTTCCAGAACGGTATTGTCCACGAATAAAATGTTGAGCAAGTTCCTCATCTGTCGGCTGGTAAAGGTTTTTGAAAACTTTGATTTTTTCAGCACGAATAGCATCTTTCGTAAAACTAGCAGGCTTGTCCATAGCAAGGAGGGACAAGAGTTGGAGAGTATGGTTTTGCACCATATCACGGAGAGCTCCAGACTGATCATAGTAACCTCCACGTTCTTCGACACCGAGACGCTCAGCAAAGGTGATCTGAACATTATTAATGTGGTCACGGTTCCAGACATTTTCAAAAATCATGTTGGCAAAGCGAATAGCGAAGATACTCTGAATCATCTCTTTCCCAAGGTAGTGATCAATACGGAAAATCTGTTCCTCGTCAAATGTAGCAAGTAGGTCTTCGTTGAGTTTGCTGGCGGTTACATGATCCGTTCCAAATGGCTTCTCTACGATTAACCGTTCAAAGCCTTTTCCATCCACAATTTGCTCTGACTTGAGGTGCTTAGCAATAGTTCCAAAGAATTGGGGTGCCATTGAGAGGAAGAAAAGTTTGTTGTGGTCAGCCTGATATTTTTCATTGAGCTCAGCTTGTAATTTACGTAATTCGATGTAATGCTCCGTATCGTTGACATCATGGCTCTGATAGTAGAAATGACTCGCAAACTCTTGCGCTTGCTCGGTGCTGTCTGCCAAATCAAGGATGGACTCGACTACCACAGATTCAAAATATTCCTTACTCCAAGGTCTACGAGCTGTTCCGATAACTGCAAAATGCTCGGAAAGATTGCCTGATTTATAGAGTCTAAACAGTGAAGGATAGAGTTTGCGTTTTGCCAAATCTCCACTGGCTCCAAAAATTGTAACAATAACTTTTGATGACATTTAAATACCTAATTTCTAATGTTCTTCCTAGTCAATCTAGGCGTGAGAGAACTTCACATTCATAGACTTTATTCTATCATAATTATCTAAAAAAATAAAAAATCCAATACAAAGTTAGAAAAAAACTGCAAGGGAATACCTCGCAGTTAGTGTTTAAACATTTAGCACCTTATCTAAAAATTCTTTAAGACGTGGGTGTTGTGGATTATCAAAAATCTGATCGGGTGTTCCGTCTTCAAGGAATTCACCGTCTGCTGTAAAGATGACACGATTGGCCACTTGACGGGCAAATCCCATCTCGTGGGTAACGATGATCATAGTCATTCCTTGTTTGGCTAGATCCTTCATAACATTCAAAACGTCTCCAACCATCTCTGGGTCAAGAGCTGAAGTCGGCTCATCAAAGAGCATGATGTCTGGATTCATCGCGAGACCGCGCGCGATGGCTACCCGCTGTTTTTGTCCTCCTGAGAGGCTGTCTGGTTTGGCATTGGCCTTGTCTGCCAGACCAACCTTTTCAAGGAGTTCAATTCCGAGTGTTTCGGCCTCTGCCTTGGTCATTAACTTGTGTTCGACAGGCGCAAAGGTGATGTTATCTAAAACAGACATGTGGGGGAAGAGGTTGAAGTGTTGAAAGACCATCCCAATGTTTTCACGAACGTGGTCAACATTGGTGGACTTTTCAGTCAAATCATAGCCGTTTACAGTGATGTGACCCCCAGAAACTTCCTCTAGTAAGTTGAGACTTCTGAGGAAAGTTGATTTACCGGACCCTGATGGTCCAATAATACATACAACATCTCCTTCATAAAATTGGGTCGTGATTCCTTTTAAAACCTTATTTTTTCCATACTGTTTATGGAGGTCATGGACATCGATTTTTAATTTTGCCATTAGTGGATCCTCTTTTCTAAACGTTTGGCTAATCTGGTTAAGAGTGTGATAATAACGAGATAGAAGACAGCTAGGATTGCATACATTTTAAAACTTTGGTAGTTACGTGCAATGATAATCTTACCAGTCTGGAAGAGTTCAACAAGTCCGATAGCTGAAACGATTGTCGTATCTTTGAGAGCAATCACAAACTGGTTGACAAAGTTTGGAAGCATGAGTTTGGTTGCTTGTGGCAAGATAATCTTGCGCATGGTCTTGCTGTAAGAAATACCTAAACTCCGGCTAGCTTCCATCTGACCAACTGGAACAGCCTGAATCCCTCCACGAACAATCTCAGCGATATATGCCGCAGCATTGAGAGAGAGAGCAATGGTACCCGCCACAAAGTCGTTAATTGGACTCTGTTGGCCAGTCATTGACTCGATAAAGTTTGGGATGCCCCAGAAGATGAAGGCGGCAAGAATCATCAATGGAATACCACGAATTACATCCACAAAAATTTCTGAAATCACTCGTAGTGATTTATATGGACTGACGCTGAACATACCAAAGATAATCCCAATTACAATAGCAATGGCAAAGGAAAGAAGCGCAAGTGCAAGCGTGATTCCAAGTCCGCTAAGAAGTTGTTTGTAGTTGTTTTGGAGCAAGCCCCAAATCGTCGTTTCGTCAACCGTACTTGTAGAATCAGATGACGATTCGCTAGCTAGATACTTGTCGAGAATCTTTTGGAATTCTCCGTTAGCTTTGAGGTTGGCAAGCCCCTTATTGAACATCTGGATCAATTCTGGATTGCTACCTTTCTTAACTGCAAAGGCTGTTTCACCGATTGGAGTTCCAGCGATTGGCGTTTTCAACTTTTGCCCTTGGCTGATAGAATATTTGAGAACAGGTTCATCATCCATCACGGCATCGATAGCTCCAGTGTTGAGACTG
>NZ_KQ969551.1:212620-214458 GCF_001578945.1 Streptococcus oralis
CCATCACGGCATCGATAGCTCCAGTGTTGAGACTGTCATACATAGATGAACCATCTGAAAAGGTTTTAATCTTGTAGCCGTATTTGCTTTGGTTCTCTGTTAGGAAAGTTTGAGAAGCAGTCCCGTTTTTAACACCAACTGTCTTATCCCTGAGATCCTCATAAGAAGCAATGGTGCTTGATTCTTTCACACCGAGAATGGTATTAGCAGTATAGTAGGAGTCAGAGAAGTCAAAGGTGGCTTTACGAGCGTCAGTGACAGACATACCTGCGATCATTCCATCTGCTTGTCCAGATTGAACTGCGTTAATAGCTGCGTCAAATCCTGGATTGGTAATCTTGATTTCGAGACCTTGGTCTTTGGCAATAGCCTTAATCAAATCCATATCTATACCAGTATACTCGTTGTTTGAATTTTGAAATACAAAAGGTGCAAAGGATGAATCACTTGCAATAATATACTCTGATTTAACAGTGTCAGCTTTTGCTATTCCTAGTGAGAAAATGGGAAATAAAATGAGCAAACATGCTAGGATTTTTTTCTTCATTTTTAGTCTCCTTTCTGAATATTTTTTAATTATAACAGAAAAAAAGCCAGAAGGCAAATTTTAATGATTTTCATGTAAGAAGATGTGACATAAAAGTGCGAATTTGCTAAATCAATAGATAAAGAATCTAATGGAATTTATGGTAAAATAGAAGAAATAAAAGGCATGCGAGGCAATTATGATCAATCGAATTACAGATAATAAATTTAAACTAGTATCAAAATATGAACCTTCAGGAGATCAACCCCAAGCAATCGAGCAGTTGGTTGACAATATCGAGGGTGGAGAGAAAGCTCAAATCCTCATGGGGGCGACTGGTACAGGGAAGACCTATACCATGAGTCAGGTCATTTCCAAAGTCAATAAACCGACTTTGGTCATTGCCCATAACAAAACCCTAGCTGGTCAGCTCTATGGGGAGTTTAAGGAATTTTTCCCTGAAAATGCTGTTGAGTACTTTGTTTCATACTATGACTATTACCAACCCGAGGCTTATGTCCCTTCGAGTGATACCTATATTGAGAAGGATAGCTCGGTCAATGACGAGATTGACAAGCTCCGTCACTCAGCGACTTCAGCCCTTCTGGAGCGCAATGATGTCATTGTTGTGGCTTCTGTTTCTTGTATTTATGGTCTGGGTTCGCCAAAGGAATACGCTGACAGTGTTGTTAGTCTCCGTCCAGGTCTTGAGATTTCGCGTGATAAACTCTTGAATGATTTGGTCGATATCCAGTTTGAACGCAATGATATTGATTTCCAACGGGGAAGATTTCGTGTGCGTGGGGATGTGGTGGAGATTTTCCCAGCATCTCGTGATGAGCATGCCTTTCGTGTTGAGTTTTTCGGGGATGAGATTGACCGTATCCGTGAAGTTGAAGCTTTGACAGGTCAGGTATTGGGAGAAGTGGATCATTTGGCGATTTTCCCTGCCACTCACTTTGTGACCAATGACGACCACATGGAGGTTGCTATTGCCAAGATTCAAGCAGAGTTAGAAGAGCAGTTAGCTGTCTTTGAGAAGAAAGGCAAACTGCTAGAGGCCCAGCGTTTGAAACAACGGACAGAGTATGATATTGAGATGTTACGTGAGATGGGTTATACAAATGGGGTTGAGAACTATTCTCGTCACATGGATGGTCGTAGCGAAGGAGAGCCTCCTTATACGCTTCTCGACTTTTTCCCAGATGATTTCTTGATCATGATTGATGAAAGCCACATGACCATGGGGCAGATCAAGGGCATGTACAATGGAGACCGCTCTCGTAAGGAAATGTTGGTCAATTATGGTTTC
>NZ_KQ969551.1:214688-222363 GCF_001578945.1 Streptococcus oralis
AAATGTTGGTCAATTATGGTTTCCGTTTGCCGTCTGCCTTGGACAATCGTCCTCTACGTCGTGAAGAGTTTGAAAGCCATGTTCATCAGATTGTTTACGTTTCAGCGACACCTGGTGACTATGAAAATGAACAGACCGAGACAGTGATTGAGCAAATCATTCGTCCGACAGGACTTCTAGACCCAGAGGTGGAAGTTCGTCCAACTATGGGACAGATCGATGACCTCCTAGGGGAAATCAATGCCCGTGTTGAAAAGAACGAGCGGACCTTTATCACCACCCTGACCAAGAAAATGGCAGAAGACCTGACTGACTACTTTAAAGAAATGGGCATCAAAGTCAAGTACATGCACTCGGACATCAAGACCTTGGAACGGACAGAGATTATTCGTGACCTGCGTTTGGGTGTCTTTGATGTCTTGGTCGGGATCAATCTACTGCGCGAAGGAATTGACGTTCCTGAGGTAAGCTTGGTTGCTATTCTAGATGCTGACAAGGAAGGTTTCCTCCGTAACGAACGTGGCCTCATCCAGACCATTGGACGTGCTGCCCGTAATAGCGAAGGGCATGTCATCATGTATGCGGACACGATGACTCAGTCTATGCAACGTGCCATCGATGAAACTGCCCGTCGTCGGAAAATCCAGATGGCCTATAATGAAGAGCATGGTATCGTACCTCAAACCATTAAGAAAGAAATCCGTGACCTAATCGCCGTAACCAAGGCAGTTGCTAAGGAAGAGGACAAGGAAGTCGACATCAATAGCCTCAACAAACAAGAACGCAAAGACCTAGTCAAGAAACTAGAGAAACAAATGCATGAAGCCGTCGAAGTGCTTGACTTTGAACTGGCAGCTCAGATCCGTGATATGATGCTGGAAGTGAAGGCGTTGGATTAGAGTATGAAATATTAATAAAATAGGAGATTAGAAATGATTAGTCAAGTTAATAAATTAGCGTCGTATGCTACATACCGTCAATTATACAATGATGGGAAAAAAGATACTTACTTCATAATATCAAAGTTTATCGAACATACCATAGTGAGTAATGAATTAAATAGTTTTGATGTTGAAAAAATGTCATCATTGTTAAATGAAAATTTTGGATTCCGTATTCCTAGTTATGTTATTCAATCAGCAATCAAAAGAATAGATTTTGTATCCAAAAGAGATAGGCAATTTTCAGTTAGTCAAGATAATCTCTCCTCAGATAGTGAAATTACACAAGAATTAGAAGAATCTGGTTTGAAAAGTCGTGCGTTGATGTCAAGGCTTATAAAATATGTTAAGAATGAAGAAGATAAAGACCAAGAAATAAATGAGGAAAAGCTGACAAGAGAATTCACATCATTCTTGTTAGATGATTCGTTTAATGGGGATTATTCAAGCATTATAAGTAAGTTTATTATTGAGAATAACACTGATGCCGCTTTCCTTAAAGATATCAATCAGATAAAAGAAGGAGCTATTTTATTTTCGGGACTAAATTATACGAGTGATATTAGTAAATTAACATGGAAAAATAGTATCAATTTATATGTTGAAACAGAAATACTATTTCATTTAGCTGGATACAATGGTTTGTTTTTCCAGAATTTAGCTAATGACATGTTTCAATTAATTAATGAAATGAATCAAAAAAGCAGCAAACGAATTATTTCAATACGATATTATAAAGAAGTTAGCGAAGATATAGAGCATTTCTTCGGTACTGCAGAAGAAATAGTCAAAGGTAATAGAAGTGCTGATATCGGAAATGTTGCAATGGAAGAAATTGTAAGAGATTGCTCAACTCCAGCTGATGTGATAAATAAACGTGCAAGATTTGCTAACATATTGAAGCAGCATTCTATTTCAGAAGCCGATTCATTAAATTATTATTCTCCAAAGTATCATGATTTTAATATTGAGAGTCAAGAAATTGTAGAGAAGTATGGTTTAGCTGCTGAGAATAAGGAAAAATATTTAAAACACTTAAACTATACAAATATTTTAAGAAAGAAGGATGATATTAATTCTGAAAGTTTATCTTTAAAAGAGTCAAAGCATCTAGTCATCACTGAAGTTGGAAAGATTTTACAAATGGCTAATGATTTTAATAAAGAAAATGAAGATTTTAATGCTCCTCTCGCAATCAGTATGTCATCACTAACTAATCGCTTATGGTTTGACTTAAATAAAGGATTTGGTTCTGAGCACTTGCCTTCTACGTTTAATATATTAGAAAAGTCTAGATTGATATTATCTAACATTTTAACCCAAAAAGTTGCTAAACAATATGATAAAGTAAAAGAAAGTTATAAAAAAGGAGAGTTGTCAGAAGACGACTTGAATGAAAATATTATTGAACTGCGTAAAAAAATGATGAAACCCGAGGATATAGATCAGGAGCAACTAAATAATATTGACGATATTATTAAGCCAAATGGATTAGAAATATATAAATCAGGAAAGGAGAGATTAGAAAAGAAAGTAAAAAAATTGGAACATGATAATAAGGTTAAAGAATTAGATAGACAAAAGGTAGTTGAAGAGAAAAAGCGTGCTGAGAAAGAAGTGGAGAATAGCAAGAAAGAAATTACTAGAATTTCTAATGAGAAAAGAATCCAGGTTCAGAAAAGAATTAATGATATAGAGGCTAGAAAAGATAATGCTGATAAAAAGGTCGCAGGAAGGATTAAGTTCATAAGAGGATTAATAACAATAGTTTTGATTTTAATAGTTTTATTATTTATTTATATAGGTAATAAGTGGAATTTTGATATTTTAACTTATATAATCACTATATTCCCTCTCATAGGAATCACAATGAAAATATATACTGGTAATAAATTTGAATCTCTTAATTTGATTAATAAAATACTTTTTAGAACAGAAGAATATTTTAAAAGTAAAGTTTATAAAGAATACAATATTGATTTAGAAGTGTTGGAAGAATTAAAAAAAGATTTAATAGCTACTGATTAAAGAATTGAAGAAGTGAAAATATGTATTTAAAATTGTGATGAATACCTTAATCCTATGACTCACTTTTAGCGTGAAATCCAAAATAAAATACTATAAATATATGTTTTAAAACTTTAGAAAGTGAGTAAATTTATGTCCCGTGCCCAAGCAACTATTTTAACCAACATCTGTCTAATCGAAGATCTAGAAAATAAGCGAGTAGTCATGCAATATCGGTCTCCTGAAAACAATCACTGGTCTGGCTACGCTTTTCCAGGAGGTCATGTTGAGAATGGCGAGGCTTTCGAAGAGTCTGTCATTCGTGAGATTTATGAAGAAACTGGTTTGACTATTCAGAATCCCCAACTAGTCGGCATTAAAAATTGGCCTTTAGATACAGGTGGGCGCTACATCGTTTTTTGTTATAAGGCGACAGAGTTTACTGGAAGTCTCCAATCCTCCGAAGAAGGAGAAGTATCTTGGGTGCAAAAAGACCAGATTCCAAACTTGGATCTGGCCTATGATATGCTACCCTTGATGGAAATGATGGAAGCACCTGACAAGTCTGAGTTCTTCTATCGCCACCGTACAGAGGACGGCTGGGAGAAAGAAATTTTCTAGTCTTTTACTAAATAACCTAACTGATCCAAGGCCTCCTCTATATAGTGGAGATCTTGTTGTGTCTCAGCTTCAACAAGGTGGTAATGGATGCCGTCTGTCAATTCAGAAAGGGGTCTAAAGTCTGAATTCTCGACTTGTTCCAGAAAGTGCTGGACATCTCGGCGACAAGTGAGTTTGAGTAGGGTTTCAATTTCGCCATAAACGGGATGATCGATTAAGATATTTTGAACGCGTCCGCCGTTATCTACAATGGCTAGTAGTTCCTGACCGATTTCTTCCAGTTCATGTTTCACTTTAAAGAGTTTGTGAACGTAGGGACTGGCATCATTTTCTTTGTAGATATAGCCACGATTGGTGGATAGGATAGGAGCGCCATCGGCTCGCAAGATGGCAATGTCTTGGACGATGACCTGACGAGTGACATGAAAGTGCTCAGCCAAGGTTTGACCATTGAGAGCTTTTGGCGCCTCTTTTAACAGTTTGAGAAGAGCTTGTTTGCGATCCTTTGTCATAGTTTTTCCTTTTAGCGACGTTTTCGAAGCACTTTATAGACAGCTAGTGCTAATGTATAGTCTACCATACTATGGACAATTGTGCCAAAACCAACGAGGACAAAGAGAACATAAAACATATTTTCAACATTTGTCCCTGAAGTAGCATAAAAGATGATACAAGCTATTACTTCAGCGATAGCATGAACAACACCCAAAACAAAGTTAAAAATCCAAGATGCCTTTGGTTTATCCAAGGTTTCAGGGAATTTTTTTAAGTAAAATGCTCCCAAAATACCAAAAACGATGTGAGAAAAGGCGCGCAGTACGATAACCATAGGGTAGCCTGCCATCAGGAAGCCGAGACTAGAAGCAATAATCACAAAAGCAGCCATCAAAGGTGATAGGAACATGGCGATAAAGATGGCGATATGGCTTCCCAAAGTGTAAGAAGCGGGCGGGATGACGATTTTAAAAGGCATAATGATCGGAATCAAAATCGCGATTGCTGTGAGTAGTGCAGTCATGGTCATAAACTGCGTTTTTTTCCGTATATCCATAAGAACCTCCATTTATCTGTATATACACAAGTATAGTACAATAAATAGTCAATCAAGTCAAGAGTCAGAGTTGATTTTAAAGAAAAATTTCAAAAGTGTGGGTGATAGATTCAAAAGATTTTCCTATATTTTCAACATTTTGAACGAATGATTCCTTGGTAAATAACTATTTATGAGTAGAGATAAACCTTTACTAGTGAAAAAAATAACTCCACCTTCAAGGATGAAAGTGAAGTTATTTTTTCAAGGTCTGTAAGCGTGGGACAATTGTTACAGTTAGGATGGCTGAGATAAGCACTTCAGCAATTGAGTTTGTAGAAATAACCGTTGCCAGGAGTTTTTGGATATTTCCGTCGTAGACATTTGAGAAAAGGAAGAAGATTCCTCCAAGTACGAAGACAGTATTGGTAAGGGAACCGATAGCACCAGCAAAGATGAGACCCGTTCGGTTTTTTAATAATGTATAAACCAAGTAAGGTGTCAGACCAATCAAAACTCGAGGGACAATAGCGATAATCGCAGAATAGATGTTTCCGTTCGGTACGAATGGTGAGAAGAGGTAGCTGGTTGGAAGGATGGTAACCGTGTTTACCGTCAAGCTAAGTAGCCCCATCAAGAAACCAAGTGTAACTCCAACTCGAGGACCATAGATGATACTAGCAATGATTACTGGAATGTGAACGATGGTTGGTTTGATGGGCAAGGGTAGGAGATTAAAAAGAATGGAACTCAGTAAATGAAGCACAATCATACTGGCAAAAAAGAGCGCAATTGGTGCAATGTTAGAGCGTTTGTTCATCGAGGGTTTCCTTTATGTTTTGTAAAATAGTTTCCAGATCTGCCAGAGCCCCCCGACCATGATCACCACAGGCAAGGAGTGATTCCCGCGGGCTGATAACGTGGTAACCATAGTTTTTTAAGGTATGGAGATTGGCTTGGGTAGCAGGATGTTCGTACATTTTAGTATTCATAGCAGGTGCGACTAACTTTTTGACGTGGTTTGGTAAAGCAAGGGCAGTGCTTGTCACCATGTTGTCAGCAAATCCATGGGCTAACTTTGCGATGGTATTAGCAGTAGCTGGGGCTACAATAAAAAGGTCGGTCCTTTTGCCTAGTTCGATATGATTGACTTGATCAGGATAGGGCTCCTGCATGACATCCAGATGAACCTTATTTTGAGACAAGACCTGAAGGGTCAATGGTTGGATAAATTGAGTGGCACTAGGAGTCATCAAAACCGTGACCTCATGCCCCTGTTTTTTTAACTGGCTGACCAGATCTGCTGCCTTATAAGCGGCGATTGATCCTGTCACGCCTAAGGTAATACGTGCCATAGACTTCCTTTCTATCCATTTAAGTTTTGGATGTTTTTTACGAGGGCTTGCGCAATCTCCTCTTTGGTGTGAACTGTTTCAACAGTCTCGTTACTCACTAGATAGGCTAGGTGTTGTTGGTCTCGAATCTGGCTCAAGTCATTGGCCACAATCAAATCAGCCTGGTTTGTTTTAAGACTATTTCTGGCTACTTGGATCAATTTGTCCTGACTGACATCCACCAAAAGTTTAAAGCCAATCAGATGAATAGCGGGATTCCATTCCTTGATGAGAGAGATGACTTTGGGTGTTTTCTTGAGAAAGAGCACTTGCACTTCTTCTTTGGAGGAAATCTTACTTTCTTCGTTTTTCTTGCTGAGTAAGTCGACTACATTCGGGATACTTGCGACTTCTTCTAGACTTGTCATATAAACAGGTGTGTAGTCAGACACGGCCATGGAATGAATGAAAACCTGATAATCCTGAACAACATTCTTAACGGTTTCTAGGAGATCTTGGGTATTGGTAATTTCACGAATCGTTAGCTGAGGATGTGGGGCTGGTTTGACAGCTCGTCTCGTTGTAATCAGAAAAACTTCGTGACCTGCCGCCAGTAACTTTTCGGAGATAATTTTACCCAACTGACCGGTTGAGTGGTTGGTAATAGCGCGAACCTGATCAATAGCTTCGCTGGTCCCACCTGATGTAACTAAAATTTTCATAGAACTATTGTACAAAAAAAAGAGGAGTAAGTAAAATGAAAGCGATAAAATAGGTATGTTTGAGAATTCTATAGTTTTTAACTATAAAGCCATATAAAATCTAAAAAAGAGAAGTCATTTTCTATGTTTTTTCTTTAAATAACGAACATTTACAAACCTAATGGCTGAAATAATGATTTTTTTGTGTTATAATGAGGTATCACACTAGAGGAGTTCTTGATGAAAACAGATATTGAAATTGCACAAAGCGTTGAACTTAAACCCATCGTTGATGTGGTTGACCAGCTAGGGATTTCCTATGACGATTTGGAATTGTACGGCAAATACAAGGCCAAACTTAGTTTTGAGAAGATTCGGGAAGTAGAAAAGAATCCAGTCGGGAAGTTGATCTTAGTGACGGCTATCAACCCAACGCCTGCAGGTGAAGGGAAATCAACCATTACCATTGGTCTTGCGGATGCTTTGAACAAGATTGGCAAGAAAACTATGATTGCTATCCGCGAACCCTCTCTTGGTCCAGTGATGGGGATCAAAGGTGGTGCAGCTGGTGGTGGTTATGCCCAAGTGTTGCCAATGGAAGACATCAACCTCCACTTTACTGGAGATATGCATGCTATTACAACTGCCAACAACGCCCTTTCAGCCTTGATTGACAACCACTTGCACCAAGGAAATGAACTGGGAATTGACCAACGTCGTATTCTCTGGAAACGTGTCGTTGACTTGAACGACCGTGCCCTTCGTCATGTGACAGTTGGCCTTGGTGGTCCTCTAAATGGTATTCCACGCGAGGATGGTTTTGACATTACCGTAGCTTCTGAAATCATGGCTATTCTTTGTCTAGCAACCGATATTGAAGACTTGAAACGCCGCTTGGCCAATATTGTAATTGGTTATCGCTATGACCGTACGCCTGTTTCTGTAGGTGATTTACAAGTTGAAGGTGCTTTGGCGCTCATCTTAAAAGACGCCATTAAACCAAACCTCGTGCAAACCATTTATGGAACGCCTGCTTTTGTA
>NZ_KQ969551.1:222529-225167 GCF_001578945.1 Streptococcus oralis
CCTGCTTTTGTACATGGAGGCCCGTTTGCCAACATTGCTCATGGATGTAACTCTGTCTTGGCAACGACAACAGCCCTTCACTTGGCTGATTACACAGTTACTGAAGCCGGTTTTGGTGCGGACCTTGGTGCTGAGAAATTCCTCGATATCAAGACACCAAACTTGCCAACTTCTCCAGATGCAGTTGTTATCGTCGCAACCCTTCGTGCCCTTAAGATGAATGGTGGCGTAGCTAAGGATGCTCTTACAGAAGAAAATGTAGAAGCAGTTCGCGCAGGTTTTGCCAACTTGAAACGCCACGTTGAGAACATCCGTAAGTTTGGTATTCCAGCAGTCGTTGCGATTAACGAATTTGTCACTGATACAGAAGCAGAAATTGCAGTTTTGAAAGAACTTTGTGCTTCAATCGATGTTCCAGTTGAACTAGCAAGTGTCTGGGCGAATGGGGCTGAAGGTGGCGTAGCGCTTGCGGAAACCATCGTTGAGACGATTGAAAAAAATCCTGCTAACTACACACGTCTTTATGACAACGATCTTTCTGTTCAAGAAAAGATTGAAAAAATTGTCACTGAAATCTACCGTGGTAGCAAAGTGAACTTTGAGAAGAAAGCTCAAACGCAAATTGCCCAAATCGTTCAGAATGGTTGGGACAAATTGCCAATCTGTATGGCGAAAACTCAGTACAGTTTCTCTGACAATCCAAATGCACTTGGAGCTCCAGAAAACTTTGAAATTACCATTCGTGAATTAGTACCAAAATTAGGGGCAGGTTTCATCGTTGCCCTAACAGGTGATGTCATGACCATGCCAGGCCTTCCAAAACGACCTGCCGCTCTCAACATGGATGTTGAAAGCGACGGAACTGTTCTAGGCTTGTTCTAGTAAATTGCAATTGATTTCAAATGAGTTTGGAAAAGCTTTCCAAGCTCATTTTCGATTTTAGAGAGGGGAATTTATGCCAACGATTCGTACAGTAAGGGAGTCTGATATTCCAGAACTACTTGCTATTTATGCTCCCTATGTCCTTAATACAGCCATTACATTTGAATACGAGGTGCCAAGTGTTGAAGAATTTCAAAGAAGAGTTCAAAAGACTTTGCTTAAATATCCTTATCTAGTGCTAGTGGAAGAAGGCAAAATTTTGGGATATGCCTATGCTTCCACCTATTATGATAGGAGAGCTTATGATTGGTCAGTTGAAGTGTCAATTTACTTGCATCAAGAAGCCAAAGATCGAGGGTTAGGGAGTCTACTCTATGACTATCTGGAGGAAGAACTAGTGTCTAGGGGTTACTTACGCTTCTTAGCTTGTATTGCTTTACCGAATGATAGAAGCATTTCTCTTCACCAAAAGAGGGGCTATGAACAAGTAGCTCATTTCCCTAAGATAGGCTATAAGTTTGGAAAATGGCATGATATTGTTTGGATGCAAAAGTCATTGACTCCTCCTGATGATATGAGAGAATAGAATTCAACTCGCAACTAGTCTAGGTAAAGATATTTTCTCTGAATTCTGATATAATAGAAACATTGACTTCAAGAGTAAGGAAGAGAAAATGAACGCATTATTGAATGGAATGAATGACCGTCAAGCCGAGGCGGTGCAAACAACAGAAGGTCCATTATTGATCATGGCTGGAGCTGGTTCTGGAAAGACTCGAGTTTTGACTCACAGAATCGCCTACTTGATTGATGAAAAGATGGTTAATCCTTGGAATATCCTGGCCATTACCTTTACCAACAAGGCTGCGCGTGAGATGAAGGAGCGTGCTTATAGCCTTAATCCAGCAACCCAGGACTGTCTGATTGCGACCTTTCACTCCATGTGTGTTCGTATCCTACGTCGCGATGCGGATCATATTGGCTACAATCGGAATTTCACTATTGTAGATCCTAGTGAGCAACGAACTCTCATGAAACGCATTCTCAAGCAGTTGAACTTGGATCCGAAAAAATGGAATGAACGAACCATTTTGGGAACCATTTCCAATGCTAAGAATGACTTGATTGATGATGTGGCTTATGCTGCTCAGGCTGGTGATATGTATACGCAAATCGTAGCCCAGTGTTATACAGCCTATCAGAAAGAGCTTCGTCAGTCAGAGTCTGTTGATTTTGATGATTTGATTATGTTGACTTTGCGTCTCTTTGATCTGAATCCTGATGTTTTGACCTACTACCAGCAGAAGTTCCAGTACATCCATGTTGATGAGTACCAAGATACCAACCATGCCCAGTACCAACTTGTCAAACTCTTGGCTTCACGCTTTAAAAATATCTGTGTGGTTGGGGATGCGGACCAGTCTATCTACGGTTGGCGTGGGGCTGATATGCAGAATATCTTGGACTTCGAGAAAGATTATCCTCAAGCCAAGGTCGTTTTGCTAGAAGAGAATTACCGTTCAACCAAAACCATTCTTCAAGCTGCTAACGATGTTATTAAAAATAATAAAAACCGTCGTCCTAAGAATCTCTGGACTCAGAATGCCGATGGAGAGCAGATTATTTACTATCGTGCAAATGACGAACAAGACGAGGCTGTTTTTGTAGCCAAAACCATCGATGAACTTGGTCGCAGTCAAAACTTCCTCCACAAAGACTTTGCGGTTCTCTACCGTACAAACGCCCAGTCCCGTAC
>NZ_KQ969551.1:225187-235349 GCF_001578945.1 Streptococcus oralis
ACCAAGTTCTACAGCCGTAAGGAAATCCGTGATATTATTGCTTATCTGAATCTTATTGCCAATTTAAGTGACAATATCAGTTTTGAGCGCATTATCAACGAGCCAAAACGCGGAATTGGCCCAGGAACGGTTGAGAAAATCCGTGACTTTGCTAGTATGCAAGATATGTCTATGCTAGATGCTTCAGCAAATATCATGTTGTCTGGCATCAAAGGAAAAGCAGCCCAGTCTATCTGGGATTTCGCAAATATGATTCTGGATTTGCGCGAGCAACTGGACCAGTTAAGCATTACTGAGCTGGTTGAGGCTGTTTTAGAAAAAACAGGTTATATCGATATTCTCAATGCCCAAGCTACCTTAGAAAGCAAGGCGCGGGTTGAAAATATTGAAGAGTTCCTATCTGTTACCAAAAACTTTGATGACAATCCTGATAGTCAAGAAGAGGAAACAGGTTTAGATAAACTCAGTCGTTTCTTGAATGACTTGGCTTTGATTGCAGACACTGACTCTGGCAGTCAGGAGACATCAGAAGTAACCTTGATGACCCTCCATGCAGCGAAAGGACTTGAGTTCCCAGTTGTCTTTATCATTGGGATGGAGGAAAATGTCTTTCCGCTTAGCCGTGCGGCTGAGGATCCAGATGAACTAGAAGAAGAACGCCGTTTGGCCTATGTCGGTATCACACGCGCAGAAAAGATCCTCTATCTGACCAATGCCAACTCTCGCTTGCTTTTCGGTCGTACAAACTATAATCGCCCAACTCGTTTTATCAATGAAATTAGTTCGGACTTGCTTGAGTATCAGGGCTTGGCTCGACCAGCGAATACTAGTTTTAAGACCTCTTATAGCAGTGGTGGAGTGGCCTTTGGTCAAGGTATGAGCTTAGCTCAGGCTCTTCAAGAACGAAAACGCAATGCTGCACCAAGCTCTATCCAGTCAAGCGGTCTCCCATTTGGACAATTTGTAGCTGGGAATAAAAAAGATTCGACTGATACAAGCTGGTCTATTGGAGATATTGCTCTCCACAAGAAATGGGGCGAGGGAACTGTTCTGGAAGTTTCAGGTAGTGGTGATACTCAGGAATTGAAAATCAATTTCCCAGAAGTAGGGCTGAAAAAACTTCTAGCCAGTGTAGCCCCAATTGAGAAAAAAATCTAATTTTCCATCCTTCTCACGAATAATAAAGTGAGGAGGATTTTTATGTACAGTATTTCATTTCAAGAAGATTCACTCTTGCCTAGAGAAAGATTGGTTAGAGAAGGAGTAGAAACCCTGAGCAATCAAGAGTTGTTAGCCATTCTGCTCAGAACCGGAACACGCCAAAGCAATGTTTTTGAAATTTCCCAAAAAGTCTTGAATAGCATCACCAGTTTGACTGAATTGAAAAAAATGACCCTGCAGGAATTGCAGAGCCTTTCGGGTATTGGACGTATTAAAGCCATTGAATTACAAGCTGTGATTGAACTGGGTCATCGCATTCACAAACATGAAACCCTGGAGATGGAAAGTATTCTCAGCAGTCAAAAGCTAGCCAAGAAAATGCAACAGGAACTTGGCGACAAAAAACAAGAGCACCTAGTGGCGCTCTATCTCAATACTCAAAATCAAATCATTCATCAGCAAACCATCTTTATCGGCTCTGCGACACGTAGCATTGCTGAACCGAGGGAAATCCTTCACTATGCCATCAAGCATATGGCCACCTCTGTGATTCTCGTTCATAACCATCCATCAGGTGCTGTATCTCCTAGTCGAAATGACGATCATGTCACTAAGATAGTCAAGGAAGCCTGTGAACTGATGGGAATCGTTTTCTTGGACCACCTGATTGTCTCTCACTCCGATTACTTTAGTTACCGTGAAAAGACGGATTTGATTTAGAGTTCGTTAACAACATAGTCAAATAGCGTTTTATCTTTGGGGCGATTTTCAAAGAGAAATTCTGGATGCCATTGAACACCAAGATAAGGAAAGCCGTCCGTACTTGTCACAGCTTCAATGATTCCATCTTTAGGATCATGTGCTACAACCTTAAGATTTGAAGCTAGATCTTTAATGCTCTGGTGGTGGAAGGAGTTGATATGAGAGATTTCTCCATAGATCTCTCGGAGAATGGTATCAGGTTCCGTTACGAGGCGTTGGGTCGTGTATTCGGCTGAACAGTCCTGCCAATGATCCTCAATATCTTGGTGAAGCGTGCCCCCCATGGCGACATTGAAAAGTTGAGTACCCCGACAAACAGAGAAAATTGGTTTCTTCTGCTTAATCGCTTCTTTGATAAGAGCTAGTTCAAAAATATCTCTTTGAAGGTGGTAGTCATCACTATCAATAGCCTTTGGTTCATCATAGAATTTTGGATCAACATTTTGCCCACCTGTTAGGATGAGTTTATCAATCATAGCGACGTAATGGCTTGCCATTTCTTGATCACCAATCGGAAGGATGATGGGAATTCCGCCAGCGTCCTTGACACCTTCAACAAAACCTTTTGCCGCATAGCTCATTAGGACATCATCATCTGGATGAGCTTTTTCATTTCCTGTAATCCCAATAATTGGTTTTTTCATAAATGCTTTCGCTTTCTAATCCTCTTTACGCATAAAATAGAGGAGGGTTTGGAGTTCGCTTGTCAAATCGACATACTGAACGACCACATCTTTTGGGAGGTGAAGGTGAACAGGGGAAAAGCTGAGAATACCTTTTATACCTGCATCAACCAAAAGATTGGCAACTTCTTGTGATTTAACACTTGGAACAGTTAGGATAGCAGTTTTAACATCTGCTTCTTTTATTTTTTCTTTAATCTGAGAAATACCATAGATTGGAATTCCATCAGGTGTCTGGGTTCCGACTTCTGGATGGTCATCTAGGTCAAATGCCATGATGATTTTCATCTTGTTACGCTCATGAAAACGATAGTGGAGAAGGGCATGCCCCATATTTCCAATCCCGACCAGCATAACATTGGTAATGGAGTTATCATTAAGGAGGTCAGCAAAAAAATTCATCAATTTTTTGACATCGTAACCAAAACCACGACGACCTAGTTCACCAAAATAGGAAAAATCCCGACGAACCGTCGCAGAATCGATACCGATAGCCTCTGCAATTTGCTTGGAGTTGGCACGTTCGATTTTTTCTGCATGAAATCTCTTGAAAATTCGATAGTAGAGAGAGAGTCTTTTTGCTGTTGCTTTTGGAATAGCAGACTGTTTATCTTTCACAAAACCACAACCTTTCTATTCTTCTATTTTATAGAAACATTGTGAAAAAATCAACAAAAACAAGAAAAAACTAAGAAAATCTTAGTTTTAGTCTAAAAAATTAGCTTGTGAAAGAAATCGGTAGAGATCGCCAACTAATCCTTGATAAATCACTTTATCATTCAGTGTTAAGGAGCTGATTAGGAGAGTGTCGGGCAGGGTCACACAGCCCGATAGGGATAACATGAGTTCTTCGTAATCAGCAAACTCAAGTGTACGTTCTACTTGATAGTTATCTTTATAAGTCAAACGAAACATAGCCAATTATCTTTCTTCTTTAGTGAAGATACCGCGTTCTACTAAACTGTCCATGAGGAAGTAGAATTTTTCCTGATGAATGTGGTGGTCTTCTGATTTAAAGATATTAACCAAACGAAGGCCTGATTTGTCAGTGATGTTAAGCTTGGCTCCAGTAAGTTCCTTGTTAATGGTAATTTTTAGTTGGAAACCTTCGCCGCTGTTGGGAACTTTTTCAAGCAAACGAGTCAGTTCGAAGTTTCCTACTTTTGTTTCAAAGAAAGTATTGTCTTTGAGCGTGAATTTTTTGACAGATGGGCTAAGTGTATAGTCGTAACGACAATTTTTTAACTGAATGATTTTTTCAAATGCCATATGGCTAATCTCCGATAATTTCTTTTAAGGTTTTTGCGAGGGTTTGTAGGTCTTCAACAGTATTTTGTGGCGACAAACTGATGCGAACGGATTCCTTCAATCGTTCTGAATCTGCCCCGTACATTGCTTCGAGAACATGGCTGGATTGGACAACACCTGCCGTACAGGCTGATCCAGTAGAGATAGAAATTCCAGCTAAATCTAGACGGAGGAGTAAGAGGTCGTTTTTCTGCCCAGGAAATCCAATATTGAGAACATAAGGGAGATGATGTTGTCCTCTATTCAGGTAATACTGAATTCCCTCAAGCTCTGCAAGAAAGGCAGTTTCTAAATTTTGTACATGTTGAAAATGTTCGTCTTGATATTTTAAGTCCTCTTTGAGGGCGGCAACCATGCCTACAATGGCAGCAAGATTTTCTGTTCCAGCCCGTTTCTTTTGTTCTTGATCTCCACCGTGAAGATAGGAATCAAAGTCTACAGATGAAGCGTAAAGAAAACCAACCCCTTTTGGCCCATGGAATTTATGGGCAGAAGCGCTAAGGAAATCAATTCCTAATTCCTCGGGATGAATAGGGAGTTTCCCGATAGCTTGAACAGCATCTACATGATAAGCAGCAGGATACTCTTTTAAAATACGTCCAATCTCAGCGATAGGTAAGAGACTTCCTGTTTCATTATTAGCATACATGGTGGAAACGAGAATGGTATCGTCACGTAAGGCTTCTTGAATTTGCTGGGCAGTTATTTCTTGATTTACTGGTTGGATGATGGTCACTTCAAAGCCAAAATGTTGCACCAGGTAATCAATGGTCTCAAGCACAGAATGGTGTTCAATAGCTGTCGTGATGATATGTCTTCCACGATCCATATGACGGAGACAATGACCGATAATAGCTGTGTTGTTACTCTCTGTCCCCCCAGATGTGAAAAAGATATGTTGAGGTTTTGTCCCCAGTAACTGGGCTAGTTCCTGACGGGCTTCTCTCAAGAGTTTGCCAGCTTGACGTCCATGACCATGAATACTAGAAGGATTGCCATGGGTTTCTTGCATAACCTTGGTCATGGCTGAAATAGCAACTGCTGACATAGGAGTAGTAGCAGCATTGTCCAAATAAATCAAAGAATCACCTTATTTCTTTTTGTTGTAAGCAAAGAGTGGGCTGACTGGTTTTCTTTCATGGATGCGGACGATCGCATCACCGATCAATTCGCTAGCGGTAATGTAACACACATTTTTCGGAGTTCTTTCTTTCGTGGCTACTGAGTCTGTCACAAGAATTTCTTTGATGTTGGTAGCATCAAGAAGGTTAGCAGCACCTTCTACAAAGAGACCATGACTTGATACCGCATAAATCTCAGTTGCGCCTTCACGCTCAACAATTTTCGCTGCTTCTGAGAAAGTACGTCCAGTATTGAGAATATCATCAATCAAAATAGCTTTTTTACCTGCAACGTCTCCGATGATGTAGCCTTCGTTACGCTCAGAATCGTCTTGAGCATAGTCAATAATAGCGATCGGAGCATCAAGATACTCAGCCAAGCTACGAGCGCGCTTGACACCAGAGTTTTTAGGACTAACAACAACAACATCTGATCCAAGTAAGCCCTTATCGCAGTAGTGTCTAGCAAAAAGAGGAATTGTATAAAGATTGTCTACAGGAATATCAAAGAAACCTTGAACCTGAACAGCGTGCAAATCAAGAGTTAGAACACGACTTACACCAGCCTTGACGAGCATATTAGCAACGAGTTTTGCAGTGAGGGGTTCACGAGAAGAAGCGATTCGATCTTGACGTGCATAACCAAAATAAGGGAGTACAACGTTGATACTATGAGCACTTGCACGTACACAGGCATCAACCATAATTAGTAACTCCATCAAATGATTGTTAACAGGGTAGCTGGTTGATTGGATGATGTAGACATCATAACCACGAACACTCTCTTCAATGTTGACTTGGATTTCTCCATCAGAAAATTGACGAGAAGATAATTTTCCGAGAGGTACACCAACTGTTTCTGCAATTTTTTGCGCAATTTCATGATTGGAATTAAGTGCGAAAAGTTTCATGTTATTTCTATCTGACATTATGAACCGTCCTCTGTAAACTCAAATTATTTTATTTCTACCATTTTACCAAAAAATGGAGATTATTTCAGCAATTTTTCATGCTTTTGATAAAACGAATTAATTTTGAAGGAGCTTTCTGATAAGTAATTTGATTTTCTTCTAAAAATCTCTGAAAATCAGCTTTCCCCTTTTCATGATCTGTAACTTCAAGCTCGAGTTCATAGTCTATCTGATCAAAGTAGTGACTTTCATCTAGTGCCATTAAGCCAATTTCAGTTTTCATTTCATAACGAAGAG
Source organism: Streptococcus oralis (assembly GCF_001578945.1). Classification (GTDB taxonomy): domain Bacteria; phylum Bacillota; class Bacilli; order Lactobacillales; family Streptococcaceae; genus Streptococcus; species Streptococcus oralis_Q. The sequence continues at coordinate 231,431 of NZ_KQ969551.1, forward strand.
TTGAAAGGCAACCTAGAACAAGCCATTCAAGGTTTTCAATACCAATTTTAGCGAGCTTTTCTAAAACGAGCCCTTGAGGTAGTTTTTGTTTTTCTAGGTATGATTCAGCTTCTGGAAGAGTGAGCTTCTGGTTGTATTCCATATTTCCTACAGTTTGAGGCACTTTCAAGGTCAACTCTGCCCAATCTGAAAAAGTTCGAATGCGCATAGCAACCTTCTTTTCTCGCAATTTGAAATCTGGTGTATCAATGTAGTAGTTTTTCTGAAGGACGGGCTGGATATGGGAAAACTGTTTTTTTAGATGATCATATTCCTCTTTTTTCAGAAGTGTTTTCAATTCTATTTCTAAATGTTTCATTTTTTCAACCTTTTCTATATCTTTGAAAGCGATTTATGGTATAATGGACAATGTATTTATTGTATACGAATGTACTGAAAAAATCAAAGATTTTCGACGGGCAATCAAACATTACAAGGGAGAAAGTATGACCATAGAATGGGAAGAATTTTTAGATCCTTATATTCAGGCTGTTGGTGAATTGAAGATTAAACTTCGGGGGATTCGCAAACAGTATCGCAAGCAAAACAAGCATTCTCCGATTGAGTTTGTAACAGGTCGTGTAAAACCGATTGAAAGTATCAAAGAAAAAATGAATCGTAGAGGGATTGGCTATGATACTTTGGAACATGACTTACAGGATATCGCGGGTTTGCGAGTCATGGTGCAGTTCGTCGATGATGTTCAGGAGGTTGTTGCGATTTTACGTAAACGCCATGATATGAGAGTAGTACAGGAACGTGACTACATCACGCATCGGAAGGCTTCGGGTTATCGCTCCTATCATGTGGTGGTAGAGTATACAGTTGACACCATCAGTGGTGTTAAGACGATTCTGGCTGAAATTCAAATCCGGACCTTAGCCATGAATTTCTGGGCTACGATTGAACACTCACTCAATTATAAGTATCAGGGTGATTTTCCAGAGGAAATCAAGAAAAGACTGGAAATCACGGCAAAAATAGCCTATCAACTGGACGAAGAAATGGGTAAGATTCGTGATGATATCCAGGAAGCGCAGGCTCTCTTTGATCCATTGAGCAGAAAACTAAACGATGGTGTAGGAAATAGTGACGATACAGATGAAGAATACAGGTAAGCGAGTTGATCTCATAGCAAACCGAAAACCGCAAAGTCAGAAGGTTTTGTACGAACTGAAGGAAAAACTAAAGAAACAACATTTTATACTGAACGATACCAATCCCGACATCGTCATTTCGATTGGTGGCGACGGGATGCTTTTGTCTGCTTTTCACAAGTATGAGAATCAGTTAGACAAGGTTCGTTTTGTAGGTGTTCATACAGGGCATTTGGGATTCTACACAGATTATCGAGATTTTGAGTTGGATCAGTTGGTGACCAATCTCCTACTCGATACTGGTGCCAAGGTTTCCTATCCTGTTTTGAATGTCAAGGTAACGCTTGAAAATGGAGAAATGAAAACTTTCCGAGCATTAAATGAAGCCAGCATCCGTCGATCAGACCGGACCATGGTTGCGGATATCATCATTAACCATGTTCCATTTGAGCGATTCCGAGGAGATGGAGTAACTGTTTCAACGCCGACGGGAAGCACTGCCTATAACAAGTCCTTGGGGGGAGCTGTCTTGCATCCTACTATTGAGGCCTTGCAGTTGACGGAGATAGCGAGTCTTAACAATCGAGTCTATCGAACGTTGGGATCATCAATCATCATTCCCAAAAAAGATAAGATTGAACTCTTGCCGACACGCAATGACTACCACACGATATCAGTCGATAACAGCGTTTATTCTTTCCGTAATATTGAACGGATTGAGTATCAAATTGACCATCACAAGATTCACTTCGTAGCGACTCCGAGTCACACTAGTTTCTGGAATCGTGTCAAAGATGCTTTCATTGGCGAGGTGGATGAATGAGGTTTGAATTTACCGCAGATGAGCACGTCAAAGTCAAAACTTTCCTCAAGAAACATGAGATTTCCAAGGGACTTTTGGCTAAGATTAAGTTTCGAGGCGGGGCTATTCTGGTCAATGGCCAACCTCAAAATGCGACCTATCTCTTAGATATTGGAGACAGGGTAACTATTGATATTCCAGCAGAGGAAGGTTTTGAAACCTTGGAAGCAATTGAGCGTCCACTGGATATTCTCTACGAGGATGACCATTTTCTGGTTTTGAATAAGCCCTATGGAGTTGCTTCCATCCCCAGTGTCAATCATTCCAATACCATTGCCAATTTTATCAAGGGCTACTATGTTAAACAGGAATATGAAAATCAGCAGGTTCACATCGTGACTAGGCTTGACAGAGATACGTCTGGATTGATGCTCTTTGCTAAGCACGGCTATGCTCATGCACGTTTAGATAAGCAACTGCAACGAAAGTCTATCGAGAAACGTTACTTTGCTTTGGTTAAAGGAGCTGGTGTCTTGGAGCCTGAAGGGGAGATTATTGCCCCGATTGCGCGTGATGTGGACTCCATTATCACGAGACGGGTTGCCAAAGGTGGGAAATATGCTCATACGTCTTACAAAGTTGTAGCCTCTTATGGAAATATTCACCTAGTCGATATTCGCCTGCATACTGGGCGAACCCACCAAATCCGAGTGCATTTTTCTCATATTGGTTTTCCTTTGTTGGGAGACGATCTCTATGGAGGAAGCTTAGACGATGGGATTCAACGCCAAGCCTTGCATTGTCATTATTTATCTTTTTATCATCCCTTTCTAGAGCAAGATTTGCAACTAGAAAGCCCCTTACCGGATGATTTCAGCAAACTTATTACTCAGTTATCAACTAATACTCTTTAAAAACTATTTGGAGTATAATTTATTTTCTTAAAGGAGAAAACTCATGGAAGTTTTTGAAAGTCTCAAAGCCAACTTGGTTGGCAAAAATGCTCGTATCGTTCTCCCTGAAGGGGAAGAGCCACGTATTCTTCAAGCGACAAAACGTTTGGTAAAAGAAACAGAAGTGATTCCTGTTTTGCTCGGAAACCCTGAAAAAATTAAAATTTATCTCGAAATCGAAGGGATCATGGATGGTTATGAAGTAATTGATCCCCAACATTATCCTCAATTTGAAGAAATGGTTGTTGCTTTAGTAGAACGTCGTAAGGGCAAAATGACTGAAGAAGAAGTACGCAAGGTTCTGATTGAAGATGTTAACTACTTTGGTGTAATGCTAGTCTACTTGGGCTTGGTTGACGGTATGGTGTCAGGTGCCATTCACTCAACAGCCTCAACAGTTCGCCCAGCCCTTCAAATCATCAAAACACGCCCAAATGTAACTCGTACGTCAGGTGCCTTCCTCATGGTTCGCGGAACAGAACGTTACCTATTTGGTGACTGTGCTATCAATATCAATCCAGATGCAGAAGCCTTGGCCGAAATTGCTGTGAATTCAGCCATCACAGCCAAAATGTTTGGAATCGAACCTAAAATTGCCATGCTTAGCTATTCTACTAAAGGTTCAGGATTTGGCGAAAGTGTTGATAAGGTCGTAGAAGCAACTAAAATTGCTCACGACTTGCGTCCTGACCTTGAGATTGATGGTGAATTGCAATTTGATGCGGCCTTTGTTCCTGAAACTGCAGCTCTAAAAGCACCTGGAAGCAATGTAGCTGGTCAAGCAAATGTCTTTATCTTTCCAGGTATCGAAGCGGGAAATATCGGTTACAAGATGGCGGAACGTCTCGGTGGTTTTGCGGCTGTAGGTCCTGTTTTACAAGGTTTGAACAAACCTGTTAACGACCTTTCTCGTGGATGTAATGCAGATGATGTGTACAAGTTGACTCTTATCACAGCAGCTCAAGCAGTCCATCAATAAGATTTAGCTCTCTCTCCGCCTCTTTGTCAACTGTAGCGGGTGACTTATA
>NZ_KQ969551.1:235926-236711 GCF_001578945.1 Streptococcus oralis
GCCGATTTTTTCTGTCTAACTTTTGGGGTGCGGTTCAGTAGTAGTACAAACCTTTATTTTGAAATCTTTTGCTTAATGATCCTTCGTTGGAATTGTAAGAGAGTAAAGCTCACCCCCATGGCAGCAATAAATGATAGGGCAGTATTTATTTTTAGGGCTAAAAAGACAAAACTAAAGATTGCCATAAAAACACAGAAACAAGCGATATTAATGAAAAATAACATCTCTTTTAAGTTAGAGCCGACTGAGGCTTCAGGTGTATAATCTTGGTAAAGCGGAGTTTGATTCGATTCGGGAGCTTGTTCAAACTCATAAGCTTCTAATTTTCTTGCGGGCATGATTCTCTCCTTCACAATACATAACCATTCTACCATTTTTTATGCAGAGAATTATTACAGAAAGATTACAAAAAGAATAAAATCCCTTTTCATTTCCTAAATTGTCAAATTAAGTTAGACTTTTCATGTAACTCATAAAAACTTGGTATGGTGTTTGATAATTCAGAGACTTCCTAGGGATTCTATTTCTTTTATCAGCTATAGCTGATAAATAATTTTGAGAAATATTAGTAAAATCCATTTGTTTCGGTAGTCCGTTTCGTCTTAATAAGCCATTAGAATGTTCATTGAGACCTCGTTGACCAGGACATGCTGGATCCGCAAAGAAAATATCAATGTCGTGTGCATTCGAAATAGATTTCTAATTAGAAAATTCTTGCCCGCAATCAAATGTGATCGACTTAAGGAGATGGCTTGGGACTTGTGGCAATCATTGATGAATGGAAT
>NZ_KQ969551.1:237578-238127 GCF_001578945.1 Streptococcus oralis
TTGGGTTTAGAAAGAATAGCTGATTTTCCAGAAATGTGATATAATTTTCTTTATGGAAAAAATTATCATTACAGCAACTGCTGAAAGTATTGAACAAGTTGAACAACTGCTTGAAGCTGGCGTAGACCGTATCTATGTCGGTGAGAAAGATTTTGGTCTTCGTCTGCCAACGACCTTTAGTTATGAAGAGTTACGTACCATCGCTAAGCTGGTTCATGATGCAGGTAAGGAATTGATCGTTGCGGTCAATGCCCTCATGCATCAAGATATGATGGACCGTATCAACCCTTTCCTAGACTTCTTGGAAGAAATCAAGACAGACTATATTACTGTTGGGGATGCAGGTGTCTTTTATGTGGTCAACCGTGATGGCTATTCCTTCAAGACCATCTACGATGCTTCAACCATGGTGACAAGTAGTCGTCAGATTAACTTCTGGGGTCAAAAAGCTGGCGCATCTGAGGCTGTCTTGGCCCGTGAAATTCCATCTGCTGAGCTCTTTAAGATGCCTGAGATTTTGGAAATTCCTGCTGAAGTGTTGGTTTACGG
>NZ_KQ969551.1:238679-239771 GCF_001578945.1 Streptococcus oralis
TCATTCATCATTCTAAACGTCCGCTCTTGCAAAACTACTATAACTTTACACATATCGATGACGAAAAGACACGTAAACGTGACCTCTTCTTGGCAGAGCCAAGTGACCCAGAGAGCCATTACTCTATCTTTGAGGACAACCATGGTACCCACATTTTTGCCAATAACGACCTTGACTTGATGACCAAATTGACAGAATTGGTGGAGCATGGTTTTACTCACTGGAAACTTGAGGGACTTTATACACCAGGTCAGAATTTTGTAGAAATTGCCAAACTCTTTATCCAAGCGCGTAGCTTGATCCAAGAAGGGAATTTCAGCCATGACCAAGCCTTCTTGTTAGATGAGGAAGTGCGCAAGTTACACCCTAAAAACCGTTTCCTGGACACAGGATTCTATGATTACGATCCTGATATGGTTAAATAGGACACGAAAACCCGAAATAAAAATGTTCGGGTTTTTCAAGTGTATTCATGAAATAAAAACGGATACATGTTATAATAAAAGTAGCTCTTTAATGGAGGTGTTTAAGTGGAGAATCTGAAAAAGATGGCAGGTATCAAGGCTGCTGAGTTTGTCAAGGATGGTATGGTTGTCGGACTGGGAACTGGCTCTACTGCCTACTATTTCGTAGAGGAAATCGGTCGTCGGATCAAGGAAGAAGGTTTGCAGATTACTGCTGTGACGACTTCCAGTGTGACTAGTAAACAGGCTGAAGGTCTTAACATCCTGCTCAAGTCGATTGATCAAGTGGACTTTGTCGATGTGACGGTTGACGGGGCGGACGAAGTAGATAGCCAGTTTAACGGAATCAAAGGCGGTGGTGGTGCCCTTCTGATGGAGAAGGTTGTCGCAACGCCTTCAAAAGAATACATCTGGGTGGTCGATGAAAGCAAACTGGTCAAGAAACTAGGTGCTTTTAAATTGCCTGTAGAAGTGGTTCAGTATGGTGCTGAACAGGTCTTTCGTCGGTTTGAGCGAGCTGGCTACAAACCAAGTTTCCGTGAAAAAGATGGCCAACGTTTTGTGACCGATATGCAGAACTTTATCATTGACCTAGCCTTGGATGTCATTGAAGATCCAATTGCCTTCG
>NZ_KQ969551.1:240223-244511 GCF_001578945.1 Streptococcus oralis
ACCAAATGGTGGATAAGGTCATCGTAGCGGGACGAGATGGTGTTCAGATTTTAACTTCAACAAAAGCAAACTAATCAACATAATAAGGAGACAGACTATGTCAAAATTTAATCGTATTCACTTGGTGGTACTGGATTCTGTGGGAATCGGTGCTGCACCTGATGCCAATAACTTTGTCAATGCAGGGGTTCCAGATGGAGCTTCTGACACACTGGGACACATTTCAAAAACAGTTGGTTTGAATGTGCCAAACATGGCTAAAATCGGTCTAGGAAATATTCCTCGCGAAACGCCTCTGAAGACGGTGCCAGCTGAAAGCAACCCAACAGGTTATGTAACGAAATTGGAAGAAGTTTCCCTTGGTAAGGATACTATGACTGGTCACTGGGAAATCATGGGACTCAACATTACCGAGCCTTTCGATACTTTCTGGAACGGATTCCCAGAAGAAATCTTGACAAAAATCGAAGAATTTTCAGGACGCAAGGTCATTCGTGAAGCCAACAAACCTTACTCAGGAACAGCTGTTATCGATGATTTCGGACCACGTCAAATGGAAACTGGGGAGTTGATTATCTATACTTCAGCTGATCCTGTTTTGCAGATTGCTGCCCACGAAGATATCATTCCTTTGGATGAATTGTACCGTATCTGTGAATACGCTCGTTCGATTACACTTGAACGTCCTGCCCTTCTAGGTCGTATCATTGCCCGTCCGTATGTTGGTGAACCAGGTAATTTCACTCGTACAGCAAACCGTCGTGACTTGGCCGTTTCCCCATTTGCACCAACTGTTTTGGATAAATTGAACGAAGCTGGCATCAATACGTATGCTGTTGGTAAAATCAACGATATCTTTAACGGTGCTGGTATCAACCATGACATGGGCCACAACAAGTCAAACAGCCACGGAATTGATACACTATTGAAGACCATGGGACTTGCTGAATTTGAAAAAGGATTCTCCTTCACAAACTTGGTTGACTTTGATGCCCTTTACGGACACCGCCGCAATGCTCATGGTTACCGTGATTGCTTGCATGAGTTTGACGAACGCTTGCCTGAAATTATCACAGCCATGAGAGAGGACGATCTTCTCTTGATTACTGCTGACCATGGAAATGACCCAACCTATGCTGGAACTGACCACACTCGTGAATATATTCCACTTTTAGCTTACAGCCCTGCTTTTAAAGGAAATGGTGTCATTCCAGTCGGACATTTTGCAGATATCTCAGCAACAGTTGCGGATAACTTTGGTGTTGAAACTGCCATGATTGGGGAAAGTTTCTTAGATAAATTGGTATAAGATGACGCGCTATGCTTTACTGGTAAGGGGCATTAATGTCGGTGGGAAAAATAAGGTTGTCATGGCGCAACTTCGTCAAGAACTGACAGAGTTGGGTTTGGAGAAGGTTGAGACCTACATCAACAGTGGCAATATTTTCTTTACTTCGACAGATCCCAAAGCCCAATTGGTTGAAAAGTTAGAGACTTTCTTTGAAATCCATTATCCATTTATTCAGAATTTTTCTTTACTGAGTCATGAAGACTATGAGGCGGAACTTGAAAATCTGCCTGAATGGTGGACCAATGATTTGGCACGAAAGGATGTCCTCTTTTACACGGAGGGTTTGGATGTGGCTAAAGTCATTGAGACAGTTGAAAGTTTGGAACTGAAAGATGAAATCGTTCATTTTGGAAGACTTGGGATTTTCTGGGGGAAATTCTCTGAAGAATCCTACTCTAAGACAGCCTATCACAAGTACCTACTCAAACTGCCATTCTATCGCCACATCACCATTCGCAATGCAAAAACTTTTGACAAAATCGGTCAAATGCTAAAAAATAATAAAGGAGACACAGAATGACATTTTTAGATAAGATCAAGGAAACAGCTGCTTTCCTGAAAGACAAGGGAATCCAAGCGCCTGAGTTCGGTTTAATCCTTGGATCAGGACTTGGAGAATTGGCGGAAGAAATCGAAAATCCAGTTGTAGTAGATTATGCAGATATACCAAACTGGGGCCGCTCTACAGTAGTCGGACACGCTGGGAAATTGGTATATGGTGAACTTGCAGGCCGTAAGGTCTTGGCTCTTCAAGGTCGCTTCCATTTCTACGAAGGCAATCCTCTTGAAGTGGTTACTTTCCCAGTACGTGTGATGAAAGTTCTCGGATGTGAAGGTGTCATTGTAACCAATGCAGCTGGTGGTATTGGCTATGGACCTGGTACCTTGATGGCTATCTCAGACCATATCAACATGACGGGTCAAAACCCATTGATGGGTGAAAACTTGGATGATTTTGGTCCACGTTTCCCAGATATGTCTAAAGCCTACACACCAGAATACCGTGCTACTGCCCATGAAGTGGCTAAAAAACTCGGTATCAAGCTTGATGAAGGTGTCTATATCGGTGTAACTGGTCCGACTTATGAAACACCTGCAGAAATTCGCGCCTATAAGACATTGGGAGCAGATGCAGTTGGTATGTCTACTGTTCCTGAAGTGATTGTGGCCGCTCACTCAGGTTTGAAAATTCTCGGTATTTCATGTATTACTAACCATGCTGCAGGCTTCCAAGAAGAACTCAACCACGAGGAAGTTGTGGAAGTAACTGAACGTGTCAAAGGTGACTTCAAGGGATTGCTTAAAGCTATTATTGTAGAATTGTAATCAATACTTATCATAGAAAGGTAGAGCGAGGTGTTCTGATTTGAACACGAGCGGAAAACTTTTCTAAAAACATTGAAAGGTAGGGTAGTTTGGTTTTGAATTGAACCCGAGCTATTCTCCTAATTATCATCTAAATTAAGAAAGAAAGGAATTGAACCCACCCTAAAAGCAGTGGGAAAAAGATAGTTGGTCTAGCGAGCATCGCTCACTGCACCCAACTCCTATTTTCCCTTCGCTTTTTGACGGGTTTGGTATCTTATATTATGTCTATCCATATTGCTGCTCAGCAGGGTGAAATTGCTGATAAAATTCTTCTTCCGGGGGATCCTCTTCGTGCGAAATTTATTGCGGAGAACTTCCTTGAAGATGCTGTTTGTTTTAACCAAGTGCGTAACATGTTTGGTTACACTGGTACTTACAAGGGCCACCGTGTATCTGTCATGGGAACTGGGATGGGGATGCCATCCATTTCGATCTACGCGCGTGAGTTGATTGTGGACTACGGTGTAAAGAAATTGATCCGTGTGGGAACTGCGGGTTCGTTAAACGAGGATGTTCATGTCCGTGAATTGGTTTTGGCGCAAGCAGCTGCAACTAACTCAAACATCATCCGCAACGACTGGCCACAGTATGATTTTCCACAAATCGCTAGCTTTGATTTGCTAGATAAGGCCTACCATATCGCCAAAGAACTTGGTATGACCACCCACGTTGGGAACGTTTTGTCATCAGATGTCTTTTACTCAAACTACTTTGAAAAGAACATTGAGCTTGGTAAATGGGGAGTTAAAGCTGTAGAAATGGAAGCAGCAGCTCTTTACTATCTTGCTGCCCAGCACCACGTTGATGCACTTGCTATCATGACCATTTCTGATAGCTTGGTCAATCCAGATGAAGACACCACTGCAGAAGAACGCCAAAATACCTTCACCGATATGATGAAGGTTGGTTTGGAAACCTTGATTGCAGAGTAAATTGTAAACGAAAATCCTGTTTTCAAGTGAAATCAGGATTTTTTCATAGATGCGATTTTTTCTGGGTCTGGTGTAACGCGGAGGGTCTTTTGTCCTGTGTAGGTTACAAAGCCAGGTTTTCCACCAGTTGGTTTGTTGAGTTTTTTCACTTCAATCATATCCACTTGCACGAGATTTGACAGGCGCCCTTTGGAAAAGTAGGCTGCTAGTTCGGCTGCGTCTGTCTTGACTTCGTCAGAAGGATTGAGATTTCCTGAGATGACGACATGGCTTCCAGGGATGTCCTTGGCATGGAACCAAAGTTCCTCCTTGCGGGCCATTTTAAAGGTTAGTTCCTCGTTTTGAAGATTGTTTCGACCGACATAGATAATGGTCTTCCCATCGCTTGCCAGATACTGTTCTGGTTTTTTGCGTTTCTGGATTTTTTCGCGTTGTCTTCTACGGATAAAACCGGTTTGGATCAATTCCTCACGGATTTCAGCGACTTCCTCCAGCCCAGCTTGGTTGAGAACCGTTTCGACACTTTCTAGATAAAGAATGGTAGCCTTGGTTTCCTCAATCAGCTCAGTAAGGTATTTGACAGCTTCTTTGAGTTTCTGGTAACGTTTAAAATAGCGTTGAGCATTCTGGCTGGGAG
>NZ_KQ969551.1:244742-249465 GCF_001578945.1 Streptococcus oralis
CATTCTGGCTGGGAGTCAAGGCCTTATCAAGCGCAATGGTGATAGGTTGATTGGTGTAGTAGTTGTCCAAGGTAACCTGATCTTGGTCATTAGGCACTTGGTGGAGGAAGGTTGTCAACAATTCCCCTTTTTGGCGAAATTCCTCAGCATTGTCTGTTGCTAGTAACTCTTTTTCTTGTTTTTTCAGCTTATGTCGATTTTTCTGAAGTTCATTTTCAACACGACGAATCAGTTCACTGGCTTGCTGTTTGACACGGTCCCGTTCAGCCTTGTCCTTATAGTAGGTGTCAAGCAAGTCAGAAAGACTGGAAAAAGGCTCTCCTAAATGATTGGCAAAAGGAACTGGACTGAAGGAAGTCTCTGTTAAGCATGGCTTGGTTTCTTGACTGAAAAAGTTTCGGAAAGTAGACAGTTTATCACTGACAAGAATGTTTTCCAATTCATTTGCCGTATCACGTCCCAGACCTTGAAAGAGGCTTTGAAGATTTTTCGCTGTTAGTTCTTGGGTTTGCAGGATTTCAAAGAGTTTTTCATCCTTGACAGTAAATGGATTGAGAGACTCGGTACTTGGCGGAGCGATATAGGTCGATCCTGGAAGTAAGGTGCGGTAGCTATTTTGTGAAAAGCCGACGTGTTTGATGACTTCGAGGATTTTATGGCTACTTTTATCGACTAGTAGAATATTGCTGTGTTTGCCCATAATCTCGATAATCAAGGTAGCCTGGATATGATCCCCAATCTCGTTTTTATTGGAAACGGTAATTTCCACAATACGGTCATTTTCGATTTGCTCAATTGACTCAATCAGAGCACCCTGCAAATACTTTCTCAAAACCATGATAAAAGTCGAAGGTTGGGCTGGATTTTCAAAAGTCGTTTGGGTTAGCTGGATGCGTCCAAAAACAGGATGGGCAGAAAGGAGCAGGCGATGACTTTGGCGATTGCTGCGGATTTGCAAGACCAACTCTTGTTCAAAAGGCTGATTGATTTTCTGAATGCGACCATTGACCAACTCGCTTCGCAATTCCTCAACCATGTGGTGTAAAAAAAATCCGTCAAATGACATCGTTCTCTCCTTGTGATTGTATTCCATAGTATTATATCAAAAAGGTAGAATAAAATCATGGAAATATGGTATAATAAAGCCAAGTAAAGAGAATCGAGAAGTACATGTATATTGAAATGGTAGATGAAACTGGTCAAGTTTCCCAAGAAATCTTGCAACAAACCCAAGAAATTCTGGAATTTGCAGCCCAAAAAATAGGAAAAGAAGACAAGGAGATGGCAGTCACCTTTGTGACTAATGAGCGTAGCCACGAACTCAATCTCGAGTACCGTGATACGGATCGTCCGACAGATGTCATCAGCCTTGAGTATAAGCCAGAGTTGGAAATTGCCTTTGATGAAGAGGATTTGTTTGAAAATCCTGAATTGGCAGAGATGATGTCTGAGTTTGATGCCTATATTGGTGAACTGTTCATCTCTATCGATAAAGCGCATGAGCAGGCTGAGGAATACGGTCACAGCTTTGAGCGTGAGATGGGCTTCTTGGCGGTACACGGCTTTTTACATATCAACGGCTATGATCACTACACTCCGGAAGAAGAAGCGGAGATGTTCGGTTTACAAGAAGAAATATTAACAGCCTATGGACTCACAAGACAATAAACGAAAATGGAAAAATCGTGACCTGGTATCCAGTTTAGAATTTGCCATCACAGGGATTTTGACTGCTATCAAGGAAGAACGCAATATGCGAAAACACACAGTGACGGCTCTAGTAGTCATCTTTGCAGGTTTTGTTTTTCAGGTGTCTCGCATCGAGTGGCTCTTTCTCCTATTGAGCATTTTCTTGGTGGTAGCCTTTGAAATTCTCAACTCGGCTATCGAAAATGTGGTGGACTTGGCTAGCGACTATCACTTTTCCATGTTGGCTAAAAATGCCAAGGATATGGCAGCAGGTGCCGTGCTGGTGGTCTCTCTTTTTGCTGCGGTGACAGGTGCACTTATCTTTCTCCCACGCATTTGGGATATACTATTTTAAACAATAAGAGGAAATTATGACTTTTAAATCAGGCTTTGTAGCCATTTTAGGGCGTCCCAATGTTGGGAAGTCAACCTTTTTAAATCACGTCATGGGGCAAAAGATTGCCATCATGAGTGATAAGGCGCAAACAACGCGCAATAAAATCATGGGGATTTACACAACGGATAAGGAACAAATCGTCTTTATCGATACACCGGGGATTCACAAGCCAAAAACAGCTCTTGGGGATTTTATGGTGGAGTCTGCCTATAGTACTCTTCGTGAAGTAGATACTGTTCTATTCATGGTGCCAGCTGATGAGCCACGTGGTAAGGGTGATGATATGATTATCGAGCGTCTGAAAGCTGCCAAGGTTCCTGTGATTCTGGTGGTGAATAAGATTGATAAGGTTCATCCAGACCAGCTTTTGGCTCAGATTGATGACTTCCGTAACCAGATGGACTTTAAGGAAATTGTTCCTATCTCAGCCCTTCAGGGAAATAACGTTTCTCGACTAATCGGTATTTTGAGTGAAAATCTGGAGGAAGGTTTTCAGTATTTCCCATCTGATCAAATCACAGACCATCCTGAGCGTTTCTTGGTTTCAGAGATGATTCGTGAGAAAGTTCTTCATTTGACTCGCGAAGAAATTCCTCATTCAGTTGCTGTAGTGGTTGACTCTATGAAGCGGGACGAAGAGACAGACAAGGTTCATATCCGTGCAACCATCATGGTGGAGCGCGATAGTCAAAAAGGGATTATCATCGGTAAAGGTGGCGCTATGCTCAAGAAAATTGGGACCATGGCTCGTCGTGATATCGAACTCATGCTAGGGGACAAGGTCTTCCTAGAAACTTGGGTCAAGGTCAAGAAAAACTGGCGTGATAAAAAGCTAGATTTGGCTGACTTTGGCTATAATAAAAAAGAATACTAAGTAGAGGTGGGCTCATGCCTGCTTCTTGTTTTTACAGAAGGAGGATTTATGCCTGAATTACCAGAGGTCGAAACGGTTCGTCGTGGCTTAGAAAAATTGATTCTAGGAAAGAAGATTTCTAGTATAGAAATTCGTTATCCCAAGATGATTAAGACAGATTTGGAAGAGTTTCAAAAAGAACTAGCTGGTCAAGTAATTGAGTCAATGGGACGTCGTGGAAAATATTTGCTTTTTTATCTAACAGACAAAGTTTTGATTTCTCATCTGCGGATGGAGGGCAAGTATTTTTACTATCCAGACCAGATTCCTGAACGCAAGCATGCCCATGTTTTGATTCGGTTTGAAGATGGTGACACGCTTGTTTATGAGGATGTACGCAAGTTTGGTACTATGGAACTATTGGCGCCTGAACTTTCGGATGCCTACTTTGTTTCTAAAAAATTAGGACCTGAGCCAAGAGAGCAGGACTTTGATTTGCAGGTCTTTCAAGCTGCCCTAGCCAAGTCTAAAAAGCCTATCAAATCCCATCTCCTAGACCAGACCTTGGTAGCTGGCCTTGGCAATATCTATGTGGATGAGGTCCTCTGGCGAGCACAGGTCCATCCAGCTAGACCTTCCCAGACTTTGACGGCAGAAGAAGCGTCAGCCATCCATGACCAGACCATTGCTGTTTTGGGACAGGCAGTTGAAAAGGGCGGCTCAACCATTCGGACCTATACCAATGCCTTTGGAGAAGACGGAACCATGCAGGATTTTCATCAGGTCTATGATAAGACTGGACAAGCATGTTCGCGCTGTGGGACAGCGATTGAGAAAATCCAATTAGGTGGACGAGGAACTCATTTTTGTCCTCAGTGTCAAAGGAGGGGCTGATGGGAAAAATCATCGGAATCACAGGAGGAATTGCCTCAGGTAAGTCAACTGTGACAAATTTCCTAAGAGAGCAAGGCTTTCAAGTGGTCGATGCTGACGCAGTCGTCCACCAACTACAAAGACCTGGTGGACGTCTTTATCAGCTCTTGGTTCAACACTTTGGGCAGGAAATCATCCTCGAAAAAGGAGAACTCAATCGCCCTCTCCTAGCTAGTCTCATCTTTTCAAATCCTGAGGAGCGGGAATGGTCTAAGCAAACCCAAGGAGAGATTATTCGTGAGGAATTGGCTGCACTGAGAGACCAGTTAGCTCAGACAGAAACGGTTTTTTTCATGGATATTCCCCTACTTTTTGAACAGGACTACAGTGCTTGGTTTGATGAAACGTGGCTGGTCTATGTGGATCAAGATGTTCAGGTGGAACGTTTCATGAAACGGGATCATCTTTCTAAGGAAGTAGCTGAGTCGCGTCTGGCAGCCCAGTGGTCTTTAGAAGAAAAGAAAAAATTGGCGAGTTATTTATTAGATAATAATGGCAGTCGTGATCAACTTGTGAGTCAAGTAGTGAAGTTACTTGAAGGAGGCGATAGCTGTGCAAGAAATTAGTTGGAAAGAGAATCTTCGTGTCGCCTGGTTTGGTAGTTTTTTAACGGGAGCCAGTATTTCCTTGGTCGTCCCTTTTATGCCTATCTTTGTAGAGCAGTTGGGAATTGAAGGGGATCAAGTTGCTTTTTATGCTGGATTAGCCATCTCGGTTTCGGCTGTTTCAGCAGCTCTAGTCTCTCCTATCTGGGGTATTCTTGCTGATAAGTACGGTCGAAAGCCCATCATGATTCGAGCAGGTCTTGCCATGACCATTACCATGGGGGGGTTGGCCTTCGTGCCGAATAT
>NZ_KQ969551.1:249503-250029 GCF_001578945.1 Streptococcus oralis
GCTTTGTGCCCATGCAACCAGCCCCCTTCAACTTGGCTTGTATCGTTTTCTCTTTGGTTTGGGAACGGGCGCTCTCATACCAGGTGTCAATGCTCTTCTTAGCAAAATGACTCCAAAATCAGGTATTTCAAGGATTTTCGCCTTTAACCAAGTCTTTTTTTACCTCGGTGGAGTGATTGGACCTATGGCGGGATCTGCAGTTGCAGGATATTTGGGCTACCATGCTGTCTTTTATGCTACAGCAGCCTGTGTAGCTTTCAGTTGTTTATGTAACTTAGTGCAATTTAGATCATTATTAAAAGTAAAGGAAATCTAGTGCGAGTAAAAATCAATCTCAAGTGCTCCTCTTGTGGTAGCATCAATTATCTAACTAGTAAGAACTCCAAAACCCATCCAGACAAGATTGAGGTTTTAAAGTATTGTCCCAAGGAAAGAAAAGTAACCCTACATCTTGAATCTAAGTAGAATTTATGGTAAAATAATAGGGATTTTAAGGAGTTTGATATGTACAACCTATTATTAACCA
>NZ_KQ969551.1:250608-254699 GCF_001578945.1 Streptococcus oralis
ATAAAATTAAAGAATATTTAGAAGAGAAGGGGCGAGTGACGGTCAATAATCTAGCTCAGGCTCTCGGAAAGGATGGATCCAAGGATTTCCGTGAGTTGATTAAAACCCTGTCTCTGATGGAAAGGAAGCACCAGATTCGCTTTGGAGAAGATGGTAGCCTCACCTTAGACCAAAAGAAGAAACATGAAATTACCCTCAAAGGGATTTTTCATGCCCATAAAAACGGTTTTGGCTTTGTCAGTCTAGAAGAGGAAGAGGACGACCTTTTTGTAGGAAAAAACGATGTCAACTACGCTATTGATGGCGATACCGTTGAGGTCGTGATTAAGAAAGTCGCTGACCGCAACAAGGGAACAGCAGCAGAAGCCAAGATTATTGATATCCTAGAGCATAGTCTGACGACAGTTGTCGGGCAAATCGTTTTGGATCAGGAAAAGCCCAAGTATGCGGGCTACATCCGTTCAAAAAATCAGAAAATCAGCCAACCCATCTATGTGAAGAAACCAGCTATCAAGTTGGAAGGTACTGAAGTTCTCAAGGTCCTTATCGATAAATACCCAAGTAAGAAACATGATTTCTTTGTCGCTAGTGTGCTAGACGTGGTGGGGCACTCGACTGATGCTGGGATTGATGTCCTTGAAGTCTTGGAATCCATGGATATTGTCTCTGAATTTCCAGAAGCTGTTCTCAAGGAGGCAGAAAGTGTGCCAGACGCTCCGTCTCAAAAAGATATGGAAGGTCGTCTGGACCTGAGAGATGAAATCACCTTTACCATTGATGGTGCGGATGCTAAGGACTTGGACGACGCAGTACACATCAAGCCTTTAAAGAATGGCAATATCGAACTCGGAGTTCACATCGCGGATGTTTCCTACTACGTGACCGAGGGTTCTGCCCTTGACAAGGAAGCTCTTAACCGCGCGACTTCTGTCTATGTGACAGACCGAGTGGTTCCAATGCTTCCAGAACGACTGTCAAATGGCATCTGCTCTCTCAATCCTCAAGTAGACCGCTTGACCCAGTCTGCTATTATGGAAATTGATAAACACGGTCGTGTAGTTAATTACACCATTACACAAACAGTGATCAAGACTAGTTTTCGTATGACCTATAGCGCTGTCAATGACATCCTGGCTGGCGACGAGGAAAAAAGACAAGAGTTTAAGAAAATTGTTCCTAGTATCGAACTCATGGCCAAGCTACATGAAAGGCTAGAAAGCATGCGTGAGAAACGTGGTGCCCTTAATTTTGATACCAGTGAAGCTAAGATTCTGGTGGATAAAAAAGGCAAGCCTGTGGATATCGTTCTTCGCCAACGTGGCATTGCAGAGCGCATGATTGAGTCCTTCATGTTGATTGCTAATGAAACGGTTGCCGAGCACTTCAGCAAGCTGGATTTGCCTTTCATCTATCGAATTCACGAGGAGCCCAAGGCTGAAAAAGTTCAGAAGTTTATTGATTACGCTTCGAGCTTTGGTTTGCGCATTTATGGGACTGCTAGTGAGATTAGCCAAGAGGCGCTTCAGGACATCATGCGTGCTGTTGAGGGAGAACCCTATGCGGATGTATTGTCCATGATGTTTCTTCGCTCTATGCAACAGGCTCGCTACTCAGAGCACAATCATGGCCACTATGGTCTTGCGGCAGACTATTATACTCACTTTACCAGCCCGATTCGCCGTTATCCAGACCTTCTAGTCCACCGTATGATTCGGGACTATGGTCGTTCCAAGGAAATTGCTGCACATTTTGAGCAAGTCATTCCAGAGATTGCGACCCAGTCTTCTAGCCGTGAACGTCGTGCTATCGAAGCAGAGCGTGAAGTCGAAGCCATGAAAAAGGCTGAGTACATGGAAGAATACGTGGGAGAAGAGTACGATGCAGTTGTATCCAGCATTGTCAAGTTCGGTCTCTTTGTCGAATTGCCAAATACAGTTGAAGGCTTGATTCACATCACCAATTTGCCTGAATTTTATCATTTCAACGAGCGTGACTTGACCCTGCGTGGGGAGAAATCAGGCACAACTTTCCGTGTGGGACAGCAGATTCGCATTCGGGTTGAAAGAGCCGATAAGATGACAGGTGAGATTGACTTCTCTTATATCCCAAGTGAGTTTGATGTCATCGAAAAAGGCTTGAAACAAGCTGGTCGTAAAGACAGAGGTCGTGGTTCCAGTCGTCGTTCAGATAAGAAGGAAGACAAGAGAAAATCAGGGCGCTCAAATGATAAGCATAAGCATTCACAAAAGGACAAGAAGAAAAAAGGCAAGAAACCTTTTTACAAAGAAGTAGCTAAGAAAGGAGCCAAGCATGGCAAAGGGCGAGGGAAAGGTCGTCGCACAAAATAAAAAGGCGCACCACGACTATACAATCGTAGATACGCTAGAGGCAGGAATAGTCCTGACTGGAACTGAAATCAAGAGCGTTCGAGCAGCTCGAATCAATCTTAAGGACGGTTTTGCCCAAGTAAAAAATGGGGAAGTTTGGCTCAGCAATGTCCATATCGCCCCTTATGAAGAGGGCAATATCTGGAACCAGGAACCAGAACGCCGTCGTAAACTCCTGCTCCATAAGAAGCAAATTCAAAAATTGGAACAAGAGACCAAAGGGACAGGAATGACCCTTGTTCCCCTTAAAGTTTATATCAAAGATGGCTATGCCAAGCTCCTTTTAGGACTTGCCAAAGGAAAACACGACTATGACAAACGGGAGTCCATTAAGCGCCGTGAACAAAACCGGGATATTGCCCGAGTTATGAAAGCAGTAAACCAACGATAAGAGGAGGAAATAAAATGGAAAAACTAATTGCCTATAAACGGATGCCCTTGTGGAATAAACAGACTATGCCAGAAATTGTCCAGCAGAAACACAATACCAAGGTCGGCACTTGGGGGAAGATTACTGTCTTGAAGGGAGCTCTCAAGTTTATTAAATTGACAGAAGAAGGAGAAGTTCTATCTGAGCACCTCTTTGAAGCGGGAGCGGACAATCCTATGTCGCAACCTCAAGCTTGGCACAGAGTTGAGGCTGCGACTGATAATGTAGAATGGTATTTGGAATTTTATTGTAAACCTGAGGATTATTTCCTTAAGAAATACAATACAAATCCAGTCCATTCAGAAGTCCTAGAAGCCATGCAGACGGTAAAACCGGGAAGAGCTTTGGATTTGGGCTGTGGGCAGGGGCGTAACTCTCTCTTCTTAGCACAACAAGGTTTTGATGTGACAGCTGTGGATCAAAATGAACTATCTCTGGAAATCTTGCAAAGCATCGTAGAGCAAGAGGATCTAGACATGCCTGTCGGTCTTTACGATATCAATTCAGCCAGCATTAGCCAAGCTTATGATTTTATCGTTTCAACAGTTGTTTTGATGTTTCTACAAGCGGACCGCATTCCAGCTATTATCCAAAATATACAGGAGCACACTACGGTCGGTGGCTATAACCTTATCGTCTGTGCCATGGATACAGAGGAGTATCCTTGCTCGGTTAACTTCCCATTCACCTTTAAAGAAGGGGAGTTGGCAGACTACTACAAGGATTGGGAATTGGTCAAGTATAATGAAAATCCAGGACATCTGCACCGTCGTGACGAAAATGGCAATCGCATTCAACTACGCTTTGCGACTATGTTAGCTAAAAAAATCAAGTAAATCAAACCTATACCAGCGAATAGAGACCACTTTGCAAAGTTTCTATTCGTTTTTGTTTGCGTCAACAGATCGGTTTTATGCTATACTAGAAGTGGGTGAAAGCGAGGTGGAGAGGTATGTTACTGGCTCTCCCGGAACGAGAAGCTGTATGTGATGGAGGTGGTCGAATGACGAGTCTTTTGGTGGAGCTGTATGATCGGCATGTATTGGAAAAGAATGTCTACCAAGCCTTTGTCAGTGATTGTGACGAGATTCTCTTTCTATCTTTGACGAAAATAAGTAACGAAGAAAAGCTTTCTCTCCGTCAGTTTATTCTTGATGAGGTGCCCCATATCCAACGTGTGATCTTTCGTCAGCTATCCTTGGAGCAAATAGCGAACCAGTTAGATTATTGCTTGGCTGAGTATGACCAGGTTCTCCTTGATGTCTTTGGTGGGG
>NZ_KQ969551.1:254719-259803 GCF_001578945.1 Streptococcus oralis
CTACTAGCCCTATCCCTCTATCAATATGGCTTGGATCGGCACCTCCCCATCGTTGCCATGGATGTCGAACGAGGAAAACAATACAAGTGGGTAGCCGGTCAGTTGGAAAAAGAAGATTTGGACATTCCTACCCTAAGCATCCAACAGCTGATAGCCTTGCGTGGTGGAAAAATACTCAAATCAAAACGCCCTATCCACTCAGCTCAGCAAATTGCAGCCATCAAAAAATTAGCCAGCTCCGCCATTGCCAATCCTGCCCACTGGTATCAAGTGACACAATTTTTCTCTCTAGCTAAGACCAATGACCTGCATGCTGAGACCGAAAAAACACTGGAAAACAACGGCAAGTATTATCACTATCCAGAATTCCTCATCCCTTTACTTGTGGAAGCGGGGATGCTTTGTATTGAAAGCGAGGACAAGGAGCGAGTAGCATACATCTTTCCAAGTCAAGAAGCTCAAGTCTTTTGCCGCAACAAGGGGCATATTTTAGAGGTGTATCTCTATCTCTTGGCGCTTGAATCTCAGCTGTTTGATGAGTGCATGATAGGTGGTGAGATTGATTGGAATGGTATCTTTCCAGAGGCGGACAATGTTCAAAATGAGATTGATGTCATTCTGAGAAAGGGACGCTCGATTACCTTTATCTCCTGCAAGATGACAGATTTATCAGTTGAAGCCATCAATGAACTAGAAGTCTACGCTAATCATTTTGCTGGGGAAAGTTGTCTCAAGTTAATTGTCTGTACGGGGAAAATCAATCCCGTTTATGCCAATCGCTGTCAGGAATACGGAGTGCTGATCATTAGAAGTGAGCAGATTCCCAATCTCGTTCCCATACTAAAAAAATATTCTAAGAGACAAAAAAGATAAGAAATAATATTATGAAAGGCTGGGATTCCAGTCTTTTTTGCTCCTTTTTCGAATAAATGAGAAAAGGAGGTAGACCATGTTTGTAGCCATAGATGCCAAGGGAAAATTGGTGAATACCCTTGAAAAAGATGTGACCAAGCAAGCTTATACTTGTCCAGCCTGTGGGGGCGGACTACGATTACGCCAAGGACAGAGTATTCGAACGCATTTTGCCCATGAAAGGTTAAGAGATTGTGTTGCTATTTTTGAAAATGAAAGCCCAGAACACTTGGGCAACAAAGAGGCTCTTTATCACTGGAGCAAGAAAGACAATCAAGTTGCCTTAGAATATAGTTTGCCCGAGATTCAGCAGATAGCGGATGTTCTCGTCAATGAGAAACTAGCTCTGGAGATTCAGTGCAGTCCCTTGTCTCAAAAGATTTTAGGCGATAGAAGCCAAGGATACCGTAGCCAGGGCTATCAGGTTATCTGGCTGCTGGGAGAAAAACTCTGGTTAAGAGAGCGATTAACACAACTGCAAAGGGGATTTCTCTATTTTAGTCATAATATGGGATTCTATGCTTGGGAACTCGATCTCAAAAAGCAAATTTTGAGACTCAAATATCTTCTGCATCAGGATCTACGTGGCAAGCTTCATTTTCAGGTCAAAGAATTTCCCTTTGGGCAAGGAAATCTCTTGGAAATTCTACGATTTCCTTATCAAAAACAAAAATTGTCTCGTTTTGCAGTTGTGCAAGATTCAACTATCTGTCATTACATTCGTCAGCAGTTGTACTACCAGACGCCTTACTGGATGAAGAAGCAGGAGGAGGCCTATCAGCAAGGGGACAATCTATTAAACCGTCAACTGGACGACTGGTATCCTCAAGTCAAGCCGATAGAATCAGGCGATTTTTTGCAGATTGAAACGGATTTGACTAGCTATTATAGAAATTTTCAGGCTTACTATCAAAAAAATCCGAAAAATAATCGCCAAAAGCTCTATCCACCAGCCTTTTATCACTTATATTTCTCAAAAAATGTGGTAAAATAGAAAGGATGGAGGAATCTTATGGTATTACAACGACATGAAATAAATGAAAAAGATACATGGGATCTTTCAACAATCTACCCAACAGATCAGGCTTGGGAAGAAGCCTTGAAAGATTTAACTGAAAAAGTACAAACAGCGTCCCAGTATGAGGGACATCTCTTGGACAGCGCCGACAGTTTGCTTGAGATCACAGAATTCTCACTTGACTTGGAACGCCAAGTTGAAAAGCTTTATGTCTATGCGCATATGAAAAATGACCAGGACACGCGTGAAGCCAAGTATCAAGAGTACTATGCTAAGGCAATTACCCTATACAGTCAGTTAGAACAAGCCTTTTCATTCTATGAACCTGAGTTTATGGAGATTAGCGAAGAGCAGTATGCGGCCTTCCTAGAAGCTCAACCAAAACTCCAAGTTTACAAACACTTTTTTGACAAGCTCTTACAAAAGAAAGACCATGTTCTTTCGCAACGTGAGGAAGAATTACTTGCTGGAGCAGGAGAAATCTTTGGTGCTGCTAGTGAAACCTTCGCTATTTTGGACAATGCGGATATTAGCTTCCCATACGTGCTTGATGATGAAGGCAAGGAAGTGCAACTCTCACACGGTACTTACATCCGTTTGATGGAGTCTAAAAACCGTGAAGTGCGTCGTGGTGCCTATGAAGCCCTTTATGCGACTTACGAGCAATTCCAACACACTTATGCTAAGACTTTGCAGACAAATGTTAAGGTGCAAAACTACCGAGCAAAAGTTCGCAATTATAAGAGCGCTCGCCATGCAGCCCTCGCAGCAAACTTTGTTCCAGAAAGTGTCTATGACAATCTAGTTGCAGCAGTTCGCAAGCACTTGCCACTCTTGCATCGATACTTAGAACTTCGTTCTAAAATCTTGGGTATTTCCGACCTCAAGATGTACGATGTCTACACACCGCTTTCGTCAGTAGATTATAGCTTTACCTACGAAGAAGCCTTGAAAAAAGCAGAAGAAGCTTTGGCGGTTTTAGGTGACGACTACTTGAGTCGTGTCAAACGTGCCTTCAGCGAGCGTTGGATTGATGTCTATGAAAATCAAGGCAAGCGCTCTGGTGCCTACTCTGGTGGTTCTTATGATACCAATGCCTTCATGCTTCTCAACTGGCAGGACAATCTAGACAATCTCTTTACCCTTGTTCATGAAACAGGTCACAGTATGCACTCAAGCTATACTCGTGAAACCCAACCTTATGTTTACGGAGATTATTCTATCTTCTTGGCTGAGATTGCCTCAACAACCAACGAAAATATCTTGACAGAGAAATTATTGGAGGAAGTGGAAGACGATGCAACTCGTTTTGCCATCCTTAATAACTTCTTGGACGGTTTCCGTGGAACAGTCTTCCGTCAAACTCAATTCGCTGAGTTTGAACATGCCATTCACCAAGCAGACCAAAATGGAGAAGTCTTGACAAGTGATTTCCTCAATAAACTCTACGCTGACTTGAACCAAGAGTACTACGGACTCAGCAAGGAAGACAATCCTCAGATCCAATACGAGTGGGCACGCATTCCACACTTCTACTATAACTACTATGTTTATCAATATTCAACTGGTTTTGCAGCTGCTTCAGCCTTGGCTGAGAAGATTGTCCATGGAAGTCAAGAAGATCGTGACCGCTATATCGACTACCTCAAGGCAGGTAAGTCTGACTATCCGCTCAATGTTATGAGAAAAGCGGGTGTTGATATGGAAAAAGAAGACTATCTCAACGATGCTTTTGCTGTCTTTGAACGCCGCTTAAACGAGTTTGAAGCCCTTGTTGAAAAATTGGGACTAGCTTAAGATGGTAGAGTCTTATAGTAAAAATGCCAATCACAATATGCGACGTCCAGTCGTCAAGGAAGAAATCGTAGAACTCATGCGCCAGCGTCAAAAGCAGGTGACAGGTTCTTTGAAAGAACTGGAGACCTTCGCTCGCAAGGAGAACATTCCCATCATTCCCCATGAAACAGTTGCTTATTTCCGTTTTCTCATGGAAACCATGCAACCTAAGAACATTTTGGAAATTGGAACGGCTATTGGTTTTTCTGCCCTCTTGATGGCGGAACATGCGCCAGATGCCAAGATTACAACCATTGACCGTAATCCAGAAATGATTGGTTTTGCCAAGGAAAACTTTGCCCAGTTTGACAGTCGCAAGCAAATCACCTTACTTGAAGGTGATGCAGTTGATGTTTTATCTACTCTGACAGAAACTTATGACTTTGTCTTTATGGATTCTGCCAAGTCCAAGTACATCGTCTTTCTGCCTGAAATTCTCAAGCACTTGGAAGTCGGTGGAGTAGTGGTCCTGGATGATATTTTCCAAGGAGGGGATGTTGCCAAGGACATCATGGAAGTCCGCCGTGGTCAACGAACCATTTATCGTGGTTTGCAAAGACTTTTCGACGCAACTTTGGATAATCCAGGTCTAACGGCAACTCTAGTTCCACTTGGAGACGGCATTCTCATGCTACGAAAGAATGTGGAGAATGTAACTTTGCCAGAAATGAAATAAATAAAAAATAGTACAATCCTCCTGTATCAAGTAACAGGAGGATTTTTATGTCTCAAAATATCATCAATATCGGCTATGCACGCGTTTCAACCCATAAGCAAGATTTGGGCTTAGAGGTGCAAATCGAAGCTCTCAAGCATTGTGACCAGCTTTTTATCGAGTGTGAATCTGGTTCAAATAATGCACGCTCAGAGCTCGAAAAGGCTCTAAAATTGGCTCAAACGCTTTCGAAAAAAGGAATGCAAGTCACTTTCACCATCTACAAGCTTGATAGGCTCACCCGCTCCATGTTTAAATTGCTGAAAATAATCGAGCAGCTCAACGAACATCAAATCCAGCTCATCAGCCTGCACGAAAAGCTGGAAACCGATTCGCTCATTGGTAGGCTACTTTGTATGATTTTAGGATTTGTGGCAGAAAGTGAGCTGGAAAACTTGCGATTTCGTACCCGTGAAGGGCTTCGTAAAGCTAAGGAAAAAGGTGTCAAACTAGGTGCTAAGCGAATTTCGAAAGAGAAGGAGAAGAGAATTATTCAGCAGTATTTGGCAGGTGGATTAAGCATAAGAAAAATTGCAAAAGCAGAACGAATTTCGACCTCAACCATCTATAAAGTCTTGAAACGCAACGATGTGGCGAATAATG
>NZ_KQ969551.1:260873-261412 GCF_001578945.1 Streptococcus oralis
GAACTTGAAATTTAGCATGTGGCGAATAATCGCAAAAAAGTTTCGCAAAATTCTTGCTAAAAACAAGACAAAATGCTACAATGAGAGTGTAAATTTGTTTCGATTAACGACCGTTTGGAGAAACATTCAAAATAACAATGTGAATATTTCAGAAAATGCGAATTTAACGAGGTTTTAAGGCTTTGTTAGATTGGCATTTTTTGTTTTTCTAAGTGTATCGTCTAACGGTCGTTACGCGATACACCAAAACCCTTGTTGCTCAAGTGGTTGAGGAGAACTTTACGAAATACTAAATCAAAAAATTAGGCTTTTTGTAGTATTTACATACCTTAAAAAGCAATTCTACATTCCTAAGGAGGAAATGATGAAAACGAATAAAGCAACCAAACTTGGTATTTCTTTGCTTTCCGTTGCAGCTCTTGGTGTTGTTGCTCCAGCTTTGATTGATGTGCCCGTTTTTGGGGCTAAAATCGTAAAAGCTGAAGAACAGCAGGAGCCGTTAAAATTCTTCATCTCTTATCACGATATAGATACGGGGG
>NZ_KQ969551.1:261715-263375 GCF_001578945.1 Streptococcus oralis
CCAGATCAAGGTCAAGATTCAAAAGATCCAGCCAAACCAGATCAAGGTCAAGATCAACAAGATCCAGCTAAGCCAGATCAAGGTCAAAAACCTGGCAAGCAGCTGCCAGAAACTGGCGAACAAAATTCAATTCTTGGATTTGCAGGCTTCCTTCTCACAAGTCTTGGTCTAGCAGGCTTGACTTACAAAGGACGTCACTAAAAAATAATACAAGACAAACAAAGAACTTGAACGATTGTTCAGGTTCTTTTTGGAATGAAAAAAATTGAATCGTTAAAAATTTAAAAGCCACTATTTTTAGTCTTATTTAAGTTATCTGCTATAAAATATGGTATAATGATTGAGTTGGTCTAGAGAAATTTTTGACCGTTTTTAGAAAAAGGAGTAACAATGAAGAAAAAACTATTGGCAGGAGCCATTACATTATTATCTGTAGCGACTTTGGCTGCTTGTTCAAAAGGTTCTGAAGGGGCTGACCTCATCAGCATGAAGGGTGATGTTGTCACTGAACACCAATTTTATGAACAAGTCAAAAACAACCCAACTGCACAACAAGTCTTGCTTAATATGACGATAGAAAAAGTATTTGAAAAGCAATATGGGTCGGAAGTAACTGATAAAGAAGTGGATGATGCTGTTGCTGAAGAGCAGAAGAAATATGGCGATAGCTACAACAGCGTACTTCAACGGGCAGGTATGACTGCTGAGACTCGTAAAGCTCAAATTCGCACAAACAAGTTGGTAGAACTGGCAGTTAAGAAAGCAGCAGAGAATGAACTGACAGACGAAGCTTACCAAAAAGCTTTTGATGCTTACACACCAGATGTGACAGCACAAATCATCCGTATGGATAATGAAGACAAGGCAAAAGAAGTGCTTGAAAAAGCAAAAGCCGAAGGAGCTGATTTTGCCCAGTTGGCAAAAGACAACTCTAATGATGACAAGACAAAAGAAAATGGTGGCGAAATCACCTTTGACTCTGCCTCTACAGAGCTTCCAGAACAAGTTAAGAAGGCTGCCTTTGCCTTGGATGTAAATGGGGTATCTGATGTTGTCACAGCGACTGGAACACAAGCCTACAGTACCCAATACTACATTATTAAGCTGGCCAAGAAAACAGAAAAATCATCAAACCTAGATGACTACAAAGAAAAATTGAAAACGATTATCCTGACTCAAAAACAAAACGATTCATCTTTTGTTCAGAGCGTTATCGGAAAAGAATTCCAAGCTGCAAATATTAAAGTGAAAGATCCTGTTTTCCAAAATATCTTTGCCCAGTATGTTGGCGGTACTGACTCAAGCACAAGCAGTAGCTCATCAGCAGAATAAAAAAAGAAAATACAAACTTCTTCCTAGGGTTTGTATTTTTTTAGATGCTAATTTAATCAAAATAGCAAAATTCGAAGGATTGGAGGATAAGAGTTTTTTTCTTTCTGAAAAAATGGTATAATAGCAATCAAAACTAGAAAATAAAACGGAATTAGGAACAGAAGCTTCTGTTCCTATTAGAGTGGTGACATATGAAAATTAGTAAAAGGCACCTATTGAACTATTCCATTTTGATTCCTTACTTCCTTTTATCGATTTTGGGGCTAATCGTCGTTTACTCAACGACGAGTGCAACCTTGATCCAAGAAGGAAAAAGTGCTCTTCAATT
>NZ_KQ969551.1:263429-265104 GCF_001578945.1 Streptococcus oralis
GCTCTTCAATTAGCTCGGAACCAAGGAATGTTTTGGATAGTCAGTTTGATTTTGATTGCCTTAATTTATAAGCTAAAACTTGGTTTTTTAAGAAATGAACGCTTGATTTTTATCGTTATGTTTGTGGAGATGATTCTCTTGGCTTTGGCGCGGCTAATTGGGACACCAGTCAATGGTGCCTATGGTTGGATTTCTGTAGGACCTGTAACGATTCAGCCTGCAGAGTATCTTAAGATTATCATTATCTGGTACTTGGCGCATCGTTTTTCAAAGCAACAGAGTGAGATAGCGGTTTATGATTTTCAGGTTTTGACACAGAACCAGTGGCTACCTCGAGCTTTTAACGATTGGCGTTTTGTTTTGCTGGTTCTGATTGGTAGCTTGGGAATTTTCCCCGACTTGGGAAATGCGACCATCTTGGTTTTGGTAGCGCTCATCATGTATACCGTTAGTGGGATTGCCTATCGTTGGTTCTCAACCATTCTAGCTCTCTTAGCAGGGAGCTCAATGTTAGTCTTGTCTGTCATTCGTCTCGTTGGGGTTGAAAAGTTCTCTCAAATTCCTGTATTTGGTTACGTTGCTAAACGTTTCAGTGCCTTCTTTAATCCCTTTAATGACTTGGCGGGGGCAGGACACCAGCTCGCAAATTCCTACTATGCAATGGTAAATGGTGGCTGGTTCGGACTGGGACTGGGGAATTCTATCGAGAAGCGTGGTTATCTGCCAGAAGCCCATACAGATTTCGTCTTTTCGATTGTTATCGAGGAGTTTGGATTTGTGGGAGCCAGTATGATTTTGGCTCTTCTCTTCTTCTTGATTTTGCGAATTGTCTTAGTTGGTATTCGAGCTAAGGATCCCTTTAACTCC
Organism: Streptococcus oralis; assembly: GCF_001578945.1. Classification (GTDB taxonomy): domain Bacteria; phylum Bacillota; class Bacilli; order Lactobacillales; family Streptococcaceae; genus Streptococcus; species Streptococcus oralis_Q. Next base: position 264,297 of record NZ_KQ969551.1, read on the forward strand.
ATGGTTGCTATTGGTGTCGGAGGGATGATCCTTGTTCAGGTCTTTGTCAATATCGGTGGGATTTCAGGGTTGATTCCTTCTACAGGGGTAACCTTCCCCTTCCTTTCACAAGGTGGGAACAGTCTCCTGGTATTATCTGTAGCCATCGCGCTTGTACTGAACATTGATGCAAGTGAAAAACGTGCCAAACTTATCAGAGAATACGAAAATCAAACCGATGAAAGTCTGTAAGGATTGAATGGAAAGGAAAGTATATGTCTCTTCAAAAATTAGAAAACTATAGCAATAAAGCAGTCGTCCAAGAAGAAGTCTTGATTCTGACTGATCTATTAGAAGATATTACAAAAAATATGCTAGCGCCAGAAACCTTTGAAAAGATTATCCAGTTGAAGGAATTATCAACTAGCGCGAATTATCAAGGGCTCAATGACCTAGTGACCAGTCTTTCGAATGAAGAAATGATTTACATTTCACGCTATTTTTCTATCCTTCCACTTTTGATTAATATCTCTGAGGATGTGGATTTGGCCTATGAAATCAATCACCAAAACAATGTGGACCAAGACTATCTAGGAAAACTATCTACAACGATTAAGATGGTAGCTGAAAAAGAAAATGCAGCTGAAATTTTAGAAAAGTTAAATGTCGTTCCTGTCTTGACCGCCCATCCAACGCAAGTACAACGCAAGAGTATGCTGGACTTGACCAACCATATCCATACGCTCTTGCGCAAGTACCGTGATGTCAAACTCGGCTTGATTAATAAAGAAAAATGGCACACGGATCTCCGTCGTTACATTGAAATTAT
>NZ_KQ969551.1:265206-267179 GCF_001578945.1 Streptococcus oralis
CACGGATCTCCGTCGTTACATTGAAATTATCATGCAAACGGACATGATTCGTGAGAAGAAATTGAAGGTAACCAACGAAATCACGAACGTAATGGAGTATTACCAAAGTTCTTTCCTGAATGCTGTTCCGCGTTTGACAGCTGAGTATAAAAAATTAGCTAAAGAACAAGGTATCGATCTCCAACATCCAAAACCGATTACTATGGGGATGTGGATCGGAGGAGACCGTGATGGAAATCCTTTCGTAACTGCGGAAACTCTCAACAAATCAGCCTTGACTCAGTGCGAAGTCATCATGAACTACTACGATGAGAAGATTTATAATCTTTATCGTGAATTTTCACTCTCAACCAGTATTGTGAATGTTAGTGATAAAGTTCGTGAGATGGCGCTGAAGTCACAAGATAACTCCATTTATCGCGAAAAAGAACTCTATCGTCGTGCTCTTTTTGATATCCAAGCTAAGATGCAGGCAACTAAGGCTTATCTCATTGAAGATAAGGATCTTCAGCCTAGATATGCTACTGCAGATGAATTTTATCAAGACTTGTTGGCCATTCGAGATTCTCTCCTTGAGAACAAAGGAGAATACCTGATTTCAGGAGAATTTGTTGAACTGATGCAAGCTGTCGAAATTTTTGGTTTCTACCTTGCTTCTATTGATATGCGCCAGGATTCTAGTGTTCACGAAGCCTGTGTGGCTGAATTGCTAGCATCAGCTGGTATTAACGACCATTATAGCGACCTTTCTGAAGACGAAAAATGTACCCTCCTATTAAAAGAGTTGGAAGAAGACCCTCGTATCCTCTCAGCGACTCATGCTGAAAAGTCAGAACTGCTTGAAAAAGAACTATCTATCTTTAAAGCTGCGCGCAAGTTGAAGGATAAACTGGGTGAAAATGTTATTCGTCAAACCATCATTTCTCACGCAACCAGTGTATCCGATATGCTCGAACTAGCCATTATGCTTAAGGAAGTCGGCTTGGTGGATGCTCAAAAAGCGCGCGTTCAGATTGTTCCCCTCTTTGAAACGATTGAAGACTTGGATCATTCGGAAGAAACCATGAGAAGATATTTCTCTCTTCCTTTGGCTAAAAAATGGATTGCTTCAAAAGACAACTACCAAGAAATCATGCTTGGCTACTCTGATAGTAACAAGGATGGTGGTTACCTATCATCGTGTTGGACCCTCTATAAAGCGCAACAACAACTGACGGCTATTGGGGATGAATTTGGTGTTAAAGTCACTTTCTTCCACGGTCGTGGCGGTACTGTGGGTCGTGGTGGTGGACCAACTTATGAAGCTATCACATCTCAACCACTCAAGTCTATCAAGGATCGTATCCGTCTGACTGAGCAAGGAGAAGTCATTGGAAACAAATACGGTAACAAAGACGCTGCCTATTACAACCTTGAAATGCTGGTTTCTGCAGCCATTAACCGTATGATTACCAAGAAGAAGAGTGATACCAATACGTCAAATCGTTACGAAGCTATTATGGACCAAGTAGTGGACCGTAGTTATGATATCTACCGTGATTTGGTCTTTGGAAATGAACATTTCTATGACTATTTCTTTGAATCAAGTCCAATCAAGGCTATTTCAAGCTTCAATATCGGTTCGCGTCCAGCCGCTCGTAAGACCATTACTGAAATCGGCGGTTTGCGTGCTATCCCTTGGGTCTTCTCATGGTCACAAAGTCGTGTCATGTTTCCTGGATGGTACGGTGTGGGTTCAAGCTTCAAAGAATTTATTGATCAGAATCCTGATAATATTGAGATCCTTCGTGATATGTACCAAAACTGGCCTTTCTTCCAATCTTTACTTTCCAATGTGGACATGGTTTTGTCTAAGTCTAATATGAACATTGCTTTTGAATATGCCAAGCTCTGTGAAGACGAAGAAGTACAAGCTATCTACTACACTATTTTAGATGAATGGCAGTTGACTAAGGACGTTATTTTAGCTATCG
>NZ_KQ969551.1:268035-270084 GCF_001578945.1 Streptococcus oralis
TAAACTATCGTATGCCTTACTTTAATATCCTCAATTATATCCAGTTGGAGTTGATTAAACGTCAACGTCGAGGGGAATTGTCAACTGATGAAGAAAAACTAATCCATACAACTATCAACGGAATTGCAACAGGATTGCGTAATTCGGGCTGATACCTTTCAAACCTCCCCTTTTTTTAAGGGGAAGTTTTTGAATAGTTTAAAAAATTCTAAAAATAGTATTGACAAGTAGTTGAAAAATGATATAATTTAAACATTCAGAAAGTAATCATACTCATTTTTAAGAGAGTCTGTGGTTGGTGGAAACAGATAGATGAAATTGATGAAATTGGGCTGAATGTACTTAAGAATTTGAAATCATAAAAATTCGGTGAGCACACCTTACAGTGCAACTCGTTATTGCGAGAAAGAGCGATAGGGATATTCCCTATAATTGAGGTGGCACCGCGCATCGACGTCCTCACACAAGTTTTTTGTGTGAGGACTTTTTCTATGGGGAGGAAAAATATTGGAATTTAAACGATGGCATCGCTTGATGAAGTGATTTAACAAGTTAAGGTAAAAGAATAAAGGAGAAAGACAAATGAAAAATAAACGTTTGATTGGAATTGTCGCTGGATTAGCAATATTGGTAGTGGCTAGCTTGATTTATTCATCAATGAACAAGCCAGCAGCTAAGGAAGAGCAGAAGGTCGCTAAGGTTGGTGTCCTTCAATTTGTTAGTCACCCATCCTTGGACCTGATTTACCAAGGGATTCAAGATGGACTAGCTGAAGAAGGCTATAAGGACGACCAGGTAAAAATCGACTTTATGAACTCTGAAGGGGACCAGAGTAAGGTTGCAACCATGAGTAAACAATTGGTGGCAAATGGAAACGATGTTGTTGTTGGGATTGCAACACCAGCAGCTCAAGGACTCGCTAGTGCTACAAAAGACCTACCTGTTATCATGGCTGCTATTACAGACCCAATCGGTGCGAACTTGGTCAAAGATTTGAAAAAACCAGGTGGCAACATCACAGGGGTATCAGACCACAACCCTGCTGAACAGCAAGTGGAATTGATTAAAACTTTGACACCAAATGTCAAAACGATCGGCGCTCTTTACTCAAGTAGCGAAGATAACTCAAAAACACAGGTAGAAGAATTCAAGGCTTATGCTGAAAAAGCAGGTTTGACAGTCGAAACCTTTGCCGTTCCATCAACCAATGAAATTGCTTCAACAGTTAATGTTATGACAAGCAAGGTCGATGCAATCTGGGTTCCAATTGACAACACCATCGCATCAGCATTCTCAACAGTTGTTTCAAGCAACCAAACAGCTAAAAAGCCAATCTACCCAAGTGCTACTGCCATGGTAGAAGCAGGTGGATTAGCATCTGTAGTAGTTGACCAACACGATCTTGGAGTGGCTACGGGTAAAATGATTGCCAAAGTTTTGAAAGGTGAAAAACCAGCTGATACGCCAGTTAATGTCTTCTCAACTGGTAAGTCAGTGATTAACAAAAAACTAGCGCAGGAACTCGGTATCACCATTCCTGAGACCGTTCTAAAAGAAGCGGGACAAGTGATTGAATAAAGATAAAGGAGGAGTTGGGGACATCTCCTCCCATTTTTACTAAAGAAAGAAATGAGTGAAAGATTATGATAGTATCCATTATTTCTCAGGGGATGGTCTGGGCGATTCTAGGTTTGGGAATCTTTATGACTTTTCGAATTTTGAATTTTCCAGATATGACTACTGAAGGTTCTTTTCCTCTTGGGGGAGCAGTAGCTGTAACCTTGATAACACAGGGAGTCAATCCATTCTTAGCGACCTTAGCTGCAGTAGGAGCGGGATGTCTAGCTGGAATGGCGACGGGACTTTTGTATACCAAAGGAAAAATCCCAACCCTCTTATCAGGGATTCTGGTCATGACTTCCTGCCATTCCATCATGCTCATGATTATGGGACGTGCCAATCTGGGGCTTCTTGGAACCAAGCAAATTCAGGATGTCTTGCCTTTTGATTCGGATTTCAATCAACTGCTGACTGGATTAATCTTTGTGG
>NZ_KQ969551.1:270170-271543 GCF_001578945.1 Streptococcus oralis
ATACCAAACTAGGTCAGGCCTACATCGCTACAGGTGACAATCCCGATATGGCTCGTAGCTTTGGTATCAATACGGGACGTATGGAACTCATGGGCTTGGTTCTCTCAAATGGGATTATCGCACTTGCAGGAGCCTTAATTGCTCAACAAGAAGGATACGCGGATGTTTCTCGAGGAATTGGAGTGATTGTCGTAGGGCTTGCTAGCTTGATTATTGGTGAGGTTTTATTCAAGAGTTTGACCTTGGCAGAGCGACTCATGACCATCGTTGTAGGGTCTATTGCTTATCAGTTCCTCGTTTGGGGAGTGATTGCTCTTGGGTTTAATACAAGTTATCTTCGTTTGTACAGCGCCTTGATTTTGGCAGTTTGCCTCATGATTCCAACCTTTAAAGACAAATATCTGAAAGGAGTCAAGTTTAGCAAATGACAGCAATTGTAGAATTAAAAAATGCCACCAAAGTCATCACGAATGGCTTTGACGAGGAAAAAATCATTCTGAATGATGTTTCTCTTGAAATTTTCGAACATGATTTCATTACCATCCTAGGTGGAAATGGAGCTGGGAAGTCAACGCTTTTTAACACTATTGCGGGTACCTTACCTTTAACAAGCGGAAGTATCCGTATCATGGGCGAGGATGTGACGCATTTTTCACCTGAAAAGCGGGCTAAGTACTTGTCTCGTGTTTTTCAGGATCCTAAGATGGGTACGGCACCCCGTATGACAGTGGCGGAAAATCTCTTGATTGCCAAGTTTCGTGGCGAGAAGAGAGGACTCTTTCCTAGAAGGTTATCAAGCCATAGGGAAGAATTTCAGGCCACCATTGAAAAAGTGGGAAATGGCCTTGAAAAACATCTCGACACTCCTATTGAATTTTTATCAGGTGGACAACGTCAGGCCTTGAGCCTCTTGATGGCAACCTTGAAACGACCAGAGTTACTCTTGTTGGATGAACACACAGCAGCTCTTGACCCAAAGACCAGTGTGGCCTTGATGGAGTTAACAGATGACTTTGTCAGCAAGGATCATCTAACAGCCTTGATGATTACCCACCATATGGAAGATGCACTAAAGTATGGCAATCGTCTGATTGTCATGAAGGAAGGCCGTATTATCCAAGACCTCAATAAAGAAGAAAAAGCTAAGATGAAGATTTCCGATTACTATCAATTATTTGAATAGATGAGTCATATTTTCATCAAAAATAGTGAAGAGAAACTTAGAAGCATTAAAGTGTTTCTGAGTTTTTTATCTCCTCTTTCTATCTAGAAAAATAAGGCAAAGAGAATTACGGAAAGCGTATGAAATGGTTTACTTTTTTTCAGAAATAAGCTATACTAGTTTACGTGAAACTATGATAAGATGGAGGTAT
>NZ_KQ969551.1:272083-282339 GCF_001578945.1 Streptococcus oralis
GTGATGTGATTTCTTTACAGAAGGCTGGACGGAACTATTTAGGGCTCTGTCCTTTTCATGGTGAAAAGACCCCCTCTTTCAACGTTGTGGAAGACAAGCAGTTTTATCATTGCTTCGGCTGTGGTCGTTCAGGAGATGTTTTTAAGTTCATCGAAGAATACCAAGGCGTGTCCTTCATGGAAGCTGTTCAACTCTTAGGAGAGCGCGTCGGTATTCAACTAGCCATGTCTGTCCAGTCTCGTCCTCAACAAGCTTCGCCTCATCAAGCTCTATATGATATGCATGAAGAAGCCGCACGCTTTTACCATGCCATCCTCATGACGACCAAGATGGGAGAAGAAGCAAGGGCTTATCTCTACAAACGTGGATTGACAGATGATGTTCTGAAGCACTTCCAGATTGGACTGGCTCCAGCAGAGAGAACTTATCTCTATCAACGTTTGGCTGATAAGTTCGAGGAAAAGGATTTATTGGATTCTGGCTTGTTTTATCTGTCAGATGGCAATCAGTTTTATGATACTTTTTTCGGACGGATCATCTTTCCTTTGACCAATGACAAGGGGCAGGTTATTGCTTTTTCAGGTCGTATCTGGCAAGAAACGGATAGTCAGACTGCCAAGTATAAAAATAGTCGTTCGACTGCAATTTTTAACAAGAGTTACGAATTGTATCATTTGGACAAGGCAAAAAAGGGAACAGGTAAGATTACAGAGCTCTATCTGATGGAAGGCTTCATGGATGTGATTGCAGCCTACCGTGCTGGTATAGAAAATGCCGTGGCTTCCATGGGAACAGCCTTAAGCAAGGAGCATGTTGACCACCTCAAACGCTTTACCAAAAAAATTGTTCTCAGCTATGATGGCGACAAGGCAGGGCAGGCAGCAACAGCCAAGGCTCTAGAGGAGTTAAAAGACTTTTCAGTGGAGGTTGTTCGGGTACCTGATGCCATGGACCCAGATGAGTATTTGCAAAAGAATTCTGCTGAAGACCTGGCTTACCTTTTAACCAAGACTCGGATTAGTCCTATAGAGTTCTATATTCACCAACTCAAGCCAGAAAATAGTGACAACTTGCAGGCGCAAATCGAGTTCATTGAAAAGATTGCTCCCTTAATTGCCAAAGAAAAGTCTATCACTGCCCAGAATTCTTATATCCACATTCTGGCGGATAATCTACCTTCTTTTGATTACCAGCAGGTGGAGCAGATTGTAAATGAAAGTCGGATTGTTCAAAGGCAGGAGAGAGTCAAAGAGGAGCATGCTCCAGTAGCGATTAGTTTGCCTGTGACGCGGCAACTGACAGCAGTCATGAGAGCAGAGGCTCATCTCCTCTATAGGATGGCTGAGAATCCAGTTGTTTTGAATGATTATCGATTAAGAGAAGATTTTTTCTTTGATACCCCAGAATTTCAGATTCTTTACGAATTATTAAGTGAGCAGGGAGAAATCGGCTCAGAGGAACTTTCTCATCAGACGCCTGAGGTTGAAAATGCTTGGTACCACGTGCTTAGTCTGGATTTGCCAGCTGAGATGTCGCCTCAGGAGCTAGCGGAAGTCGAAGCGACTCGAAACCGTGCCCTCCTCAACAAGGACAACTTAAGAATTAAAAAGAAAGTGCAGGAAGCTAGTCATGTAGGAGATACAGACACAGCCTTGGAAGAATTGCAACGATTGATTTCCCAAAAGAGAAGAATGGAGTAATAATGGCAACAAAACAAAAAGAAGTAACGACATTTGATGTGCAAGTAGCAGACTTTATCCGTAACCACAAAAAAACAGGAACAGCAACAGACGACGAAATCAATTCAAGTCTGGTTATTCCTTTTACCCTGGATGCAGACGGTATTGAAGACCTTTTGCAACGGATTCAGGATGCTGGAATTTCTATCACAGATAACGAAGGAAATCCAAGTGCGCGTGTGCTTAGTGCAGAAGAAGAACCAGAACTCAGTGATGAGGACTTGATTGGCTCAACTTCTGCCAAGGTTAATGACCCAGTCCGTATGTATTTGAAGGAAATCGGGGTCGTTCCTCTCTTGACCAACGAAGAGGAAAAAGAATTGGCCCTAGCTGTTGAGGCTGGTGATATTGAAGCCAAACAACGTCTTGCCGAAGCCAACCTTCGTTTGGTGGTTTCTATCGCTAAGCGCTACGTAGGGCGTGGCATGCAGTTTCTTGACTTAATCCAAGAAGGAAATATGGGCTTGATGAAGGCCGTGGACAAGTTTGACTATTCAAAAGGTTTCAAGTTTTCAACTTACGCAACTTGGTGGATTCGTCAGGCAATCACTCGTGCCATCGCTGACCAGGCCCGCACCATTCGTATCCCTGTTCACATGGTAGAAACCATCAATAAATTAGTTCGTGAACAGCGGAACCTCCTTCAGGAATTGGGACAAGATCCAACACCTGAACAAATCGCCGAACGTATGGATATGACACCTGACAAGGTACGTGAAATTTTGAAAATCGCCCAAGAACCAGTATCGCTTGAAACACCGATTGGTGAAGAGGACGATAGTCATCTTGGGGACTTTATCGAAGACGAGGTGATTGAAAATCCAGTAGACTACACAACTCGAATCGTTTTGCGTGAGCAGTTGGATGAAGTCTTGGATACTCTTACAGACCGTGAAGAAAACGTCTTGCGCTTGCGCTTCGGGCTAGACGATGGAAAAATGCGCACTCTTGAAGATGTTGGTAAAGTCTTTAACGTAACTCGTGAACGTATCCGTCAGATTGAGGCCAAGGCTTTGAGAAAATTGCGCCAACCAAGCCGAAGCAAACCCCTTCGTGATTTTATTGAAGACTAAGAGTGAGGAAGAACATGGCTTATACAGAAGAACAAATTGAGACGATCAAAACACGCATTTTAAATGCTTTGGAAGAAGTCATCGACCCTGAGTTGGGGATTGATATTGTCAACCTAGGTTTGATTTATGAAATTCGATTTGATGGTGAAACAGGTCACACTGAAATTGATATGACTTTGACAACTATGGGTTGCCCACTGGCTGACCTTTTGACGGACCAGATACATGATGCGATGACAAATGTGCCTGAAGTAACCAATACCGAAGTCAAATTGGTCTGGTATCCGGCCTGGACGGTTGAAAAAATGAGCCGATACGCACGTATCGCCCTAGGAATTAAGTAAAGAGTAAGAAAAATGTGAGAGACGATTGGAAAATGAGGAAATCTCCTTCTTTTTCCTTTGGTCTCTTCTTTCTTTTGCTGATTTTCTGGAAATAAAATGGTATAATGAATGGTATGGAAAACGAAAAATTGCGTATTAATATGCTGAGTTCAAGTGAAAAAGTAGCTGGTCAAGGAGTATCAGGCGCCTACCGTGAGTTGGTACGCCTCCTACATCGAGATGCCAAAGACCAGTTGATTGTTACAGAGAATCTTCCTGTAGAGGCAGATGTAACCCACTTTCACACTATTGATTTCCCCTATTATTTATCCACTTTCCAAAAGAAACGCTCTGGGAGAAAAATTGGCTACGTGCATTTTTTGCCTGATACGCTTGAGGGGAGTTTGAAGATTCCATTTTTCCTAAAAGGAATTGTCAAACGCTATGTTTTTTCCTTTTACAACCGAATGGAACATTTGGTGGTGGTCAATCCCATGTTTATTGAGGATTTAGTGGTTGCTGGTATTCCGCGTGAAAAAGTAACTTATATCCCAAATTTTGTAAACAAAGAAAAATGGCATCCATTGCCAGCTGAACAAGTTGCACAACTCCGGAAGGAAATGGATTTAGCGGAAGATCAGTTTGTCGTAATCGGTGCGGGTCAAGTTCAGAAACGAAAAGGAATAGATGACTTTATCCGTCTTGCCGAGGAATTGCCAGAAGTTACCTTTATCTGGGCTGGTGGTTTTTCGTTTGGTGGAATAACAGATGGTTATGAACGCTATAAAAAAATTATGGACAATCCACCTAAAAATTTAATTTTTCCAGGTATTGTATCACCAGAAAGGATGCGTGAGTTCTATGCTTTAGCAGATTTGTTCTTGCTACCTAGTTACAATGAATTATTCCCCATGACCATCTTAGAGGCAGCTAGTTGCGAGGCTCCGATTATGTTGAGGGATTTGGATTTGTATAAGGTTATTCTTGATGGGAATTATCGTGCTACAAGTGATGTTTCAGAGATGAGAGAAGCAATCCTAGAATACAAGAATGACCCTGAAGCTTTAAAAGACTTGAAAGAAAAAGCTCGCGAAATCTCCAAAGAGTACTCTGAGGAGCATTTGTTGGAAATCTGGTTAAAATTTTATCGAGAACAGGCTGCTTTGGGCAAAAAGTGAGGTAATTTATGCGAATTGGTTTATTTACAGATACCTATTTTCCTCAGGTTTCCGGGGTTGCGACTAGTATTCGGACGTTGAAAACTGAGCTTGAAAAGCAAGGACATGCAGTTTTTATCTTTACAACAACTGATAAAGATGTGAACCGATACGAGGATTGGCAAATTATTCGCATTCCGAGTGTCCCTTTCTTTGCGTTTAAGGATCGACGATTTGCCTACCGAGGTTTTACAAAGGCACTTGAAATTGCCAAGCAGTATCAACTCGATATCATTCATACCCAAACAGAATTTTCTCTTGGTTTGTTAGGGATTTGGATTGCGAGAGAATTGAAAATTCCTGTTATTCATACCTACCATACCCAGTATGAAGACTATGTGCATTACATTGCTAAGGGCATGCTGATTCGGCCAAGCATGGTAAAATATCTGGTACGGGGCTTTCTTCACGACGTGGATGGCGTGATTTGTCCTAGTGAGATTGTTCGGAACCTTCTATCTAAGTACAAAGTCAAGGTTGAAAAACGAGTTATCCCAACAGGTATTGAGTTAGCTAAATTTGAACGCCCTGAGATTAAGGAAGAGAATTTAGCTGCCCTTCGATCTAAGCTTGGGATTAAAGAAGACGAGAAAATGTTACTGAGTCTTTCTCGTATTTCCTATGAGAAGAATATCCAAGCAGTCATAGCCGCCTTTGCACAGGTTTTGAAAGAAGAAGACAAGGTGAAGCTGGTTGTTGCTGGTGACGGTCCTTACTTGGACAGTCTGAAAGAGCAAGCAGTAAAATTACACATTCAAGAGCATGTGATTTTTACAGGTATGATTGCTCCAAGTGAGACAGCCTTGTACTATAAAGCAGCTGATTTCTTTATCTCAGCCTCTACGAGTGAAACCCAGGGCTTGACTTATCTAGAGAGTTTAGCAAGTGGAACGCCTGTCATCGCTCATGGCAATCCTTATCTGGATAATTTGATCAGTGGCAAAATGTTTGGAACCCTCTACTATGGAGAGCATGATCTTGCGGGTGCTATCTTGGAGGCCTTGATCGCCACTCCAGATATGGATGAGCAGAGGTTGGCTGATAAGTTGTATGAAATATCGGCTGAAAATTTTGGGAAACGAGTTCATGAGTTTTATCTCGATGCCATTATTTCAAATAAATTTGAGCAGGAACTACGTGGCGACGAACCTATGACACAGCGATTCTTAAAAACTATTTTGTACCTACCTCAGCAGGCTGTTTCAGCTCCAGTTAAAGAGTCCAAACGAATATTAAAGGCTTCTAAAGAGCAATTGTCTAGCATCCGAGATTATTGGAGAGATTAGTAAAAATATAGGAGAATAAAATATGGCAAAAAAATTTATGAGAAGTGGTAGAGATCAAAAAATTGGAGGCGTTTGCGCAGGCGTAGCCCACTATTTTGATATTGACCCTACTATTGTCCGTGTGATTTGGGGCGTTCTTGCCTTTTGTTATGGGGCAGGGGTACTTGCTTACTTGATTTTATGGGTAATTGCACCTGTTTCTAGCGAATATTAAAAGAGAATCAGAATAGAACAAAGAGAAATAAAAAGGAGTCCAAATGGCTTTTGGAGATAATGGAAAACGTAAAAAAACAATGTTTGAAAAAGTAACGCTTTTTGTCGTGCTAATTATGTTGTTTGTAACCCTTGCTGGTATCTTTGCGACAGCACTTGGAGCTTTTAGCAGATTCTAAGCAAGTTGCTAAGATAGAAACAATAACTAATGACTGGATTTTCCAGTCCTTTTTAAAGCGAGAAGAAAATATGAGTATGTTTTTAGATACAGCCAAGATCAAGGTCAAGGCTGGTAATGGTGGCGATGGCATGGTTGCCTTTCGCCGTGAAAAATATGTCCCTAATGGCGGTCCTTGGGGTGGTGATGGTGGACGTGGAGGTAACGTTGTTTTTGTGGTAGACGAAGGCTTACGTACCTTGATGGATTTCCGCTACAACCGTCATTTCAAGGCTGATTCCGGTGAAAAAGGGATGACCAAAGGAATGCACGGACGTGGTGCAGAAGACCTTCGTGTTCGCGTACCACAGGGAACTACTGTACGTGATGCAGAGACAGGTAAAGTCATTACAGACTTGATTGAGCACGGTCAAGAATTTATCGTAGCTCATGGTGGTCGAGGTGGCCGAGGAAACATCCGTTTTGCGACACCAAAAAATCCTGCACCTGAAATCTCAGAGAATGGAGAACCAGGCCAAGAACGTGAGTTGCAACTAGAATTAAAAATCTTGGCGGATGTCGGTTTGGTCGGTTTCCCATCTGTTGGAAAGTCAACTTTGCTTAGTGTCATCACTTCAGCCAAACCAAAAATCGGTGCCTACCACTTTACAACCATCGTTCCAAATTTGGGCATGGTTCGGACGCCGTCAGGTGAATCCTTTGCAGTAGCAGACCTTCCTGGATTGATCGAAGGGGCTAGTCAAGGGGTTGGACTGGGAACCCAGTTTCTTCGTCACATCGAGCGCACCCGTGTCATCTTGCATGTCATTGATATGTCAGCCAGTGAAGGACGCGATCCTTATGAAGATTACGTTCAAATCAACAAAGAGCTGGAAACTTATAACCTTCGCTTGATGGAACGTCCGCAGATCATCGTTGCCAACAAGATGGATATGCCTGAAAGTCAGGAAAATCTGAAAACTTTTAAGGAAAAGTTGGCAGCAAACTACGACGAGTTCGAGGAACTTCCAGCTATCTTCCCTATTTCTGGATTGACTAAGCAAGGTTTGGCAACTCTTTTGGATGCGACAGCTGAATTGTTAGATAAGACACCAGAATTTCCGATTTATGATGAGTCTGATATGGAAGAAGAGGCTTACTATGGCTTTGATGAGGAAGAAAAAGCCTTTGAAATTAGCCGCGATGATGATGCTACATGGGTGCTTTCTGGTGAAAAACTCATGAAACTCTTTAACATGACCAACTTTGACCGTGATGAGTCTGTCATGAAGTTTGCTCGTCAGTTACGTGGTATGGGGGTTGACGAAGCCCTTCGTGCGCGTGGAGCTAAGGATGGAGACTTGGTTCGAATCGGTAAATTTGAGTTTGAATTTGTAGACTAGGAGATTGATATGGGAGATAAACCGATATCATTTCGAGATGCAGATGGAAATTTTGTTTCTGCAGCAGATGTATGGAATGAAAAGAAACTAGAAGAATTGTTTAATCGTCTTAACCCAAAACGTGCCCTTCGATTGGCACGAGAGAAAAAAGATAATGAGAAGGCTGATAAAGAAGAAAAATAGCCTATCAACATTGATAAAACAGAACCCCGTGATTGTAGTCATCACGGGGATTTTTTAGTCATTGAAGAAAAATGGTGGCGCAAATTTTTTAAGAATTTCAAAGCAAGTCTGTGCTTCTTCAGCGTTTTCACAGATAAGAAGACAGACGTCATCACCACACACGGTGGCAACGATTTGTTTGAAATCAAGTGCATCGAGAACGGCTCCAAATGATTGGGCAAGACCTGGCAAGGTTTTGAGGACAACCTGATGCTGGACAGGACGTAGCATGACCAAGCCATCTTCCATATAGTTTTCCAAGCGTTTTTCCCATTTGGAGATGGAACCAGTATTTAAAACATAGTAAGAATGATCTTCTTCGCGAACCTTTGAAAGATTCATAGTCTTGATATCGCGTGAGAGAGTGGCCTGTGTGACTTGGATGTCGTTTTCAGCTAGTAAAGTTTGCAACTCTGCTTGTGTATGAATCTTATTTTTGGACACAAGAGCGCGGATGAGTTGGTGTCTGTGTTCTGATTTATTCATATGTATTAATAGCTCCTTTTATGAGGGAATTGTGATAGTGGATTGTGTGAGATCGACTGTTAAGTGATAGTCTGTATTATCACGGACAGTGATTTCAAAGTCGGTAGTATAGAGAACAAGGCGAAGTGTGTCACCTTTTTTCAGCTTGTAAATCGTAGGTTGTAGGTCAAATTGGATTCTCATCCATTTGTCAGCCTCTATGTCCTCAACAGTTAGTAAATCATTTCGATTTTGTAAATTAAGGTAGCCTTTGGTGATGACACGTTGGGCACTTGGATTGAATGGCAGTTCGCAGAGATTTTCTAACATGTGGTAACGACCATTATCAATGGTTCTAGCACTTAAAACAGCTGGATAAGGCTGCAGATATTTCTTTTGTCCAAGTTCCAGCAGTTGAGCAGATAATAAGCCCTTGTTCGTACTCGATTTGACACGAAGTTTCAGCTCCGCTCGCCCATTTAAGTGAATGTCTTGAGTTACGGGAAGGTCAATGGTGATTTGATTGGTTTTTCCTTGGTAAAGTTCGGTGTTGAAAGTCTGGTAAGTCTTGCCATAACGGTCAAAATCATTTTGATCATACTGGTTTTGAATCACTTTTTCCTCAGTTCCAAGTGAGAAAGTATGCAGTTTATCCTGTTTGCCAAAGTCGTCAAGGCACTGCCATCTTTGAGGTATAGTATTGTCTTGCCAGATGACAGTAGGGAGTTGATAGCTTGAGTCAAATCCTAACAATTTCTTACTTAACAAGGCATTCATGGACTCGCGGAAGTCAATCGACTGCCAGTTGTTCATATAGACATGGGCACCATGATGGAAAAAGAGGTGCTTATTGATATGGCTAGGAAGGGCATGAAACATCTGATAAACATGAAGTGGTTTGACATTCCAATCCTGTGAACCATGAGTAAAGACAACTTCAGCTTTAACTTTATGGGTGTTGATTAGATAGTTGCGGTCATGCCAAAATTGATTGTAGTCGCCAGTCTTGCGGTCTAATTGTTCTTTTACCTTCTCTAAGTCTGCCTGATGAGCTCCATTACCACGGATATAGTCACCAGCTAGGAGATTGCGGGAGTAGGTCAATTCAGCAAGTGAGTCAAAATCTTCACCTGGATAACCACCAGGGCTGGTCACAAGACCATTTTCGCGGTAGTAGTTATACCAAGAGGAAATTCCTGCTTCAGCGATGATCATTTCTAAGCCATCAACACCAGTGGTTGCAAGACCGTTGGACATGGTACCTAGATAGGAAATTCCTGTTGTTGCGACTTTTCCGTTTGACCAGTCAGCTTCGACTTGACGCTTGCGCGTGTGGTCAGTAAAGGCACGGCAACGGCCGTTGAGCCAGTCAATGACATTTTTATATGCTTCGATTTGCTGGTAGTCACCATTGGTCACCAGACCTTGGGAATCCTTGGTACCAACACCCGATACATAGAGATTGGCAAATCCTCGTGGGAGGAAGTAGTCGTTGAGAGTGTATGAGCTATTGATATGAGATACCTTTTCTTCAGCTTCAGAGACGAGTTCAGCTTGACCAAGAGGTTCAACTAAATTCAACTTAGGCTCCTTAAGCTCAATGGTGTGGGCAGGTTTGACCTCGAGCGCTCCTTCCATTTTGTAGAGAGCCTTGTCACTGGCTTTGTCGTTGGTCCCTTGGTGATAAGGGCTGGCAGTCATAAGAGCAGGGACTTGTCCATCGTAGCGTGGACGAATAATGCTGACTTTGACCAAATCAGGGAGTCCGTCTTTATCAGTATCCACACGGCTCTCAACATACACAACTTCACGAATGACATCGTGAGTAGAGAAGGTTGCCAAGCTCTTACCGTTAAAGTAGTGGTAGTGATTATCTTCTGCAATAAGACCATCACTAATAAGCTGGTCAATGAGTGTATTTCCCTTTTTGGTTCGAGTGTTGAGCAAATGGTAGAGATTTTCAATGAGATCTCCATAAACAATAGGAAATCCAGTTTCTTTACGGAATTGTTCGGCATCTTCAAAGTCAACCAAATAACTAAACCCTAAAAGTTGAAAAACTACAGTATAAAAAATCTCAGGAGTTATGTCATGGTCTGACTGAAAGAAGGTGAGGAGATCGGTCTCCTTATCCGCTGCTAGGGCAGACAAAGGATAG
>NZ_KQ969551.1:282542-283086 GCF_001578945.1 Streptococcus oralis
AAAAAACTCCATCGGACAAATTGTTCAAGTTGTTTTTTTGATGCTTGTTCTGGTGCCAGCTTCAAACCAAGCTGGGATAACTCGCACAAAACTTGCGAATGAGAAACGAGAAGGTAGCTGAATTGATTAAAACGCATGGCGCTCTCCTTTGGAAATATTCTAAATTTAGTATATCAAAAATAAGGTAAAAAAGATATCGTTGACTTGTGATGAAGTCACTTTAAAAGGAATGGTCTCTACCTTTTCATTCTAGTTTTTAAAATGGTATAATAGTAGTAAAACGAAAGCAAGGAGGAGAAGAAATGATTGCACAGCTCGACACCAAGACTGTTTATAGTTTTATGGAAAGTGTGGTTTCAATTGAAAAATACGTACAAATGGCTAAAGAATACGGCTATTCTCACCTTGCTATCATGGATGTTGATAATCTCTATGGAGCCTATCACTTTTTAGAAGTGACTCGTAAGTATGGCATTCGACCTTTAATTGGTCTTGAAATGAACTTGATTATAGACGACAGGGTGATTTCTTTCCGTTTTCTAGC
>NZ_KQ969551.1:283460-293117 GCF_001578945.1 Streptococcus oralis
CACTCTAAAAATGACTGGTCGAAAAAATTGGTCTGACTTCACCTCCCACCTTGAAGATATTGCTATTATTGTTCCCTATTTTAATGGGGTCGAACAGCTGGATTTGGGGCATGATTATTATATCGGTGTCAGTCCAGATACTCCTCAAGAAGCCTTTACCAGACCCATTCTTCCCCTCTATCAAGTCAACTCTTTTGAAAAGGAAGACCTACAGGTTTTGCAAATCTTGTCGGCAGTCAAGGATAATGTCAGTCTGAGAGAAGTGGATCTGCATTCACAACAGAGAATCTTTTTACCAGCCTCAGACTTGGAAGCACGTTTTATGAATCGCTTCCCTCAGGCGCTTGCCAATCTTCAAGGTCTGATAGAGAATGTTGACTACCAGATCGACCCTAGTTTAAAACTCCCTCGCTTTAATCCTGAAAGACCAGCAGTAGAAGAACTTCGAGAGAGGGCTGAGCAAGGGTTGAGTGACAAGGGACTAACCTCAGCTATCTATCATGAGCGGCTGAATGAGGAATTGGCTGTGATTCATGATATGGGCTTTGATGACTATTTCCTTGTGGTTTGGGATTTGCTTCGTTTTGGACGTTCCCAAGGCTACTATATGGGTATGGGACGGGGTTCTGCAGTCGGTAGTCTGGTTGCCTATTCACTTGATATCACAGGGATTAATCCGGTTGAAAAGAACCTGATCTTTGAACGCTTTTTAAATCGTGAGCGCTACACTATGCCTGATATTGATATCGACATCCCTGACCTTTATAGGCCAGAGTTCATTCGTTATGTTCGTGATCGGTACGGTAGTCAACACGTGGCGCAGATTGTCACTTATTCGACTTTTGGGGCAAAACAAGCAATTCGTGATGTTTTCAAACGTTATGGTGTCCCTGAGTATGAATTAACCAATATTACGAAAAAAATCAGTTTTCGAGATACGCTAACAACTGCCTATGAAAAGAATTTACAGTTTAGGCAGGTCATCAATAGTAAGATTGAATACCAAAAAGCTTTTGAGATTGCTCGAAAGATTGAAGGGTATCCTCGTCAGACCTCTATCCATGCAGCTGGGGTCGTCATGAGTGACCAAGATTTGACGGACTATATTCCACTTAAATATGGCGAGGATATGCTCATCACCCAATATGATGCACATGCAGTTGAAGCCAATGGCCTTTTAAAAATGGATTTCCTAGGTTTACGTAACTTGACTTTTGTCCAAAAAATGCAGGAATTACTGGCTGAGTCAGAGGGTATTCATCTGAAAATCGAAGAGATTGATTTGGAAGATAAGGCAACTCTGGCCCTCTTTGCTGCTGGAAATACCAAAGGCATTTTCCAATTTGAACAACCTGGTGCCATTCGACTCTTGAAACGAGTTCAGCCGCAAGTCTTTGAAGAGGTAGTAGCCACAACCTCGCTCAACAGACCAGGAGCTAGTGATTATATTGATAACTTTGTCGCTCGGAAGCACGGCAAAGAAAAGGTGACAGTGTTAGACCCTGCCTTGGAGGACATCCTTTCATCAACTTATGGTATCATGCTCTATCAAGAGCAGGTCATGCAGGTAGCTCAACGCTTTGGAGGTTTCAGTCTTGGTAAAGCCGATATTCTCAGACGAGCCATGGGTAAGAAAAATGCTAAAGAGATGCATTTGATGAGGGAAGATTTTATCACTGGGGCTATGAACCTAGGGCATTCAGAAGAGAAAGCCAACCAAGTTTTTGCAGTGATGGAAAAATTTGCAGGTTATGGATTTAATAGATCCCACGCCTATGCCTACTCAGCCCTGGCTTTCCAGCTAGCTTATTTCAAGACGCATTATCCTGCTATTTTCTTTCAAGTCATGTTGAATTATTCTAGCAGTGATTACATTGTAGATGCATTGCAGATGGACTTTGAAGTAGCGCCTTTGGCGATCAACAGCATTCCCTATCATGATAAGATTGCCCAGAAAAAAATCTATCTTGGTCTAAAAGCCATTAAGGGCATGCCAAGAGATTTTTCTTACTGGATTATCGAAAATCGTCCCTTCTCAAGCATTGAAGATTTTGTCACACGTCTTCCCAAGAATTACAAGAAACTATCGCTTTTGACTCCTTTGGTTGAACTGGGGCTCTTTGATGAATTTGACAAGAATCGTCAGAAAATCTTAGTGAACCTACCAAACTTATTTGTCTTTGTTGAGGAGTTAGGTGGACTCTTTGCAGATGCAAACTATAGTTGGACTGAGGCTGATGATTTTACTGAGGCGGAGAAATTTTACAAGGAACAGGAATTGATTGGGGTAGGTATCAGTGCCCATCCTCTCCAAACTCTTGCCAAACAAACCATTTATCCGACGGTTCCGATTGCTAATCTAACCGAGGGAGCTCAAGCTACTCTCCTAGTTGAAGTGCAAAAACTAAAGGTGATTCGAACCAAGAAGGGCGAGAACATGGCCTTTTTACAGGTTCATGATAGTAAGTCTCGGATGGATGTGACTGTATTTTCAGACCAATATAGAAAATTCTCCTCTATCCTCTCCGAAGGAAAATTTTACTACATCAATGGTAAAGTTCAATCTCGAGATGGTCGTCTGCAAATGATTGCACAAGATTTGAAAGAAGCAGTAGCGGAACGATTCTGGATTCAAGTTAAAAATCATGAATACGATAAAGAGATTTCAAATATCCTAGAACAATACAAAGGCCCAATTCCTGTCATTATCAGGTATGAAGAGGAAGGAAAAACGGTTGTTTCTACACAACATTTTGTAAGAAAAGATTCTGCTCTAGAGGAAAAATTAGAGGGACTTGCTATGAAAACGATTTATCGTTAAAAATACGAAAAATAGAAGAATTTTCGATTTAAATGTGGTATAATCAGTAAGAATGTTAAAAGAAAAAGGAGCATAAACCAAATGAAACGTATTGCTGTTTTAACTAGTGGCGGTGACGCCCCTGGTATGAACGCTGCCATTCGTGCAGTTGTTCGTCAAGCAATCTCAGAAGGAATGGAAGTGTTTGGTATCTATGACGGATATGCTGGTATGGTTGCTGGCGAAATCTATCCCCTAGATGCCGCATCAGTTGGTGACATCATTTCGCGTGGTGGTACTTTCCTTCACTCAGCTCGCTACCCAGAGTTTGCCCAACTTGAAGGTCAACTCAAAGGGATTGAGCAGTTGAAAAAACATGGTATTGAAGGTGTCGTTGTTATCGGTGGTGATGGTTCTTATCATGGTGCTATGCGCTTGACCGAGCATGGCTTCCCAGCCATTGGTCTTCCTGGTACAATTGATAATGATATCGTAGGAACTGACTTTACAATTGGATTTGACACAGCAGTAACAACCGCTATGGACGCTATTGATAAAATTCGTGACACTTCATCAAGTCACCGTCGCACTTTCGTTGTTGAAGTAATGGGACGTAACGCTGGTGACATTGCACTTTGGGCAGGTATTGCTACAGGTGCGGACGAAATTATTATCCCTGAAGAAGGTTTTGATATGGAAGGAATCGTAGCGAGCATCAAAGCCGGTTATGAGCACGGTAAGAAACACAACATCATCGTTTTGGCAGAAGGTGTTATGTCAGCGGCTGAATTTGGTCAAAAACTAAAAGAGGCAGGAGACACTAGTGACCTTCGTGTGACTGAGCTTGGACACATCCAACGTGGTGGTTCACCAACTGCTCGTGATCGTGTTTTGGCGTCACGCTTGGGAGCACACGCTGTTAAACTTCTTAAACAAGGAATCGGTGGTGTCGCTGTTGGTATCCGTAACGAAAAAATGGTTGAAAATCCAATTCTTGGTACAGCAGAAGAAGGGGCTTTGTTTAGCTTGACTGAAGATGGCAAGATTGTGGTGAATAACCCACACAAAGCTGATCTTGAACTCGCTAGCTTAAATAAGAGCTTGTCATAATCAACTTTCATTAATTTGGTAACATGACCATAAAGGTCGAATTATATAAAGGAGTCACAAAAATCATGAACAAACGTGTAAAAATCGTTGCAACTTTAGGTCCTGCGGTAGAAATCCGTGGAGGTAAAAAATTCGGTGAAGACGGATACTGGGGTGAAAAACTAGACGTTGAAGCTTCAGCTAAAAACATTGCAAAACTAATTGAAGCGGGAGCAAATACTTTCCGTTTCAACTTCTCACATGGTGACCATCAAGAACAAGGTGAGCGTATGGCAACTGTTAAGCTTGCTGAAAAACTTGCAGGTAAAAAAGTTGGTTTCCTTCTTGATACTAAAGGACCTGAAATCCGTACAGAATTGTTTGAAGGTGACGCAAAAGAGTACTCTTACAAAACTGGTGAAAAAATCCGTGTTGCAACTAAACAAGGAATCAAATCAACTCGTGAAGTGATTGCTTTGAACGTTGCTGGTGCTCTTGATATCTACGATGATGTTGAAGTTGGTCGTCAAGTATTGGTTGACGATGGTAAACTTGGTCTTCGCGTTGTTGCAAAAGACGATGCAACTCGTGAATTTGAAGTTGAAGTTGAAAATGACGGAGTAATTGCTAAGCAAAAAGGTGTAAACATCCCTAACACAAAAATTCCTTTCCCAGCTCTTGCTGAACGTGATAACGATGATATCCGTTTCGGTTTGGAACAAGGTATCAACTTCATCGCGATTTCATTTGTACGTACTGCAAAAGACGTTAACGAAGTTCGTGCAATCTGTGAAGAAACTGGTAACGGTCATGTTCAATTGTTCGCAAAAATTGAAAACCAACAAGGGATTGACAACTTGGATGAAATCATCGAAGCTGCTGACGGTATCATGATCGCTCGTGGTGACATGGGTATCGAAGTACCATTCGAAATGGTTCCAGTTTACCAAAAAATGATCATTACTAAAGTCAATGCAGCAGGTAAAGTTGTTATCACAGCAACAAACATGCTTGAAACAATGACTGAAAAACCACGTGCAACTCGTTCAGAAGTATCAGACGTATTTAACGCTGTTATCGACGGAACTGACGCTACAATGCTTTCAGGTGAGTCTGCAAACGGTAAATATCCACTTGAGTCAGTAACAACAATGGCTACAATCGACAAGAATGCTCAAACTCTTTTGAACGAGTATGGACGTTTGAACTCAGACAGCTTTGAACGTAACTCTAAGACAGAAGTTATGGCTTCAGCTGTTAAAGACGCTACTAACTCAATGAATATCAAATTGGTGGTGACGCTTACTAAGACTGGTCATACAGCTCGTTTGATCTCTAAATACCGTCCAAATGCAGATATCTTGGCATTGACATTTGATGAATTGACAGAACGTGGACTGATGTTGAACTGGGGTGTTATCCCAATGTTGACAGAAGCTCCATCATCAACTGATGATATGTTTGAAATTGCTGAACGTAAAGCACTTGAAGCAGGTCTTGTAGAATCAGGTGATGATATTGTTATCGTTGCGGGTGTACCTGTTGGCGAAGCAGTTCGTACAAATACAATGCGTATCCGCACAGTACGTTAATAAATCATTAAAAAGCCTATCCTATCAAGCTTTATAGCTTGAGTGGTAGGTTTTTTTGTATTTTAGAAGATAAAATGAAGGCTAATTTTAATAAACAGGAATGGGAAAAATAAGAGAACTATGGTATAATAGAATGTAAAGACCTTTTTAGTAAATTTTGAAAGAGTATAACATGAGAAAAATTGTCATCAATGGTGGACGTCCATTGCAAGGTGAGATCACCATTAGTGGTGCTAAAAATAGTGTTGTAGCATTAATTCCTGCTATTATACTGGCAGATGATGTCGTCACCCTAGATTGTGTCCCAGATATTTCAGACGTTGCTAGTCTTGTCGAAATTATGGAAATTATGGGGGCGACTGTTAAGCGTTATGAGGATGTCTTGGAGATTGATCCAAGAGGTGTTCAAAACATTCCTATGCCTTATGGCAAGATTAATAGCTTGCGTGCTTCTTATTATTTCTACGGAAGTCTTTTAGGTCGCTTTGGTGAAGCTACAGTTGGACTTCCTGGTGGATGTGATCTGGGGCCTCGTCCGATTGACCTTCACTTAAAAGCCTTTGAAGCTATGGGAGCCAAAGTGAGCTACGAGGGAGATAATATGAATTTATCTGCCCAAGGTAAGGGACTTCACGGTGCAAGTATCTACATGGATACCGTTAGTGTTGGTGCAACGATTAATACCATGATTGCGGCTGTTAAGGCTAAGGGACGGACTGTTATTGAAAATGCGGCTCGTGAACCAGAAATCATCGATGTGGCTACCCTTTTGAATAACATGGGGGCTCACATTCGTGGTGCAGGGACTGATATTATCATTATTGATGGTGTTGAGCAACTTCATGGAACACGTCATCAAGTTATTCCAGACCGTATCGAAGCCGGGACCTATATTTCACTTGCTGCAGCGGTTGGTAAGGGAATCCGTATTAACAATGTTCTCTATGAACACTTAGAAGGCTTTATCGCCAAACTAGAAGAAATGGGCGTTCGCATGACAGTCTCTGAGGATAGTATCTTCGTTGAAGAGCAGTCTGATTTGAAGGCTATCAATATTAAAACAGCTCCCTATCCAGGATTTGCAACGGATTTGCAACAACCAATCACACCACTTTTACTAACCGCCCAAGGCTGTGGTACCATTATTGATACCATTTATGAGAAACGTGTCAATCATGTCTTTGAGTTAGCAAAAATGGATGCAGATATTACGACTACAAATGACCATATTTTCTACACTGGTGGGCGTGTTCTACATGGTGCCAAGGTGAAAGCTACAGATCTTCGTGCTGGTGCTGCACTTGTGATCGCTGGTTTGATGGCTCAAGGTCGGACTGAAATTACAAATATTGAGTTTATCCTTAGAGGCTATTCAGATATTATCGAAAAATTGCGTAGTCTTGGAGCGGATATTACACTCTTTGAAGACTAAACCGTTGAGGTGATTATGAATATTTGGACCAAATTAGCAATGTTTTCTTTCTTTGAAACGGAGCGCTTGTATTTGCGTCCTTTCTTTTTTAGTGACAGTCAAGCGTTTTTCGAGATTGCTTCAAACCCTGAGAATTTGCAGTTTATTTTTCCCAGTCAAGCAAGTTTGGAAGAAAGTCAGTATGCACTTGCTAACTATTTTATGAAGAATCCTTTAGGCGTTTGGGCCATATGTCTCCAAGAAAATCAGGAAATGATTGGCTCCATTAAATTTGAAAAGATTGATGAAATCAAGAAAGAGGCAGAAATTGGTTATTTCTTAAAAAAGGATTCTTGGTCACAAGGTTTTATGACAGAAACTGTTACCAAGCTTTGCCAACTTTCCTTTGAAGAGTTCGGATTAAAACAATTATCCATCATCACTCATCTGGAGAATCAAGCTAGTCAAAAAGTAGCCTTAAAATCGGGCTTTAGTCTCTTCCGACAGTTTAAGGGGAGCGATCGCTATACACGAAAAATGAGGGACTATCTTGAATTTCGATACATAAAAGGAGAATTCAATGAGTAAACATCAGGAAATCTTAAATTATCTGGAAGAGTTACCAATAGGAAAACGTGTCAGTGTTCGTAGCATTTCCAATCACTTGGGTGTAAGTGATGGGACGGCTTATCGTGCTATTAAAGAAGCTGAAAATCGTGGGATTGTAGAAACTCGTCCTCGTAGTGGAACCATTCGGATCAAGTCCCAGAAAGTGGCTATTGAAAAACTGACCTATGCAGAGATTGCAGAAGTAACTTCATCCGAAGTCTTGGCCGGTCAGGAAGGTTTGAACAGGGAATTCAGTAAATTCTCCATTGGAGCCATGACAGAACAGAATATCTTGTCCTATCTAAACGATGGTGGTTTGTTAATTGTAGGCGACCGTACTCGTGTTCAACTTCTGGCTTTGGAAAATGAAAATGCAGTTCTGGTGACTGGCGGATTTCATGTCCAAGAGGATGTACTAGGACTTGCCAATAAAAAAGGTATTCCTGTCCTGAGAAGCAAGCATGATACTTTTACAGTTGCAACTATGATCAATAGAGCTTTGTCAAATGTGCAAATTAAAACAGATATTTTAACAGTTGAAAAGCTCTATCGTCCTAGCCATGAGTATGGTTTTTTGAGAGAAACAGACACAGTGAAAGATTATCTAGACTTGGTACGTAAGAACAGAAGCAGTCGTTTCCCAGTCATTAATCAACACCAAGTGGTTGTTGGAGTTGTTACCATGCGTGATGCAGGGGACAAATCCCCTAGCACGACGATTGATAAGGTGATGACGCGCAGCATTTTCGTAACAGGCTTAGCGACCAATATTGCCAATGTCAGTCAACGGATGATAGCAGAAGACTTTGAGATGGTTCCGGTAGTGAGAAGCAATCAAACTTTGCTCGGGGTGATTACAAGACGCGATGTCATGGATAAGATGAGTCGCTCTCAGGTTTCAGCCTTGCCGACTTTTTCAGAGCAAATCGGTCAGAAGTTGTCTTATCATCACGACGAAGTTGTGATTACAGTTGAGCCCTTTATGCTTGAGAAGAACGGAGTTTTGGCAAATGGTGTTCTTGCTGAAATTTTAACTCACATGACACAGGATTTGGTGGCAAATAGCAGACGCAATCTCATCATCGAGCAGATGCTAATTTACTTCTTACAAGCTGTTCAGATAGATGATACTTTGCGGATTCAGGCACGTATTATTCACCACACGAGACGTTCGGCTATTATTGATTATGATATTTATCATGGTCATCAGATTGTATCAAAAGCAAATGTTACAGTTAAAATCAATTAGAATCTAGGAGAAAAAATGATAACTTTGAAATCAGCACGTGAAATCGAAGCCATGGACAAGGCTGGCGATTTCCTAGCTAGTATTCATATCGGCTTACGTGATTTGATTAAGCCAGGCGTGGATATGTGGGAAGTTGAAGAGTACGTTCGTCGACGTTGTAAAGAGGAAAATTTCCTTCCTCTACAGATTGGCGTGGATGGCGCAGTTATGGATTACCCCTATGCTACTTGTTGCTCTCTCAACGACGAAGTTGCTCATGCTTTTCCACGTCATTACATCTTGAAAGATGGAGATTTGCTAAAGGTTGATATGGTTTTGGGAGGCCCTATTGCCAAATCAGACCTCAATGTATCTAAACTCAACTTCAACAATGTTGAGCAAATGAAAAAATACACACAGAGCTATTCTGGCGGTCTAGCAGATTCATGTTGGGCTTATGCGGTTGGTACACCGTCTGAAGAAGTGAAAAACCTGATGGATGTGACCAAGGAAGCTATGTATATAGGAATTGAGCAAGCGGTTGTTGGAAATCGTATCGGTGATATCGGTGCGGCCATTCAAGAATACGCTGAAAGTCGCGGTTATGGTGTCGTACGTGATTTAGTTGGTCATGGTGTTGGACCAACTATGCATGAAGAGCCAATGGTTCCCAACTACGGTATAGCAGGTCGTGGACTCCGCCTCCGTGAAGGAATGGTACTAACCATTGAACCCATGATTAATACTGGTGACTGGGAAATTGATACAGATATGAAAACTGGCTGGGCTCATAAGACTATAGATGGCGGCCTATCTTGCCAATATGAACACCAGTTCGTGATTACCAAAGACGGTCCGGTTATCTTGACTAGTCAGGGTGAAGAAGGAACGTATTAAAAATGAAGGGAGCTTAGCTCCTTTTTTTGGC
>NZ_KQ969551.1:294228-299178 GCF_001578945.1 Streptococcus oralis
CTTTCTTGATAGTATGCTTCTATCATTACAAGCTCGTTTGTGGTAAGATGGCTTTTTCTGTCTAGCTTAATTTTACAAATTGGGTGATAAAATAAAACGATTATGTTTAGCGGAGATGAAGTATGAATATTTTTAGAACCAAGGATGTTAGTCTGAGACAGACAGAAATGCATCGCCATTTGAAATTGTGGGATTTGATTCTTCTAGGGATTGGTGCCATGGTGGGAACGGGGATTTTCACCATTACAGGAACAGCGGCAGCAACACTTGCTGGTCCCTCGCTAGTGATTTCCATTGTGATTTCTGCCCTGTGTGTTTCTCTATCAGCCCTATTTTTTGCAGAATTTGCCTCTCGTGTGCCTGCAACTGGTGGTGCTTATAGTTATCTCTATGCGATTCTAGGAGAATTGCCAGCCTGGATTGCTGGCTGGTTGACCATCATGGAATTCATGACGGCTATTTCTGGCGTAGCTTCTGGCTGGGCAGCATATTTTAAGGGCTTACTCATTCATTATGGTATTTCCATACCTCAAGCCTTGAATGGAACCTTTAACCCCGAACAAGGCAGCTATATCGATATTTTACCTATTTTAGTGATTGTCTTGGTGACAGGATTAGTCTTGTTAAATTCCAAGGCAGCCTTGCGCTTTAATTCGCTTTTGGTGGTCTTGAAATTCTCAGCTCTTGCCTTATTTATCCTAGTTGGTATTTGGTACATCAAACCTGAAAATTGGACGAATTTTGCTCCATTTGGTTTTGGTCAACTATATGGTGGAAGTACTGGGATTATGGCTGGTGCATCTTTGATGTTCTTTGGTTTTCTCGGATTTGAGTCTATTTCCATGGCAGTTGATGAAATTCAAAGCCCGCAAAAAAATATTCCTCGCGGAATTGTGCTTTCTCTGACAATCGTCACCATTCTCTATGCTTTGGTAACCTTAGTATTGACAGGGATTGTTCACTACAGTAAGCTTAATGTGGACGATGCAGTAGCATTTTCATTACGGAGTATTGGCATCGGCTGGGCGGCAAATTATGTTTCGCTTGTAGCCAATTCTAACTCTGATAACCGTATGTATCTCCATGACTTACGCTTTGTCTCGAATGATATATAGCTTAGCACGTGATGAACTTTTACCTCAAAGTTTCAAACAATTAAGCAAGATTAGTCGCGTTCCTAAAAATGCGACTCTCTTAACAGGAGTTGCTTCAGCTATTGCTGCAGGAGTCTTTCCTCTAGCCAGTATTGCAGCCTTCTTAAATATCTGTACGCTAGCTTATCTGATTTTGCTAGCCTACGGAGTAATAAAACTCAGAAAGGATAAGGGCATGCCAAAAGAGGGAGAGTTTAAAACTCCTTTGGTACCACTCTTGCCAATTCTTTCTATTCTTATCTGTGTTTCCTTTATGCTTCAATATAGTCTAGATACTTGGATTGCCTTTGGTATCGCACTTGTAGTTGGGTTAGTCCTTTACTTTACTTACGGCTACCATCATTCTACTCTTATGGAAGAAAAATAAAAGCTGGGAAATCCCAGCTTTTTAATCTTTCACATAAGTAAAGCCTTCACCAAGAATTTCATGAGCCTCAGTGATGGTGATAAAGGCTTGAGGGTCGATTTTGTGAATCATATCTTTCATTTTTACGATCTCGTTTCGACCGACGATACAGTAGATAATTTTTAAATCCTTTTTGCTGTAGTAGCCTTGACCAGATATAAAGGTAACGCCACGTCCGAGTTCATCGTTTATCTCTTTGGCCAATTGATCAGGATATTGGGTAATAATCATAAATCCTTTACCAGCATAACCTCCTTCGCCTATCAAGTCGATAACACGAGCGATGATAAAGTCAAATAAGAGGGTATAGGTAACTAGACGAAGGTCCTGGAAGATGATCAAAATCAACATTAGGATAAAAAAGTCAATCCCAAAAAGCAATTTCCCAATCGAAATATTAGTATATTTGTTGAGGATACGGGCAACGATATCAGAGCCACCAGTGGTTCCACCAGCATTAAAGATAATTCCTAAACCAACCCCCAGTAAGACTCCTGAGACTAAAGCGACAATGATGAGATCCCCTTGCAAGTCGATGTGCAAAGGAATGCGCTCAAAGATTGCTAGCCAAACGGAAAGTGAAATAGATCCTAGAAGGCTGGAGTAGAGGGTCTTGGAACCAAATATCTTCCAAGCCAAAATAAATAAAGGAATGTTGATTAAGAGATTCATCAATGAGACAGGAATCTTAAAAAGATAGTAGGTAATCAAGGTAATACCTGTCGCCCCTCCCTCAAATAAATGATAAGGAACAACAAAGTAGGTAAGACCGAAGGCATAGATAGCAGCTCCAAGAATAATGGTGATAATCGGTTGAAGTTTTCGAATCATGGCTGTTCCTCACTTTTCTATAGATAGATTATACCAAAAATTCAGTTCTTTTCATCGGATCACTTATGATTTTTTAACAATTTTTTGATATAATAAAAACGAGAAAAAACCTCGCTCCTATTGAGAAAGTAGAAAGATTGAAGATATGACACAAGTAAAAATTGTAACAGATTCTTCTGTTACTATCGAGCCAGAAGTAGTTAAAGAGTTGGACATTACAGTTGTTCCTTTATCTGTGATGATTGATGGCATCCTTTATTCTGATGCGGATTTGAAAGAAGGGGAATTCCTTCATCTTATGCAGCAAAGTAAAAACCTCCCCAAAACCAGTCAGCCTCCAGTAGGGGTATTTGCTGAAGTTTTTGAAGAGCTAGGCAAAGATGGTAGTCAAATTATTGCCATTCACATGTCCCATGCCTTGTCTGGAACTGTGGAAGCTGCTCGACAAGGGGCAAGCCTCTCAACTGCTGATGTGACTGTTATTGATAGTTCCTTTACAGATCAGGCTATGAAATTTCAAGTTGTTGAAGCGGCTAAACTTGCCCAAGAAGGAAGAAATTTAGAAACTATCTTAGCACATGTGGAAGATGTGAAAAGGCATACCGAACTTTATATCGGTGTTTCGACTTTAGAAAATTTAGTTAAAGGTGGTCGTATTGGGCGTGTGACTGGTTTACTAAGTTCTTTGTTGAACATTCGTGTCGTCATGCAAATGAAAAACCACGAACTGCAACCGATTGTTAAGGGACGTGGTGCGAAGACTTTTAAAAAATGGCTTGTTGAACTAGCAGAGACTCTTTCTCATAAATCCGTTGCAGAAATTGGAATTTCCTACGCTGGTACTAATGAATGGGCCAATGAGATGAAGGTTTTGTTGCAAACTTACGTTGAGAAACCGATTTCTGTACTGGAAACAGGATCCATCATTCAGACCCATACAGGTGAAAATGCGTGGGCTATCTTAGTTAGATATCATTCCTAAAAAAATCGCAAAAAATAGAGAAAAATCGTTAGAAATAGCGTTTTTGACTTGACCTGTGGGCAATTTTAGGATATGATTATATTTGTTAATTAGAAAATATTTGGAGGAAACATTAACATGGCAAACAAACAAGATTTGATCGCTAAAGTAGCAGAAGCTACAGAATTGACTAAGAAAGATTCAGCAGCAGCAGTTGACGCTGTATTTGCAGCAGTAACTGAATACCTTGCAGCTGGTGAAAAAGTTCAATTGATTGGTTTCGGTAACTTTGAAGTTCGTGAGCGTGCTGCACGTAAAGGTCGCAACCCACAAACTGGTAAAGAAATCAAAATCGCAGCTTCTAAAGTTCCAGCATTTAAAGCAGGTAAAGCTCTTAAAGACGCTGTTAAATAATGAATTTATAAAAAGCCTATTGTATCAAGCTTCATTGCTTGGTCGATAGGCTTTTTTTGTTTATTTGAAGAGTTGAGTTATGATTCTGTACAAAAAGAAAAAGGTTCTCATGTTTGAGAACCTTTTTCTCATTAGTTTTTAGAAGCTGCTTGGAATTCAGGGTTTTTCCATGCTTCATCAATGATAGCTTGCAATTCTTTAGCAGATGCTTGCATTTTTTGAGTTTCAGCATCGTTCAACGGGATATTTACTGGACGAACAATACCGTGTGCACCAACGATAGCTGGTTGACCTATAAAGACGCCATCAACACCGTATTGCCCTTCTTGATATACAGAAAGTGGAAGTACAGCATTTTCATCATCAAGGATTGCTTTTGTGATACGAGCAAGAGCTACGGCGATACCATAGTAAGTAGCACCTTTTTTGTTGATGATGGAGTAAGCAGCATCACGAACTGAGATGAAGAGTTCTACAAGGTCAGTTTCGTTCAAATCACGATTAGCTTGCAACCATTGTTCCAATTTAACACCTGCAACATTAGCGTGAGACCAAACAGCGAACTCTGAGTCACCGTGCTCACCCATGATGTAAGCATGGACTGAACGTGCGTCAACACCGATTTTTTCAGCAAGTGCCTGACGGAAACGAGCTGAGTCAAGAGAAGTACCTGAACCGATAACACGTTCTTTAGGGAATCCAGAGAATTTCCAAGTTGAGTAAGTCAAAACGTCAACTGGGTTAGCCGCAACTAAGAAGATTCCGTCAAATCCTGAAGCAACCACTTGTTCAACGATTGATTTGTTGATAGCAAGGTTTTTACCAACAAGGTCAAGACGAGTTTCACCTGGTTTTTGAGGAGCACCAGCTGTGATTACAACAAGATCAGCGTCAGCACAGTCTTCGTATTTGGCAGCATAGATTTTTTTAGGTGAAGTAAAGGCAAGGGCATGACTAAGGTCTTCAGCGTCACCAACAGCTTTGTCGAACAGTTGAGGAATTTCAATGATTCCAAGCTCTTGTGCAATTCCTTGGTTAACAAGTGCGAAAGCGTAAGATGAACCTACGGCACCGTCACCGACAAGGATCACTTTTTTGTGTTGTTTAGTAGAAGTCATTTTTCTAAACATCTCCTTCATTTTTTTTAGGGGAATCCCCAGACACTTTCATTCTATCACTTTTAA
>NZ_KQ969551.1:299198-301698 GCF_001578945.1 Streptococcus oralis
CATTCTATCACTTTTAAAAAGCTTTGTCACGAATATTCTATTCGGTTATCGATGTAAACGTTTTAGTGATTTCTAGGAACTGAAATGAAGAACAAATTATGGTATAATATACCTAACTACTAATAGTGAAATGAGGCATTTATTAATGCAGGATAGAAATTTAGTGAATGTCAATCTGACAAAGGAGATGAAGACCAGCTTTATCGACTACGCCATGAGTGTTATCGTTGCGCGTGCTCTCCCTGATGTTCGAGATGGCTTAAAACCTGTTCACCGTCGTATTCTTTACGGAATGAATGAACTAGGTGTTACACCAGACAAACCTCATAAAAAATCAGCCCGTATTACAGGGGATGTTATGGGTAAATACCACCCACACGGAGATTCCTCTATTTATGAAGCCATGGTCCGTATGGCTCAGTGGTGGAGCTACCGTTACATGCTTGTCGATGGGCATGGGAACTTTGGATCTATGGACGGGGACGGTGCTGCCGCGCAGCGGTATACTGAGGCACGCATGAGCAAAATTGCTCTTGAAATGCTTCGTGATATCAATAAAAACACAGTTGATTTCGTAGACAACTACGATGCTAACGAACGTGAACCCTTGGTCTTGCCAGCTCGTTTTCCAAACCTTTTGGTCAATGGAGCAACTGGGATTGCCGTAGGGATGGCTACCAACATTCCTCCTCACAACTTGGGTGAAACCATTGATGCAGTGAAGTTGGTCATGGACAATCCTGAAGTGACGACTAAGGACTTGATGGAAGTCTTGCCTGGTCCAGATTTTCCAACCGGTGCTCTTGTCATGGGGAAATCAGGTATCCATAAGGCTTATGAGACTGGTAAAGGTTCCATTGTCCTTCGTTCTCGTACAGAGATTGAAACCACTAAGACGGGTCGTGAGCGCATCGTTGTAACGGAATTCCCTTACATGGTCAATAAAACCAAGGTGCATGAACATATTGTTCGCTTGGTTCAGGAAAAACGCCTTGAGGGCATTACAGCCGTACGTGATGAGTCCAACCGTGAAGGGGTCCGTTTCGTAATCGAGGTTAAACGCGACGCGTCTGCCAATGTTATCCTTAATAACCTTTTCAAGATGACCCAGATGCAAACCAACTTTGGTTTCAATATGCTGGCGATTCAAAATGGTGTGCCAAAAATCTTGTCCCTTCGTCAAATTTTGGATGCTTATATCGAGCACCAAAAAGAAGTGGTTGTTCGCCGTACTCGTTTTGACAAGGAAAAAGCAGAAGCGCGTGCGCATATCTTAGAAGGTCTTTTAATTGCGCTAGATCATATTGACGAAGTGATTCGTATTATCCGTGCTAGTGAAACGGATGCGGAAGCGCAAGCTGAGTTGATGAGCAAGTTTAAGCTTTCTGAGCGTCAAAGTCAGGCTATCCTTGATATGCGTCTTCGTCGTTTGACAGGGTTGGAACGCGATAAGATTCAGTCTGAATATGATGAATTGATTGCCTTGATTGCAGATTTGGCTGATATTCTTGCTAAACCAGAGCGCGTGGCGCAAATCATCAAAGAAGAATTGGACGAAGTCAAACGCAAGTTTGGTGACAAGCGTCGTACCGAGTTGATGATCGGAGAAGTCTTAACTCTTGAAGATGAAGATTTGATTGAAGAAACAGATGTTTTGATTACCCTATCTAATAAGGGCTACATCAAACGTTTGGACCAAGGTGAGTTCACTGCTCAAAAACGTGGTGGTCGTGGAGTTCAAGGTACTGGAGTTAAGGATGATGACTTTGTTCGGGAGTTGGTTTCGACTAGCACCCATGATCACCTGCTCTTCTTTACAAACAAGGGTCGTGTTTACCGACTAAAAGGCTATGAAATTCCTGAGTATGGTCGAACTGCTAAAGGATTGCCAGTGGTTAATCTTTTGAAGTTGGACGAAGGGGAGAGTATTCAGACTATTATCAACGTTGAGTCTGAACGGAGTGATGACGCTTATCTCTTCTTCACAACCCGTCACGGTATCGTGAAGAGAACCAGTGTAAAAGAATTTGCCAATATTCGTCAAAATGGGCTGAAGGCCCTGAATCTCAAGGATGAGGACGAATTGATAAATGTTCTATTGACAGAAGAAGACACGGATATTATCATTGGTACCAATTTTGGTTATGCTATTCGTTTTAATCAGTCAGCTGTTCGTGGCATGAGCCGTATCGCGACAGGTGTTCGAGGAGTCAATCTTCGTGAGGGTGACACAGTAGTTGGTGCTAGTATCATTACCGACCAGGACGAGGTTCTTATCATCACGGAAAAAGGATACGGTAAGCGTACCCTTGCCACTGAATATCCAACTAAAGGTCGGGGTGGTAAAGGAATGAAGACAGCCAATATTGCTGAGAAAAATGGTCCACTCGCGGGTCTCTTAACCGTTAAGGGCGATGAAGACTTGATGATCATCACGGATACAGGGGTCATGATTCGAACAAATGTTGCCAATATTTCGCAAACAGGACGCTCAACTATG
>NZ_KQ969551.1:301925-304567 GCF_001578945.1 Streptococcus oralis
AACTTGTTTTACGGGGCAGGAACCATGAAAGCAGATCAAAAAATGGGCGAGGGGAACTATTCTCTTGCTAGTCATCATATTTTTACACCTGAAAATGCAGATCAGATGCTCTTTTCTCCCTTGACTCACGCCAAAGCAGGTATGAAGATTTATCTGACTGACAAGGATAGAGTATACACCTATGAGATTCGTGAGGTTAAGCACGTCACTCCCGATCGGGTGGATGAAATTGAGGATCGTGAAGGAGTTAAGGAAATTACACTGGTAACTTGTGTGGACTATAACGCAACAGAACGAATTATCGTCAAAGGTGATTTTAAAGAAGTCAAAGATTATTCTAAAACATCTGATGATATCTTAAGTGCCTTTAATAAACCATATAAACAACGCTATTAAACTCTAATGAACCAGTGAAATAGTCATTTCGCTGGTTTTTGTGTGAACATTAAAAAACTCTTAAAGAAAAAGATGAGAAATATTACAAGCGGAATTTTTTGAATAAAATTTTCATATCTTACGGGAAACGCTTTCTAGAAAACAAAAAATATGTTATAATTATCACAAATAAAAGTTTTAGGAGTTTTTTATGGTCTCTTCAGAATTTATCTCAAAGATTGAATTTGCTTGCAAGAAGAAAGAAAGTCTTTATAGCCAAAGCAAGTTTAAGTATGCGATCCGTTCCATGTTTGCAGGTGCCTTTCTAACATTTAGTACAGCTGCGGGTGCAGTTGGAGCTGACTTGATTAATAAGATCGCACCTGGTAGTGGACGTTTCCTCTTCCCTTTCGTTTTTGCTTGGGGATTGGCCTACATTGTTTTCTTGAATGCTGAGCTGGTAACTTCAAATATGATGTTTTTGACAGCTGGTAGTTTCTTGAAAAAAATCTCATGGAGAAAAACAGCTGAGATTTTACTTTACTGTACCTTGTTCAATCTCATCGGAGCTTTGATAGCAGGTTGGGGCTTTGCCCACTCAGCAGCCTATGCAAATCTAACACATGATAGTTTCATCTCAGGGGTTGTAGAGATGAAGTTAGGCCGTTCCAATGATCTAGTCTTACTTGAAGGTATTTTAGCCAATATCTTTGTAAACATTGCCATTCTTTCATTTGTTTTGGTGAAAGACGGTGGGGCCAAACTTTGGCTTGTCTTGTCAGCAATTTACATGTTTGTATTTTTAACAAACGAACACATTGCTGCGAACTTTGCTTCTTTTGCGATTGTTAAGTTCAGTGTTGCTGCAGATTCTATTGCTAACTTTGACATACCTAATATTCTTCGTCACTGGGGCGTGACCTTTGTCGGGAACTTTATCGGAGGAGGTCTCTTGATGGGCTTGCCATACGCCTTCCTCAATAAAAATGAAGATACTTATGTAGATTAAAAAACGAGCACGAGTGAATCGTGCTTTTTTGTTTGATGTATAAGACTAGTCATAGTTGTTCTTTATATCAAAATATAAGAAAACGGTATTGGAAAAGGCTAGCCCAAGATGATACAATATCCCTAATGAAGCTATTTGGAGGTCGTCATATGACTCGTGATTTTAAATTTGAAACCCTACAATTACATGCTGGGCAAGTAGTTGATCCAGCGACCAAATCTCGTGCAATACCAATTTATCAAACAACATCCTTCGTTTTTGATGATACGCAGGAAGGTGCTGATCTGTTTGCCTTGAGAAAACCAGGGAACATTTATACTCGTATCACAAATCCTACAACAGCAGCCTTTGAAGAAAGAATCGCTGCTCTTGAAGGTGGTGTTGGAGGCATCAGGTATGGCTGCTGTAACCTACACTATTTTGGCGCTTGCTCACGCAGGTGACCATGTGGTGGCTGCGTCAACCATTTACGGTGGAACCTTCAATCTTTTGAAGGAAACCCTGACTCGCTACGGCATTACAACGACTTTTGTGGATGTGGATAATTTAGAGGAAGTGGCTGCTGCTTTACAAGACAATACAAAGTTGATCTTACTAGAAACATTAGGAAATCCTTTGATCAATATTCCTGATTTGGAAAAGGTCGCAACCATTGCGCATGAGCATAAGATCCCTTTGGTATCGGATAATACATTTGCAACCCCTTACTTAATCAATGTTTTCTCTCATGGGGTAGACATTGCCATTCATTCTGCAACCAAGTTTATCGGTGGGCATGGTACGACTATTGGAGGAGTGATTGTCGATAGCGGTCGTTTTGACTGGGCAGCTTCAGGGAAATTCCCTCAATTTGTTGAGGAAGACCCAAGTTACCATAACTTGAGCTATACCCGGGATGTGGGTGCAGCAGCCTTTATTATCGCTGTTCGTGTTCAATTGCTTCGTGATACAGGTGCTGCCTTGTCGCCATTTAATGCCTTCCTCTTGCTTCAAGGACTTGAAACTCTTTCACTTCGTGTGGAACGCCATGTGCAAAATGCTGAGAAAATTGTTGATTTTCTTGTAAATCATCCTAAGGTAGAAAAGGTCAATTATCCAAAACTTCCTGACAGTCCTTACTATGAACTAGCGAAGAAATATCTACCAAAAGGTGTTGGTTCAATCTTTACCTTCCATGTCAAAGGTGGAGAAGCAGAAGCTCGCAAGGTAATTGATAATTTGGAAATCTTCTCTGACCTTGCGAACGTTGCAGATGCTA
>NZ_KQ969551.1:306181-309680 GCF_001578945.1 Streptococcus oralis
CAATAAGGTTCGCAGTTTTGCCTTTCCAAATGCCTACTTTGAGAAGGATAACAAGGTCTCTGCGCGTGGGTCTAAGGGGGACTTTATCT
Source organism: Streptococcus oralis (assembly GCF_001578945.1). GTDB lineage: Bacteria > Bacillota > Bacilli > Lactobacillales > Streptococcaceae > Streptococcus > Streptococcus oralis_Q. Next base: position 306,271 of record NZ_KQ969551.1, read on the forward strand.
TCCGTGATTTTGATGAAAATGGTCTAGAATTCATTTCCATCATGTTTGAGATGAAAAATGAAGCGGATGGAACAGAGAAAAAGCACAAGAATGCGGATTTTTATAAGGAATTAGATAAGGATCGGCGAGAGAAAAACTGTGAGTATGCAGTTTTGGTGACCATGCTAGAAGCAGATAACGACTACTTTAACACTGGGATTGTGGATGTCAGCCATGAGTATGAGAAGATGTATGTGGTTCGTCCTCAATTCTTTATCCAGTTGATTGGTCTTTTGCGAAATGCTGCGCTTAACTCGCTACAGTATAAGCAAGAGTTGGCCTTGGTTCGCGAGCAAAATATCGATATTACACATTTTGAGGAAGATTTGGATGCCTTTAAACTAGCTTTTGCTAAAAACTACAACTCTGCTTCAACCAACTTTGGTAAAGCAATCGATGAAATCGATAAGGCTATTAAGCGTATGGAAGAGGTCAAGAAGTTCCTGACCACATCCGAAAACCAACTCCGCCTCGCTAATAACAAATTGGACGATGTCTCAGTCAAAAAATTGACTCGAAAAAATCCAACCATGAAAGCGAAATTTGAAGCGTTGAAGGGGGAGTGAGGAAAAAACAAATGAACGGTATTATCAACTTAAAGAAAGAAGCGGGCATGACCTCGCATGATGCGGTTTTTAAGCTGCGTAAGATTTTGGGGACAAAGAAAATCGGTCATGGTGGGACCTTGGATCCAGATGTGGTGGGTGTTTTGCCCATTGCGGTTGGTAAGGCGACCCGTATGGTCGAGTTTATGCAGGATGAGGGCAAGGTCTATGAGGGGGAAATCACTCTCGGCTATTCAACGACGACCGAGGATGCAAGTGGAGAAGTGGTCACGGAGACCCCTGTTTTGTCGCACTTGGATGAAACCATTGTTGATGAAGCGATTGCTAGTCTGACTGGGCCTATTACTCAGATTCCACCTATGTATTCGGCAGTTAAGGTCAATGGATGCAAGCTCTATGAGTATGCGCGTGCTGGTCAGGAAATCGAGCGTCCCCAACGTCAGGTGACTATTTATCAATTTAAACGAACAAGTCCGATTTCTTATGAGGGTCATCTAGCACGATTCACTTTTCGTGTGAAATGCAGCAAGGGAACCTATATCCGGACGCTCTCGGTTGATTTAGGTGATAAACTGGGCTACGCAGCTCATATGTCCTGTTTGACTCGAACCAGTGCAGCAGGCTTGCAGTTAGAAGATGCCTTGACTCTGTCGGAGATTTCAGAGAAGATGGAAATGGGGAAACTTGATTTTCTTCATCCTCTAGAGATTGGGACAGGTGATTTGGTTAAGGTTCAGTTAACACCAGAGCATGCTCAGGAAATTCGCTTTGGTCGTTTTGTAGAGCTAGATCAGACAGAAACAGAATTGGCGGCCTTTGAGGGTGAGAACTTACTGGCTATTTTGGAAAAACGGAATCATCTCTACAAGCCAAGAAAAGTTTTTTTATAAGTTTTCGATTTTAGGTTAGACTATTAAAAATCATCAAAGTATGGTAGAATAGACGACGGACAAAAAAATGGAGGCTAAGATGCAAAATAGACCAATCATTATCGGAGTGACAGGTGGTTCAGGTGGAGGAAAAACCAGTGTTTCAAGAGCCATTTTATCGCATTTTCCTGATGAAAAGATTTCCATGATTGAGCATGATTCTTATTACAAGGATCAGTCTCATTTGACCTTTGAAGATCGTATCAAGACCAATTATGACCACCCTTTTGCTTTTGACACTGATTTGATGATCGAGCAGATCCAGGAGTTGTTGGCAGGTCGTCCTGTGGATATTCCGACTTATGACTACACCGAGCATACACGGAGCAAGAAAACCTATCGCCAAGAACCGCAAGATGTTTTTATCGTTGAGGGGATCTTGGTTTTAGAAGATAAACGTTTGCGTGATTTGATGGATATCAAAATCTTTGTAGATACGGATGATGATGTACGCATTATTCGCCGGATCAAGCGGGATATGGAAGAGCGGGGGCGGAGCTTGGATAGTGTTATTCAGCAGTATCTAGGCGTGGTTAAACCCATGTACCATCAATTTATCGAGCCAACCAAACGTTATGCGGATATTGTGATTCCAGAGGGGGTTTCCAATACAGTTGCCATTGACTTATTAACCACCAAAATCGAGAAAATATTGGAAGAAGCTAGAACAAGTGATTAAGAGAAGGGAAACCTTCTTTTCTTTTTCCTGAAAAAGCAGATGAAAAGGGTGATTTTAAGTCATTTTTTTGGTATAATAATACCTATCTATGGAGAAAATCCAAACGGAAGGTAGCAATGGAAAAATACTTATCGGTCACAACTTTGACCAAGTATCTTAAAATGAAATTTGATAAAGATCCCTATTTAGAGCGGGTCTATTTGACTGGCCAAGTTTCCAACTTCCGTAAGCGGTCCACTCACCAGTATTTTTCTCTTAAGGATGATAAAGCTGTTATTCAGGCGACTGTTTGGTCTAGTGTCTATCAAAAGCTTGGATTTGAGCTGGAAGAAGGCATGAAAATCAATGTCATGGGTCGCGTGCAAATCTATGAACCAAGCGGATCATACTCTATCATCATTGAAAAAGCTGAGCCGGATGGGGTTGGGGCACTAGCTATTCAGTTTGAGCAACTCAAGAAAAAATTGACGGAAGAAGGTCTATTTCAAGATCGATTTAAACAACCGCTTCCCCAGTTTGCTAAGAAAATCGGTGTGGTGACCAGTCGCAGTGGTGCTGTCATTCAGGATATTATCACAACAGTCAGTCGGCGCTTTCCTGGTGTAGAAATTTTACTTTACCCGACTAAGGTTCAAGGAGATGGAGCAGCAGAAGAAATCGCTAGCAATATTGCCCGTGCCAATGAACGTGACGATCTAGATGTCCTCATCATCGGTCGTGGTGGAGGTTCCATCGAGGATCTCTGGGCTTTTAACGAAGAAATAGTGGTGCGTGCTATTTTCGAATCCCGCTTGCCCATTATTTCCAGTGTAGGACACGAGACAGATGTGACCCTTGCGGATTTTGTGGCGGATAGACGGGCTGCGACGCCAACAGCTGCTGCTGAACTGGCAACACCTGTAACAAAATTGGATCTCTTGACCCATTTGCAAAATCAAGAAAAACGGATGGCGACAGCTGTACAAAATGTCTTGTCAAAGAAAAAAGAAGCTCTGAAAAAATGCAGTCAGTCAGTCATCTTTAGACAGCCAGAGCGCTTGTATGATGGCTATTTGCAACGCTTGGATCAATTGCAACTGCGCTTAAAACAAAGTTTACGAACACAAATTTCTGATAACAACCAATTAGTCCAAGCAAGGACGCATCAACTAGTCCAATTATCGCCTGTTACCAAAATCCAGCGTTATCAAGATCGTC
>NZ_KQ969551.1:309803-315093 GCF_001578945.1 Streptococcus oralis
GGACAAGCTCCTACGTAGCCAAATGGCGCTTGTTTATGATGCCAAGGTTGCTGAGGTGAAGAGACTTTCAGAAGCTTTGTTGATGTTGGATACCAGTCGAATCGTGGCGCGTGGTTATGCAATTGTCAAAAAAGAAGAGTCCGTTATCGATTCGGTTGAAAATTTGAAGAAAAAAGACCAAGTGACGCTTTTGATGCGGGATGGTCAAGTAGAATTAGAGGTTAAAGATGTCAAAACAAAAGAAATTTGAGGAGAATCTAGCAGAACTGGAGACCATTGTCCAAAGTTTAGAAAATGGTGAAATTGCTTTGGAAGATGCGATTGCGGCCTTTCAAAAGGGCATGGTCTTGTCAAAAGAGCTCCAAGCGACGTTAGACAAGGCTGAAAAGACCTTGGTCAAGGTCATGCAAGAAGACGGAACAGAAAGTGATTTTGAATGAAGAAGCAAGAAAAATTAGCTCTTGTCGAGTCGGTTTTGGAAGATTTTTATGGAGACCAGCAGTTTGCTTCTAGTTTACGAGAGTCCGTTCTCTATTCCATTCATGCTGGTGGCAAGCGTATTCGCCCTTTTCTCTTGTTAGAAGTTTTGGAAGCCTTACAAGTTGCTATCAAACCTGCTCACGCGCAGGTGGCTGCGGCCTTGGAAATGATTCATACAGGGAGCTTGATTCACGATGATCTTCCTGCCATGGATGACGACGATTATCGTCGGGGGCGTTTAACCAATCATAAGAAATTTGGTGAAGCGATGGCAATATTGGCAGGAGATGCCTTGTTCCTAGATCCCTATGCCTTGATCGCGCAGGCAGATTTGCCAAGTCAGATCAAAGTCGACTTGATTGCCAACTTATCCCTTGCTTCAGGAAGTCTAGGGATGGTTGCAGGGCAGGTTTTAGATATGGAAGGCGAACACCAGCACTTGTCTTTGGAAGAACTCCAGGCCATTCATGCCAATAAAACAGGTAAGTTACTAGCCTATCCTTTCCAAGCAGCTGCTATCATAGCTGGATTGGTTCCTGAGATGCAGGCAAAACTGAAAATTGTTGGTGAATTGATTGGGCTGGCCTTTCAAGTCAGAGACGATGTGCTAGATGTGACCGCTAGTTTTGAGGAAATCGGCAAGACTCCGCAAAAGGATTTACAGGCAGAAAAGTCAACCTATCCAGCCTTGTTAGGCTTGAAAGAGGCCATTGCCTTTTGTAACCAAACTCTGGATCGAGCCGGGGCTAAATTAGAAGAAATCGCCCAACAAGTCAGTCTTGAAACAGAGCCGATTGTGAAAGTGGTAGAAAGTTTGAGAATCAATGGCTAAGGAAAGAGTGGATGTACTAGCTTATAAACAGGGTTTGTTTGAAACACGTGAACAAGCCAAACGCGGTGTCATGGCTGGTCTAGTGATTTCAGTGCTAAATGGGGAACGCTTTGACAAGCCAGGAGAGAAAATCCCAGATGACACTGAGCTAAAACTCAAGGGTGAAAAACTCAAGTATGTCAGCCGAGGTGGTCTAAAACTAGAGAAGGCCTTGCAGGTCTTTGATTTGTCAGTGGAGGGAGCGACAACGATTGATATTGGGGCTTCCACTGGAGGATTTACTGATGTCATGTTGCAAAATGGTGCTGAGTTGGTCTTTGCAGTCGATGTTGGTACCAATCAGTTGGCTTGGAAATTACGCCAAGACCCACGGGTTGTCAGCATGGAACAGTTTAATTTTCGTTATGCTGAAAAGACTGATTTTGAGCGGGAGCCGAGCTTTGCCAGTATTGATGTGAGTTTCATTTCCTTAAGTTTGATCCTACCAGCCTTGCACCGTGTCTTGGCAGATCAAGGGCAGGTTGTGGCTCTGGTTAAGCCCCAGTTTGAGGCCGGTCGTGAACAGATTGGGAAAAATGGAATCATTCGCGATGCCAAGGTCCATCAGAATGTCCTTGAATCTGTTACTGTTATGGCAGTTGAACAAGGTTTTTCAGTGCTTGGATTAGACTATTCACCAATCCAAGGTGGACATGGAAACATCGAATTTCTGGCATATTTGAAAAAGGAAGAGGGAGCAAGTAATCAAGTTGCCCCAGAAATAGAAAAAGTTGTAGAGAGAGCACATAGAGAATTTAAAGATGAATAAAAAAGAGAGACTTGAAAAAATTAGAAGATTTGTTACGGATTACCAAATCGGGACTCAGGAAGAAATCGTTGAGCATTTGAAGGAAGCAGGTATTTCTGCTACGCAAGCCACTGTCTCAAGGGACATCAAAGAGCTTGGGATTGTTAAAATTCCTTTGAAAAACAACACCTATATCTATGAGTTGCCAAAAACAATCGTAAGAAGTTTGCAGTTGGCTGAGAATAACATAGTGGGCTCTGAGCGCATGGGGAATATGATCAATCTGAACGTCATTCCTGGAAATACTGCCTTTGTCAAGAGCCAGCTGGTAAATGCTTTCTCAGAGAGAATTTTCAATTGTCTGGCAGACGACAACTCAATTTTAATTATCTTGAGAAATGAAGAAGATGCCAAGGAAATATTTGAACAAGTAAAAAAATGGTAGGTCGGTATGTTACTTGAAATTTCGATTAAAAACTTTGCTATTATCGAGGCCATTTCTCTCAATTTTGAAAAGGGAATGACAGTCCTAACAGGGGAAACAGGTGCTGGAAAGTCCATCATTATCGATGCGATGAATTTGATATTAGGAGCGAGAGCGACTACAGATGTCATTCGTCATAGCGCCCCCAAGGCTGAGATTGAGGGACTGTTCTCAGTTGAAAATAGCCGTCTTCTGCAAGAATTTTTTGAAGAGCAAGGTTTAGAATTTGGGGATGAAATTATCATCCGCCGAGAAATTCTTCAAAATGGACGTAGTGTTAGTCGTGTGAATGGGCAAATGGTCAATCTTTCTGTATTACGAACGATTGGTCAACATTTGGTGGATATCCATGGTCAACATGACCAAGAAGAATTGATGCGTCCGCAACTTCATATCCAGATGTTGGATGAATTTGGTGATGCAGCTTTCTTGGAGTTGAAGGAGACCTATCAGACGAGTTTTGATGCTTATCGCAAAATGCGCAAGCAGGTTTTGGAAGTCAAGAAAAACCAACAGGAACATAAGGCTCGTATCGAAATGTTGGAATTTCAAATGGCAGAGATTGAGGCAGTAAACTTGCAAGTAGGTGAAGACTCGGCTCTCAATCAAGAGCGGGATAAACTTCTCAATTACAAAAATATAGCAGATACGTTGACCAATGCCTACAGTATGTTGGACAATGAGGAATTCTCTAGTCTGGCCAATGTCCGTTCAGCCATGAATGATATGGAAAGTATCGAAGAATACGATCCTGAATACCGTGAAATTTCAAGTTCTCTATCAGAAACCTACTATGTTTTAGAAGATATTAGCAAGCGTTTGGAAGATATTATTGAGGACTTGGACTTTGATGGCAATCGTCTCATGCAAGTTGAAAGTCGTCTTGATTTTCTTCATAGTATCACGCGCAAGTATGGTGGTACTGTGGATGACGTTTTGCTGTATTTTACCAAGATTACGGATGAGTACAATCTTTTGACAGGAAATACTCTATCTTCTGAAGATATGGAAGTAGAACTCAAAAAATTGGAAGTCAATCTTGTTGACTTGGCAGGGCAGCTTGCATCAGCTCGTCATGATTTGGCCCAGCAGCTCGAAGCTGAGATTAAGCAAGAACTTCAGGACCTCTATATGGAGAAGGCACAGTTCCAGGTTCGCTTTAGTAAGGGCAAATTTAGTCGAGAGGGGAATGAAACGGTCGAGTTTTACATTTCCACCAACCCTGGTGAAGACTTTAAACCCTTAGTCAAAGTTGCATCTGGTGGGGAATTATCCCGTCTCATGTTGGCTATCAAGTCTGCCTTTTCTCGTAAAGAAGGCAAGACTAGTATTGTCTTTGATGAGGTGGATACAGGAGTTTCAGGTCGTGTAGCCCAAGCCATTGCTCAAAAGATTCATAAGATTGGCCAGCATGGTCAGGTTCTGGCTATTTCTCACCTTCCACAAGTGATTTCCATCGCGGATTATCAATTCTTTATTGAGAAGATTAGCGATGAGCACTCAACGGTGTCGACGGTTCGCCTCTTGACTTTAGAAGAGCGAGTAGAGGAAGTAGCTAAAATGTTGGCTGGGAAGAATGTAACAGAGGCGGCTCTTACCCAAGCCAGAGAATTATTGCAAACGAGGGAGAAATAAATGACAGACTATTATGTAATTGGAGATGTTCACGGGAAAGCAGGGATGCTAGAAGACCTTCTCAAAACCTGGGATGGTCAAACTCAGTTGCTCTTTCTAGGGGATTTGATTGACCGTGGTGAGGATAGTCGCCGTGTTCTAGAAATGGTCAAAGACTTGGTTGACAATCATGGAGCTATTTGTTTATCAGGGAACCACGAGTATATGTTTCTGACTTGGCTCGATGACCCAGAAGAAAGCTATGACCATTATCGTCGCAATGGTGGAGATACAACTATTAACTCTATTTTAGGTCGTCCCTTGGATGCACCAGTCGATGGCGTAGAAGATGCCAAACGTGTTGCGACAGAAGCAGCAGATTTGGTCGAATTTATTCGTCAAATGCCATTTGTAGTAGAGACAGACAAGTATATCTTTGTTCATGCGGGTATTGATTTGACCTTGGATGATTGGCATGAAACTACAGATTATAAGAAAGTCTGGCTCAGAAAACCATTCCACGAAGCCGAAAATCATACCGGGAAAACCATTGTCTTTGGGCATACACCAGTTTATGGCTTACTGAAGCAAGATCGAGGTACTGCCGAGCTTTGGATGACAGAAGATGGCAAGATTGGTATGGATGGAGGAGCTGTCTATGGTGGTGTCCTTCATGGAATCGTATTTACAGACCAAGGAATGACAGAACACCACTTTATCGAAAATGATGGTTTTATCGCCGAAGATTAGTACTCCTAGCAGGGTATGGTCTTGTCAAAATATTAAAAACAATTTATAATTAGTAGATACCCTGAAAGGAAGAGCATCATGAACTTAGAAGAATTAAAAAAACGACAGGAGAAGATTCGAAACTTCTCTATTATCGCCCATATTGACCATGGGAAATCAACCCTTGCAGACCGCATTTTGGAAAAGACGGAGACGGTTTCTAGTCGTGAAATGCAAGCACAGCTTCTGGATAGTATGGATCTTGAGCGTGAACGTGGGATTACCATTAAACTCAATGCCATTGAACTGAATTACACTGCAAAAGATGGAGAGACCTATATTTTCCACTTGATTGATACGCCGG
>NZ_KQ969551.1:315113-316838 GCF_001578945.1 Streptococcus oralis
TTTTCCACTTGATTGATACGCCGGGGCATGTGGATTTTACCTATGAAGTGTCGCGTTCGCTAGCGGCCTGTGAAGGAGCGATTTTGGTGGTTGATGCGGCCCAAGGGATTGAGGCGCAAACTCTTGCCAATGTTTATCTAGCATTGGACAATGATTTGGAAATTCTGCCAGTCATTAACAAGATTGACCTACCAGCAGCCGATCCAGAGCGTGTGCGTACAGAGATTGAGGATGTCATTGGACTGGATGCCAGCGAAGCGGTCTTAGCTTCAGCCAAAGCTGGTATTGGTATTGAAGAAATTCTTGAGCAGATCGTAGAGAAAGTTCCTGCACCAACTGGTGATGTTTCAGCTCCATTAAAAGCCTTGATTTTCGACTCAGTTTATGATGCCTATCGTGGGGTTATCCTTCAAGTGCGTGTCATGGATGGAGTTGTCAAACCTGGCGATAAGATTCAACTCATGAGCAATGGAAAGACCTTTGATGTGACGGAAGTTGGTATTTTCACACCGAAAGCAGTAGGGCGCGATTTCCTCGCGACTGGTGATGTTGGTTATATTGCGGCTTCTATCAAGACGGTTCAAGATACCCGTGTGGGTGATACAGTGACCCTAGCAAGTAATCCTGCCGCAGAACCACTAGATGGCTACAAGCAGATGAATCCTATGGTCTTTGCGGGTCTTTACCCAATCGAGTCAAACAAGTACAATGACCTTCGTGAAGCCCTTGAAAAATTGCAGCTCAACGATGCCAGCTTGCAGTTTGAACCAGAAACATCTCAGGCGCTTGGATTTGGTTTCCGTTGTGGATTCCTTGGACTTCTCCATATGGATGTTATCCAAGAGCGTTTAGAGCGCGAGTTTAACATTGACCTCATCATGACAGCTCCGTCTGTTATTTACAAGGTTAACCAAACTGACGGTGAGTCTATGGATGTGTCTAACCCCTCTGAATTTCCAGATCCGACTAAGATCGCGACCATTGAAGAACCTTATGTCAAGGCGCAAATCATGGTACCGCAGGAGTTCGTTGGAGCGGTGATGGAACTGGCTCAGCGCAAACGTGGGGACTTTGTAACCATGGACTATATTGATGATAATCGTGTCAATGTTATCTATCAAATTCCGCTTGCTGAAATAGTCTTTGACTTCTTTGATAAACTTAAGTCTTCGACGCGTGGTTATGCAAGTTTTGACTACGAATTATCAGAGTACCGCCCATCTAAGCTAGTCAAAATGGATATCCTTCTCAATGGAGACAAGGTCGATGCCCTTAGCTTTATCGTTCACAAGGATTTTGCCTACGAACGTGGGAAACTTATTGTTGATAAGCTCAAGAAAATCATCCCTCGTCAACAATTTGAAGTGCCAATTCAAGCAGCTATTGGGCACAAAATCGTGGCTCGTACTGATATCAAGGCCCTTCGTAAGAACGTACTTGCCAAGTGTTACGGTGGTGACGTTTCTCGTAAACGCAAACTTCTTGAAAAACAAAAAGCTGGTAAGAAACGCATGAAAGCTATCGGATCAGTAGAAGTTCCACAAGAAGCCTTTCTCAGCGTCTTGAGTATGGATGAAGAATAGAAATAAAAGAACTCTTGAAAATTTCTCAAGAGTTTTTTGCTTCTCCAATCAAATGTTTAGAAAATCCATTCTGATTTTCTTGAAGGAGAAGGATTCTACTATGAATAATTCCGCCTCTTTGTCAACTGTAATTGGAATTTTT
>NZ_KQ969551.1:317983-319352 GCF_001578945.1 Streptococcus oralis
AAAAGGCTCCATAATTCTTACAGTGGATTTACCCACTACAGAAATTATAGAGCCCAGAGGGTTATTGTGTAAGTATAGTTGGACTTAATGAAGCCACAATTAAGAAATATATTCAAGGTTAAAGAAATTATCCAGTGGATGATTTCTTCACGAGTATGAAAAGAGAAGAACGAGTGAAACATGACATAGCACTAGATTCTTGAGTGTAAAAGAGTATGAAGCTCCCTTTGGGATAATGGTAAGTAATGCCCAGGACTCTTTAAGAGGTTAGTGACGAGTCAAAAGCGGTGAGGCTAGAACAAAGTAAAAACCAGCGCCTAAAGACGCTGGCTGATGATGTGGGCTTATAGCCTTTGTTCAAACCATTCGTTTGACGGGTGGTTATGATTCTAACTGTATTAAAAGTGCTTCTACTCTAGCAGTATGATAGTTTTTTTGGTATAATAAAGATTATGGAAATCGAAAAAACCAATCGAATGAATGCGCTTTTTGAATTTTATGCTGCGCTTTTGACAGACAAGCAGATGAACTATATTGAGCTTTATTATGCAGATGATTACAGTCTTGCTGAGATAGCTGAAGAGTTCGGTGTCAGTCGTCAGGCTGTTTATGATAATATCAAGCGGACAGAAAAGATTCTAGAAGATTATGAGATGAAATTGCACATGTACTCGGACTATATTGTCCGCAGTCAGATTTTTGACCAAATCTTGGAGCGTTATCCCAAGGATGACTTTCTGCAGGAGCAGATAGAAGTCTTAACAAGCATTGATAATAGAGAATAAGAGGAAGAAAAATGGCATTTGAAAGTTTAACAGAACGTTTACAGAACGTCTTTAAAAATCTACATAAAAAAGAAAAAATTTCTGAGGCTGATGTCCAAGAAGCGACTAAAGAGATTCGTTTGGCCTTGCTGGAAGCTGACGTTGCTTTGCCTGTTGTAAAGGACTTTATCAAGAAGGTTCGTGAGCGTGCAGTAGGGCACGACGTCATTGATACCCTTAATCCAGCACAACAGATTATTAAAATCGTTGATGAGGAATTGACAGCCGTTTTAGGTTCTGATACGGCAGAAATTATCAAGTCACCCAAAATTCCTACGATTATCATGATGGTCGGTTTGCAGGGGGCTGGTAAAACAACCTTTGCTGGTAAATTGGCTAACAAACTTAAGAAGGAAGAAAATGCACGTCCTTTGATGATTGCAGCGGATATTTATCGTCCAGCAGCCATCGATCAGCTGAAAACACTTGGTCAGCAGATCGATGTTCCTGTTTTTGCACTTGGAACAGAAGTACCAGCTGTTGAAATTGTTCGCCAAGGTTTGGAGCAAGCGCAAGCCAATCACAACGACTATGTCTTGATTGAT
>NZ_KQ969551.1:319584-322175 GCF_001578945.1 Streptococcus oralis
TTGGTATGGGGGATATGCTGACCTTAATTGAGAAAGCTTCTCAAGAATACGATGAGCAAAAAGCCCTTGAAATGGCTGAGAAGATGCGTGAAAACACCTTTGATTTCAATGATTTTATTGATCAATTGGATCAGGTGCAAAACATGGGACCAATGGAAGACTTGCTCAAGATGATTCCAGGGATGGCTAACAATCCAGCCCTTCAAAACATGAAAGTGGATGAGCGCCAGATTGCGCGCAAACGTGCCATCGTGTCTTCGATGACACCTGAAGAACGTGAAAACCCTGATTTGTTAAATCCAAGCCGTCGCCGTCGTATCGCTGCAGGTTCTGGTAATACCTTTATCGAAGTCAATAAATTTATCAAAGACTTTAACCAGGCCAAACAGCTCATGCAGGGTGTCATGTCTGGCGATATGAACAAGATGATGAAGCAGATGGGCATTAATCCAAATAACCTCCCTAAAAATATGTCAAATATGGGAGGAATGGATATGTCTGCCCTTGAAGGCATGATGGGACAAGGTGGAATGCCGGATATGTCAGGTCTCGGAGGAGCAGGTATGCCAGATATGAGCCAGATGTTTGGTGGCGGACTCAAAGGTAAAATCGGTGAATTTGCCATGAAACAGTCTATGAAACGCATGGCCAACAAAATGAAAAAAGCCAAGAAAAAACGCAAATAAAAAAGGAAAGCAGAAGTGCTTTCCTTTTTGATATAAAAAATATAATTTCTATGATTAGGTAATTACTTCCTAATCGAAAAATTGATTAAATAGAAAGAGTGATTTCAAATCCTTGCATCCATTCGGATTTTACTGTGATTTCGATTTTTAAAGTATCTGCTAATTGTTTGACCAGATAGAGTCCCATGCCTGTTGATTTTTTCCTTGTTTCTCCTGAATCACCTGTAAATCCTTTTTCAAAGATATGAGGGAGGTCGCAAGCTTTAACTCCGCAGCCATTATCCCTAATAATCAGACTTGTATGTCCCTTGTCTTTTGACATAGAAATGCTGAGTTCGGGCTTGTCAGAGCTATATTTAAGGGCGTTGGCGAGGATTTGAGAGAGGATAAATTCAAAACTGCGTTGATCGGTGTAGCAGGTTCCTTGTATATTTTCTAGCTGAATCGTAAAATGCTTTTCTTTTAGCAAGGGACCAAAATTTTCCAAGAGATCTTGGATACATTCTTCTAGGTCAAGGTTTTCAAATAGAAAATCATTTTTCTCACTTTTCACCCTGTAGTAGAATAGGATCTGCGATACATTTTCTTGTATTTGATTTCTCACATAGTCCAACTTAAAAGCTGTATCTTCAGGTAACTGATCACTTTGGTTGTCCAAAAGGAGGGAGAGAAGCGATAGAGGGAGTTTAATCTCATGCGCCCATTTTTCAACATAGTCCTCGTACTCGGCTAGTAATGAGTTGAGCTTTCCTATTTCAGCCTGCTTCTGATAAAGTGTATCTGCCATTTTTTCAATGCTTTCTTTCTCTGAAGCACTTGATAAATGCAATAATTCAAGCTCAGTATCCGTATTGGGATTGGCTATGAAGGCTTTATAGGCAGACGATTTTTTTCTTTCTTTTCTTATCAGTAAGAATGATAGGATGAAAAAGAGCAGGACGGTAGCTAAGATATAGAGAAGGATGAGGGCTTGGAACATTCTCACATCTGAAAGCCAAAGCAGGACAGCTGTAAATAGATCAAATGCTAGGAGAACAAGTAACCAAGGCAGATAAGTAGCTAGATATTTTAGATTATGTTTCATCTGGACTTACCTCTTCTAGCTTGTAACCAATACCTCTGACGGACTTGACTTGAAGGGCAATACCAGCCTGCTTCATCACTTTTTTCAGTCTTGCAATATTTACTTGTAGGGCATTTTCATCGATGAACTCAGTTGTATTCCACAGTTTCATGCTTAGTTCTTCTTTTGTGACGACAGAATCAGTTGCCACTAATAAGGTTTCTAACAATTTCCCTTGATTTTGAGGGAGTAAAATCGAATGTCCGTTGATATAAAGGGTATAGGTATTTCTATCCAGCAGGAAATTATCTTTTTCAAGCAAATTTTGTCTACCTTCATAGCGTTTCAAGATATTTTCTATACGAGCCAAGAATCTTTCTTTCTTGAAAGGCTTTGTTAGGTACTCATCTGCCCCTAATTTTAGGGCGTAGATCTCATCTTTTAGTTGTTCACGGGAGGTGAGAACCAATATGGGCACAGAGCGTTTTGACTTGAGATTTTTACAAATTTGAAAACCTGTTTCTCCTGGCAAATTCAAATCCAGTATGATTAGATCCGTATCGTATTGCAGTACTTGCTGGCTTGTATCTTTGAAGTCAGTCAACTTATCAACTTGATAACCCGCTTTCTCTAACAAGATGACAATTTCATCTCGAATCAAGGCTTCATCTTCAATTACCAGAATATGCTTCATATCGGTTCCTCCTTTTCCTATTTTATTCTACCTTATTCATCTCTTTTGGGCTCCATTAAGGACAACAAGTACTTGTTGCTATTTTTCTTTACAATTCTGATATAGATGACTTCAAATCCAGCTAAGAGCAGTACTATTAGCATGGCTG
>NZ_KQ969551.1:322195-325480 GCF_001578945.1 Streptococcus oralis
CTAAGAGCAGTACTATTAGCATGGCTGTGATAAATTTCTGCCCCATGGCTATTCTTGCACTAGCTGGTACTATTCCTGTGAGGAGGGAGCTCACACCGAAGCTACTACTAATAAGTGCAAGGGCTATTGGCAGACCGAAATACCAGTTGATTTGCTTTTCTGACGATTTACAAAGAGTTTCGTAGTTGGCTCCGAGATGGATCAAGGTTTGGTATCGTCTGTAGGATTGTCTCTGCCCCATCAAAAATTGAACGCCAATGATTGTATTTGCAACAACAAGGAAGATGATAGCCAGATAGATGGTGACATAGCTGGCAGAGATAATGTAAAATAATTGTCTTCCCATATTTTGTATATAGCTTTCATAGCCAAGAGAGGTTTGATTTAGTTTTTCATTGGTATCTGAGATAGCTCTCACCAGACCTTTCTCCTTGACTAGCTCAGGAGCCAAGATACCGCTGACATAGTTCGAATAGCGACCGTCTGTATAGCTCATAAAGGTCTCATCTGGGACTATGAGGGCAACAGAGAGGGTTATTTCACGATCCGTTACGATTGGTAAAGACTGTACCTCTCCAATCAATTTTACATCATTTCCCATGACTTTGATTTGAGGTTCTGTTTTTAGAACAGAGTTGACAAGACTCTCATCTGACAGAAAATCTTTCCCCATATACAAGTAGGCATTCTTACTAGTTAGTTCTAGAGGAGGGAGATTGGCAGCCTTTCTAAGTTCATTGTATTCGGAAGCTGGTATGAGGTGGGAAGTAGTAGACTGTTCAAAATTGTGGAGTAAGACTTCCTTATTCTTGCTGTCTTTTTGAGTTTTCAACTCCTTGATGACCTGTTCGAAGGACACGGACTCATGTTCTTTAGGTTTGCCGACTTTGATTTGTAGGATCTTTGAAAACTGTGATGCTAGTCCAGCAGCTTCAAGCTCTTTTTTTACTGTATTTACATCAAGATTTTCATCTGTTTCCTGCTTGCTATCTCTAAATGTATAATCCAATACGTGGGTTTGATTGCCTGAATTGCCACTTGCAATAGCAACACCTGCTCCAAAGAGGCACAAGGCAGAGAAGATTAAGAGGGAGCAGATGGCTAGTATAGTTGAGCGCTGGATAACTAATTCCTGAATCTGTCTAAAATTATAGGTATGGAGTTTTCGATTACTTCCAAGATTGACCAAAAAGTCTATAAACAAACGCATACCAAAGAAGAGGAGGATGGTTCCCAGAGTACCCAAGAGAACAGTGATGCCCATGGTGATGACACTCTCCCAAGCTCGTCCACTCATACCCAAGTAATAGGCTGTTCCTAGAAGCAAAATTCCGAGGGCAGAAGCAAGAAGGTACACACCCTTGGGAAGTAGTTTTTTCATCCCAGAAGGTGAATAGGAAAGCAGGTTTCCGATTTCCTTATTGGCCGTCTTTGCACTTAAAAGAACAAAGACAGCTAATTTTACAGCTAGGAAGCCGATGACTGTATAGAGTAGAGCCGTAGTAGATAGAGAAAATTGATGCTCAATAATCCCTAGTCCTACAATTTTAGCGGTTATTAGGCTGATCAGTTCTGAAATCAAGATAGAAATAGGAAGACCTATTCCAAGGGCAAGGACACTGTTTCTCAAATCCTCGAGTAGGAGCAACAAGAACAGTTTACTTCTTCGCATGCCTAGTGTGAGATAGACACCAAATTCATGTTTTCTCCTTTCCATCTGCATACTGCTTGCGAAGTAGACTAGAAAAAAGAGAATAAAGAGCGTTGCTACGTAAAGAATGGGAATCATGCTAAAGAGTTTATTTACAGCATCACTTTCTATTTGTTTTAGAAAGATCATCACATCTTGATGAGACAAAGAAAGGATGATGTAAAAGGAGATAATAGAAAGAACCATAGAACTGAAGTACAAGTCATTATTCTTTCGATCCCTCTTGCTGTTTCTTGAAACTAATTTAGAAAACATTGCCATCACCTCCAGCCAGCGTAGACATGACCTTTAGTATTCTATGATAGAAGTCTTCTTGACTCTCTCTTGGGTAATCGCGTCGAATTTCATGGAATAGTTTTCCGTCTTGGATAAACAAGATGCGGTTGCAAAAACTGGCAGCGACGGAATCGTGGGTCACCATGAGAATGGTGGTTTCTTCCACTTGATTCATTTCGGATAATTTCTGCATCAAAATGGTCGCATTTTTTGAATCCAAAGCTCCTGTGGGCTCATCTGCAAATACAATCTTAGGGTCTAAAATCAAGGCACGCGCAGCAGCTACTCTTTGCCGTTGACCACCTGATAATTGAGATGGGAACTTATCCAGAAGTTCAGAAATATCCAGATATTGGGAAAGCAATTCTAACCGAACCTTGCTTTCGTTAGCATTGACCTTGTGCAAAGACAAGGGAAGTAAAATATTTTCTTTGGCTGTCATATTGTCCAAAAGCTCAAAGTTCTGAAAGAGGTAGCCAATTTCCTTACCGCGATAATCAGCTAACTGACTACCTTTTAACTGACCTAAATCCTTTTCTTGCATTTGAATGAACCCGTCAGTTGGTTTGATGATAGTAGCGAGACAGTTAAGAAGGGTTGTTTTCCCAGAGCCACTACTCCCCATAATCCCTAAGAACTCGCCTTTGACAACTTTAAAAGATATGCTGTTCAAGGCCTTGGTGATATTCGGCTCTTTTCCATAATGCTTTGTTAATGATTCTACTCGTAAAATTGTTTCCATGCGAAACACCTCCATCTTTTGTTACTTTCATTATAATATGAATCAGAGTAGAATAACACTTACGGATGATGTAAGAAATCTTTATCGCTGACATTTATAGTCAGGTTATTGGACTTATACTTACTATATTATAGCATGGCTTTAGGGATTTAAAAAGAGGAGTTGAGTTCTCAACAAGGTTATTTTCTTTTTAACAACTTCTTTTCGCCATCTTATTGAACGTTTTTTAATATCATTTTTAAAGTTTAATGTAAGCAACTGAGAGTAAAGTTCTAACAGCTCATTGTTACTAAGATATTGGATTTTAGGTTCTGTTAATAATTTTGTGTAAACACACAAGTAGAGTTTATTAAGTTATAAAATCAAGCTTTCCGATGAACTCCGCTATTAGTGCAATCTTTACCAGCTCCTACTTTTCCATTTTCAAGAGAAACGAACAAACGAAATTTTTGGATTGATTGAGGACAATCTAGACAGTGTTGATAAGGCTTTTCGAACAGCTTTTAAAACCTTTAGAAAGTACAAAGAGTACATAGCACCCTTACTCAAATGCCAA
>NZ_KQ969551.1:325804-329769 GCF_001578945.1 Streptococcus oralis
AGGCGGAACAACAAGTATAACACAGAGGTGTTTTCTTATTCTTAAATGATCTTTCATTTGACAACAGGTTCTCTTGAAGCTGTTTTAGCAACTAAACCAAGGCTACTTTTGGCCTCGGTTAGCCGGTCTAACAGCTTCAAGCCTATTATCAAATAAAATCACAATCTAAATCTCAGGTGATTTGACACTCTGATTTTTAGAAAGTCGGGGTGGTTAACTTCATTTTAGAACTTTCGTTAGTTTTATAGCTGATGAAAAATACTTGAAAATAGAAAAATATCTTGACATAAGGAGATAATGGGTGTAGAATATTTACTGGTTAATTAAATAGTTAAATACTAGTTAAGGAGTTTTTATGAAAAGGAAATCAATTGTCTATTTTCTCCTGACCGTCTTCGTTTTCGTTTTGGCTGCTTGTGGTCAGAAGGAGAGTCAGCAGAGCAAGGGGATGAAAATCGTAACTAGCTTTTATCCCATCTATGCCATGGTTAAAGAGGTATCTGGAGATTTGAATGATGTACGGATGATTCAGTCTAGCACCGGGATTCATTCCTTTGAACCATCGGCAAACGACATTGCAGCTATCTATGATGCGGATGTCTTTGTCTATCATTCACGAACCTTAGAATCTTGGGCAGGAAGTTTAGATCCCAACTTGCAAAAGTCTAAGGTACGAGTCTTAGAGGCGTCTGAAGGCATGACCTTGGATCGTGTATCTGGTCTTGAGGATGTTGAGGTTGGTGATGGGATTGATGAGAAAACACTCTATGATCCTCACACTTGGTTGGATCCAGAAAAAGCAGGAGAAGAAGCACAGATTATTGCGGATAAATTGTCTGAGGTGGATAGCGAACACAAGGATATCTATCAAAAAAATGCCAAAGCATTTATCGCAAAAGCACAAGAGTTGACCAAGAAGTTCCAGCCTGTTTTTGAAAAAGTTCAACAAAAGACCTTCGTCACTCAACACACAGCCTTTTCTTATCTAGCGAAACGATTTGGGCTAAATCAGTTGGGGATTGCTGGGATTTCTCCTGAGCAGGAACCCAATGCAAGGCAATTAACTGAAATCCAAGAATTTGTCAAAACCTTCAAGGTGAAAACGATTTTCACAGAAAGTAATGTCTCATCCAAAGTGGCAGAAACACTGGTCAAATCAACAGGTGTGGGACTGAAAACACTCAATCCTTTAGAGGCAGACCCACAAAATGACCAAACTTATCTGGAAAATTTAGAAGAAAATATGACTATCTTGGCAAATGAATTGAAATGAGGAAATTATGAAAATCAATAAAAAATATCTTGCAGGTTCTGCTGTAGCTCTACTTTTGAGCGTTTGTACCTATGAATTAGGACTTTATCAGGCGCGTACGGTCAAGGAAAATAATCGAGTGTCTTATGTTGACGAGAAGCAACCAGCCCAGAAAGCGGAAAGCTTGACACCAGATGAAGTCAGCAAGCGTGAAGGGATCAATGCGGAGCAAATTGTCATCAAAATCACCGATCAAGGCTACGTGACTTCCCATGGGGATCATTACCATTACTACAATGGTAAGGTGCCTTATGATGCTATTATCAGCGAAGAATTGCTGATGAAGGATCCCAACTACCAACTAAAGAATGAAGACATCGTTAATGAAATCAAGGGTGGCTATGTTATCAAGGTCAATGGAAAATACTATGTTTATCTGTCCAATCCATCCCAAACCGAAAATATCCGAACCAAGGATGAAATCAATCGCCAACGACAGGAACATAGTCATAGGGAAAATCATGGAGGAGGCTCTTCGACTACGGATAGCGCCCTTGCTCTGGCTCGCTCACAAGGTCGCTACACGACAGATGATGGCTATATCTTTAATGCGTCAGATATCATAGAGGACACAGGAGATGCCTACATCGTACCACATGGAGATCATTTTCACTATATTCCAAAGAGTGATCTTTCTGCAAGTGAATTGGCAGCAGCCCAAGCCTTTTTATCAGGTGGCCGGACAGAGCCTTCTAGAGTAAATTCCCACCGCAATTCTGGCGGAAATGACGGAGAGAGAGAGACTGGCTGGACACCATCTACGAATAACGGAGGATTAGTCTCTCCAAATGCTCCTGTGAATCCAAGACCAAACGAAAGTGATGGTCAACCGAGTCAGAGCGAAGATATTACGAACCTCTTAAAGGAACTCTACGCTCAGCCTTTATTCAAACGACATGTAGAATCAGATGGTCTGGTCTTTGACCCTGCACAGATCACCAGACGAACGGCAAAGGGAGTTGCAGTACCGCATGGCGATCATTACCACTTTATCATGTACTCGCAAATGTCTGCCTTGGAAGAAAGAATCTCCCGCTTGATTCCTTTGAAAGGGGAACAAGCTCCAGTTGTTCCAGGAGAGCGTCCTCTAACCCCACTTCCTAGTCCACATCCTCAGCCAGTTCCAAACCTAACACCTCAACCGATGCCAACACCTATCAATCCAGTAGAGGAACAACTGGTTCAGACAGTTATTCGAAAGGTTGGAGATGGTTATGTGGTAGAGAACAAAGAAGGAACTCGCTATGTTCTTGCCAAAGATTTGACAACCGAAACTGTAGCAGCACTTGATAAAAAACTAGCAACTCAAGAAAATCTGAGCCATGAATTGCCAGCTAAAAAAGAAGGTGTATCTCCAAGAGATCAAGAATTTTATAATAAAGTCTACAATCTTTTGGAAGAAAGTCACCAAAAACTACTTGAAAACAAGGGACGTTTGACGGACTTCCAAGCCTTGGATCAGCTTCTTGCCCGTCTCAATGATGAATCAAGTGATAAGGTGCAGTTGGTAGATGATGTCCTTGCTTTTCTAGCACCAGTTCTACACCCAGAACGCCTTGGCAAGCCAAATGCACAAATCGAATACAGCGAAGAGGAAGTACGTATGGCTCAGTTAGCAGATAAGTATACAACCTCAGATGGTTATATCTTTGATGCTCGTGACATTATCAGTGATGAGGGAGATGCCTATGTGACACCGCATATGGGACACAGTCACTGGATTGGTAAGGATAGTCTTTCTGCCAAGGAAAAGGCGGAAGCGGCAGCTTATACCAAGGAAAAGGGAATCCTCCCACCATCTGCAGATGCTGCAGCTCAGGCAAATCCAGAAGGAGAAAGTGCAGAAGCTATCTACAATCGTGTGACAGGAGAAAAACGTATCCCACTCGTTCGCTTGCCATATAATGTTGAGCATACGGTAGCGGTTAAAAATGGCAATCTCATCATTCCTCATAAGGATCACTACCACAATATCAAGTTTGCTTGGTTTGACGATCACTCCTACAAGGCACCAAATGGCTATACTCTAGAGGATCTCTTTGCGACTATCAAGTACTATGTCGAACATCCAGATGATCGCCCAACTTCAAATGATGGTTGGGGAAATGCGAGCGATCATGTCCAAGGTAAACCAACTAGAGATCAAAACTTTGCTCCGGGTGAAGAGCCAAGGGATGAGGAAGAAGAGGAAACACCAGCAGAGCCGGAGGAACCACAAGTTGAAACGGAAAAAGTAACTGCCAAACTCACGGAAGCAGAGCAACTCCTATCAGAACTGAGTGATGCAAGTCTAAAAGCCAATGCAGAAGAAACCTTGCTCGGTCTTAAAAACAGCCTATTGCTCGGAACAATGAACAATAACCAAATCATGGAAGAGGCTGAAAAACTACTCACTCTTTTGAAAGGGGCTCCTGTTTCTACAATAGAAGAAAAAGAAAAGACAGAAACCACAACTCAACCAAGCGCATAATGCAAAAGAACCTCCAAAAATTTTAAATACCTAAAAAAGGCATCCTATCAAGATTTTTGAACACTTAATAGGGTGCCTTTTGTTATGGAATTATTGACTAAAAATCTCCATGATTTCGTTTGTATCTAGCTTTTCTAGTCTTTGTATGAAACGATTCCGATAATGGTATCAACTGCCTTTTCC
>NZ_KQ969551.1:329949-333801 GCF_001578945.1 Streptococcus oralis
GCATGTTTTCGCCACCAGCAAAGATATTTGGAGTTGGAATTCCCATAAAGGAAATCTTAGACCCATCTGTTCCACCACGAATCGGTTCGATAATTGGCGTGATCCCTAAATCTTCCATAACAGCCTTAGCAATGTTAACAGGCGTCATGTCTTTCTCAATGACTTCCTTCATATTGTAGTACTGGTCTGTCAGAGTTAAGGTCACGCGATTGTTCCCAAGCTCTTGATTCATCTTATCAGCGATGACTTGCATAGATGCTTTACGGGCTTCAAAGACATCCTTTTCAAAGTCACGGATGATGTAGCTTGCACGCGCCTCCTCGACACTACCTGACACATCCATGAGATGATAGAAACCTTGGTAACCATCTGTCAGTTCAGGTCGGTCATTCTCTGGAAGTTGATTATGAAAATCAATGGCTAGCTGAAGAGCATTGACCATTTGTCCTTTGGCTGTACCTGGGTGAACATTGCGTCCTTGGAAATGTAGCTCAGCCCCAGCTGCTGAGAAGGTTTCGTACTGAAGTTCACCCAGTGGTCCACCATCCACAGTATAGGCAAAGTCTACATCAAAATCTTCTACATCAAATTTATTAGCACCGACGCCAATCTCCTCATCTGGGCCAAAGCCGACTCGGATCTCGCAATGTTTGATTTCAGGATGAGCAGTTAAGTATTCGATGGCTGTCATGATCTCAGCAATACCAGACTTGTCATCGGCACCTAGAAGGGTAGTGCCGTCTGTCGTGACCAGAGTTTGCCCTTTGTAGTTAGCAAGGTTAGCAAAGTCGGCTGGATCAAGGCTAAAACCAGAGTCGCCTAGTGAAATGACCCCACCATCGTAGTTTTCGATGACTTGGGGATTGACACCTTCGGCATTAAAGTCAGCGGTATCCATGTGAGAGATGAAACCAATCTTGCGAGTCAAGGCAGGGTCGTTAGCGGGTAAAGTTCCAATGGCAAAACCGTTTGGTAGGTAGTAGACATTTTGCAGACCGACACGTTTCATCTCAGGGATGAGGACATTGGTCGCGAAGTCTACCTGACTTTGCGTACTTGGAGTAGTAGTAGAGTGCTCGTCAGAGCGGGTGTTTACTTTGACATAGGTCAAAAAACGATCCAGTAAGTTGGGATAAGTCATAAAAACTCCTTCAATATTATTTTTTTCATTGTATCATAGAGTGGGGAGAAAGACAAAGATGAGTAAATAAAATAAATGAAAACGTTTATTTATTATATCTTTCATGGTACAATGGTAATTGAAAAAAATATCACAAGGACATATCAATGAAAAAAGCGATTTTAATGATGACGTTCGGTTCGCCAGAAGAGATTACCTTTGAGAGTGTGGCGGATTTTTTTACCAACATTCGTCGTGGCGTACGACCGCATGATCACGAGATTCAGACTCTCTATGACAACTATGCTCGTATTGGTGGTACGCCACTACAACGGATCACCCATGAAGAGGTTGCCTTAGTCAAGGAGCGATTAGGAGAGGAGTACAGTATCTACTTTGCTAACAAATTTTCTCGTCCCTTTATTCCTGATGTAATCAAACAGATGGAAGCTGATGGCGTTGAAGAGTGTATTTGTTTGATTTTAGAACCACATTATTCCTTTTACTCAGTCATGGGGTATGAGAAGTTTCTGGAAAGTCAGCAAATCCGGTTTTTAGTCATTAAGGATTGGTATCAACAGCAATCTTTGCTGAACTTTTGGACAGATGAGATTAGCAAAATTTTACGAAACGATGTGGGAGAAGAGTCCTTTAAGGTAATCTTCTCAGCCCATAGTGTTCCAATTTTTGCCTTGGACTTTGGAGATCCTTATATCGATCAGATTTTTGATAATAGCAAGTTGATAGCAGAGCAACTCAGTCTAACAGCAGATCAGTATACCAATACTTGGCAGAGCGAGAGTGATATTGGAATCCCTTGGATCAAGCCAGATGTCTTAGAATATTTGCGAGAACAAAAGCAACATCCAGAGCATTATATTTTTGTACCAATTAGCTTTATCAGTGAACATATCGAAGTTCTTTTTGATAACGATGTAGAATGTTATGAATTATGTCAAGAATTAGGTGTAACCTACCATCGTCCACCTATGCCAAACACAGACTCTCGTTTAATTGATGCTTTAGTTGATACTGTAAGAGCCAATGAACAAAAAGAATTTAAGGAATTTCTCCCAGAAGAAGAAACCTTTGATGAGCTAGCTCCGTCAGCAACCACTAAGGATATTATGGAGGAGACAGACGACCTTCAGATGCCAGAATTTGTCAAAAAACTTATTGAGAAAAAAGGCCGTGAAAATGTGAAGATGCCTTACTTGATTAAGAAAATGCTCGAAAAGGCTGGGAAGTTACCAAAAGAGTAAAGAAAAAAGGATTTAGCTTTAAGCTAGATCCTTTTTCTGTCTTATTTCTTCTCAAGAAGGGCTTTGATTTCTTGAAGAACTTCAAGTTCGGTTGGAGCAGCAGGTGTATCTTCAGTTGGTTCTTCTTTCTTTGTAAGACTTTGAGCTTTTTCAACAGCCTTGATAACGAAGAAAAGTACAGTACCAATTACTAAGAAATTGATAACAGCACTCAAGAAGCTACCATATCCAACACCATTCCATGAAAGTTCAGCGATGCGTTCAACGTTCGCCGCTTTCAAAGCTGGGTTTAAGATAAGTGGAGTGATGATATCGTTAACGAGTGAAGTTACGATAGCACCAAAAGCAGAGGCGATGATCACACCGACAGCGAGGTCAACGACATTGCCACGAAGCAAAAATTCTTTAAGATCTTTTAACATTTTCATAATTTCCTTTCAAAAACTAATCTTAATTGTACCTGAAATACCTAAATATTGCAACCTTAATGCTTAATGACATCCATTTCATTTATAAAAAACGTATACTTTATTAAAAATATAGTTAAGAATGATAATCAAAACCTGCGCAATTAGCGTTTCAATGATATTGACCTGATCTAGTTGATTGTTGACAAATTGCCCAATAATATCGGGATAAGATGTAACAAAGATATAAGTTAAAAGAACGTCAAGACCAAGAGTAGAGAGGCGAGCTAAGAAAAACTTAGCCAGACGAGTCGGCCAATTCTTTCTCTTTTGTTTAAAGACGATGGTGTCATTTGTAATAAAGGCAAAGAAAATCCCAATGATATTTGCGAGTACGGTTGCTAGGATTTCCTGATGGCTGATATGGTAGATAAATAAACGTGATAAAATCGAGATCAGAGTAGTAGCACCACCGAAAAATAAGTAGGATAGGATTTCATTATCAAAGAAAGCTTTTATTTGATTTTTCATGATTTTAGTATAGCATAAAGTCATATATTGTGCTATACTGGTAAGGTTGATTCAATCAACCCTTGGTGCTTAGCTTCTTTCACCAAGCATATTTTACGCGGGAAACCGCCAAAGGAGAAAACATGAAAAAATTAACTGTTCGTGATATGGCAGACATCGCTATTGTTGCTGCTATCTATGTGGTTTTGACCATTACGCCACCGTTGAATGCCATTAGCTACGGCGCCTACCAGTTCCGTATTTCAGAGATGATGAATTTCTTGGCATTTTATAACCCTAAATATATCATCGGTGTGACGATTGGATGTATGATTGCTAATTTCTTTAGCTTTGGTCTAATAGATGTCTTTGTCGGTGGAGGTTCTACCCTAGTTTTCCTAAGTCTAGGTGTATGGCTTTTTGCAAAATACAGCAAAGATTACCTCTTTAACGGATTGATTCGAAAAGATCATTTCTTCTTTTCAATCCTCTTCTCCATCTCAATGATTACCATTGCAGCTGAACTTCATATCTTGACAGAAGCTCCCTTCTT
>NZ_KQ969551.1:333821-342142 GCF_001578945.1 Streptococcus oralis
AAGCTCCCTTCTTCTTCACATGGTTCTCTACTGGAATTGGTGAGTTTGCATCACTTGTCGTAGGTGCGATTTTGATCAATAAACTGGGACAGCGAATCGACCTTACAAGATAAGAAGTTTATAAGCTAGATTCTTGCTAAATCTAGCTTTTTCTATTCATAAAATTAAGAGAGAGCGCTTGACAAGCCGAGCGAACTATAGTATACTTTTTAGGTAGGCTGATTTAGCTCAGTAGGCAGAGCGCATCCATGGTAAGGATGAGGTCGCCGGTTCGATCCCGGCAATTAGCATGATAGAAGTAAAATGACCTTGGGAGACCAAGGTTTTTCTTATCTATCTGTATAAATGAAGTTAAAGCGTTTTGGCTGTTGACAAAAGTGACTCTATCTAGTAGAATAGTAGTTGCGATGAGTCGATAGGTAGTCTTCGGACTACTATTGAGCATAAGGAGGTCATAACGCAGGAGCGGACCTTGATGAGTTGTGTGAACCTGCTCATCACATGAAGATGCCTCTTAGTCTCTGGTTTTGTGCCAGAGACTTTTTTATTTTCAAAAGCATGTACAAAAATACTTTTCAATTTCTTGAAAAAGTAGTATAATACATCTATTATAGAAATTTTTAGAAAATTCCGAAAGAGGTTATTTATGGGATATACAGTTGCTGTTGTTGGTGCCACTGGTGCTGTGGGTGCTCAAATGATTAACATGTTGGAAGAATCAACTCTTCCAATTGAAAAAATTCGTTACCTTGCTTCTGCGCGTTCAGCAGGCAAGACCTTGAAATTTAAAAGTCAAGACATTACCATTGAGGAAACGACTGAGACAGCCTTTGAGGGTGTTGATATTGCACTCTTTTCAGCAGGTGGATCGACCTCAGCTAAGTATGCACCATACGCAGTTCAAGCCGGAGCGGTAGTGGTGGATAACACTTCTTATTTCCGCCAAAATCCGGATGTTCCCTTGGTGGTACCTGAGGTGAATGCCCATGCTCTTGATGCCCACAACGGGATTATTGCCTGCCCTAACTGTTCTACAATCCAAATGATGGTAGCGCTTGAGCCTGTCCGTCAAAAATGGGGCTTGAACCGTATCATCGTTTCAACTTACCAAGCAGTTTCAGGTGCTGGTATGGGAGCGATTCTTGAAACACAACGTGAACTTCGTGAAGTGTTGAATGATGGTGTGAATCCACGTGATTTGCATGCGGAAATCTTGCCTTCAGGCGGTGACAAGAAACATTATCCAATCGCCTTTAACGCTCTTCCACAAATCGACGTCTTTACAGACAACGATTACACCTACGAAGAGATGAAGATGACTAAGGAAACGAAGAAAATCATGGAAGATGACAGCATTGCCGTTTCAGCAACCTGTGTCCGTATTCCAGTCTTGTCAGCCCACTCAGAGTCAGTTTACATCGAAACAAAAGAAGTGGCTCCGATTGAAGAAGTTAAAGCAGCCATTGCAGCTTTCCCAGGTGCCGTTCTTGAGGATGACGTAGCGCATCAAATCTATCCTCAAGCTATCAATGCAGTTGGTTCACGGGATACTTTTGTTGGACGTATCCGCAAGGACTTGGATGCGGAAAAAGGAATCCACATGTGGGTTGTTTCAGATAACCTCCTTAAAGGTGCAGCTTGGAACTCTGTACAGATCGCAGAAACGCTTCATGAGCGTGGATTGGTTCGCCCAACTGCCACATTAAAATTTGAATTAAAATAAGCAAACTTTAGGTGCTGAGAGGTATCTCAGCACCTTTTTGTATCCAAAATAAACTAGAAGGAGAGCATCACCATGTCTTATCAGGATTTGAAAAACTGTAAAATGATTACTGCCTTTATCACCCCGTTTCATGAAGATGGGTCCATTAACTTCGAGGCTATTCCTGCCTTGATTGAGCATTTATTGGCCCATCATACAGACGGCATTTTGCTAGCTGGAACAACTGCTGAAAGTCCGACCTTGACCCATGATGAGGAATTGGAAATTTTTGCTGCTGTTCAAAAGGTTGTAGCAGGCCGTGTTCCTCTGATTGCAGGGGTCGGAACCAATGATACACGGGATTCCATTGAGTTTGTCAAGGAAGTAGCGGACTTTGGTGGTTTTGCTGCTGGTTTAGCCATTGTTCCTTACTACAATAAACCATCTCAAGAAGGCTTGTATCAGCATTTTAAAGCCATTGCAGATGCTTCTGATCTTCCAATCATTCTCTACAATATCCCAGGTCGGGTTGTGGTTGAGTTAACCCCTGAAACTATGCTTCGTTTGGCTGAACATCCCAATATTATCGGTGTTAAAGAGTGTACCAGTCTGGCTAATATGGCCTATCTGATTGAGCACAAACCAGAAGAGTTTTTGATTTATACAGGTGAGGACGGAGATGCCTTTCACGCTATGAACTTGGGGGCTGACGGAGTGATTTCGGTTGCGTCTCATACAAATGGCGATGAGATGCACGAGATGTTTACTGCCATTGCGGAAAGCGATATTCAAAAGGCAGCAGCTATTCAACGGAAATTTATTCCCAAAGTCAATGCCCTCTTCTCTTATCCAAGTCCTGCTCCAGTTAAGGCTGTTCTTAACTATATGGGATTTGAAGCTGGACCAACTCGATTACCTCTAGTTCCAACACCAGAAGAAGATGCCAAACGCATTATCAAAGTTGTCGTAGATGGCGACTACGAAGCGACTAAGGCAACTGTAACAGGAGTCCTTAGACCAGATTACTAATAAAGACAAAAAATCCATGACCGAATGAAGAATCATGGATTTTTTTATTTTCCTAAACAGAATTGACTAAAGAGTTGAGTGATGAGCTCATCAGGAGCTGCATCACCAGTGATTTCTCCGAGAATTTCCCAAGTGCGAGTCAAGTCTACTTGAAGCAAATCAACAGGCATGCCCAGTTCCAATCCTTGGTTGACAGCTTGCAGGCTTTCGACTGCCTTTTCAATCAAGGAGATATGGCGGGCGTTAGACAAGTAAGTAGCATCTTGCTCAACCAGACCTGCGTTTTCAAAGAAGAGGTTGTTGATGCGCTCTTCAATCTTATCGATGTTTTGATTTTTAAGGACTGAAATACGGATGACATCTTCTGGTAGTTCAGAAGTTTCAATCGCTTCAGGTAGGTCAGTTTTATTAAGCAGAATAATGCGATTTGTTTCTTGGCTGATTTCAAGTAATTGACGGTCTTGAGCTGTCAAGGGTTCGCTGGCATTTAAGACCAGGAGTACGAGGTCAGCTTCTTTGAGAGCTTTCTTTGAACGCTCCACACCGATTTGTTCAACGATATCATCTGTTTCTCGAATACCAGCTGTATCAATCAATTTAAGAGGAACCCCGTTAATATTGACGTATTCTTCGATGACATCTCGCGTAGTTCCTGCAATATCCGTTACGATAGCCTTGTCTTCGCGCAGAAGATTATTGAGAAGGCTGGATTTTCCAACATTGGGGCGGCCGATAATAGCGGTTGAAATTCCTTCACGGAGGATTTTCCCGCGGCGGGCTGTCCTAAGTAGATTGGTTAGCAATTGCTCAAACTCCATAGTTTTCTCACGGACGACTGTAGTAGTGGCTTCTTCAACATCATCATACTCAGGATAGTCGATATTGACCTCTACTTGGGCAAGCGTATTGAGGATTTCTTGGCGAGTATTATTGATAAGATCAGAAAGGGAACCATCTAGTTGCTTGACTGCGATATTCATAGCCTTGTCTGTCTTGGCACGGATGATGTCCATCACCGCCTCAGCCTGGGTCAAGTCCACCCGACCGTTGAGAAAGGCCCGCTTGGTAAATTCACCCGGTTCAGCCAATCGAGCTCCTTCACGGATAGCTAGCTGGAGAATTTCATTGGTCACCGCAATCCCGCCGTGGGTATTAATCTCAATAATGTCTTCACGAGTGAAGGTTTTGGGAGACCGCATGGCTCCGACCATAACCTCATCCATGACCTTCCCTGTCTGCGGGTCAACAATGTGACCGTAGTTGAGGGTATGGCTAGCAACCTTTCTCAAGTCTTTTCCTTTGAAAATCTTTTGCGCAATGGCAAAACTGTCAGTTCCGCTCAGGCGGACAATACCAATGGCTCCTTCACCTAGTGGAGTAGAGATCGCAGCGATGGTATCAAATTCACGTGTAATCATACTAATTCCTTTTGTATTTCTTTTCTTTGGATATGTATCCAAGCATCTCTTCAAATTGTAACAAAATTAGACTATTTCTTCAATGGATGCTACTTGGAGATTGAAAAAGCTTAAGCAATTCTGCTTAAGCTAGATTATTTGGTGCGCATTTCCCCTTGTGGGAAGTAAGTTCCTTCTGGCATATCGTTGATGATGACATGAACGGCTGATTGAGGTGCTCCAGTGTTACGGACAACAGCTTCCGTTACTTCCTTAGCAAGAGCTTTCTTTTGCTCGAGTGTGCGTCCTTCAAATAAATCGATGCGTACAAATGGCATAATAGCTTCCTCCACTAGTTTTTGATTTCTTCTATTTTACCACATTTTGCCGTTTAAAGCTTCAGAAAATTATGATATACTAGAATGTAGCAAAAATTTAGAAATGGACGTGAAATAATAGCATGGCACAGTTGTATTATCGTTATGGGACCATGAACTCTGGTAAGACGATTGAGATTCTCAAGGTGGCCTATAACTACGAGGAGCAAGGAAAGGGAGTTGTGATTATGACCTCTGCTCTAGATACGCGTGACGGTGTTGGCTATGTGTCGAGTCGAATCGGCATGAAACGCCCAGCCATTGCGATTGAGGAAACGACAGATATCTTCGGTTATATCCGAGACTTACCTGAGAAACCATACTGTGTGTTGGTTGATGAGGCCCAGTTTCTCAAGCGTCACCACGTTTACGACCTAGCTCGTGTTGTGGACGAGCTAGACATACCTGTCATGGCTTTTGGTTTGAAGAATGACTTTCGCAATGAATTGTTCGAAGGTTCAAAATACCTCTTGCTCTTAGCAGACAAGATCGAAGAAATCAAGACGATCTGTCAGTACTGTAAGAAAAAGGCGACCATGGTGTTGCGTACGCAGGATGGTGTGCCAGTCTATGATGGCGAACAAATTCAGATCGGTGGAAATGAAACCTATATCTCGGTCTGCCGAAAACATTATTTTGCGCCAATGATAGCATCTAATAAGGAGCAAAACTATGACAATTGAACTAAGAGATGTTACAATGGGAAATTATTTTGATGTTTTGAATTTGGATGTCAAGGAATATCAAAAACAATTCATTGCAACCAACGCAATTAGTTTGGCTGAAGCATATGTCTACATTAAAAATGGAGATTTTGTAGCACCATTGGCAGTTTATGATAATGATGCAATTATAGGTTTTGTGATGATAGCTTATGATAAAAAGATTGGAATTAGTAGTGGAAATTATTTACTATTTCGTTTTATGATTGATAAGGATTTTCAAAATCAAGGATATTTTAAACCAATTATGGATAAAGTGCTGGCCTATGTTCGGACAGCGCCAGCAGGTTTAAGCAATAAACTTTGGTTGTCTTATGAACCAGAAAACGAACATGCAAGATCTTGTTACCTCAGTTATGGATTCAAAGAAACTGGGGAAATATCCGAGAACGAAGTAGTAGCAATCTATGATTTAACAATTGAGAAATAAGGAGAAAAAATGAACATCTATGATCAACTACAAGCTGTAGAAGACCGTTATGAAGAATTAGGAGAATTGCTGAGTGACCCTGATGTCGTTTCTGACACCAAGCGTTTCATGGAGCTTTCGAAAGAAGAGGCTTCTACTCGTGATACAGTAACAGCCTACCGTGAGTACAAACAAGTCCTTCAAAACATCGTCGACGCCGAAGAGATGATTAAAGAGTCTGGTGGAGATGCGGACTTGGAAGAAATGGCCAAGCAAGAACTGAAAGATGCCAAGGCTGAAAAAGAAGAATACGAAGAAAAACTAAAAATCTTGCTCCTTCCAAAGGATCCAAACGATGACAAGAACATCATCCTTGAAATCCGTGGAGCAGCTGGTGGAGATGAAGCAGCACTTTTCGCTGGAGATTTGCTAACTATGTACCAAAAGTATGCGGAACGCCCAAGGCTGGCGCTTTGAAGTCATGGAAGCCTCTATGAATGGAGTAGGAGGATTCAAAGAAGTAGTAGCCATGGTTTCAGGTCAGTCGGTCTACTCCAAACTCAAGTATGAGTCTGGTGCCCACCGGGTACAACGAGTTCCTGTGACAGAGAGTCAAGGTCGTGTCCATACTTCGACAGCGACAGTCCTTGTCATGCCGGAAGTGGAAGAAGTAGAATACGATATTGATCCAAAAGACCTTCGTGTTGACATCTACCACGCATCTGGTGCTGGTGGTCAGAACGTCAATAAGGTTGCGACTGCCGTTCGTATCGTTCACTTGCCAACCAATATCAAGGTTGAGATGCAGGAAGAACGTACCCAGCAGAAAAACCGTGAGAAAGCCATGAAAATCATTCGTGCGCGTGTTGCTGACCACTTTGCTCAAATTGCTCAAGATGAACAAGACGCCGAACGTAAGTCTACTATCGGTACTGGTGACCGTTCAGAACGGATCCGTACTTATAACTTCCCACAAAACCGTGTTACAGACCACCGTATTGGCTTGACCCTCCAAAAACTAGATACCATTTTGGCTGGTAAATTGGATGAAGTAGTCGATGCCTTGGTTCTCTATGATCAAACACAAAAACTAGAAGAATTAAACAAATAATGAAATTAGCTCAATTATTTTCAGATTTTGAAGAAAAGTTGATTAGACAAGGAGAGGAAGCAGAAAGCCTCTCTTTTGTCTATCGTAGCTTAAAAAATCTCTCTTTTACAGACTTTGTCTTGGCCCTCCAGCAAGAGGTAACAGAGGAAGAAAAACAATTTGTAGAAGAAATTTACCAGCAGTTAGCAACTCATAAACCAGCTCAGTATATCATCGGACAGGCAGATTTCTTTGGAATGCAGTTAAAAGTGGATGAGCGGGTTTTGATTCCTCGTCCAGAGACAGAAGAGTTGGTGGAGCTTATCTTGGCCGAAAATCCTGAGGAAAATCTTAAGAGCCTAGATATTGGGACTGGAAGTGGCGCCATAGCTCTTGGATTAGCTAAAAACAGACCAGATTGGTCAGTAACAGCAGCAGATATTTCCCAAGACGCCTTAGAGCTTGCATCAGAGAATGCTAAAAATCAAAATCTTAATATATTTTTTAAAAAATCTGATTGTTTTGCAGAAATTTCTGAAAAATATGATATAATTGTATCCAATCCACCCTATATCTCTCGTGAAGATGAGTCAGAGGTTGGTTTGAATGTTTTGCATTCGGAGCCTCATCTAGCTCTCTTTGCAGATGAGGATGGCCTAGCTATTTACCGCAGAATTGCGGAAGATGCAAAAGACTATCTCACAGATGGTGGTAAGATTTACCTTGAAATTGGATACAAGCAAGGTCAAAGTGTTCCTGCGCTTTTTAGGAAACATCTTCCTGAAAAACGGGTACGAACACTCAAGGACCAATTTGGTCAAGATAGGATGGTTGTAGTTGATGATGGACAGGATTAGACAAGAGTTGGAAAAGGGCGGAGCTGTTGTTTTGCCTACAGAGACAGTTTATGGTCTCTTTGCTAAGGCCTTAGACGAAAAAGCTGTCGACCATGTTTACCAACTCAAACGTCGTCCTAGAGATAAGGCACTCAATCTTAATGTCGCTTCTCTAGAGGACATCTTGCACTTTTCTAAGAATCAGCCAACTTATCTAAAAAAGCTTGTGGAGAGCCTTTTACCAGGTCCCTTGACCATTATCCTCGAAGCCAATGACCGAGTTCCCTATTGGGTCAATTCTGGTCTTTCAACGGTGGGATTTCGGATGCCGAATCACCCCATTACACTTGATTTGATTCGAGAGACAGGACCCTTGATTGGGCCGTCTGCCAATATCTCGGGTCAGGCGAGTGGAGTGACCTTTGCTCAAATTCTAGAGGATTTTGATCAAGAGGTTCTGGGTCTGGAGGACGACGCTTTTCTAACTGGACAGGATTCGACTATTTTGGATTTGTCTGGAGACAAGGTGAAAATCTTACGCCAGGGGGCGATTAAGCGAGAAGATATTCTTGCTCGGTTGCCAGAGATTTCTTTTGAGGAGGAATGAGATGCTAAGAGATTTGCAAGAAACAGATGTGAATGCTATATGTGAGATTAACCAAGAGGCTTTGGGCTATTCTTTTAGTCCAGAGGACACAGCTAGTCAACTAGCTAGATTATCTCAGGATTCCCATCATTTCCTACTTGGTTATGAGGATG
>NZ_KQ969551.1:342172-348494 GCF_001578945.1 Streptococcus oralis
ATGAATCTCTCTATTCCAAAGCAGGTTTTAATATCTTAGGCTTAGCGGTTTCGCCTCAAGCACAAGGGCAAGGTATTGGTAAAAGCTTACTGCAAGGGTTGGATCAAGAAGCAAAAAGACGGGGTTATGGGTTTATCCGCTTAAACTCTGCTGATCATCGTCTGGGAGCTCATGCATTTTATGAAAAAGTTGGTTATACTTGTGATAAAGTGCAGAAACGGTTTATTCGCATCTTTTAGTATATTTTCTTAAACTAAAGGACCAGTCACACTATAAAGGAGAAGACCTATGATTTTTGACAAAGACGATTTTAAAGCATACGATGCTGATCTCTGGAATGCTATTGCCAAAGAAGAAGAACGCCAACAAAACAACATTGAGTTGATTGCTTCGGAAAACGTGGTTTCCAAGGCTGTAA
The DNA here is from genome assembly GCF_001578945.1 of Streptococcus oralis. Lineage (GTDB taxonomy): Bacteria > Bacillota > Bacilli > Lactobacillales > Streptococcaceae > Streptococcus > Streptococcus oralis_Q. Next base: position 342,591 of record NZ_KQ969551.1, read on the forward strand.
TGGCTGCTCAAGGGTCTATCTTGACGAATAAATATGCCGAGGGTTACCCAGGACGCCGTTATTATGGTGGAACTGATGTAGTAGACGTGGTAGAAACTCTAGCTATTGAACGCGCAAAAGAAATTTTCGGTGCTAAATTTGCCAATGTTCAACCTCACTCAGGAAGCCAAGCCAACTGTGCGGCTTACATGGCCTTGATTGAGCCAGGTGATACCGTTATGGGAATGGATTTGGCAGCAGGTGGACACTTGACCCACGGAGCTCCAGTTAGCTTCTCTGGTCAAACCTACAACTTTGTTTCTTACAGTGTGGATCCTGAAACGGAACTCTTGGACTTTGATGCGATCTTGAAACAAGCCCAAGAAGTAAAACCAAAACTAATCGTAGCTGGTGCTTCAGCCTATTCTCACATTATTGATTTCTCTAAATTCCGTGAAATCGCAGATGCTGTTGGGGCTAAACTCATGGTCGATATGGCCCATATCGCTGGTTTGGTGGCAGCTGGACTTCACCCAAGCCCAGTACCATACGCTCATATCACTACAACAACGACCCACAAAACCCTTCGTGGACCTCGTGGTGGCTTGATCTTGACAAATGATGAGGATCTAGCTAAGAAAATCAACTCGGCTATTTTCCCTGGTATTCAAGGTGGTCCTTTGGAGCATGTTGTGGCTGCTAAGGCTGTTTCATTCAAAGAGGTTTTGGACCCAGCTTTCAAGGAATATGCTGCTAATGTCATCAAAAACAGCAAAGCTATGGTTGAAGTTTTCTTGCAAGACCCTGATTTCCGTATCATTTCTGGTGGGACTGAAAACCACCTCTTCCTTGTTGATGTCACTAAGGTTGTAGAAAACGGAAAAGTTGCTCAAAATTTGCTGGATGAGGTTAATATTACCCTAAATAAAAACTCAATCCCATACGAAACATTGTCACCATTCAAGACAAGTGGGATTCGTATCGGATCTGCAGCCATCACTGCACGTGGATTTGGTGAAGAAGAAAGCCGCAAAGTGGCTGAACTCATCATTAAAACCCTTAAAAATGCAGGAAATGAAGCTGTTTCAGAAGAAGTGAGAAGTGAAGTCAAAGCGTTGACAGATGCCTTCCCACTATACGAGGACTAATACTTTTATGGACATTTATATTAAGAAAGCTATTATCCATCAGTTCAGCCCAGATGATACCGAGCTGTTTCTAGCGGATAAGTTTCTCAATATCACTCCAAAAATCGAAGAATATCTGCGTAAAAAAATTGAACGCGTGTATTCAGATGAAGCCAAGACTGGGATTTTCGAAGAAGAAAATCCCTTCTTCAATCACATCACGGACGATTTGTTGGAGACATCAGTAACACTGGCTAATCTCTGGAAAGAGGAGTTCAGCATTTCTGAAAATCTAAAGACCAATGACTTGGTTTTTGTTCAGTTTTCTAAAGAAGGCGTTGAACATTTCGCTTTCTTGCGAATTGCCTTGCGTGAGACCTTGACCCATCTCGGTGGAGAGGGTGACAATCCAATCAAGCTGACTCAGAATAACCTGCCTGGATTTGGAACGGGAGCTGATGAGGCCTTGGTGGTCAATCTTCAAAGTCGCAAGTACCATCTCATCGAGAAACGTATCAAGTACAACGGGACTTTCTTGAATTATTTTTCAGATAATCTCCTAGCTGTTGCCCCTAAGATTTCACCAAAGAAATCCATCAAGGAGCTGGAAAAAACGGCTCAGAGAATTGCAGAGTCCTTTAACACGGATGATTTTCAATTTCAATCCAAGGTCAAATCAGCGATTTTCAATAATTTGGAAGAAAGCAATGAACTGTCTCCTGAGAAATTGGCTAATGACCTTTTTGACAACAATTTGACAGCTCGTTTGAGCTTTATCGACCAAGTCAAGGAAGCCGTACCAGAACCAGTTCAGTTCGATGAAATTGATGCCAGTCGTCAGCTCAAGAAATTTGAAAATCAAAAACTTTCCTTGTCAAACGGAATCGAACTCATCGTTCCAAATAATGTTTACCAAGACGCAGAATCGGTCGAGTTTATCCAAAACGATAATGGAACTTATTCTATCTTAATCAAAAATATCGAGGATATTCAAAGTAAATAATGTTTAAATTACTACGAAGAGTGCTAGTGCTAGCAGTCTTCCTTTTCGCAGGATACAAAGCTTATCATATCCATCAGGATGTTAAACAAGTCATGACCTACCAACCCATGGTACGAGAAATACTCAGCGAAAGAGATACTCCAGCCAATGAAGAGTTGGTGCTCGCCATGATTTATACTGAAACGAAGGGAAAAGAAGGCGATGTCATGCAGTCTAGCGAGTCTGCTAGCGGTACTACAAATACTATCAATGACAATGTGACGAGCATTCGTCAGGGGATTCAGACATTGACTGATAATCTCTACCTAGCTCAGGAAAAGGGTGTTGATGTTTGGACAGCTGTTCAAGCCTATAATTTTGGCCCTGCCTATATTGATTTCATTGCTAAAAACGGGAAGGAAAATAATTTGGCACTAGCTAAGCGTTACTCCCAAGAAACGGTCGCCCCAATCCTTGGTAATACCACTGGAAAGACCTACACCTATATCAACCCCATTTCTATCTTTCACGGAGCCGAACTCTATGTAAATGGTGGAAATTATTACTACTCGAGACAGGTTCGCTTTAACCTTTATATCATGAAATTCTTTAATTTCTTCTAAACATCTGGTTTTACCAGGTGTTTTTTCACTATAAGTTTTCTTTAAGATTGTTTTATTACCCTAGAAAGGTAAAGGAGGGAGTATCCCATGAGAAAGAAATTCTTTCTAACAAGTGCTGCAGTATTGTGGGTCGCAACAGCTATGACGAGCGTCCACGCAGCAACCGATGTTCAAAAAGTAATCGATGAAACCTATGTACAACCAGAATATGTCCTAGGTTCTTCTCTATCTGAAGACCAGAAAAATCAAACCCTTAGCAAACTTGGCTATGACGCATCAAAAGACACCAAAGATATCAAAACTATGACACCTAATATCTATTCGAAAATCATGAATGTGGCTAATGATGCTAGTCTACAGCTCTATTCATCAGCCAAGATTCAAAAGCTAGGTGATAAGTCGCCTCTAGAAGTAAAGATTGAAACGCCTGAAAATATCACCAAGGTGACGCAGGATATGTACCGTAACGCAGCAGTGACGCTGGGAGTGGAGCATGCCAAAATCACCGTTGCAGCACCCATTCCAGTTACAGGAGAGAGCGCTCTAGCAGGGATTTACTACTCGTTGGAGGCTAATGGTGCTAAAGTACCGCAAGCCAATAAAGACTTGGCTCAAGAGGAGCTAAAAGCCTTATCCGATATTAATGCTGAAAACAAGGACAAATCAGGCTACGATGCCGATAAACTCAATGTCGCTTTGGCAGATATCAAGGCAGGAATCGCAAAGGCAAAAGAAGCCAAAGGGAATCTGACAGAAGAAGATGTCCGCAAAATCGTTGAAGACACGCTAAAAAACTACAAACTCGATCAGGTTATAACAGGAAACCAGGTCAATATCATCATCAATTTTGCACTCAATCTCTCAAAGAGTGACATCTTGAATAATGCTGATTTCACTAAAACCCTAAATGACCTCAAGGAAAGCATTGTCTCCCAAGCTGGAGATAGCTTTAAAAATATCAACCTCAACTTTGATGCTAATAAAGCGCTAGAAGACGGGGGCAATTTCTTTAGCTCCTTGTGGCAAGCCATTGTCAACTTCTTCAAGAGTTTTGGTGCTTAAGTCATTTCATGATATAATAGATGGTAACAGAAATGTTGCCGTCTTTTTTTGTCGGCTGATAGAAAGTGAAAAATATGTTAAAGAAAAATGATATTGTAGAAGTTGAAATTGTTGATTTGACCCATGAAGGTGCTGGCGTTGCTAAGGTAGATGGTTTGGTTTTCTTTGTAGAAAATGCTCTACCAACTGAGAAAATCCTCATGCGTGTCCTTAAGGTCAATAAAAAGATTGGCTACGGGAAAGTTGAAGAATACCTTACTTACTCTCCACACCGTAACCAAGACCTTGACCTAGCTTATCTACGCTCAGGTATCGCTGATTTGGGGCATCTTGCCTATCCAGAGCAGCTCAAGTTTAAAAGAAAGCAAGTTAAAGACAGTCTATACAAGATTGCAGGAATTGCTGATGTAGAGGTTGCGGAAACGCTTGGTATGGAAAATCCAGTCAAGTATCGAAATAAGGCACAGGTGCCCGTTCGTCGAGTGAATGGTGTCTTGGAAACTGGCTTTTTCCGTAAAAATTCGCATGACCTTATGCCTCTTGAAGATTTCTTTATTCAAGATCCTGTCATTGACCAGGTTGTAGTTGCCCTACGAGATCTGCTCCGTCGTTATGATTTGAAATCTTATGATGAAAAGGAACAGTCTGGATTGATTCGGAATCTTGTGGTGCGACGTGGGCACTATTCAGGACAAATCATGGTCATTTTAGTAACAACTCGTCCGAAAATTTTCCGAGTGGAGCAGTTGATTGAACAACTTATCAAGCAGTTCCCAGAGATTGTGTCTGTTATGCAAAATATCAACGACCAGAACACCAATGCTATTTTTGGTAAGGAGTGGAAGACCCTTTATGGTCAAGACTATATTACCGACAAGATGTTGGGAAATGACTTCCAAATCGCTGGCCCAGCCTTTTATCAAGTCAATACTGAAATGGCAGAGAAACTCTATCAAACAGCCATTGACTTTGCGGAGTTAAGAGAAGATGATGTGGTTATTGATGCCTATTCTGGTATTGGGACGATTGGTTTATCAGTCGCCAAGCACGTTAAGGAAGTCTATGGTGTTGAGGTCATTCCAGAAGCAGTGGAGAATAGCAAGAAGAATGCTGCATTAAACAATATTACAAATGCCCACTATGTCTGTGACACAGCAGAAAATGCCATGAAGAACTGGCTCAAGGAAGGTATCCAACCAACTGCCATTCTTGTCGACCCACCACGCAAGGGATTGACCGAGAGCTTTATCAAAGCAAGCGCTCAAACAGGAGCAGACCGCATTGCCTATATTTCATGTAATGTGGCAACCATGGCGCGTGATATCAAACTCTACAAAGAGTTAGGATATGAGTTGAAGAAAGTACAGCCGGTTGATTTATTTCCGCAGACGCACCACGTCGAGTGTGTAAGCTTGTTAGTGAAACGTAGCTAATCCTCTCACTTTTTCATTTTAGGGCGAGAGGCTTCAAAGCTCCACTGGAGCTTTGAACTCCCCGAACCTTTTGAGTTCCACAAACGCATCATGTTGAGGTAGTATCACTGCTTGTACGAGCTGAGGCATCATCGAAGTAGAAGTAGATGATCTGCCCATGCGATAGCTGTCGTAGAGTAAGGAGTATACGACGAAACGATACGGTAACAGCGAACCGCCGAGTGTGTAGCTTTGCTCGTAAAATCGTAAAAACCTTGTATCGAAAGCGATAATGAAAAGCCTTGATTATAAGGCTTCTTTTGCATTTTTGTAATAGAATATAGTTAGTTATAATTGAGAGCAACTAAGAAGCAGAAAAAAATATTATACATAGAATAATCAAAATAAGGAAGATAAAATGACAGAAATTGATAAAAGGAATTTAAAAAATTATCTTTGTTTTACATTTGGAATTACTTATATAACTTGGGGGCTTCTTGCCATATTTACACAATCTTATATTTTGGGATTAGAGACATTTATAGGAAGAATATTACATATAGTTGGTGCACTTGGACCAGCTATTGCAGGTGGCTTTTATTTAAAAAGTAATAATATAAAATTTAAACATTTTTTATTTAATAAGATAGAAAATAGTAGTATTTATTTCATTTATCATATGTTAGCAATTTTGATACTATTTTCTGTATCTTCCTTAG
>NZ_KQ969551.1:348967-349874 GCF_001578945.1 Streptococcus oralis
AATTAAACGGAGTATCAATTTATCTGATGCCATTATTCTTTATACAACTAATTTTTTTTGGTGGTGGACATGAAGAATTAGGCTGGAGAGGAATATTACAACCATTACTTGATAAAAAATATACTTATTGGCAATCTAATTTGATTGTAGGATCAATTTGGGGAATATGGCATCTGCCTTTATGGTTTATAGTTGGAGAAAGTCATCAAGGATTTCCTTTTATTTTATTTTTTATATATACATTATTTTTAAGTTTTGTTTTAGGGCTTCTTTACCGTCAAACGAAATCTGTGGGATACTGTGTATTATTTCATGCATTCGCAAATTTGTTAAATCTCTATTTTGTGTTAAAAATTAATCTTATTTTTATTATCATTTTTATTGGTTATTTGATTTATACTATATTGGCGAGTAATAGAATTAGTAAGGAAACAACATTTTAAAATTTAGATCAGTATATCCATTATTGAAAGTAACGTGTGGTCATTCTAGATGATCAATGTTAGAGACTGTTCTATTTGATGAGACATCACTGCTTGTATGAGCTGATTAAACATGGGTGTAGCTAGTGAAAGTTCTACAGTAAGGAGTTTAAACATGAAATTCCATGAATTTGGTGATAAGAATTTGCCTCCTATTTTACTGATACATGGTGGTGGAAGTTCTTGGTGGAATTATCTTCGTCAAGCACGAATCTTGTCAGAAGAATACCGTATTATTCTACCCACTTTGAATGGCCACGGCGAGGAATATCAACTTGATTATGTTTCTACTGAAGATTCTGCTTTGGAGATTCTAGAGTATATCAAAGCAAACTGTGGTGGGAAATTGTTTGCAATCGGTGGTGTTTCACTTGGTGGTCAAATTGCCATGGAGCTTTTGTCTTTAGACAGTGAAATTGCTGAGA
>NZ_KQ969551.1:350646-355672 GCF_001578945.1 Streptococcus oralis
GAAATTGCTGAGAAGGCCATCATAGATGGAAGCCTCTGTATTCCTCAACCAAGGTTAGCTAAAATCAGCATCTTTCTAGTGTCTCTATTTGGTAAACTGATGTTCAATAAATTCTCTTGCAAACTTCAGTTCAGCATGATGAACAAACTCTATCCTAAACTGGCTTATCCAGAGGAAATAAAAGCTTATTATTTGGAGGATTTGCCAAGGACGCCTATCAAAACATTGGTGTACATTTACAAAAACTATATGGGATGTTACAAGCTGAAAGATATGATTTCTGCTAGCAAGGCTCAGGTTCTGTATATCTATGGTGAAAAAGAATTGAACTGTGTGAAAGAATCAGCGAAATTATTTCATCAGCTACATTCAAATACAATTTTGTATGAAGCAAAGGGCTATAACCACGGCTATTTATCAGCTTACCTACCTTATGAGTGGATTGATTTGGTGGTGCCATTTTTAAAGAGTGACTCATTAGAAATGTGTAACGAATCTGATATGCCATAAGGAGGAAACGGATGCTAGGAGCAATAGTTGGAGATATTGTAGGTTCAGTTTACGAATGGAACAATATCAAAACGAAGGATTTTCCTTTATTTCGGAAAGACTGCTTTTTTACAGATGATACGGTAAGTCCGAACCGCTGAGTGTGTGATTGTGGGCAGGTGTTCTAAGTATGAAAAACGGCAAACGTAGAGTTCTCTTTTAAGATAAGTAGTATTACTGATATTTTCTAAAAAATAAAGAACAATTATAAAACCAAATAACATTCTTTTATAAAAATCAGTTGCTATAAGCCTGTCTTACAAAAATGTAAGATAGGCTTTTTAAATGTAAGATGGGTGTACGATTATACGTGGAAATGTATGCTATACTCTATGTAGATCAAAAAGAAAGAGGTTTATTATGAAAAAATGGAATGCGACGCAGTTGAAGTATCTGATGGTGGCAGTAATGGTTCTAGACCATATTCCGCATATTACCGGAATCGTTTCTCCTATGTGGGAAGGTATTCTTCACGCCTTGACTCGTTGTGTGGGAGTTTGGTTTGCGTATATGGCTATGGAAGGATTCATCCATACTCGAAATTTGAAAAACTACCTCATCCGCCTTTGGAGTTGGGCGCTTATCATGTTTGCTGGAAATAGTCTACTCAATGCCCTACTTGCATCCAAAGGAGTAATGGTCAATAATAATATTTTCTTTACTTTGGCCATCGGTGTCACCATGCTTTGGATTGGTTTTCCTAGAAAAGAGCTGGATCAAAAAGAGAAGTCGTGGCGTTGGATTGGGGTTGCTGGCCTCTTGATTTTCGGTAGTCTTTTTACCGAGGGTGGTATCACCATGCTACCATTTCTCTTGATTAGTTACTCTTGTCGAAATCGTAAGGGATTACGAAATCTCCTTTATGCTCTCCTTTGGGCCTTCCTATTAGTGACTTCCATACAAATTTACGACACTTGGTACCAAACACTGGAAATGATGCTTTACAATTCTGACTGGCTCTTTATCACCGTATTTCCTTTTATGGCCTTGTATAATGGACAGCGAGGAAAAGAAACCAGTTGGAGTAAATATTTCTTTTATATTTTCTACCCAGCTCATCTATGGATTATAACCTTGATTGCTTATTTGGTTAAGTAGATTCAATTTTCATTAGCTCCTTCTTGCTTAAAATGTGAGAGGAGCTTTTCTGTATCTGGAATTCCTAACAAAACATGTTATAATAGTTTTAGAAAGGACAAGGTTTATGGCGAGCATACTTGTAATTGAAGATAATAATGAAATCCAGGAAATTTTAAGAACCCTTCTTGCAGAGGAACATGAGGTGATTCAAGCATTTTCTGGGACAGAAGGTATAATGCAATTTGACAAAGGTGGCATCGATCTCGTTTTGCTAGATATCATGCTCCCTGGGAAAAACGGCGACCAAGTCTTGCAAGCCATTCGACAAACTAGTCAGACTCCGGTCATCATGCTCACTGCTTTGGGTGATAAAAAGCTCATCAGCCAATATCTCTTAGACGGCGCCAATGATTACATAGTGAAACCTTTTGATTTGGACGAAGTCTTTGCTAGAGTCACCGTGCAATTACGCCAAAGTGGTGAACATCAGTCAGGAGATCGAAGAGAAATTGATAACCTCGTACAAAACTTTAAAAATATCCAGTTCGATGCGGATAGTTTTGAAATAAGTAACGCAACTGAAACCATTCGCCTTGCAAAGAAAGAGTGTCATATTCTCCAAATGTTGCTCCATCATCCTAAAAAGATCTTCACCAAAGAAGAACTCTATGAATTGATTTGGGAAGAAAGTTACCTGCCTGGAGATAATACGCTCAACACCCATCTAAGCAATCTCCGTAAAAAACTGCATCAACTGGATTCAAATCACGAATACATCGAAACCATTTGGGGAGTTGGTGTTCGATTAAAAGGAGACAAGCAATGATTTACATTTTGATATCAATATTGCTCCTTACTAACATCATTTTGGCGATTTCTTTGATTCGCTATCATATAGCAATTAGAGATTTAAGCAGACAAATGGAAGAAAAGATTCGCTCTGGTAGCATGAAGAGGATCGGTGTAAATTTCTTTTCAAAGGCCATTTTGCGTCTACATAACCAAATTGAGAATCTATTTCAAGAAGTGGAGCAAAACCAGCTAATCATGAAGCGTGAAAAGCGTACCCTAGATATGGCAATCAGTAACATCGCTCATGATATTCGGACACCTTTGACAATCGCTTCAGGATATACTCAGCAACTAATAAAATACCCCGATAATAGTCAGGAAACTTTAAGCAAAATAGCCCATCATCAGGATTTGGTTTCCAAACGTTTGGAGGCTCTCCTCGAATACCGTCATTTGATGGAAGGAGCAGTCAAACCGAAACTGGAAGAACTTGATTTATCAACTTTTATAACGAAAAAGACTTTAGCTTATTACGACGTTTTTCAATCTTCACAGATTGTTCTTGATTTTAATGTTGAACCAGGATTGAAAACGACGACTGATGAGGACTTGCTTGACCGAATTATACAAAACCTCCTTGGAAATGTTCTCAAGCACGGAAAGGAGAAAGCTCGACTTTCTTTGAAAAAGGAAGAAAATAGGCTTGTTTTGGAAATTGATAATCTAGTCAAAAAATCTATCAAAAATATAGACAATCTCAGCAATCGTTTTTATTCTGAAAATATGTCAGATACTGAAGAATCCTCTGGTTTAGGTCTCTATATTACTGAGGAATTAGTTCATCTCCTTGGAGCGGATCTGAAGCTAGCAACTGATGGAGAATGGTTTTCAGTCTTTATCTATTTTTAACAGAAGAAATCTCCTCTATATCCTAGAGGAGGTTCTTTTTATAAACTTTTCTTCTTGAAAATAGTCAGTCCACTGAAAGAGAAGAAAAGTATGATAGCGATGCAAACCGTTATGGTATAGAGAACGGATTGACTATCAGCAGTCATGGCATAGGCAAAATTTAAGCTCAGATATCGTAAAATTTCGATATCTGGAAAGATAAGCATTGGCATAGAAAGGATGATAGAGGTAACTAGATAGCCGATAAATACGGCAAGATAGGAGTGAGTCACATAGAGAATGAAGGAAACAATCGAAAGCCAAGCGAGAAGGCAGAGAAATTGAAGGAAAATCGTTAAGAGGAGGTTTGTAATAAAACCATCAGGCATCGTACCAAGTCCGTTTAGTAGAGTTGAGGGAACAAAAGCAATTACAAGGCTGGCGATGAGCTGCAAGAGAGCGATACTTGCTAGTACAAAGGATTTAGCAAGGAAAAACTCTGTGCGAGAAACGCCAACAGTCAAACTATTTTTATAGAGCTTGCCGATTAGATCAACTCCGAGAACGAGACATGCTAGAACAATGCAGAGAAAAACGAGGTTTGAACCATTGCTAGACGTGTTGATAAGAGCCTGAACGCCGTCCCAACCATGGGTTGGAGTCTCTGGTGGTGTTGTATTTACTGACATTAAATGTCCTGTAGCCCCGATAGTGGCACCCATTAGCAAGAGGACAAAGAGAATGAATTCTGTAATCCAGAATCCTTTGGAGCGGAAAAGACGGTAAAAATCTGCTTGAATGGTATGTATCATGATTTTTCTCCTATTCTACCAATTGTGTGAAGTATTCTTCTAGGTTTTGACGGGCAAAGTATATCTCATCAATAGCAACATCGGCCAAAGTTAGTTGCTTAAGAATCTGTTTGACATCTTGTTCATTACCAAAAATATGGATTTCATTGTCAGGATTGACAACCTTAAACTGGAGCTGGATTTGTTCTTTCAATACCTGACAAGCTCTTTCTTTATCGCTTGTTTTAAGTACAATATAATCCTCACTCAGTGTTTCAAACTCAGCTTTACTGATTTCACGGATAATCTTACCTTGATCCAGAATACCAAAGCGATTAGCTAAGAGATAGAGTTCTGACAAGATATGGCTAGAGATGAGGATAGTTATGCCTTTTTCTTGATTGAGCCGCTGGATCATGAGACGAAATTCTTTGATTCCAATTGGGTCGAGACCATTAATAGGTTCATCTAAGATCAGGAAGTCTGGTTTGGATAGGAGGGCAATGGCAATACCAAGTCTTTGCTTCATTCCAAGAGAGAAATCTCGAAAGACTTTTTTACCTGTATCTGGCAAACCTACATAGTCCAGTGTTTCTCGAATGACTTGATCAGCATTTGGAATATGACGAATCATACAATAATATTTCAGATTTTGGTAAGCCGTTAAGTGATTATGGGCTACAGGTGATTCGATAACAGAACCCACTTGAGATAATGCCTTGGTCCACTCATTTTGTTCTTGACTAGAAAAGAGGGAAACTGTACCTTTATCCGCAAACAATAATTGTGTAATGATTTTAATAAGAGTAGTTTTACCTGCTCCATTTTTTCCAATTAGACCATAAATATCTCCCTCTTTTATGGTTAGACTAAGATCTTGAAGAATAGCTTGGTTACCAAATTGTTTGGTCAGTCCATGAATTTCG
>NZ_KQ969551.1:355692-365518 GCF_001578945.1 Streptococcus oralis
ATGAATTTCGAGTACTGCTTTCATGATTTTCTCCTTTTGATTTATTTTTCTAACTTTAGTATAAGCTATAGAAATCAAAGAAACATCAAGTAATTCTAAAGAGTTTCTAAAGTTTTGTGATTCTTAAAAAAACAAAACCCAGTTGACATGAACTGGGCTTTTTGACTATAAAATATACTTCTCAATGGCACGCGCAACGCCGTCTTCTTCGTTGCTAGCTGTAACGTCATTAGCAAGAGATTTGACATGGTCGCTGGCATTTCCCATTGCAATACCAAGCCCTGCAAACTGAAGCATTTCGATATCGTTATTGGCATCGCCCATGGCCATAATCTCTGAGGGCTCAATCTTCAAAATCGCTGCTAGTCGAGAAAGAGCAGTAGCCTTGGTCGTTCCAAGTGGCATGGCTTCATAAATGACAGGCTGCGAACGAACGCCACTAAATCGTTGGCAGAGTTCCTCAGCAAAACGCCGCTCAAAATCATCTGTTTGCTCTTCGTTGCCCAAAAACATGCCTTGGAACACGCGATACTTACCACTGGTCGCTTCTTCAAGGGAAATTTCAGTCAGGTCTGAAAAGACTAGTTTAGCATCATTTTGAACAATTTCATTTGGCTTGCCACCGAGGACAAAATAATGTTCCTCATCAAAAAGAGTCAACTGGACTTCGCTTTTTTCTGCTAGGTCATAGAGGTATTCGATGTCAGCTGGACTGAGTTCTTGCCAGTCAACTAGACTCCAATCACTGGTCTGGTGAGTTGAACAACCGTTATTAACAATGACATACTCATTTTCTAAGTCAAGACCGAGTTTTTCATAATACGGGAGGACACCAAAAAGTGGGCGACCTGTACAGAGAACCAGTTTGACACCTTTTTCGATAGCTTGGTGAATAGCAGTGATGTGGGCTTGCGGGATTTCCTTGGCTTCGTTAAGGAGGGTTCCGTCCATATCCAAGGCAAGTAGTTTAATCATAAGACTTCCTTCTTTATCTTTTGGTATTATTATAGCATATTTTAGAAAAAATCAGGCTAAAAGTTTAGGGGGTGATTGATTATACAGTTTAGGACCTTTCGATGACAATTCATGATTTGAAGTGGATATTTTGAAAAGATACGCTATACTAAATTTGTGATGCAATCAAGTATTTTGTAAGCTAGTCAAGAAAAACAGAGGATTTAATATGAAAAAAAGGGTTATTCAGATTTTACTAGCATTGTTCTTAATTTTTTACAAATCAACTTGGTTTTGGGGGATTTTCAATCATCTTGCAAAGCCCTATCTACCAGCAAGTCGGGAATTTATTCAGATTCTGCTTTTGATGGAGAGTGGTGTTCTTTTCGTAGCTGTCATCTATCTACTAGTTTTTGCAGGAAAGAAAACTTTTCATTTCAAGTGGAAGCTGAGGTATTTTATTTACCTTTTACTGGGCTACATCATTTCGTATATGTCTGACTTCCTCCTTTCTTATTTTATACCCTCGTCTTCAAATCAAATTTCTTTGAATGAAACGATAGAAATGATGGGGCGGCAGGAGTTGCCCTATTTCTTGCTCATCGTTTGCTTTATAAGCCCCTTTACTGAGGAATTGATTTATCGAGGTGTGCTTATGACAACCTTTTTCAAAAACTCGCCTTGGTACGGAGATGTCTTGCTTTCTGCCATTATTTTCGGTTGTATTCATATCAATTTTGCTTTAACACCTCTTGCCTTTTTCATTTATGCTAGTGGAGGTCTTATTTTAGCCCTATTGTATCGCATGACTAAAAATCTCTACTATCCAATAGTACTTCATACCCTCATCAATATCACTGCCTTCTGGAACTTGTGGTTACTCCTATTTTCAGCCTAAAACAAATGTCGGAAGTTTCCGGCATTTTTCCTTTCAATAGATGAGTTCAACTTATTATTTACAGGAATGCTGGGCTAAAAAATGGTATAATAGAGGCTAATGAAACATTCGAACGAGGCAGAGATGAAATTACTTTACACGGATACACGGACGTCTTTGACAGAAATCTTGACTCAGGAAGCTGAAATTCTGGTTGCTGCTGGCAAGCGGGTCTTTTATATTGCGCCTAATTCTCTTTCTTTTGAAAAAGAACGCGCCGTACTTGAAAGTCTATCCCACCATGCTTCTTTTGCGATTACCGTCACGCGTTTTACTCAGATGGCTCGTTACCTGGTTTTAAATGATTTGCCAGCTAAGACGAGTCTAGATGACATCGGGCTTGGGATGACTTTTTATAAATGTCTTGCAGAATTCGAACCCAAGGATTTACGTGTTTATGGTGCGATTAAGCAGGATCCTCAATTTATCCAACAGCTGATCGAGCTTTACCATGAGTTGATGACTGCTCAGATGAACTTTTTGGACTTGGAAAGTTTAACAGATGAGGACAAGAGAGCAGATTTACTCTTGATTTTTGAGCAAGTGACTGCCTATCTCAATCAAGGTCAGTTGGCTCAGGGAAGTCAGTTGTCCCATTTGATTGAGGCTATTGAGAACGATAAGGTAAGTAGTGATTTTAGTCAAATCGCCTTGGTTATTGACGGTTTTACTCGTTTTTCTGCTGAGGAAGAGCGTGTAGTGGATCTGCTTCATCGAAAAGGTGTCGAGATTGTCATTGGTGCTTATGCAAGCAAGAAAGCTTATAGCAGTCCGTTCACTGAAGGAAATCTCTATCAAGCCAGTGTGGAATTCCTCCATCATTTGGGGGCAAAATACCAATCGCTTGCTCAGGATCGTTCTCAGACTCATGAGAAGATGGATAGTTTTGACAAGGCCTCTCGTTTGCTAGAGTCTTCTTATGACTTCTCAGAACTCACCATGGATATCAATGAGAAGGATAGTGAAAATCTGCAAATCTGGTCTTGTTTGACGCAAAAAGAGGAGTTGGAGTTGGTAGCGCGTAGCATTCGTCAGAAATTACATGACAATCCAGATCTGAGTTACAAGAATTTCCGTATTTTATTAGGGGATGTAGCTTCTTACCAGCTATCGTTGAAAACCATTTTTGACCAGTACCAGATTCCTTTCTATCTTGGTAGAAGTGAATCCATGGCTCACCACCCTTTGGCTCAGTATGTCGAGTCTATTTTGCGTTTGAAATGCTACCGTTTTCGTCAGGAGGATTTGATTAATCTCCTCCGAACTGGTCTGTATACCGATCTTAGTCAGGCTGATATTGATGCTTTTGAGCAATATCTCCGCTATCTTGGCATCAATGGCTTGCCAGCTTTTCAGCAGACCTTTACCAAATCCCATCATGGAAAATTTGATTTAGAGCGTTTAAATGCTCTTCGTCTGCGAGTTTTGGCACCACTTGAAACCTTATTTGCCAGTCGGAAGCAAAAGACTGAAAATCTTTTGCAAAAGTGGAATACTTTTCTAAAAAATGCTGCTTTAAGCAAGCAGATGCAAGAATTGACAGCTACTATGGAAACTCTAGAACAGGAAAGACAAGCCGAAGTTTGGAAGGCCTTCTGCCATGTTTTAGAACAATTTGCGACGGTTTTTGCTGGTTCACAGGTTAGTCTAGAGGATTTCCTAGCCTTGCTCCATTCTGGGATGAGTTTGTCCCAGTATCGCACCATTCCAGCAACAGTGGACACCGTTCTGGTGCAGAGTTACGATCTGATTGCACCTCTGACAGCTGACTTTGTCTATGCCATCGGACTGACTCAGGATCATTTGCCAAAAATAGCGCAAAACACCAGTCTTTTGACAGACGAAGAAAGACAAAGCCTAAACCAAGCAACTGAGGAGGGAGCGCAATTACTGATTGCAAGTAGTGAAAACCTCAAGAAAAATCGCTATACCATGCTTTCCTTAGTCAATGCTGCCCGTAAACAATTGATTTTGTCAGCTCCAAGTCTCCTCAATGAAAATGAGAGCAAGGAATCGGCCTATCTTCAGGAACTGGTGAGTTTTGGATATAGCCGGATAGAGAAGAAGATTCATCAAAAAAGTCTGTCTAAGGATGATATGGGTTCTTATCACAGTCTCTTGTCTAGCTTAGTTGCCTATCATCAGCAGTCAGGTTCTAGTGAAAATGAAAAAGATGTGACCTTTGTCAAGGTTCTAGCGCGTGTGATGGGGAAAAAACTTGATCAGAAAGGTCTTACAAATCCTGCACTCCCAACTAGCCCAAGCAGCAAGCCATTAGAGAAAGAGACCTTGCAGGCTCTCTATCCAGCTGACAAAGAGTTTTACCTGTCTACGTCTGGTTTAACGGAGTTTTACCGCAATGAATACAGCTATTTCCTCCGTTATGTCTTAGGTTTGCAGGAAGAATTTCGCCTTCGTCCTGATGCTCGCAGTCACGGGAATTTCTTGCATCGTATTTTTGAACGTGCCTTGAAAATGCCTGCTGAAAATTCCTTTGACCAACGTTTGGAACAAGCTATTGAAGAAACCAGCCAAGAACGCGAATTTGAGGCTATTTATCAGGAAAGTTTGGAAGCCCAGTTTACCAAGGAAGTTCTGCTTGATGTGGCTCGGACAACTGGTCACATCCTTCGTCATAATCCAGCCATTGAAACCATCCAAGAGGAAGCAACATTTGGTGGTAAAGATCAAGCCTTTATTCAATTGGATAATGGTCGGAGTGTCCATGTGCGAGGCAAGGTTGACCGAATCGATCGTTTGAAAGCTGACGGAGCGTTAGGAGTGGTAGACTACAAGTCTAGTCTGACTCAGTTCCAGTTTCCTCATTTCTTTAATGGGCTCAATTCCCAGTTGCCAACCTATCTTGCTGCCCTAAAAAGAGAAGGGGAACAGAACTTTTTCGGCGCCATGTACTTGGAAATGGCTGAGCCTGTCCAATCTCTGCTGACCGTTAAGAGTTTGGCTGGAGCAGTAGCAGAAGCCAGCAAGTCAATGAAATACCAGGGACTCTTTTTAGAAAAAGAAAGCAGTCATTTGGGCGAATTTTACAACAAAAACAAGGCCAATCAGTTGACAGACGAGGAATTCCAACTTTTACTAGACTACAATGCCCATCTGTACAAGAAGGCAGCTGAGAAGATTTTACAAGGCCAGTTCGCCATCAATCCATACACAGAAAACGGCAGAAGTATTGCCCCGTATGTCCAGCAACACCAAGCCATCACAGGATTTGAAGCCAATTACCATTTGGGGCAAGCCCGTTACCTAGAAAAGTTAGACTTAGCTGATGGCAAGCGCCTGGTCGGAGAAAAGCTCAAACAAGCTTGGTTTGAAAAAATAAGAGAGGAGTTGAATCGATGAAGTCCATTTCCTTTTTAACTGAGGAAGAGATTCAAAAATTGCAAGAAACAGAAGCGAATTCGAGCAAGGTACAAAAGAAAACTGCCGAGCAAATCGAAGCCATCTACACTGCTGGCCAGAATATCCTTGTTTCAGCGTCTGCAGGTTCAGGGAAAACCTTTGTTATGGCAGAGCGCATTCTTGACCAATTAGCACGTGGCGTGGAAATCAGCCAACTCTTTATCTCAACCTTTACTGTCAAGGCTGCTACTGAACTAAAGGAACGTTTGGAGAAAAAAATCAGCCAACAAATCCAAGAAACCGATGATGTCGATCTCAAACAACACTTGGGACGCCAGTTGGCAGATCTGCCAAACGCTGCCATCGGAACCATGGACTCTTTCACACAAAAATTTCTTGCCAAACATGGCTATCTGATTGATATCGCACCGAACTTCCGTATTCTGCAAAATGAAAGTGAACAGTTACTCTTAAAGAACGAAGTTTTTCATCAGGTTTTTGAAGATCATTACCAAGGTGAGAATAAAGAGAAATTTGGTAGCTTGGTGAAGAACTTTACTGGGCGTGGTAAGGATGAACGAGGTCTGCGCCAGCAAGTCTACAAAATCTATGATTTCCTTCAATCCACCAGCAGTCCTCAAAAATGGCTGAACGAGTCTTTTCTCAAAGGGTTTGAAGAAGCTGACTTTGCAAATGAGAAAGACAAACAAACCGAGCAAATCAAGCAGGCGCTTTGGGACTTGGAAAGTTTCTTCCGTTATCATCTGGATAACGATGCCAAGGAGTTTCCCAAAGCTGCCTATTTAGAAGCTGTTCAACAGGTTCTGGATGAAATTGGCTCCTTAAATCAAGAGTCCGATAGCCAGGCTTATCAAGCAGTGCTTGTGCGTATTGTCGCCATCTCTAAGGAAAAAAATGGTCGAGCTCTGGCTAACTCCAGTCGTAAGGTCGATTTAAAACCACTGGCTGATGCCTATAACGATGAGAGAAAGACCCAGTTTGCTAAACTAGGACAACTGGCGGACCAGATAACAATTCTCGACTACCAAGAACGTTATCATGAAGACACCTGGGAGCTAGCTAAAACCTTCAAAACCTTTATGAGTGATTTTGTGGAGGCTTATCGAGAACGTAAACGCCAGGAAAATGCCTTTGAATTTGCTGATATTAGTCATTACACCATTGAGATTTTAGAGAATTTCCCACAAATCCGCGAGGCTTATCAGGAACGATTCCACGAAGTCATGGTCGATGAGTATCAGGATACCAACCACATTCAAGAACGAATGCTGGAATTGCTGTCGAATGGTCACAATCGCTTTATGGTGGGGGATATCAAGCAGTCTATCTACCGTTTCCGTCAGGCAGATCCCCAGATTTTCAATGAGAAATTCCAACGCTATGCGCAAAATCCTCAAGAAGGCAAGTTGATTCTCCTCAAGGAAAATTTCCGTAGTAGTTCAGAAGTGCTGTCAGCAACCAATGATGTTTTTTCACGCCTTATGGACCAAGAGGTCGGAGAAATCAACTATGACAGCATGCACCAGCTTGTTTTTGCCAACACCAAACTAACTCCTACTCCAGACGACAAGGCAGGATTTCTCCTCTACGATAAGGACGACAGTGGGCAAGAGGAAGAAGAAAGTGATGCAGACACGAAACTCACAGGAGAAATGCGCCTAGTTATCAAGGAAATCCTGAAGCTTCATCAAGAAAAAGGTGTTGCTTTTAAAGAAATCGCACTTTTGACCTCCAGTCGCAGTCGAAATGACCAGATTCTCCTCGCTCTGTCTGAGTATGGGATACCTGTTAAAACTGACGGTGAGCAAAACAATTATCTCCAATCTCTAGAAGTACAGGTCATGCTGGACACCCTTCGTGTCATCCACAATCCCCTGCAAGACTATGCCTTGGTTGCCCTTATGAAGTCTCCTATGTTTAGCTTTGATGAGGACGAGTTGGCACGCTTATCCCTTCAGAAATCAGAAGATAAAGTCCAAGAAAATCTCTATGAGAAACTGGTCAATGCTCAAAAACAGGCAACAAACCAGAAAAACTTAATTCATACTGATTTAGCTGAAAAACTAAATCAATTCATAGATATTTTGGATTCTTGGCGCTTGTATGCTAAAACCCACTCTCTCTATGACTTGATTTGGAAGATTTACAACGACCGTTTTTATTATGACTATGTTGGAGCCTTGCCAAATGGTCCTGCTAGACGGGCTAATCTCTATGCCCTAGCTCTGCGTGCCGACCAGTTTGAAAAGAGCAATTTCAAGGGTTTGTCGCGTTTTATCCGTATGATTGACCAAGTCCTAGAAGCTCAGCATGACCTCGCAAGCGTAGCCGTCGCACCGCCTAAAGATGCCGTGGAACTTATGACTATTCACAAGAGCAAAGGTTTGGAGTTTCCTTATGTCTTTATCCTCAATATGGATCAGGACTTCAACAAGCAAGACTCGATGTCAGACGTCATTCTCAGTCGTCAAAATGGGCTTGGTGTCAAATACATTGCCAAAGTGGAAACAGGAGCAGTGGAAGCACACTATCCTAAAACCATCAAACTCTCCATTCCTAGCCTGACCTATACGCAGAATGAGAAAGAACTGCAATTGGCTAGCTATTCAGAGCAGATGCGTCTGCTGTATGTTGCCATGACGAGAGCTGAGAAAAAGCTATATCTTGTCGGTAAGGGTTCTAGTGAAAAGTTAGAAGCCAAGGAATACCCAGCAGCTGAAAGCGGAAAATTAGATAGCAATACCAGACTGCAAGCAAGAAATTTCCAAGATTGGGTCTGGGCTATCAGTAAAGTATTTACCAAGGACAATCTCAACTTTAGCTATCGTTTTGTTGGTGAAGACCAGTTGACTAGAGAAGCTATCGGAGAGTTGGAAAACAAGAGCCCTCTACAAGATAGCTCTCAATCAAGCAACCGCCAGTCAGAAACCATCAAAGAAGCTCTGGAAATGCTGAAAGAGGTGGAAGTTTATAATACTCTTCACCGCGCGGCCATTGAACTACCAAGTGTTCAAACCCCAAGTCAAATCAAGAAATTCTACGAACCCGTTATGGATATGGAAGGGGTAGAAATTGCTAACCAAACCAAGTCATCAGAGAAGAAAATCAGCTTTGATTTACCAGATTTTTCAACTAAAGAAAAGGTAACTGGAGCTGAGATTGGTAGTGCTACCCACGAACTCATGCAGAGAATTGACCTTAGTCAGCAACCAACACTTGCTAGCCTGACAGAAACTCTCAAACAAGTTCAGACTAGTCCAGCTGTTAGGAAAAAGATCAATCTTTCTAAAATTCTCGCATTCTTTGATACAGCACTTGGTCAGGAGATTCTTGCTAATACCGACCATCTCTATCGCGAGCAACCTTTCTCCATGCTCAAGCGAGACCAAAGGAGTCAGGAAGACTTTGTTGTTCGTGGAATTTTGGATGGTTATCTGCTTTATGAGGATCGTATCGTTCTTTTTGACTACAAGACGGACCGCTATGATCAACCAAGTCAACTCATAGACCGCTATTGTGGTCAGTTAGCCTTATACGGAGAGGCTTTATCTCGTGCCTATTCGATTGAAAATATTGAAAAATACTTGATTTTACTCGGTAAAGATGAGGTTCAAGTTGTGAAAGTATAATTTATACTCTTCGAAAATCTCTTCAAACCACGTCAGCTTCACCTTGCCGTAGATATGCTCACTGACTTCGTCAGTCTTATCTACAACCTCAAAACTGTGTTTTGAGCTGACTTCGTCAGTTCTATCTACAACCTCAAAGCAGTGCTTTGAGCAACCTGCGGCTAGCTTCCTAGTTTGCTCTTTGATTTTCATTGAGTATTAGAAAGGAGACCTCATGCCACTTCCAGTTAGAAATCCCTGCACGATGCGGTTTTACAGGCTTCAAAAGCCGATACTTGGGATCAAGCTACCAAGGAATGGAATGAAGTTTCCTTGATTTTTAATGGCATTGGCCGTAGTAATTGTGTCTGCGGGAACGCCATTAAATACGCCTACGAACTCTTTAACGGTGTTACAGGCCAACGCCTCTTTCCGGTCGGGAGTGGCTGGTTGGTTCGTCATTTGATGAAAAAATATGGTTTTCTCGTCTCCCTTGCTAAATTATCGAAAAAATAGATAGGCAATCTTTTCAGATAATTACTTATCTGAGCATCTAATCAACTTTTTCTACAAAATGAAAGCAAAACCTTTGAGTTCGAAATTGCCCCAGAGTCAGAGCGGGCGCGTGACTTTCTAAAAGAATATCTAAAGACCGCCTAGCTATCTTCAGCCCAATCTAGCTGGATTAGAGGTATTTTGACCAACTGCTTTCAACCATTTTTAGATGGATTACTCATATAGAAAGAAAATGGCTCTATAATATCTATAGTGGGTAAATCCACTTTGGAGATTATGGAGCCTTTTTGAGAGTAGAAAAAAAGTTCCATATGACCTATCATGAAAAGCAACCAAACTCACATTAGAAAGGATTCACATGGAACTACTTAAAAATACAACAGATTTAATCGGATTGAAAGATAAAAATATCAAAAATTCTCTTTGTTTT
>NZ_KQ969551.1:366129-367234 GCF_001578945.1 Streptococcus oralis
AAAGAGGCAGTTAAAAATCCCCTGGCAGAAAACCAGAGGATAGAGTTTATTTCATGGTTGGGAAGAGTAGGACATCACGGATAGTGGTTGTATCAGTGAGGAGCATGCAGAGACGATCGATACCAATACCCAAACCACCAGTTGGTGGCATACCGTATTCAAGGGCTTCAATGTAGTCGTAGTCGATACCTGTTGCTTCATCATCCCCAAGCTCTTTAGCTTTAGCTTGAGCTTCAAAACGGCTAAGCTGATCGATTGGGTCGTTCAACTCTGTAAAGGCATTACCGTATTCCTTAGTCATGATAAAGAGCTCAAAACGGTCAGTAAAGCGTTCGTCTTCAGGATTTTTCTTCGCGAGTGGAGAGACAGCTACTGGATGACCGTAGACAAAGGTTGGTTGGATCAAGGTTTCTTCGACAAATTCTTCAAAGAAAGCATTGATAATGTGACCAACTTCAGTGTAGTGTTTCTCAACTGGAACTTTCTTCTCAGCAGCGACAGCTTTAGCTTCTTCCAAAGTCATGTCTTGCCAGAAATCTACACCAGTAATTTCTTTGATAGCATCCACCATGTGAACACGTTTAAATGGTTCGTTGATTTTGATTTCAGTTCCTTGGTAGTTGACTGGGCCGTCACCTTTAACAGCTTTAGTAGCATGTTGGATAATGCCTTCCGTCAAGTCCATGATGTCTTGGAAGTCTGCATAAGCTTGGTAAACTTCGATAGAAGTAAACTCAGGGTTATGAGTGGCGTCCATTCCTTCGTTACGGAAGATACGGCCAATTTCATAGACACGTTCCATACCACCAACGATAAGACGTTTCAAGTGAAGCTCAGTCGCGATACGAAGCACCATGTCAATGTTTTGGGCATTGTGGTGAGTGATAAATGGACGAGCAGCAGCACCACCGGCTTCATTATGAAGAACAGGTGTTTCCACTTCAAGGAAGCCTTTTTGGTCAAGGTAACGACGAATTTCAGAGATGATTTTTGAACGAGTGACAAAACGTTCAAAGCTTTCACGGTTAGAGATCAAGTCAAGGTAACGTTTACGATAGATGGTTTCAACGTCAGTCAAACCGTGGAATTTCTCTGGAAGCGGACG
>NZ_KQ969551.1:367546-368511 GCF_001578945.1 Streptococcus oralis
TGTAGACATGGGTTCCTCCTAATTTTACTCAAAATTGAATACGATGAGTCATTTTTTACGATACTCCCATTTTATCATAAATAACCGAGAAATTCATGGATATTCTTTGAAAACTAAAAAGAACTTGACCATTAAGATCAAGTTCCATTATTTCCTTGATAGGAAGTGTCGTTCCATCTTTCAAGAGTGAAGGTTTCAAAATCCTCGGTCTCTAAAATTGTCAGACTAGCATTGGCTAGGCCTCCTTCTTTGCGGAGGTGAGCCTCTTTATAACCTAAGAGAGTGCGTAGGCTAGCAGTGAGATTTGCCCCATGACCAACGATTAGAATGTTTTCAGCCGTACTTCCTTTCAGAGATTTGATAAATTGAATGGTTCGCTGAGTCGTAGAGTAGAGAGATTCCGCTTCAAACATTCTCGTATCAAACTTAGCTAGATTTGACCGAAAAGCCTTGATTTGCTGCGGGTAAATAGCTTCCAAAGTTGCAATTTTTAATCCCTCTAGTTTGCCAAGTTGCCATTCACGAAGGTCAGGAATGCACTTTAAAGAACAAGGGGTCTGGAGTTGACTTTGGATAATTTCAGCAGATTTAACTGCTCTGGGTAAATCACTAGAATAAATCTTATCAAAAGGAATTTCCTTGAGATACTGCCCAAGTTGTTTTAGGATGTCAATGGACTCTGGAAGAAGGGGAGAGTCACCGCTAGCACCTTGAAAACGTCCTTCAAGATTCCAGACAGTACGACCATGACGGACAAAATAGAGTTTCATCAGTTGTTTTCCTCCAAGATATCAGCAAAATCCGCTTTTACAAAGCTAGCCAAGTCTTGAGGTCGGATGATGATACTATGTCCGACTTCCCCAGCAGAGACAATCATTTGGTCTAAATCCAAAGCAGTATGATCAATAAAAATAGGATAATTGTGTTTTTGGCGAATGCCGACGGGGTTATTAGCCCCATGAATA
>NZ_KQ969551.1:369073-374635 GCF_001578945.1 Streptococcus oralis
GTTTTTTCTAGATCTTTTTGAGGAATCATGCTGACTTTTTTATTACCAGAAACCTTTGCTAGTTTTTTCTCAGCGAGGTGTTCTGTTATAGGAACAATTCCGATGATTGGACCTGTTTTGTCCCCTAATAGGGCCAAGGTTTTAAAGATATGTGTTCGATCATATTCAGAAGGAAGTTCACCTTCAAGCGCATTGATTTGAATGCCTATGTGCTCGATACCTGCCTTGGTTAAGATTTGTTCGACTAAGGTTTTTTTTATCTTGACTTTCTTTGCCATTATTTATACTTATCCTCCAATTGACTCATCCAGATACCAAGCCAAATGCCAAGTGCAAAGAAGAAGGCGATGAGAACATAGCTCACGATGGAAAGTCCAGTGTATTGGATACTTTCAGCACTTCCAGCATTTGGAATCAAAATCAAGAGAGTGCTTGACAGCACAATCCCAATGATAAAGTGATAAACACGGGAGTGGTAGTTGTTCAAGGCGTGATCCATTAATTTTGAAAAGATAATGAGGGTTGCTCCTGCACCAATTCCGATAGGAAGGAAGGTTCCGAATAAATCAAAGGTCTTAAAACCAGTGAGCATGGGAGCGTACAGTCCCAAAATCAAGAGCAGATTTGACGGACTTAAACCAGGCACCAAGACACCAAGAGCTAAAAGAACACCTGCCAAGATGAAGTTTGCAAAACTAGCACTGAGTGAACCTACGACAAAATTGAGAGCGTAAAGGCTCAAGCCTGAAAGGATAAAGGTAGTCCAGAACCAGACTAGGTCAATCTTATCACGATTAGATTCTCGAGTAGATTCTTTAAGGAGGCTAGGAACTGTACCGATGATAGCTCCCGCAAAGCTCCACAAAACATAGACTTGATAGTTTTCTAGCAGATACTCGATTGGATAAGAAAACAAACCAATCCCTAGCAACATCCCGATAGCTACTGGAATAAAGTATAGAACATTCTCTTTAAAATCTTTAAAGGGGTGAGCCAGAAAGCCAATCATTCGCTCGTAAATACCCAAAATAGCTGCTAAAACACCGCCAGAAATTCCCGGTAGGATAAATCCTAATGCGATGACGATTCCTTTAATAACTCGTGCAATCCATGAAAACATAATAAAATCCTCAATTTCATAAAATTCTTTCTCTATGCTATCAATTATAACACAGACAGGGAGAAAATGAAAAAACAAGTGAAAAAGTTTGTTATTTTCACTCGTCTTATGGTCTTAAAAATAGTTTTCTGAAGGTTTCTTCCTTGTCTTTGTCAGTAGAAATCAAATTGATGTCCAAATGATGTTCAAATCCTGCAATTCTTCCCTTAGAAGTGTACTGGTGGAGATCATAGTCCAGATCAGTATTTGGCTTCGTTTCAAAATAACCAGAGTCTGTCCCATAGGAAGGAATCCAAACAGCAGAGAATTTATCCGTATTGATACTATGTTCTTGCATGAAATAAACTCCAATGTAGATTCCGATATTTTTAGCGCCGAGAGCTGCCAGTTTGGCACGAAAGGCCTCAACACCCTCATTCATATCAGACATTGTTTTTTCCTCAATATCTAACCAGTAGTAGCTAGGATTGTAAGGAGAAGCAGCGTTGTAGAAGACTTCAGCAGCCTTCTCCATATCTTCTTTGCTTTTTCCAGCTACATAGGCATAAACCCCCACAGGAACATTCCGTTTTTGAAATTCTGATATGTGATTTTTATAAGCTTTATCGACACCATTGATAAAGGCAGCATCATTTGTTTCAGTATGCTGAGCTCCATTGTGCACGCGAACGATAACACCAGAAATGTTTTGTGACAAGGTGTCGTAGTTGATTTCTTCAGGTCTCTGCCAACCAGAGACGTCGATAATGGGTTTATCAAGATTATGCAAGGCTTGTGTTTCAACTTGAAGAGCATTTTGCTTTGACTTGAAAGAGTGGTCTTTATAAGTTGGTTTATTGAGGATCAAAATAGCTAAAAAAATGGTAAATAAACTAAAAATAATAGCTGGATGAATTTTTTTTCTCATACCTGTCTAGTCTACCGTAAAAATTCAAAAAAATCAAAGAAAACAGTTTAGAAAAGTAGATAGGTAGAGGAGATTTCCAGAAAATCACCTATTTGTTTGTTCTTTAAAAGTAAAAATATGGTATAATATAAGGGAATTTTTACAGAAAAGAGAATAGTATGTCAAATTATGCCATTATTTTAGCAGCGGGTAAGGGTACTCGCATGAAATCAGATCTTCCAAAAGTGTTGCATAAAGTAGCTGGAATTTCGATGTTGGAACATGTTTTTCGCAGTGTTGGAGCTATTCAACCTGAAAAAACAGTCACTGTAGTTGGTCACAAGGCTGAGCTAGTTGAGCAAGTATTGGCTGGTCAGACAGACTTTGTTACCCAATCAGAACAAATGGGAACAGGGCATGCCGTCATGATGGCAGAGCCAATTTTAGAAGGCCTGACAGGTCATACCTTAGTCATCGCTGGGGACACACCTTTGATTACAGGTGAAAGCTTAAAAAATCTCTTGGATTTCCATATCAATCACAAAAATGTAGCGACCATTTTAACGGCTGAAGCAGCGGATCCGTTCGGATACGGTCGTATTGTCCGTAATGATAACGCTGAAGTTCTCCGTATTGTTGAACAGAAGGATGCAACAGATTTTGAGAAACAAATCAAGGAAATCAATACTGGCACTTACGTATTTGACAATGAACGTCTTTTTGAAGCCCTTAAAAACATCAATACCAACAATGCGCAAGGTGAGTATTATATTACCGATGTGATTGGAATTTTTCGTAATGCAGGTGAGAAAGTCGGCGCTTATACTTTGAAAGACTTTGATGAAAGTCTTGGGGTAAACGACCGTGTGGCTCTGGCTACTGCGGAAGCAGTGATGCGTCGCCGTATCAATCACGCTCACATGGTTAATGGTGTTAGCTTTGTCAATCCTGAAACAACATACATCGATATTGATGTCGAGATTGCTCCTGAAGTCCAAATCGAAGCTAACGTTACCTTGAAAGGTCAAACGAAGATTGGAGCAGAAACAGTCTTAACAAATGGTACTTATGTAGTGGATAGCACCATTGGATCTAATGCTGTAATTACGAACTCCATGATTGAGGAAAGTAGTGTTGCGGACAGTGTGACAGTCGGTCCCTATGCTCACATTCGTCCAGGTTCAAGCCTTGCGAAGAAGGTTCATATTGGTAACTTTGTAGAAGTAAAAGGATCATCAATCGGTGAGAATACCAAGGCTGGTCATTTGACCTATATCGGTAACAGTGAAGTTGGTAGTCATGTTAATTTTGGTGCAGGAACTATCACTGTTAATTATGATGGGAAAAACAAATACAGGACCGTCATTGGTAACAATGTCTTTGTTGGTTCGAATTCGACCATTATTGCCCCTATAGAGCTTGGGGATAACTCTCTGGTTGGAGCGGGTTCAACCATTACCAAGAATGTTCCTGCTGATGCCATTGCTATCGGCCGTGGACGACAAGTTAATAAAGATGAGTACGCAACTCGCTTGCCTCATCATCCCAAGAACCAGTAGGAGTTTGTCATGGAATTTGAAGAAAAAACGATTAGCCGGAAGGAAATCTATCAAGGTCCTATTTTCAAACTGGTGCAAGACCAGGTAGAACTACCAGAAGGAAAGGGTACTGCCCAACGTGACTTGATTTTTCACAATGGAGCTGTTTGTGTACTAGCTGTGACAGCTGAGGATAAAATTGTCCTTGTGAAGCAATACCGAAAGGCTATCGAGGCGGTCTCTTATGAGATTCCCGCAGGAAAACTGGAAATTGGTGAAAATGCTGATCCAATGACAGCTGCCCTTCGTGAATTGGAAGAAGAAGTTGCCTACACAGCTAAGTTAGAGCTCTTGTACGATTTCTATTCTGCGATTGGTTTTTGTAATGAAAAATTAAAACTCTATCTTGCAAGTGACTTGGTTAAGGTAGAAAATCCTCGTCCACAAGACGAGGATGAAACCTTGGAAGTCCTTGAGGTTTGTCTTGATGAAGCCAAGGAACTTATCAAGTCAGGTCATATCTGTGATGCCAAGACTATTATGGCGATCCAGTACTGGGAACTACAAAAGAAATAGAGGAGTAACCCATGGGAAAACCTTTATTAACAGATGAAATAATTGAACGTGCCAATAGAGGAGAAGACATTTCTGATTTTCCACTCTCTGACGCTGAAGAGACTAAAATCTTATCAACGGCTTCTCAGAAGTTTGGCTACGAAGCTCCAAAAGGTCATGGATTTAGCCAAGAAACCTTGAAAATAACAGTGGAACCGACTGTGCATAAGAGTCGACGCATTGAGAACACTAAGAGAAATGTCTTCAACTCAAAACTCAACCGAGTCTTGTTTGTGGTAATTTTACTTTTGATTTTGCTAGTTTTGGCAATGAAACTCTTGTAATTGAAAGGAAATGAAATGAAAATTGGAATCATTGCTGCCATGCCAGAAGAACTTGTACATTTGACCCAAAATTTAGATAGAGTACAAGAAGTCCAAGTCCTAGGAAATACCTACTACACTGGCACTATTGGCAAGACAGAAGTTGTTCTAGTTCAGAGTGGAATTGGCAAAGTCATGTCAGCTATGAGTGTAGCTGTTCTAGCTGACCACTTCCAAGTGAATGCCGTTATCAATACAGGATCAGCAGGTGCAGTTGCAGACGGGATTGCAGTAGGAGATGTTGTTATTGCAGACCAGTTGGTCTATCATGATGTAGACGTGACTGTTTTTGGTTATGATTATGGTCAAATGGCTGGCCAACCTCTTTACTTTGATTCAGATAAGAAGTTCATTGCCAAGATTAAAGAAAATTTATCTCAGTTAGAACAGACTTGGCACCTAGGTTTGATTGCTACAGGAGATAGCTTTATAGCTGGAGATGATAAGATTACTAGTATCAAATCTCACTTTCCAGATGTTTTAGCAGTTGAAATGGAAGGGGCAGCGATTGCACAAGCAGCTCAGGCTCTTGGCCTACCTTTCCTAGTCATTCGTGCTATGAGTGACAATGCCAATCACGAAGCTTCTATCTCTTTTGATGAGTTTATTATCGAAGCTGGACGTCGTTCTGCCCAAGTCTTACTAGCCTTTTTAAAGGCCTTGAATTAAGCGGAAATTTGACAGTTTATCTAGCTTATGATAAGATTTAAATAAAGAAAAGTTAGAAAACGTTTCAGAGGATATTATGAGTATTGAAATGACCGTCAGTGAGATTGCAGAGGTCTTAGGACTATCTCGTCAAGCAATCAACAATCGTGTCAAAGAACTTCCAGAAGAGGACACGAAAAAAAATGACAAAGGTGTAACTGTAGTTACTCGAAGTGGCTTAATCAAGCTAGAAGAAATTTATAAAAAAACGATTTTTGAAGATGAACCGGTCAGTGATGATGTCAAACAACGCGAACTGATGGAAATCTTGGTCGATGAGAAAAATGCTGAAATTCTTCGATTGTATGAGCAACTCAAGGCCAAAGATCAGCAGTTAGCGGAAAAAGATGAACAGATGCGAGTCAAAGATCG
>NZ_KQ969551.1:375046-376334 GCF_001578945.1 Streptococcus oralis
GAGAAGGATAAACAGTTGGATCAACAACAACAGTTGATACTTCAAGCTATGAAGGATCAAGAAAGCTTGAAGCTAGAGTTGGATCAAGCCAAAGAAGAGGTTCAGGCAACCAAAAAAGGCTTTTTTGCTCGTCTATTTGGAGGAAAATAAAGAAGCTGTTTGGGTTATTCACTAACCTAATAGCTTCTTTTCTTATTTATACTAAAAATGGAGTCGTAATTGAGGTAAAAGATGGAAAAATTAAGAGACTATATTGCCTTTGATTTGGAATTTAATCAACACGAAGGGGTGACCCATTTAATTCAAGTATCAGCAGTCCGCTTTCAAGATGGACAAGAAAGTGCTGCTTTTGATTCTTATGTTCATACTACAGCACCTTTGAAGAGTTTTATCAATGGCTTGACTGGAATCACAGCTGAAACCTTAAAGGATGCTCCTATGGTGGAGCGAGTTTTAAAGGATTTTCAGGCTTTTGTTGGCAACTTACCTATAGTAGGTTACAACGCAGTTAAGAGTGATTTGCCTATTCTCTTGGAGCATGGTATTGATTATCGTGACCAGTATAAGGTCGATCTATATGATGAGGCTTTTGAACGCCGTAGTTCTGACCTACACGGCATAGCAAATCTTAAATTACAAACTGTAGCTAATTTCTTAGGCTTTAAAGGTCAATCGCATAATAGTTTAGAGGATGCTCGCATGACAGCGCGTGTTTATGAATCCTTTCTGGAGTCTGACGAAGGAAAACTATTATTAGAAGAACAGAGTAATCATCTATCCATGAATCCCTTTGGTGGGCTAGACTTATCTCAATTTCTAGACTAGGAGTGCTTATGAAACCTGAAAAACCTAAAAAACTAGGTTTTAGGAAAATTTACCTCAACCTAGACAAAGTTCTTTTCCTCTTTTTCTTAATTTTCATGATGGTGGAATATCTATGGCTACCTCTCAATTCTTGGCTTGCTGGTCTTTTACTCAGCCAAACAGGCTATTTGTTTATTTCTTACAATAATATTTTTGCCATTATCACGAGTTCTCCTTTAATCAGTCTGGCCTTTCTCTTTTTGATAGCAATCAATCTTTTGGTGGCTTATTTTCAAATTTGCCTCCTCTTTATTGGAGCACGTCATCTCCTTTATCATGAAAAGAGAACCTTAATTGAATACAGTCGTAAAGTATTTCATCAGAGTTTTCTATTTGTGAAACGCTTGAGCTTCTGTAAGATGGCTTTTGTTTTCTTCTATGTGGCCATGCTCTTTCCTTTTATACGGAAAATTCTAAAAATTTA
>NZ_KQ969551.1:377081-377589 GCF_001578945.1 Streptococcus oralis
GCAATAAAAATGGTGTCCAAAACACTGTAGAGTCTTTGGAAAAAACAGCGCAACTGAAACCAGATTTGATTGAAATGGATGTACAGGAGACCAAAGATGGTCAGTTTGTGATGATGCACGACGCCAATCTTAAGAACTTAGCAGGTATCAATGCCAGTCCTCAAGACTTGACTTTGGAGGAGTTGATAGGTTTAGATATTTCTGAAAATGGCCATCAAACCAAGATATCTGGTTTTGAAGATTATCTCAACCGTGCGAATGAACTTCATCAAAGATTGTTGATTGAAATCAAGACCAGTAAAAAAGACAGTCCACAAATGATGGAACATTTCCTTGAAAAGTATGGAGCGACAATCAAGCAATATGGTCATCAGATGCAATCACTGGACTATCATGTGATTGACCAAGTTCTGAAATATGATTCGAGTATTCCAGCTTATTTTATCCTACCATATAACAGTATTTTCCCAAGGACCGAGGCAACGGGCTATACCATGGAGTATTCAAC
>NZ_KQ969551.1:377666-378223 GCF_001578945.1 Streptococcus oralis
TTTGGTATACGGATCAAAAACTTTATGTTTGGACTGTGAATAGTTCTGAGGCTTTTGATAAAGCAGTTCGGCTCGGATCAGATGGGGTGATCACAGATGATCTTGAAATGGTTCAGTTACAAGTAACGATGGTGCAAGACGACCCTGAATATACAGAATTACTATTAAAAAAGCAACGGAATTTTTAATTTCTAATCTAAGTTTCTCACTTTTATAGCAGCTTACATCTCGTCTTAATAAGCCATTAGAATGTTCGTTAAGACCTCGTTGACCAGGACATCCTTTGTCTAAAGAGGACAAACTCTATAACAAAGCTTTGTCTTCATGTCGTATCAAGGTGGAGAGTGTGTTTGCAAAAGTGAAAGTAGTTAACATTTTTTCAACCGCTTATTGCAATCGTAAGAAACGGTTTGGTCTGCGTATGAATCTTATTGCTGGTATTATTAATTTTGAAACTAAATTATGGTTTCGCAGGAAGTCTAATTTTACAAATTGGGGTTTAAAAATGGTATAATGAGAGAACGACAGAAAGGATGTATTTATGGAACATAAAGAGA
>NZ_KQ969551.1:378243-381895 GCF_001578945.1 Streptococcus oralis
ATCTTGGTTCTTTAAGTGGTTTTTAGATAACAAAGCTATTACTGTATTTTTGGTGACCTTGTTACTGGGGTTGAACCTCTTCGTTTTAAGCAAGATTAGTTTTATCTTTTTACCTGTGCTAGATTTTCTAGGAGTTGTGATGTTGCCAGTTATTTTATCTGGTTTACTATATTACCTCCTCCATCCGATTGTTGATTGGATGGAGAAACACAAGATTAATCGTGTTCTTGCTATTAGTATTCTTTTTGTCATAATTGGTCTCTTTATCATTTGGGGGCTAGCGGTTGCTATTCCAAATCTGCAACGCCAAGTCTTGAATTTTGCAAAGAATGTTCCTAGTTATTTAGAAGATGCTGACAGCGTTATCAATGACCTTGTAACCAAACGATTGCCAGATGATTTTAGACCACAGTTGGAGCAAGTTCTTGCCAATGTTTCAAGTGAAGCGACGATGTGGGCGAGCAAAATCTCTTCTCAAGCTGTTAATTGGGTGAGTGCTTTTATTAGTGGAGCTTCTCAGGTGCTTGTAGCCTTGATTATTATGCCATTTATGCTGTTTTATCTCTTGCGTGATGGAAAGGGATTACGGGATTATCTGACCCAATTTTTACCAACGAAGTTGAGAGAACCTGTAGGGCAAGTTTTATCAGATGTCAATAAGCAGTTGTCAAACTATGTCAGAGGACAGGTGACCGTCGCTATTATCGTTGCCATCATGTTTATCATCTTCTTTAAGATTATTGGGCTTAGGTATGCTGTGACTCTTGGTATCACGGCTGGTGTTCTCAATCTAGTGCCTTATCTAGGTAGTTTTCTAGCAATGTTGCCTGCTTTGGTTTTAGGATTGATTGCGGGTCCTGTCATGCTCTTGAAGGTCATTGTGGTCTTTATTGTTGAACAAACTATTGAAGGACGCTTTGTATCTCCACTTATTTTAGGTAGTCAACTGAACATCCATCCTATTAATGTCCTCTTTGTGCTCCTAACTTCAGGATCTATGTTTGGTATTTGGGGAGTGCTTTTGGGAATTCCTGTCTATGCATCAGCTAAGGTTGTTATCTCAGCTATCTTTAATTGGTATAAAAAAGTCAGCGGATTGTACGAAGAAGAAGGAGAGGAAATCAAGAGTGAACAATAGTCAAGGCATGCTCCAAGCTCTGGAAGAACAGGATTTAATAAAGGCGGATCAGTATTATCACAAAGCCCTCGAAATGGATTCAAGTGAAGTTCTTTATGAGCTGGCTAATTACCTTGAGGGAATTGGCTTTTATCCTCAAGCAAAGGAAATTTACCAAAATATCGTTAGAGAATTTCCAGAAGTGAATCTGAATTTAGCAAGCATTGCTAGTGAGGACGGAAATGTCGAGGAAGCCTTTGCTTACCTTGAGGAAATCACGCCTGAAAGCGACTGGTATGTATCGTCTTTGGCCTTGAAGGCAGACCTTTATCAGTTGGAAGGATTGACAGATGTAGCACGTGAAAAGTTACTAGATGCCTTAAACTACTCAGATGATCCGTTAGTAGTTTTTGGTTTGGCTGAATTGGATAGCGAGTTGGGAAATTATCAGGAAGCTATTCAGGGCTATGCCCAGCTAGATAATCGTACTATTTATGAGCAAACAGGCATTTCCACCTACCAGCGAATTGGTGTTGCCTATGCCCAGTTAGGGAAATTTGAAGCAGCCACAGAGTTTTTAGAAAAAGCTTTGGAACTAGAGTATGATGACCAAACTGCCTTTGAATTGGCTAGTCTTTATTTTGATCAAAAAGAGTATCAAAAATCTGTTCTTTACTTTAAGCAGATTGATACCATTTCACCTGACTTTGAAGGATATGAGTACGGCTATAGTCAAGCTTTACACAAGGAACATCAGATAGAAGAGGCCCTTCGTATGGCTAAGCAAGGATTAAATAAGAATCCGTTTGAAACGCGACTCTTGCTAGCGGCTTCTCAGTTTTCCTATGAATTGCATGATCCTAGTGGTGCTGAACAGTTTCTCCTTACTGCCAAGGAAGATGCAGAGGATGCAGAAGAGATTTTCCTGCGACTCGCAACTATTTATATGGAACAAGAGCGGTTTGAGGATATCATCGCTCTTCAAAATCAAGAACCTGAAAACCTCCTGACTAAGTGGATGATTGCACGTTCTTACCAGAAAATCGAGGATTTAGATAAGGCTTATGAGCTCTATCAAGAACTGTCATCTGACCTCAAGGACAATCCAGAGTTTCTGGAGCAATATACTTATCTCTTGCGTGAATTGGGATATTTTGAAGAAGCCAAAGTGCAAGCCCAAGCCTATTTAAAACTAGTCCCAGATGATATTCAAATACAAGAATTCTTAGAAACACTTTAAAAGTTATCTCTCTAAAAACGTATCCGTCAATTTGTCAGATACGTTTTTTTAGGAGAAATAGAATTTTTTTACAATTACTCTTGCTAAATTGTTTATTTATGCTATAATAGGAACAATTATTTTTAGGAGGTGCAGTATGTCTTATCTATTTGAGATATTACCAAGTTTGTTAAACGGTGCAAGTATGACACTTCAAGTCTTTGCTCTGGTTTTAATTTTTCAATTCCCTTAGGTATTGTCGTCGCCTTTGCTTTGCAAGTCCGTTGGAAACCCCTCCATTATCTCATTGATCTTTATATTTGGGTAATGCGAGGAACTCCCTTGCTTTTGCAATTAATCTTTATTTACTATGTGCTCCCTAGTATTGGGATACGTTTAGATCGTTTGCCTGCTGCTGTGATTGCCTTTGTACTCAACTATGCGGCCTACTTTGCTGAAATCTTTCGTGGAGGGATTGAAACCATTCCCAAAGGACAGTATGAGGCTGCCAAGGTCTTGAAGTTTAGTCCTTTTGACACAGTGCGCTATATTATTTTGCCTCAGGTTACAAAGATTGTCTTACCGAGTGTTTTTAATGAGATTATGAGTTTGGTCAAGGACACTTCCTTGGTCTACGCCCTAGGGATATCCGATTTGATCTTGGCCAGTCGGACTGCGGCCAATCGAGATGCTAGTCTAGTTCCTATGTTTTTAGCAGGAGCGATTTATTTGATTATGATTGGTCTTGTGACTATTGTAGCGAAAAAGCTTGAGAGGAAGTACAATTACTATAGATAGGAGGGGAGTTATGTTAGAACTAAGAAATATCAACAAGGCCTTTGGAGGCAAGCAAATCTTGTCCAATTTTAGCCTTAGGATTCCTGAAAAACAAATTCTCGCAATCGTTGGTCCATCTGGGGGAGGAAAGACAACCTTATTACGGATGCTAGCTGGGCTTGAGACTATCGATGCTGGAGAAATCTACTATAATGACGAATCGCTGGCTATTGATGAACTAGAAAAGCGCAATCTACTAGGATTTGTATTCCAAGATTTTCAACTTTTCCCACACTTGTCGGTTTTAGAAAACTTAACTTTATCGCCTATAAAAACTATGAACATGGATAAGGAATCTGCTGAGAAGAAGGCGCGTGGTTTGTTAGAACAACTTGGTTTGGCAGGACATGCTGATGCCTATCCCTACTCTTTATCTGGTGGACAAAAACAGCGTGTCGCTTTAGCACGAGCCATGATGATTGACCCGGAAATTATTGGATATGATGAGCCCACATCGGCCTTAGACCCAGAGTTACGCC
>NZ_KQ969551.1:381915-383005 GCF_001578945.1 Streptococcus oralis
CTCAAAGTTGACCCAAAGTAGGAGGTGTTTATGAAGAAAAAGAAGATTGTCCTTGTATTTGCTCTGTTATTTAGCGTTTTTTTGACAGCTTGTACGCAGAAGGCCAGTGACCCCAAGCAAGATAATTGGACCAAGTACCAAAAGCAGGGGAGCGTGACCATTGGATTTGATAATACCTTTGTTCCTATGGGGTTTGAAGAAAAGAATGGTCAGTACGCAGGATTTGATATTGACCTAGCCCAAGCTGTTTCTGATAAGCTAGGAATCCAAATCACCTTTCAACCCATTGACTGGGATATGAAAGAAACCGAATTACAAAATGGTACTATTGATGCCATCTGGAATGGCTATACAGCTACAGATGAACGGAAAGAGAAGGTTGCTTTTACCATTCCTTACATGGGAAAATCAACAAGTTTTGGTCTCTAAAAAGTCTAAAAATATCCACTCAATTCAGGATATGACAGACAAAGTTTTAGGGGCTCAGGCTGGATCTTCTGGTTATTTGGATTTTGAAGCCCAGCCAGACTTATTGAAAAATCGTGTCAAAGACCAGAAGGCCAACCAATACCAGAGTTTTAATGAAGCCTTGATTGATTTGAAAAATGATCGGATTGATGCCTTATTGATCGACCGTGTCTATGCCAATTACTACCTGCAGTCTGAAGGGATTTTAAATGATTACCGTGTTTTTTCAGCAGGATTTGAAAGCGAGTCCTTTGCGGTCGGTGTTAGACCTGCTGATAAATCTCTACTCGCTGCTTTGAACCAAGCTTTTGTTGAACTGTATCAAGAAGGAAAGTTCCAAGAAATCAGCCAAAAATGGTTTGGAGAGGATGTAGCAACCAGTCAAGTTAAAAATCAAGAATAAGAAAAAGAGATTGGGTTTTTCTGAACTGCACCCAGTCTTTTTGGATCTTTTTTCTATCTTGAATTGTCAAATTAAGTGCACATTTTCTTCATAGGAAACTTCATACATAAGGTGTTTTCCAGTACTAGTTCGTTTAATTCCATTCTACTAGAAGATATTATGAGTTTGGTTCTGTCAATAATTTTGTGTAAACACACAAGTAGAGTTTATTAAGTTATA
>NZ_KQ969551.1:383971-385909 GCF_001578945.1 Streptococcus oralis
TTGTGAATACAGGTTCTAAAATCAAGCTTTCTGAGGAAATTTTCCACTTTCCGAGTTTTACTGTATCCATCGCTTTACCTCTATGAAACGTATATACAAGGTATGTACCAAACAACAAATAAAGTTAAATGTATATATCGTTACATAAATTAAGTTATGTTTTGCGGTTTTATTATAGTCAAGGCCTGTGCAAAAGAACTTAATTTATGATAGAATAGATGGTGAGAAAGAAAACGTTTTATTACGTTTTTTTAGTCGGAAGGGGAAATATTATGGCTACTATTCAATGGTTTCCGGGCCACATGTCTAAGGCTCGGCGACAAGTTCAGGAGAATCTAAAGTTTGTTGATTTTGTAACGATTTTGGTGGATGCGCGTCTACCATTATCTAGTCAAAATCCTATGTTAAATAAAATTGTTGGTGATAAACTAAAACTCTTGATTTTAAACAAGGCAGACCTTGCTGATCCAGCAATGACCAAAGAATGGCGTCAGTACTTTGAATCACAGGGAATCCAAACTCTGGCTATCAACTCCAAAGAGCAAGTGACTGTAAAAGTCGTAACAGATGCAGCTAAAAAGCTCATGGCTGATAAGATTGCTCGCCAGAAAGAACGTGGTATCCAGATTGAAACCTTACGTACCATGATTATCGGGATTCCAAACGCTGGTAAATCAACTCTGATGAACCGTTTGGCTGGGAAAAAGATTGCGGTTGTCGGCAATAAACCAGGTGTTACCAAGGGGCAACAGTGGCTCAAAACCAACAAAGACCTTGAAATCCTAGACACACCAGGGATTCTCTGGCCTAAGTTTGAAGATGATACTGTCGCACTCAAACTAGCCCTAACTGGAGCAATTAAAGACCAGTTGCTTCCTATGGATGAAGTGACTATTTTTGGTCTCAATTATTTCAAAGAACATTATCCAGAAAAGCTGGTTGAACGCTTCAAACAAATGAAAATTGAAGAAGAAGCGCCTGTTATTATTATGGATATGACCCGCGCCCTCGGTTTCCGTGACGACTATGACCGTTTTTACAGTCTCTTCGTGAAGGAAGTCCGCGATGGCAAACTTGGTAACTACACCTTAGATACATTGGAAGACCTCGATGGCGACGATTAAAGAAATTAAAGAACTCCTTGCGACGGTCAAGGAGTTAGAAAGTCCTATTTTTTTTAGAGCTTGAAAAGGACACTCGCTATGGAGTTCAAAAGGAAATCAGCAAGCGTAAAAA
The DNA here is from genome assembly GCF_001578945.1 of Streptococcus oralis. GTDB lineage: Bacteria > Bacillota > Bacilli > Lactobacillales > Streptococcaceae > Streptococcus > Streptococcus oralis_Q. The sequence goes on from NZ_KQ969551.1 coordinate 385,208, forward strand.
AGCCATTCAGGCTGAACTGGATGAAGACTTTCGCCTGGAAACTATGCTTTCCTATGAAAAAGAGCTTTATAAGCAAGGATTGACCTTAATAGCAGGTGTTGATGAGGTTGGCCGTGGTCCTCTTGCTGGTCCTGTAGTCGCTGCAGCCGTTATTTTACCTAAAAATTGTAAGATTAGAGGCCTCAACGATAGCAAGAAAATTCCTAAGAAGAAACATCTGGAGATTTACCAAGCCGTTCAAGATCAAGCCTTGGCAATCGGAATTGGTATCATGGATAATCACATCATTGACCAAGTCAATATCTATGAAGCAACCAAACTCGCCATGAAAGAAGCAATCTCCCAGCTCAGTCCGCAGCCTGAGCACGTCTTGATAGATGCCATGAAACTGGAGTTACCAATTTCACAAACCTCCATTATCAAAGGGGATGCAAACTCCCTCTCTATCGCAGCTGCATCTATAGTGGCCAAGGTGACACGGGATAATATTATGAAGGACTATGATAACCAATATCCAGGCTATGATTTTACAGCTAATGCAGGCTATGGAACAGCTAAACATCTAGAAGGACTGGAAAAACTAGGTGTCACCCCAATTCACCGTACCAGTTTTGAACCAGTCAAAACACTGGTTTCAGCAAAGAAAGATAAGTAAGAGGAAATGATTATGGAGGAACAGTCAGAAACACTCAGTTCCAAGAA
>NZ_KQ969551.1:386043-389291 GCF_001578945.1 Streptococcus oralis
AAGAATTTGCCTTTGCCTCAAGCACCATATTATCCCAAGTTGGACGAGGAATTATTGTTGGTCTCGTCGTCGGGCTAATCGTCGGATCCTTTCGTTTCTTAATCGAAAAGGGCTTCCACCTGATACAAGGATTCTATCAAGATCAAGCGCACCTAGTGCGCAATCTTTTTATCATTGGCCTATTTTATTTAATAGTTTGCTGGCTCAGTGCGAAACTAACTCGGTTGGAAAAAGACATCAAGGGTTCAGGAATTCCTCAAGTCGAAGCTGAACTAAAGGGACTGATGACTCTCAGCTGGTGGAGTGTCCTCTGGAAAAAATATATTCTAGGGATTCTTGCTATTGCCAGTGGCCTTATGCTAGGTCGAGAAGGGCCAAGTATTCAACTTGGAGCAGTTGGCGGTAAAGGTATATCCAAGTGGCTCAAATCTAGCCCAGTAGAGGAACGCTCCCTGATTGCGAGTGGAGCTGCAGCAGGGCTAGCTGCAGCCTTTAATGCTCCAATTGCAGGACTTCTCTTTGTGGTAGAAGAAGTTTATCACCATTTTTCACGCTTTTTCTGGGTCTCAACTCTAGCAGCCAGTCTCGTAGCAAACTTTGTTTCTCTGCTCATATTTGGCCTAACACCCGTACTGGATATGCCAGACAACATCCCACTCATGACCCTAGACCAGTATTGGATATACCTCCTTATGGGAGTTTTTCTCGGGCTTTCTGGTTTTCTCTATGAGAAGGCTGTCCTAAATGTTGGTCAAGTTTATGATTGGCTTGGTCAAAAAATCCATTTGGATAAAGCTTATTATCCAATCTTGGCCTTTATCCTCATCATACCAGTCGGGATCTTCTTACCACAAATCCTTGGTGGTGGAAATCAGGTCGTTCTTTCCCTAACTGAGCAAGATTTTAGTTTCCAAGTTCTATTAGCTTACTTTTTGATTCGATTTGTTTGGAGCATGATTAGCTATGGAAGTGGCCTTCCAGGAGGAATTTTCCTACCCATTTTGGCGCTTGGTTCCTTACTTGGTGCCCTAGTTGGTGTCATTTGTGCGAATTTTGGACTTGTCAGTCAGGAACAATTCCCTATATTTGTCATTTTAGGAATGAGTGGCTACTTTGGAGCAATATCTAAGGCTCCCTTAACTGCTATGATACTCGTAACTGAGATGGTTGGAGATATTCGCAACCTCATGCCACTGGGCTTAGTGACCTTAGTTGCCTACATCGTCATGGATCTGCTCAAGGGCGCTCCAGTCTATGAGGCCATGCTGGAAAAAATGCTGCCAGAAGAAGCGACAGATGAAGGAGAAGTCACCCTCATTGAAATCCCTGTATCAGATAAGATCGCTGGAAAACAGGTTCACGAGCTTAACTTGCCACATAACGTACTCATCACCACCCGAGTCCATAATGGCAAAAGCCAAACAGTTAACGGCTCAACTAGAATGTATCTGGGTGATATGATTCATCTAGTGATTCCAAAAAGTGAAATTGGAAAAGTCAAAGATTTGTTGTTGTAGGTGATATTTACATAATTTATGTTATGTATTTTGAATTCTGGATTTCTTAATAAATTACATTAGAAAACCGATTCTCGAGCAGAGATCGGTTTTTACTTCTTATATCGTTAAAATTAATTAAAATATAGTATAATAAGAAAAAGGAGAAAAGCTTAAATGAATAATTCTAGTAATAAAAAAAGCCATAAAAGGCTACTAATCGTTTTGTCACTCGTAATTATCACAGCAGGAGGTGTTTTTATGTTTAGTATGTTAGGGAAGTCTCAAGAAGAGCGTCGAAATAGAGAGTACGAAGTGAGTCTGGTTAATGCGCTAAAGAATTCCTACCAAGGGATTAAGGAGATTAAAATTTCCGATCCTGCATACACAAGCCCTCCGGGTTCGTGGTCTTGTGATGTAGAAATCAAATTTAATGATGAAAGAAAAACTAAGTATAGGATAGGCCATGGACTCCATGATAAAAAGAATTATCAAGGATCATTGACCAATGAGAAAAGGCAATTCCTTAACAATTACAAAGGAGCGACTGACTTAAAAGTAATTGTTACATATTCAGATAATAGCACAGGAGAACAATGATGACATTTTCCTATACAGATGAGCAGTTAAACAATTTGAATCGGGATTATGCTGTATATAGTGTAAATCTTGAATTCGCTAAGCGTAACGGTAGGACTTATGTCAATTCAAATCTCATTGAAAAAATATCTCCTGATGATTTAGAAAAAACCAACACCATAACTACCTCAGATGGTCAAGAATTCCGTGTTGTTGCCACTAAGTCTGACATTGAAACAGGTTTTGATGGACTGGCAGTTGCGCCAATTGTCAATGGTCAACCAGATTATAAAAATGTAGCCGTGATTGCTGCTGGAACTGATCCTGATAGTCCGGTGAATAAAACTATGTTCGGTTCACGTGACGTCAATAGTGCCATAATTGCAAGGCAAACTTATTTATCTCCACAATATGAGGTTGCTGACCAATTCGTAAAAGAAATTATGGATGATCCCAGATATGAAGTTAGTCAACTATCTGGTTATTCACAAGGATCTTATATGCTAAAAGTAGGGGCTAAATATCATATACCTACGACTACCTTTAATGCTTGGTTTAAATATGGAGCCCTTTCATTGAAAGAAAAAGCATTTATTGAAAGCAACCCTTCTATGTTTATAGATTACCGTAGAAAAAATGATGACGTAGTAGTCTGGAATGATTTCAACCACCCAGAATGGTATAATACTACCACTACAAACTCTATGCCTAGTACGATTCACTGGCTTGATGGTTCGAGTCATAAAATTGGTGATTGGGAGTTTGACCCTGTAACTGGTCAAGTTGTAGATGGTAAAGGTGGAAAACCCTTAATCAGTGGTGTTTATCGAGCCTATGCCAACAGTCTCCGAGGAATGGCTCATTACAAGGACTTGAAATCAAAATGGTCATCAGGTGGCATTAGTAGCTCTGAGGAAATATACTTAGATGCAGCTCAAGGATCTATCCTATCATCATCAATGGCTACAGCAGCAAGAACTGGAGCTGATGAAGTGAGCGCCTTAGCCAAAAAAGCCAATCAGGAATTACAAGAAATTTGGTCAAAAATCGATTTTACGAGCTACACAGCATTAGCTCCCTATGAGGTTGAGGCCCTTTTTGCTAGTCAAGGTATCACTCAAGCACAGTTTATCGATACTTTTCAGACAGAGACAAATCAAACAACCACTAAGA
>NZ_KQ969551.1:389651-392929 GCF_001578945.1 Streptococcus oralis
AATCAAACAACCACTAAGATGAACGCTTCCGCCCAAGCATTTGAAAATATGGATAAACAATTACAGGAAGTCATCGAAAAAACAGTAGCAACAGACAAGCAATTAGCCAAGGAGTTTCGACAATGGAAAGAAAAGATGTAAAATGGGAGGAAATCAGAGAGAAAGAAAGAGAACTGGTTAATCTAGAAGAACAATATTATCAAGAAAAGAAGAAACTCGATAACAAAGCACTCGATCTAGACGAGCGAAATGCAAACTTAGAAAAACTGATATCCGAAGAAGTTGATAAAATATATCAAATCTTGAGAAAATTTTCGTCAAGTGCTGATGATGTTAGAGACTACTTTACAGAAATAGAAAATATGAGACACTTTTCAGATCAGGTATACAGAGAACATAGAATTAAACTCGAAGATGAGAGAGAAAAATACGATAACGAGTTTCGCAAAAAAAGAGATGATTTAGATGAAGAATTTCACAAACTAAGGAGAGATTATGCAAGCACCAATGAATGAATACTACACAGATGAAGAATACCAATATGCACTGAAACAAATGTATCGAATGATGGAAAGAAACCGAATCATTACGGAAGCAAAGTTAGCGATAACAGCAAAAAATAAATTAAAAGAAAACTTTAATAAGGCAGCTGAAAAAATTGCTACAGAAACCAAATCAACCATTACAAGCATAAACAGCCAAATGGACACTGCAATTCAAGGTGAGGTTCGCAAGAGTTTTGAAGAAAAGATTCCAAATATGTTGCTCAAGTATGATGAAATTTAATAAAGTGGTTCAGAATAATAAATGGAATAAAGTTAGACTTCTTGTTTTAAGTTTCTCATTACGTCTTTCCGAAAAACTATAATTTTCTTGAAAAATATATAAGTCTATGCTATACTACTAGTAGACTTATATATGGAGAAAATACATGAAACGTGAGATTTTACTGGAACGAATCGACAAACTAAAACAAATCATGCCCTGGTATGTTCTGGAATACTACCAATCTAAGCTTGCTGTTCCTTACAGTTTTACAACCTTGTACGAATACCTCAAGGAATACGATCGATTTTTCAGCTGGGTTTTAGAGTCTGGAATTTCAAATGCTGATAAAATGTCTGACATTCCTTTATCTGTCTTGGAAAATATGTCTAAAAAAGACATGGAATCCTTTATCCTTTATCTACGTGAACGTCCATTGCTGAATGCCAATACAACCAAACAAGGTGTCTCTCAGACGACCATCAATCGAACCTTATCGGCACTTTCTAGTCTTTACAAGTATCTGACCGAGGAAGTTGAAAATGATCAGGGGGAACCCTATTTCTATCGAAATGTAATGAAGAAAGTTTCCACCAAGAAAAAGAAAGAAACGCTTGCTGCCAGAGCTGAAAACATCAAGCAAAAGCTCTTTCTAGGTGATGAAACAGAAGGTTTTCTGACTTATATCGACCAGGAGTACCCACAACAGCTCTCAAATCGCGCTCTCTCATCATTTAATAAGAACAAAGAACGTGATTTAGCCATAATTGCCCTTCTCCTAGCATCTGGTGTCCGTTTATCTGAAGCTGTTAATCTGGATCTAAGAGACCTTAATCTCAAAATGATGGTCATTGATGTCACACGTAAGGGGGGGAAACGTGATTCTGTCAATGTCGCTGCTTTTGCTAAGCCTTACCTAGAGAATTATCTAGCCATTCGAAATCAACGCTATATGACGGAAAAGACGGATACAGCACTCTTTCTGACCTTATATCGTGGCGTTCCCAATCGTATCGATGCTTCCAGCGTTGAGAAAATGGTTGCTAAGTATTCAGAGGATTTCAAAGTACGTGTAACCCCCCACAAACTGCGCCATACCCTGGCAACTAGGCTCTATGATGCTACTAAATCACAAGTTTTGGTCAGCCATCAGCTAGGACACGCCAGCACACAAGTCACTGACCTCTATACCCATATCGTCAATGATGAACAAAAGAATGCTTTAGATAGTTTATGATTGTTACATATTATAAATTATGTAAATTTATATTCAAAAAAGAAGTTGGTTATATAACCAGCTTCTTTTCTTTTTACCCCACTACCGCTTCAGCGATTTCTTCACGGCTGATACCAGCAAAGTAGCGTGTGATGTCAATAGTTTCTAGTGCCTTAAGAACATCTTCGCGTTCATATTTTACGCCACGAAGGACATCTTCTACAGCTGCAACGTCTTCGATACCAAAGAAGTCACCGTAGATCTTGATATCTTGGATTTTTGATTCAATGACATTAGCGAAGACTTCAACCTTACCACTAGTGAATTTTGTTCCACGACGGACATTAAATTCAGGTGATTTACCGTAGTTCCAGTCCCAAGTTCCAAACTTGGTATCCTTGATACGGTTGATTTCCGCCAATTCTTGCTCAGAAAAAACATATTCAGTCATCTCTGGGTACTCTTTTTTCATGTATTCCAATAGCAAATCACGGAATTCTTCAACTGTGATTTTTTCTGGCAATTCATCGATAATATTAGTTACACGGGCACGGACGGATTTCACACCTTTTGACTCAAATTTATCTTTTGAAACCTTGAGGGCGTTAGCAAGGACTGACAAATCAACGTCAAAGAGCAAGCAACCGTGGTGCATGATACGCCCATTGATATAGGCTTGGGCATTGCCACAGAATTTTTTTCCATCAATCTCAAGGTCATTACGGCCCGTGAACTCAGCTTTAACACCGAGTTGATCTAGAGTATTGATTACTGGAGTTGAGAAGCTCTTGAAGTCAAAGGCCTTGTTTTCATCTTCTTTTGAAATGATGGTGTAGTTGAGGTTGTTTAAATCGTGATAAACAGCTCCACCACCACTGATACGGCGGACTACCTCAATGCCATTTTCTCGAACATAATCACGGTTAATTTCTTCAATAGTATTCTGGTGACGTCCGACAATGATAGAAGGTTTGTTAATCCAAAGAAGGAAGATTTGATCCTCATCTAGTAAGTGTTTAAAGGCATATTCTTCCAAGGCAATATTAAAGGCAGTGTCGTTTGAATGATTGATAATATATTTCATGATATCCCTTTATACGATAGAGACTGGAAATAACCTTCCAGTCTAATCTATCTTCGTTTTATTTTTTCTTAGGTGAATGGATAGCCATTCCTAAAACATCCGCAAATGCTTCGTACATCACTTCAGAGTAAGTTGGGTGTCCGTGGATGGTCTTCAGCATTTCTTCAACAGTGATTTCCATTTCGATAATGCTTGATGCCTCGTTGATCAATT
>NZ_KQ969551.1:392949-400720 GCF_001578945.1 Streptococcus oralis
CTGCAGCTGCAGGACCAATGATGTGCACACCAAGGATTTCTCCGTATTTCTTATCAGCAATGACTTTTACGAAACCTTGAGCCGCATCTGATGCAATAGCACGTCCGTTTGCAGCAAAGTTGAATTTACCGATAGCAACATCGTATTTCTCACGGGCTTGTTCTTCTGTCAAACCTACTGCTGCTACTTCAGGAAGAGTATAGATAGCTGCTGGAGTCAAGTTCAATTTAGCAACAGCATGATTTCCTTTGAGGGCATTTTCAGCGGCAACTTCCCCCATACGGAAGGCTGCGTGCGCCAACATTTTAGTACCGTTGATATCACCTGGTGCGTAGATTCCAGGAACAGAAGTTTCCATGTATTCGTTGACCTTGATGCGTCCACGATCCAATTCAAACTCAACATCGCCAATTCCTTCAAGGTCTGGTACACGACCGATTGAAAGAAGGGCTTTGCTTGCGATGATATCGTCTTTTCCTTCAACCTTGATACGAAGTTGACCATTTTCTTCGATGATTTCTTGCAATTTTGTACCTGTCAAGATAGTCATTCCTTTACGCTCAAGAATCAAGCGAAGATTCTTAGAAACTTCCGCATCCATAGCTGGCACGATACGGTCCATCATTTCGATAACAGTTACTTTTGAACCAAATGTCATAAAAGCTTGGCCGAGTTCGATACCGACAACCCCACCACCGATGATAACGAGGCTTTCTGGCACTTCGTTCATTTCAAGAATGTCATCACTGGTCATCACAAGTGGAGATTCCATACCAGGGACGTTGATCTTGCTGACTTTTGAACCACCAGCAAGGATAATTTTCTTGGTTTCAAGCAATTCAGAACCATTTACCAAGACGTTCTTATCTTTAGTAATAGTACCAACTCCCTTATGTACAGTAACTCCGTAACTACGAAGAAGACCTGCAACACCACCTACCAAGGTATTGACAACTTTAGATTTAGTTTCTAAAAGTTTATCCATATCTACAGTGAAGTTTGGATTTTCAATGACGATACCACGGTTTGCTGCATGACCGATGTTTTCGATGATTTCAGCGTTGTGAAGGTAGGTCTTAGTTGGGATACATCCACGGTTCAAGCAAGTTCCACCGAGTTCTGATTTCTCAACAAGGGCAACCTTACCACCGAGTTGGGCAGCTTTAATCGCTGCAACATAACCAGCAGGACCTCCACCAATCACAACGATATCAAAGGCATCATCGCTCTTACCATCGTCGTTTGAAGCACTAGCTGCAGGCGCTGGGCTAGCTTCTGGTGCTGCCGCTCCAGCTGTTGGGATATTTTCCCCTTCTTCTCCAAGGTAACCGATAACTTCCGTTACAGGGACAGTTTCACCATCTCCTTTGAGGATGGCAATCAAGTATCCATCTTCTTCGGCTTCCAATTCCATGCTGACTTTGTCAGTCATGATTTCCAAAAGGATTTCTCCTTCTTTTACAAATTCTCCGACTTTCTTATTCCATTGGACGATTTGTCCTTCTGTCATATCTACGCCGGCTTTTGGCATAATTACTTCTAAGGCCATGTCTTACTTCCTTTATCTATATCTCTAAAAATAAATACTGTATTTTTAAACCAACATTGAGATTGGGTTCTCAATCAAGGCTTTCAAGTCTTTCATAAACTTAGCACCAGCCATACCATCTACGACACGGTGGTCAATCGTTAACCCAAGGCTCATGATTGGACGAATCACAATCTCACCGTTGACAACTACAGGTTTTTCAACTGTTGAGCTCACCCCGAGGATAGCTGAGTTTGGTTGGTTAATAATAGGACCGAAGGACTGAACGCCAAACATTCCTAAGTTACTGATTGTGAATGTTGAATTTTGCAGTTCACTTGGAGCCAATTTACCATCCAATGTACGTCCAATCACATCTTTAAATGCAACTACCAACTCAGACAAGCTTAATTTTTCAGCATTATAGACAACGGGTGTCATCAATCCGTTATCCATCCCAACTGCCATCGCAAGGTTGACATAGTTATGAGTGATAATGGTCTTGCCATCTTCGGTCAATGAAGCGTTGATGTAAGGGTGTTTCATTAAGGTCTTCACAACAGCGAGAGAAAGAAGGTCTGTAACCGTGACTTTCTTACCAGTTGCTTCCATGATTGGTTCAAGAACCTTCTTACGAAGCGCCAACATTTCTGACATATCGACATCATAGTTGAGTGTGAAGGTTGGCGCAGTTAGGTAGGATTCAACCATACGTTGGGCGATGACCTTACGCATTGGTGTCATTGGGATACGCTCAATCTCACCATAAGGAGTGATAGTATCTGGAACTTCTTCCACTTTTTCGATTTGAGCAGGAGACTTGATGGTGTCATTTTCGATATTTTCAGGAAGTAAGGCCAAAACGTCCTTCTTCATGATCTTACCACGATGACCCGTTCCTTGGATTTCCTGCCAAGCAATATTATGTTCAAGGGCAATTCGTTTTGCAAGTGGCGAAATGCGAACCACATTTGTGTCTTTATAAGTTTCCACGTCTTCTTTGTGGACACGACCGTTTGCACCTGAGCCAGAAACGTCGTAGAGGTTGATACCTAAATCATCCGCTAACTTTCTAGCCGCAGGAGTCGCTCTTAGCTTGTCATCAGCCATGACCTCTCCAATTCTATACTAAGATATTAAGGACGTAGAGGGCAATGAAAAAATAGGAGATTGACGATGTGCTCGATGAGCACAAGGAAATCTATCTTTTTTCGCAGACCTCCGTCCGAATTCAATTACATGATACTAAGGGCGTAAAAAGCGACTGAAAAATAGGAAATCGACGCTGGCTTCGATGAAGCCAAGGAGATTTATCTTTTTTCCGAGCTTTTAGCCTGTGTTCAACTCTACAAGTACCATGGACACAAAATGTGTCTCATGGTACTACGGTTGCCGCTATTAGGCGGTCAACCTAGTAGACTTACTAATTCATTCGTCGAATATTATCGATTCGACTCACTCATGTCGCAACTTTATATACAACTTGGAAACAAAACATATTTCAAGTTATTAAAGTTAAAAATCCCTAGATTGTTACATAATTTAATTTATGTACTCTTATTCTTTGTTATAAGTTTTACGAATGGCATCTTTGATGCTTTCAACTGTTGGAATCATTGCATTTTCTAGATTTTGTGCATAAGGCATTGGCACATCTTCTCCTGCACAACGGCGGATTGGTGCATCTAGATAGTCAAATGCCTCTGATTCTGAAATAATAGCTGAAATCTCGCCGATATAGCCACTTGTTTTGTGGGCGTCGTTGACAAGCACCACCTTACCAGTCTTCTTCACTGAGTTAATGATGATATCCTTATCAAGTGGAACAAGAGTACGTGGGTCCACAATTTCAACTGAAATTCCCTCTTCTGCTAATTCTTCAGCAGCTTGAACCACACGGCGAAGCATTTTACCGTAAGTAACGACTGTTACATCCGTTCCTTCGCGTTTGATTTCACCAACCCCAAGTGGAATCGTGTAGTCTGGATCCACCGGCACTTCACCTTTTTGGTTAAACTCAGACTTGTACTCTAAGATAATGACTGGATTATTATCACGAATTGAAGATTTGAGCAATCCCTTCATATCCGCTGGCGTTCCTGGAGCCACTACTTTCAATCCTGGAATGTGGGTAAACCAAGATTCCAATGATTGGGAGTGTTGGGCTGCAGAACCAACACCATTACCCGCTGCACAGCGGATCGTCATAGGTACTTGCCCTTTCCCACCAAACATATAACGTGTTTTAGCAGCTTGGTTAACGATATTGTCCATGGCAATAACCGAAAAATCCATAAAGGTCATATCAACAATTGGACGAAGTCCTGTCATGGCTGCTCCTGCTGCTGCTCCAGAGATGGCAGCTTCAGAAATCGGACAGTCACGGACACGTTCTGGACCAAATTCTTCAAGCATTCCAACAGAAGTTCCGAAGTCTCCTCCGAAGACACCGACGTCTTCTCCCATCAAGAACACATTTTCATCGCGACGCATTTCCTCAGACATAGCAAGGATAATGGTGTCACGGAACGACATTGTTTTTGTTTCCATTTTTATCTCTTTCTCCTTAGTCTGCGTAAATATCTTCAAAGGCTGATTCTAGTGGTGGGAACGGACTTTCTTCCGCAAATTTAACAGAAACTTCTACTGCTTCCTTGACTTGCGCTTGGATTTGTTCCAATTCTTCGGCACTTGCAATGTTATTTTCAATGAGGTACTTGCGAAGGTTTTCGATTGGATCTTTTTGTTTCCACAATTCCACTTCTTCACGCGTACGATATTTACCAGGGTCAGATGATGAGTGACCAAGCCAACGATAAGTGACACTTTCAATCAAGACTGGTCCATTGCCACCACGAATATGGTCTACAGCTTTCTTAAATCCTTCATAAACATCAATGACATTGTTGCCGTCTGGAATAAACATACCAGGAATCCCGTAAGCTGCACTGCGTTCATGAATGTGCTCTACATTGGTCATTTTCTTGATATCCGCAGAAATTCCATAGCCGTTGTTGATGCAGTAGAAAATCACAGGCAAGTTCCAGATGGAAGCCATGTTTACAGCTTCGTGGAAGGCTCCTTCATTAGTCGCACCATCTCCAAAGAAACAGACAACAATTTTTCCTGTTTTTTTCATTTGTTGGGTCAGGGCTGCACCGACAGCGATTCCCATACCACCACCTACGATACCATTGGCACCGAGGTTCCCAGCGTCTAGGTCGGCGATATGCATGGAACCACCTTTTCCTTTACAGGTCCCAGTGTACTTCCCAAGGATTTCTGCCATCATTCCATTGAGGTCAATCCCTTTGGCAATAGCTTGCCCGTGACCACGGTGGTTAGATGTGATCAGATCATCTGGATTAAGAGCCAGCATCGCTCCGACGTTAGCAGCTTCCTCTCCGACAGAAAAGTGAGTCATACCAGGAACTTTCCCCTTTTTCACTAACTGAGCAATTTTTAAGTCCATGCGACGGATTTCTTCCATCTTACGGAACATCTCTAGCAAAAGATTTTTATCTAAAGTTGACATAATCTTGCCTTTCTAACTTTGTTCTTACCCTACTATTTTACCTCTTTTTGAAAACACTGTCAAAGTATATGACCAATAAAATTTCACAATATAAAAAAATAAATCCCTGTTAAAACAGGGATTTTCTCAAGTTAGAATATTTTTTCACAAAGTATTTTTTCAAGTAATTTTCCAAAAATTAGTTGATTTTTTTCATGATTGTTTGCAAACGCCATTGATACAAACAACCAGAAACAATCAAGCTGACAATCAACCCAATCCAGTAGGCAAATGCCCCTAAGTCAGTTACTTGATCTAGTAGGTAACCTAGAGGTATCGCTACTCCCCAATACCCGATTAGGCCAAGATAGAAAGGAACGATAGTGTCCTTATAGCCTCTTAAAATTCCTTGGAGCGGAGCCGCAAAGGTATCAGCTAGCTGGAAAAAGAGACTGTAGGTCAGGAAAACAGCAGTTGTTTCAATGAATTGAGAATCATTTCCATATAGACTAGCCACATGATCTCTAAAAATATAGAGAAAGGACAGGGTAAGACCTGCAAAAATAAGGGCGGTTACTCTCCCAAGACGAGCATAAATCTTTGCATCCTCAAAACGTTTAGCACCAACTTCGTAAGATACAACAATAGACATAGCAGATGAGATACTCATAGGAAAGGCGTACATGAGATTCGAAAAGTTCATAGCTGACTGGTGGCTAGCGATGACGAGCGATGAAAACTTGGCCATCAACAAACCAACTGCTGAGAAGATAGCAACTTCTGCAAAAACAGTACCGCCTATCGGTAACCCTAGATGAATCCCTTCTTTAATCTTTGATAAATCAAGCGAAAGTGGCTTTTCCAAATGAAATTCCTTTAAATTTTTCTGCTTTAAAAGAATGATGACAGAGATTCCAAGGAGGCACCAGTAAGCTAAAGAAGTTCCTAGCCCTGCTCCTGCACCACCAAGTTCAGGAAAACCGAATGCTCCATATATCAAGAGATAGTTAAAACCACTATTGAGCGGAAGCAACAAAAGCATGAGATACATAGATAGCTTGGTCAATCCAAGAGAATCTAACAATGACCGAATGACACTAAAAAGCAACAAGGGAATAATCCCGATAGAAAGGTGCCAAAGATAAGAAACTGCAACTGACGCCACTTGATCTTCTAGTCCGATATGGTTTAAGACAGGTGGCGCTAAGAATACTACCATGCCAAGCAAGACCAAAGACAGTCCGAAAGCTAAGTAGATGAATTGGTAAAAGTCAGATGCTACTTCTTCCTTTTTGCCCCGTCCCAGATGATGGCCTATAATGGGAACCATGGCCGAAACAATCCCTGTTAAAAAAGTAAAGAAAGGGTTCCATAGACTCGTTGCAGTTGATACCCCCGCCAAGTCTATGGTATTGTACTGCCCCGTCATGGTTGTATCGACAAAAGAGGCAGAATAATTGGCAAATTGGTAAATTAAAATTGGAAAGAAAATTTTTAAAAATAATAATAATTTCTCTTGTAAACTCTTTGTCTTATACATTCTACTCTTTCTATTCTGATTTATCCAAACCAAAAAGTTTCAGACCATATTTTTTAAGACTTAGTGGAGGATTATTAGATTTTGAAGTAGTGTGCCAACAAGCACATGCACGACAATAATAACTTCTAACTAATCCACCATTGTCATATTGAACAGCATGATTAGCTTTTTCTTTAGATTCATATTGAATTTTAGTACGATTAGCTGCAGGACAGTAAACTCCACTATTCGATTTTGATTGTCTCTCCCTACGTTTTCGAAAATAATTCATTTTCCTACTCCTGTTAAGCTTGGTAGATGACTTCTCCTCTACAAATGGTATATTTGATATGCCCTTTTAAAGTTTCCCCGATAAATGGTGAATTAGCTGCTTTTGAAGCAAAGCGTGAGTCCACAAGGCGATCAGCCTTGGCATCAAAGATAGTGATATCCGCTGGACCATTTTCAGCTAAGTAGCCTGCTTCAAAGTTGTAAAGTTCGGCTGGATTGACAGTCATTTTTTCTAGCAATTCCATCAAGCTTAGCTCACCAGCTTCCACCAAATAAGTCAAGCCGAGAGATAGAGAGGTTTCCAAACCAGTCATACCAGATGGTGCTTTGGTGATATCTTCTACATTTTTCTCATCTGCATGGTGAGGCGCGTGGTCTGTCGCGATAACTGTGATAACACCTGACTTGAGACCTTCGATAACGGCAAGACGGTCTGACTCCAAACGAAGCGGAGGATTCATTTTGGCATTGCTACCTTGAGTTAAAAGAAGAGTTTCTGTCTTAGAAAAATGCTGTGGCGCTACTTCTGCTGTGACATGAGCACCCAAACCTTGAGCGAACTCTACTACCTTGACACTTTCCTCCTTAGACAAATGTTGGATGTGAACATGTGCCTTAGTTGCGTAGGCAATCATGACATCACGCGCAATCATAGCGTATTCTGCCACTCCTGTCGCTCCACAGATATGGAAATATTCCTTAGCGATGTTTTCGTTAAATCCAAGAGTCCCATTCAAACCTGGATCTTCCTCATGAAGGCTGATAAAGGTATTGAGTTTTTTGGCTTCTTCCATGGCTTCCTTGACCACTTTACTGCTTTCAAGGGGAATCCCGTCATCAGAAAAACCAACAGCTCCAGCTTCTAAGAGCGCCTTAAGGTCAGTCAAGTCTTGACCATTAAAGTTCTTGGTAATAGTTG
>NZ_KQ969551.1:401704-403098 GCF_001578945.1 Streptococcus oralis
CCCAGCATGACCATTGGCTTGACCAGCAGGAACCGTCAAGCAAGCATTGAGAAGTAAGACTCCTTGCTCAGCCCAAGCCGTCAAATCATGTGATTTCTTAACCCCGATGTCATCTGACAATTCTTTTAAAATGTTTTGCAAGGACGGCGGAGCTGGGATAGAGTCAGGTACAGAAAAACTCAAGCCCTGAGCTTGACTTGGCCCGTGATAGGGATCCTGCCCTAGAATCACCACCTTAACTTCTTCCAGAGGAGTAGTCAAGAGAGTCTGAAAAACTTTTTCCTTAGGTGGATAAACAGTTCTCTGAGCATAGACCTGTTCCATAAATTGATTGATTTTCCCGAAATAACCTTCAGGTAATTGCTCCTTAATCAAAGCATGCCAAGATGAGTGTTCCATAGCCAACTCCTTCCTTTTTACTGCCTCTATTATAGCAAAAAGTGGCTATCTAAACCACTTTTTACAGTTTATCTAAACAATCCAGCAAGTCTTGGTAAGAATGGACTTCATAGGTCGGCTGGGCTTGTGTGTGATTTTCAAGGCGATGAGGGTTGTACCAAACCGTGTCAATTCCAGCATTATTGCCGCCTTGAATGTCAGCGGTTAGAGAATCTCCAATCATCAGCGTCTTTTCTTTGCTAAATCCTGCAATCTGCTGACCGATTTTTTCATAGAATAGTGCATCAGGTTTTTGTGTTTGTAACTGCTCGGAGATAAAAACTTGATTGAAATAAGGTGCCAGACCAGATTGAGCCAGACGACCCGTCTGAATGGCAGTAATGCCATTTGTCGCAGCATACAAGTCATAATCTCGTTCGATGAGGCTGTCCAAGAGTCCATGAGCACCTGAAAAAGTTTGTCCCTGTTGGGCTAAGTAAAATTGGTAACGCTGAGCTAGAAAACTACCATCTTTCTCCAGTCCAAAGTGAGCAAATAAACGAAAAAAGCGCGTGTTGACCAGCTCTTGTTTACTAATTTTCTTTTGCTCCAAGTCCTTCCAGAGAGCCTTGTTCATAGGAACGTAATAGTCTTTATAGGCTTGAATATCCGAAACTTCTTCTTCTTTTAGAAGTTGCGTCAAAGCCACATCCTCAGCAGCATCAAAATCAAGCAAGGTGTGGTCGAGGTCGAAGAGTAGAAATTTGTAGGACATTGAGTTTCCTTTCTAAGTGAAAACAAGTTACTTGTATTTATTAGGGAAATATTCTTTTCCTAACTGCCATAAATACTGATCAATCTCTTTAAGATTAAATTCTTCTAATCCGTAGTATTCTCTAAAAGCAATAATTATATTTTTAAATTTTTGATAATCTCTTAGGTCTGAATTTTTAAATTTAGAAAATTTATCTGTTTTTCTAAAGTATTTCAATACCTTTTCTACATAGCTATCATAA
>NZ_KQ969551.1:403568-406950 GCF_001578945.1 Streptococcus oralis
GATTGTGATGCGAACAGTATTTAGTAGAAAAAGAATAGAACTTTCTAGTTACTCCATTGATTGTAACATTTTGAATTTCATTGACTAAAGTACATCACCTTGTCTCAACCTCTCATCAATTTTAAGACTCAGTATATGTTCTGCAACTGGATAAACTGAGAAAATATTTGTGCTATAAAAATCATTCAACGTAGCAACCTTTAATAAGATGTCAGAGATTTCTTCGTTACTTGGTAACAGCTCAAAAAATAATTTATCTAAAGCATCTTCTTGCAACTTATAATTTTTAAGATTTTTCCATGTTTTCAAGTATTTTCCTACTTCGCTGGCTGACGGTTTAGAAATAACAATATCTGATTTCTGTCTTCTATTATAGTTAATTTGCATACTTATCTCACTTAAAGTAGTTATTAAAAAAATGATAGATTTATTATAGCATATTACAAAACGAATGGGTAACCTCCTCATCCCCCTACCCCAACTCCTTAGCTATTCTGCTTTTTTCAAGTTTTCCCTTTGCAATTCGTTTCCATAAAACAAGTGGGTTCAAGCTATAAGATAGGCGTACGAGGTAGTAATTAAGCCATTCGATAAGGGCAAAAAGCTCTATCAACGTGGCTAAGATAGCCACTTGGACACTCTGTGTGTTCCAGACAATGACAGGAAAGCCCGTAATAAGTAAAACAAGGTCTAGTATTCTGAGTCCACCATATATTTTCGGCACATTTCCACTTCCGAACTGGGGATTCGACAGTCTTCTAATCAAAATTGCCCAATAGATTGAACCTTGAAGCAATATAAATGTCAGTAAAGATAAAGGATAGAGAATGGTGACTAGCCCCTTCCAATCACCAAGTCGATTTTTCAAAAGGAAAAAACACAACCAAAAGGATAGGACGGCTGTAAACTCTCCCAAACAGAGGGACACCAACTCTTTTCTAACTTTCTCTTTCTGTATGCTCATCATCTCACCCATCTATCTATCATCCTATATCAGAAAAAAGCCATTCGAACCATTTTCTAGTCAACATTTCTCAGAATCAAGGCATTCTATGCGTCGAACAGCTCAGCCCCTTTAATATAAATGTTTTAGAACTATTCTAAGTTTATGACAACCCCAAATTTTAATTTTAGAAGGATTCTAAAGCTAGAATGGCTCTAAAATCACGAGAACTAAGCTATTCGAAGCTTAGAAGACTTTTTTCTAAACTTCATACGCACTTCAATTAACGTTTCTTACAATTTTTCTGATGAGCTTTCAGTTTTTTCAGAGCCCAGTCATAGTGACTGGAGGTGCTACTGACAAAGTAGGAACCTAGACTTGTCCCACCCGTCCATTTATAGATACCTTTGGTAAAGAGTTGGTCATTGCTGAAGCCTTCCATCAACTCTAAAACCTCTCTATGCGATTGATTGAGGAGTTTGGTCGCTTCTTCTAAGGACGTTTTCTGGTGCTTCTTCCAAAAAGCAGCATTCATTTCCCCATAAGTTTTCCAATTATAAGGTTCAGGGAGAAAAGGTCTTTCATGACCCTTTTGATTGGAATGTACCCAGGTCAAAAGTAACTGATGCCATTCATAGAGATGGATCAGGACATCTCTTAGATTTTTATCTCTATTCCAGTGGGCTTCTTTTTTCTTTTGGTCTTTTGAAAAATCAAAAGGAGTCTGTAGCTCCTCTTCACTTAATTTAGAGATAAAGTGATTAAGTTTTTCATAGTTTTCCTTAGAGGCTAACACTAGCTCCTCTTTTGTTCTTGGTCTTGGCATAGGCGTTCTCCCTTCATTTTCTAGTAGGTTAAGGTATTTTCTTACTTCATTATACCATAAGAAAACTGGCTGTTTCTCTCAACAACCAGTTTTCAATTTTTAAGCTAATTCTTGACTGTTTTTCTTATGAAAGAAAAGCGAGACGATAGCCAAAATAGCAAAGGCTAGGCCGACATACCAGTAAGGTTGATCTAAGGTCGTTGAACGACCTGATAGATTGACAATTCCTCGAAAGAGCATTCCAACTGTTAGGACTGCAACTGCCGAGTTCCACAAGTTTAGGCTGATTCGTCCTAAGTTTGGCATGATTTTCAACAATAACGCTAGAACGATGCCCCCTACTAGAGGGACTGCAAAGAGATAGTGCATATGAAGCGATGTCTCCCCAAAACTAAAGGACTCGTAGATACGGCTAAATGCAAAAAAGAAAATAGTGAGAAGACTATAGCCAACGAGTGTCTTTTTGAGGCGTTTGTTTTTGTTTTTAGTAACCGATGTAGACAATATCACTCACCGCCCTTTCTGATATCTTGCTTCCACCTGTGGTCGGTTTATTGATCACCTGACCGTTAAAGTAGAGAGTTGAGGATCCACCACCATCAAGGTTGTAGGCTGTTTTCACCCCGTAAGATTTCATCACTTCTGCCATCTGGTAAAGTGACAAGCCCTTGCTTTCAGAGGTACGACCATCCGAAACGATGATGATGTAGTGATTTTCATCGATAATCCCGATAGCTGTACGAGGATTCGATGACATGGCCTGACCGACTTCTGTATTGGTATCAACAGATATTTCTCCATTCTCAACTAGAGACGGACCAAATGCCAGTAGATTGACGACACCGTCCTGAACCAACTGATCGGCTGAAACTTGGTCCTCGTAGATGATTTTAAAGGAGCCGTCCTTGTAAATGGCAAGGTCACCGTTACTAGCGTCTTCACGGACACTGTCCCGATAGACAACTCCATTACGGATAACATAACCAGAACTATTGGCTCCATAGTAGTCACCGTTGACTGCTAGAATAGCATTGTTTTCGGCGGCTGTTACAGAGGTTTTGGCTGTGACGTTGGTTCCATAGGAGCTTTGAGCTAGAGCTGTTTTTAGATAATCCGATGAACTGAGGGTTACATCTGCCACATAGACCTGCGTTTCATTCACAGTCTTTTCAGTTAGAGTGACACTGATATTTCCATCTGAATAGCTAGTATCCGTCACCTGGGCATTTTTTGCTGCCTGACTTGCTGCTGTGGGGTTAGAAGTTGAGCTGGTATTGGATACAGTGGAAATCGTTTCAGCGAGTACAAAGGTCTTCAACATCGAATAGGTAAAGGAGCTTGTCAGGAGCAAGCCCAAGACCGAGGCGTATAGATAGGGTTTCTTTAAAACTTTCATAATGGGCTACAGGTCCTTTCTTTGAAAATATAGCGAGTTTGAATGGTCCAAGAGAGGAGAAAAAGCATGATTCCGACAATTATCTTCGCGATTAGCAAATTGACTCCAAGACCCGCATTAAAGAGTCGAATCAGGATGGTGTCTAAGATAAAGAGGCCAACTGCTAGTCCGAAATAGCCTGATCCTGTTTTAAAACTAGCTCGCATTGTTCTTGAAG
>NZ_KQ969551.1:407672-408248 GCF_001578945.1 Streptococcus oralis
CCAATTTTTTATTGGTAGAAAAGTTAAAGATGGAGCTAGTCACACGTGCCAAGCCATTTGAGAGAAGAACACGCAGACCTGTCGGAATAAAGCTCAAGCATAGAATAGAGAGAGCGTAGACCACATAATCTACGATAAAACTACTAAAAGACGAGAGCGCAAACTTTAAAATATTTTTATAAATCATCAAGCCATCTCGAATAGGTCGGAAGTGAGAAGCCTCATTGTCGTTGATATAGACCGTTTCAATCGGAACTTCTAAGATTGGGTAGGCTTGACTGGCTTCGAGGAGCATGTTCATTTCGTATTCATACCGTTGTCCTTCTATCTTAAGCATAAAGGGGATCATATCCGTTGAAAAGGCACGTAATCCTGTCTGGGTGTCGGATACAGCGACACCTGTTTGCAGTTTAAACAAGATACGAGTCAAGCTGTTTCCAAAACGACTACGCAAGGGAACCTTGCCAGTAAAGGCACGAATACCAAGGACAAGTGTATTAGGATTTTCATTTGATTTTGTCATATTACGGAAAATGTCCCAGATCCTGTGCTGGCCATCTGCGTCCGCTGTAACCA
>NZ_KQ969551.1:408872-410455 GCF_001578945.1 Streptococcus oralis
ATAAAAATCAATCATCACTTGTCCAGTCCTACTCACTGGAATTCAAAGTTTCATTCGATAGTTCGGGGACGACCTTATCATCTTCGAAATAGATCAGAGAGTCTGAGACACTTAACATATTTCTGGAAAAAGTCTTTAAACATAGTTTCATGCATGGTGAGTATTAGCTGGAATGATATTCTTGACTAGCGGGATACCATTTTTAGAGGCTAGATCCTCTATAACTTATCCTTTAATTTCTCGACAAAGAGATAGGCTGCAGGGCAGGTCAAGGTATTCTTAATCGTCAAATGGTTGATTTGATGGATCTTTTTCCGATCTGTATGGGGAAATTCACGACAGGCCTTTGGTCGAACGTCGTAGATTGAGCAGAGATTGTCTCCTCCTAGAAAGGGGCAGGGCATGGATTTGAAAACCTTATCTCCATCTTCATCCACCTGCAGAAATTCCGCTTCAAAAGCCGGTAATTTCATCTTAAAGTACTTAGCAATACGGGCGATGTCTGCCTCTTTAAAGTCTGGTCCCAAAGTTTTGCAACAGTTAGCACAGGCAGTACAATCAATCTCAGAAAAGACTTCTTGGTGAATCTGCTGCGCAATCTTATCTAAGTTTTTAGGAGGTTTTTTCTTTAGATTAGCTAACACTTTGCGGTGCTCCTTCTGCTTTTGCAAAGCTAGCTGGTGGTAATACTCAATATCAATTTCTTTGGACATAATTGCTTTCTAATACAAGTGTTTTTGTCTATTATACCATAAACTATTTTTTATTTTTCGCCTTTGCATACAAAAAAGCCCTTCGGAAAAAATCCGAGGGGCTAAAAACGTTGTTAGATCAACGGCCGAACTTTTAAATTTTAAGGTTCGGGATAAAATAGTTTACTGAACTATTTTATTTTTTCAAGTTGTAGAATGATTTCAATCCACGGTATTCTGCTACTTCACCAAGTTGGTCTTCGATGCGAAGCAATTGGTTGTATTTAGCGATACGGTCTGTACGTGAAAGTGAACCAGTCTTGATTTGTCCTGCGTTAGTTGCAACTGCGATGTCAGCGATTGTTGAATCTTCAGTTTCACCTGAACGGTGTGATACAACGGCAGTGTAACCAGCTTCTTTCGCCATTTCGATAGCATCGAATGTTTCAGTAAGAGTACCGATTTGGTTAACTTTGATAAGGATTGAGTTAGCAGCACCTTCTGCAATACCTTTTTCAAGGTAAGAAGTGTTTGTTACGAAGAAGTCGTCACCAACCAATTGAACTTTACCACCAAGACGTTCAGTAAGAGCTTTCCAACCGTCCCAGTCGTTTTCGTCCATACCATCTTCGATAGTGATGATTGGGTATTTGTTTACCAATTCTTCAAGGTAGTCGATTTGTTCTGCAGCAGTACGTACAGCAGCTCCTTCACCTTCGAATTTAGTATAGTCGTAAACTTTACGTTCTTTATCGTAGAATTCTGATGAAGCACAGTCAAATCCGATAAATACGTCTTTACCAGGAACATATCCAGCAGCTTCGATCGCAGCAAGGATAGTTTCAACACCGTCTTCAGTTCCTTCGAAACGAGGAGCGAATCCACCTTCGT
>NZ_KQ969551.1:410475-411126 GCF_001578945.1 Streptococcus oralis
CGAAACGAGGAGCGAATCCACCTTCGTCACCTACGGCAGTTTCCAAACCACGTGATTTAAGGATTTTCTTAAGAGCGTGGAAGATTTCAGCACCCCAACGAAGAGCTTCTTTGAATGATGGTGCACCAGCAGGTACGATCATGAATTCTTGGAAAGCGATTGGAGCGTCAGAGTGAGAACCACCGTTGATGATGTTCATCATTGGAGTTGGAAGAACTTTAGTGTTGAATCCACCAAGGTAGCTGTAAAGTGGGATTTCAAGGTAGTCAGCAGCAGCACGGGCTACAGCGATAGACACACCAAGAATTGCGTTTGCACCCAATTTACCTTTGTTAGGAGTACCGTCAAGTGCGATCATAGCACGGTCGATAGCTTGTTGGTCACGTACATCGTAGCCGATGATAGCTTCAGCGATGATGTTGTTTACGTTGTCAACAGCTTTTTGTGTACCAAGACCACCGTAACGAGATTTGTCACCGTCGCGAAGTTCAACTGCTTCGTGTTCACCAGTAGAAGCTCCTGATGGAACCATACCACGTCCGAAAGCACCTGATTCAGTATAAACTTCTACTTCAAGTGTTGGGTTACCGCGTGAGTCAAGGACTTCGCGAGCGTAAACATCAGTAATAATTGACATTTTTTACTCTCCTT
>NZ_KQ969551.1:411409-413476 GCF_001578945.1 Streptococcus oralis
ACCTTAAAAATAAGCGTTTTTCAAGAAAAAACGTTATCTTTGTGCAAATTTTCCTTAACTTTATAAAGTAATCGCTTTCTTTTGTCTGTTTTCTTACGGGTTTTGTGATATACTGTTTTTATGACAGATTTATCAAAACAACTACTAGAAAAGGCTCACGGTGGGGCAAAATTAAACCCAGATGAACAACGTCGTTTTCTCGGCACTTTCGAGGAAAGAATTCTTGGATATGCTGATATCAGTACTGCCAATAGTCCTGAATTAGAACATGGTTTTTTCTCTATTTTAGAGGGTTTTCAAGAAAAGGTAGAGGCACTTTTTGTGAAGATCTCACCAAATATCGAGTTTGACAAACAGGTCTTTTACTTAAAACAAGCAAAGGAAAGCAACTGTCAGGCGACTATTGTTTCAGACGATCACATCACCTCTCCTTTCGGTCTTGTCATTCATACAAGTGAACCTGTTCAAGTAGAAGAAAAGGACCTTAGACTTGCATTTTCGAATCTTTGGGAGGAGCAAAAGACAGAAAGTCCTAAAAAATCCATCTGGAAAAAATGGTTCGGCTAATCCTTCCTCAAATTTAACAAACGACCAATATTAGTAGCTGTGTGCTCCAAATAGAGACTTGCACTTTTCAGACTGTCTTCCAAAGGTTCACTTTTCTCTAAAATGGAAAAGGCAGCTTGTATATTTTCGAATGGTAGGGGTGGCAAATCGTCAGCAAGACTACCACAAATAGCGATAACAGGAATTCCTGAAGGAGTTCTTTTTGCTACACCGATGGGAGCTTTTCCAGCAAAGCTTTGACTGTCCAGTCTACCTTCTCCAACGATAACCAAGTCGGCCCCTGCAACTTTCTTGTCAAAGTCAATCAAATCCAAGCAAGTATCAATCCCAGATACGATACTGGCCTCAGCAAAGGCGCAGAGTCCAGCAGCAATCCCACCGCCAGCTCCTGCTCCTTTAAGAGATAGGGTTGATGGCGAGAATTTTTCATAGAACTGCTGCATTGCCTGATCTACTGTCTCAAACATAGTAGGATCTAAGCCTTTTTGTTTACCAAAAGTGTAAGTTGCACCTTGGTCTCCACATAAGGGACTCACGACATCTGCTAAAATGCGGATTTTCACATCTTCAGGAATCCTATACAACTTGCTATTTGAAACTGACTCGAACTCAAGCAAAGTCTGACCGCAAGCTGGCAATTCTTTTCCATTCTTATCATAAAAACGATAACCTAAACCAGCAGCAATGCCTATCCCACCGTCATTACTAGCCGTACCGCCAACTCCGATATAGATTTCTTTCATCCCTTGATCAATGAGATGGCAAATCAATTCTCCGATACCTCGAGTTTGGATGTGAAGAGGATTTCGTTTCTCCTGCGGAATCTTTCCTAACCCAACCAAGTCAGCAACTTCAAAGAGCGCTATTTGGCCTTTTTGAAAGTAGCGCATTGATTCTTTTAGGCCAAAAGGCCCCGTAACCTCTTGCCATTTTTCTTCGAGGTCAAGAGAATGTCGAATAGCATCTACAGTACCCTCCCCACCATCACCAACAGGACAGAGCAGACATTCTACATCTGCTATCGATTTTTGGAAGCCTCTTTTTATAGCTTGAGCAATCTCTTCTGCTGTCAAACTTTCTTTAAAAGAATCGGGTGCAATTACAATTTTCATAGTTCCCTCTCATTCTAAGAAATCAATCAAAGGTAGAACTTCCAAAAAATCCCTCGTATCTACATGACAAGCTACCTCAGCTTTTACGACTTCTTTGGCACAAAAGGCTATACCACGTCCTGCTGTCTTTAACATCAAGAGGTCATTGGCACCATCACCGATAGCAATCGTTTTTTCTTTGGGAAGTCCTAATTCCTTTCTCCATTTCTCAAGAGTACCTTGTTTTACTTGGGCTGTAACAATTTCACCAACTAATTTACCTGTTAAAAATCCATCTTTGACTTCCAACTGGTTAGCAGAGAAATAGGAGATACCAAGGGATTTTGTTAATCTCTCAACTATTGGTGTAAAGCCACCAGACACTAGACCGACTAGAATACTATTCTTT
>NZ_KQ969551.1:413688-415968 GCF_001578945.1 Streptococcus oralis
TATGGAGATAAATTCTTGAGCATTCTTGGACAGATGAATGAATTTGAAGACAGTATCAAAGACTGAAATCGAAAGACCTTCTAACAAAGCCACTCTTGCTCGTAAGCTTGTTTCAAAGTCCAGTTCACCTCGCATTGCCTGGCTTGTAATCTGCGATATTTCTTCTTCGCAACCTGCTTCTTTTCCTAAAAGATCAATCACTTCTTCTGCTATCAGGGTGCCATCAACATCCATGACACAGAGGCCCTTTACTTGAGTCATCACTTCTCCTCTTTTCTAAACAGCCCAAAAATCGTATGAAAGAATCATACGATTTTATCTATTAGTCGACTAAACTATGGTACAAGTCCAGATAAGATTTGCAGGCTGTATCCCATGAGAAATCGCATTCCATAGCTTGTTTTTGTAGATTTCTCCAAATGTCCGGCTGATTGTTATAAACATCCAAGGCTGTTTGGAAACTCCAGTTAAGCCAGTATGGTGTTAAATTATCAAAGCTAAATCCAGTACCAGTTCCTTCGATTGGATTGAAGGATTGAACCGTATCACGCAAACCACCAACCTCATGAACCAATGGTAGCGTTCCATAACGCATCGCCATCATTTGAGACAAGCCACATGGTTCAAAACGACTCGGCATGAGGAAGAGATCACAAGCTGCGTAGATTTCTTGAGCAAGTTTGACGTCAAAAGTGATATTTGCTGATAGCTTGTCAGGATAGACTTGAGCAAACCATGAGAAGGAATGTTCAAAAGCCGGGTCACCTGTTCCTAAAAGGACTATTTGAATGTCCTCTTGTAAGAAACGATGCAAACTTTCCACGACAACATCAAAGCCTTTTTGGCGTGTCAATCGAGAGACAATCCCAACTAGTGGAACATCTGCTCGTACTGGTAGACCAACTCTCTCTTGCAATTTTGCTTTGTTTTGTGCTTTTCCTGACAAGTCATCCTTATCAAAATGATAGTCTAAAAGAGTATCTGTCTCTGGATTATAGAGATCAGTATCGATTCCATTAACAATACCCGAAACCTTACCTGACTCCATGCGAAGAATCTGGTCCAAACCGCAACCGAATTGGCTAGTCATAATCTCATGTGCATAGCTAGGAGATACGGTTGAGACACGATCCGCATAGAGAATACCTGCTTTCATCCAGTTAAGACAGTCATTCCAACGAAGGGTTCCATCAGCATACCGTTCAAAACCAACACCAAACAAATCCCACAACATTCCTTCAGAAAATTGACCTTGGAATTCCAAATTATGAATAGTTAAAACGGTTCTGATTCCTTGGTAAGCCTGAATCCAATGGTACTTTTCTTTTAACAAGAAGGGAATCATGGCTGTATGGTAGTCATGAACATGGAGAAGGTCAGGGATAAAGCCGATGCGTTCCATAGCTTCAAGAGCAGCCAGTTGGAAGAAGGCAAAACGTTCACCATCATCGAAATCTCCGTAAACATGACCTCGGAAGAAATAAGTTTGATTGTCTACGAAGTAGAAGGTAACACCATTCAAAACGGTCTTCTTAATACCACAGTACTGTCTACGCCATCCTACACTCACTTCAAAGTGAAGAACATCCTCAATCTGGTCTCCGAACTTAGCCTCTACCATATCATAATAAGGTAAGAAAACTGCAACTTCGTGCCCTGCCTTTACCAGTGATTTGGGAAGAGCGCCAATGACGTCTCCCAAACCACCTGTTTTTGAAAAGGGCGCACCCTCTGCTGCTACGAATAAAATTTTCATGAATGAATATCCTCTGTAACTTTTTCGCCTTTCTTGACTACAACTGGGTGTTCTGCAGTACCGCGAATAACGACACCGTCAGCAACTTCAACCCCTTTGTCCAAGATTGCATACTCAACTTGGGCACCTTGGCCAATCACAACACGTGGGAAGAGAAGGCTGTCTTTAACTAGACTATCCTTATGAACGTGAATATTACGTGATAGGACCGACTGAACTACTTCGCCCTCTATGATACTACCAGAGGCGAACTGCGAAGTACTTACCTTAGAGGTATTTGAGTAGTAAGTTGGTTCTTCGTTCTTAACCTTGGTATAAATTTTTTGGTTAGGTGAGAAGAGAGAGTAGAATTTTTGAGACTCTAGCATATCAATATTGGCTTGATAATAGGACTGAACAGAGTGAATATTGGCTAGGTAGCCAGTGTATTCATAAGCAAAAGCACCTTCTTTAGCTGCCAACTCACGTAAAACATAGCGTAATTTTTCTGGATATTCTTTTTGAACTTCTTCTTCCAAACGCTT
>NZ_KQ969551.1:416195-419001 GCF_001578945.1 Streptococcus oralis
CAAACGCTTAATCAACCACGGAGTATCAACGACGAATATATCTGTAGACATGTTGAAAAGTTCATCTGTTGATTTGGCATCAAAAAGTTTATGAGAAAGAACACGGTCTGTTTCATCCACTTCCAAGATAGCATTAACATCTGAAATACCTTTTTTAGGTAATTTCTTATAAACAACTGTAATCGGACGACCGGCAGTTGTATGCAAATGAAATACTTGATTAAGGTCAATATTCACCACGACATCACAGTTAAGTGCAACTGTCTGATTTGATCCTGAACGTTTTAAATAAGTGAGAAGCTGTTGATAATATTCTTTCCCAACTGTGCTACTTTCAACACGCGTATTATAAATACCTAGATAGTAGTGACTGAGAAGGGTAGATAAGCCCCACTCACGTCCTGAACGAATGTGGTCAAAGACTGAACTGATATTATCTTGTTGGAAAATTCCAAAGACACTACGAACACCAGCATTTGCAAGGCTAGAAAGAGGGAAGTCGATCAAACGATATTTTGCTCCAAATGGCAAGCTGGCTACTGGACGATGATCTGTCAAAGTTGACATATCGTGAAAACCAACGGTGTTTCCTAAAATGGCTGAATATTTATCAATCTTCATCTGTTGCTACCCCCACTACTTCATCATATCCTACTACTTGTACTTCGTCTGTTCCATCAATTTCGACACCTTCAGAAATAACAGCACCTTCACCAATGATGGCACGTTTAATTTTTGCACCTTTTCCGATAATGGCACCACTCATGATTACAGAGTCTACTACTTCAGCACCCTCACGTACTTGCGCTTCTGTTGAGAGAATGGAATGCTTAACAGTTCCATCCACGAGACAGCCATCCACAACTAAAGAATCTTCTACATGAGCGTGTTTTCCAATAAAGTTTGGTGGTGAAATCAAGTTCCGTGAGTAGATTTTCCACTGACGATCACGACTATCCAAAGCGTTGTTTGGATCAATGTATTCCATATTTGCTTCCCATAGAGACTCGATAGTACCAACGTCTTTCCAGTAGCCCTTGAATTCATAAGCATAGACGCTTTCCCCAGACTCAAGGTAATTTGGAATAACATTTTTACCAAAGTCTGACATATCTACCTTGTTCTTTTCAGCGGCAACTAGCATATTACGGAGACGTTGCCAATCAAAGATATAAATCCCCATAGAAGCTTTGGTAGACTTAGGTTCAGCTGGTTTTTCTTCAAATTCAACGATGCGATTATTGGCATCTGTATTCATGATACCAAAGCGACTAGCTTCTTTGAGAGGCACATCTAGAACAGCTACTGTCAAGCTGGCGTTGTTGTCCTTATGAGACTGAAGCATGTCATCATAGTCCATCTTGTAAATATGGTCACCAGAAAGGATCAAAACATATTCTGGGTTAATGCTGTCGATGTAGTCAATGTTTTGGTAGATAGCGTGGCTAGTTCCTTCAAACCAACGATTTCCCTCGCTTGCAGAGTAGGGTTGAAGGATAGAGACGCCTGAACCGATACCATCCAATCCCCAGCTAGAACCATTTCCGATATGGTTGTTCAAAGCAAGAGGTTGGTATTGTGTAATCACACCGACATTGTGAATCCCAGAGTTGGCACAGTTAGAGAGAGCAAAGTCAATGATACGGTAGCGCCCACCGAATTGCACTGCTGGTTTGGCAATGCTTTGAGTGAGTTTTCCGAGACGTGTTCCTTGCCCACCGGCAAGGATCAAAGCTAGCATTTCATTCTTCATTTTCTACTCCTTTTTGGGTTTTATTTGTGACAGTTTTAGTTGGTTTCAAGCGACGCTTGATCTTCCAGATACTTGCTCCCATAGCAGGCAAGGTAAAGGTTAAAGTTTGCTCATAATCTTTCCACAAGACTTCTTGGGTTCGAACTGTTTGGTTGTGTTCTTTCCAGACACCACCCCATTGTTCCAATTCTGTATTCCAAACTTCTTCATAAACTCCTGCGACAGGAAGTCCGATTGTAAAGTCTTTTCGTTCAACAGGTGCCATATTAAAGACACAGACTAATATTTCGTCCTTCTTGCCCTTACGAATAAAGGAGAGGACACTCTGATCTCTATTATCAGCATCGATAATCTCTATACCATCATAACTAGTATCAATTTCCCAAAGACAACGATTGTCTTTGTAGAATTGATTTAGCTGAGATGTGAAATGTTTCATCTTAGCATTCATTGGATCTTCTAAGTTAGACCATTCTAGCTGTTCTTCTGATTTCCATTCTAAGAACTGGCCATACTCACTACCCATGAACAATAGTTTCTTACCAGGATGACAAATTTGATAAGTGTAGAGATTTCGCAAGCCAGCGAATTGATTATAACGATCGCCCCACATCTTATGCATCATACTCTTTTTGCCATGAACGACTTCATCATGCGAGAACGGCAAGAGATAGTTTTCATTGAAAGCATACATAAAGCTGAAAGTCACAAGATTAAAGTCATACTTGCGGTAAATCGGATCTTCCTCGTAGAAACGAAGAATGTCGTTCATCCAGCCCATATTCCATTTATAGTCAAAGCCAAGGCCGCCCATTTCTTTCATGCCTGTAATCTTTGTCGCTGATGAACTTTCTTCTGCAATCATCATGATATCTGGATGAGCTAACTTAATCACTGTGTTTAAACGTTGAAGGAAATAATAACCTTCATAGTTAAGGTTTCCACCGTCTTTGTTTGGAGTCCAAGGAGCATTATCATAATCTAGATACAGCATATTGCTCACTGCATCGACCCGAATACCATCTAAGTGGTAAAAATCAATCCAAAATTTAA
>NZ_KQ969551.1:419088-421706 GCF_001578945.1 Streptococcus oralis
AAAAATCAATCCAAAATTTAATACTGGAAATCAGGAAAGACTGGACCTCATTTTTTCCGAGGTCAAAATTCAGCGCACCCCAACCGTAGTTATGAGCCTTGTTGTGGTCTTGGTATTCAAAAGTTGGTGTGCCGTCATAATATGCCAAGGCATCATCATTAATAGTGAAATGACCTGGAACCCAGTCTACAATAACTCCAATATTATTTAAGTGGCACTCCTCCACAAAATCTTGAAATTCCTCAGGGTGCCCATAGGAATGCTCCAGAGCGAAGTAACCCATAAGCTGATAGCCCCAACTCAATCCAAGTGGATGAGCCATCAAAGGCATGAACTCAATATGTGTATAGTTCATTTCAACTAAATAAGGAATAAGTTCGTCCTTCAGCTGTGAAAAACTATAGGGACTACCATCTGGATTTCTCTTCCAAGATCCGGCGTGAGCCTCATATATATTAACTGGTCGCTCGAAAAATCCTAAACGCTTTCTACGTGCAAGCCAAAGTCCGTCCTTCCATTTCTTTTCTGGGATATCGGTCAAAACAGCTCCCGTTCCTGGTCGGGCTTCAAAACGAACTGCCAAAGGATCGATTTTCATAATTTCTTGGCCATTTGCACGTGTAATGCGGTATTTATAAATTTGACCTTCCTGTGCTTGACTCGTAAATACTTCCCAAATACCTGCTTCATTTCGAACCATGGGAATCTGATTCTCAACCCAATTAGTAAAATCACCAACTAGATGAACTGCTTGGGCATTTGGCGCCCAAACTCTAAAGGTATAGCCAACTTCTCCGTTTTTCTCCTCTCTATGTGCTCCTAAGTAATGCTGAAGGTGAAAATTTTCACCAGTAGTAAAGGTTCTTAATGCTTCTTGAGTACTCATTCAATCCCCTTTCTTTTGTAAGCGTTTTCTGTAATTCTATTATACACTCTTTTAAGATAACTTTCAAGTAATTTACGAGGGAAATCATATTTTTTTATGAAAGTCTTCAAAAAATTATCTGGCATTTTTAAAAATGATGCTTAGCAAATAGAATAAGAAATAGTATGCATATGTTTTTTAAATATAATACCAAAACATTCGTCATTTTTCAATTTACAACCAAATTTTTGCTAAAAACAAAAATCAGGAAGATAAAATCCTGATTTTTGGATTATTTTACATCGAAAACAATGGATTTAACATTTGTCATCGCTTCGATACTATATTTAATTCCTTGCACTCCTGCACCAGAACCTTTTACACCAAGGAATGGGAAATTATCTGGTCCACGTTGTGTTTTATTATTAATATGAACGGTTCCCACTTCAAGTTTTTCAGCAATTTCAAACGCCTTCTTAAAGTCATTTGTAAAGATGGAGGATTGAAGACCAAACTCAGATTCATTGGCAATTGCTACTGCTTCATTGGCATCTGCGACACGGATAATTGGGAGAACAGGTCCAAACGGTTCTTCCCATGCCACTTTCATATCTTTTGTAACTTGGTCAAAAAGCACTGGCCAGAGAAGATTACCTTCACGCTTGATTGGTGTAAGAGCCTTAGCACCTTTTTCTTGTGCATCTTCGATCAATTCCCAGATGAAATCAGCTGAAGCATTATCAATAACAGGTGTGATATCTGCATTGTCAAATGGATCACCGACTGTTAACTTAGCAACTTCAGCTTGGAGCAATTCAGCCAATCTGTCTGCTACACTTTCCACAACCAAGACACGTTTGATAGCAGTACAACGCTGACCAGAGTAGCTAAAGGCACCACCTACGATTTGCTTAGCTGCATTTTCTAAATCTGCATCTTCTAAAACAATTGCAGCATCTTTCCCACCAAGCTCCAGCATAATCGGGCGCATACCGGCTAAACGACCGATACGCTCACCAATCGGTGTTGAACCTGTAAAGTTAATGAAGTTCACTTCCTTGTGTTCAATGATGTAGTCCCCGATCTCAGAACCACGTCCAGTGATGGTGTTAAAGACGCCTGCTGGGATTCCTGCTTCGTCAAATGCTTTAGCTAGCAAGAGACCAGAAATAGATCCTTGTGTTGGTGGTTTAAACATAACGACATTTCCTGCAATCAATGCCGGAGCAATCTTAGATCCAGAAAGATTGACTGGGTAGTTAAATGGCGCGATAGCTAAAACGACTCCAACTGGCTCACGACGAACAACGGCCAGTTTGTTTTTACTTGCAGCTTCAAAACCGCCACCTTCCATTGCTTGTCCAGTGATACGGAGACCTTCCTCAGCAGCAAAACGAATCAAATCTGCTGTACGTACTACTTCTCCGATGGCTGCTTTAATGCCTTTAGCGACCTCTTTGGCAAGAATGGTACCAATTTTTTCTTTATCGCGTTCTAAAATATCAGCTGCCTTATGCAAATAGGCTGCACGCTCAACGGGTGCTAAATCACGCCATGCTGGGAGAGCTGCACGCGCAGCTTTCATAGTCTCATCTACTTCAGCCTGACTCATAGCTGGTACTGTACCCAGCTTTTCCTGATTGATGGGAGAATAGATGGCAATTTCATTCTCTGATGATTTCCATTTTCCATTCACTAAATTCTGATAATTTGTCAAATTCCCTTCCTCCTGAAAATGATTAAAACTTATTTT
>NZ_KQ969551.1:421819-423105 GCF_001578945.1 Streptococcus oralis
CAGAAAATTACAACCCTTTTTGTAAAAATATTGATATTTTTTTCACAAACTTGATTCTTCAAATTATTTGAAATTTATTCCTATTAGATATTGGTTTTGCAATAAAAATCAAAAAAGGTCTAGATTTAACTAAACCTTTTTGTGGCATTTACTATGAAAGTACCTTCAAGACTGCAACGCTGATATCGTCAATCACATTAGACTCTTGAGAACGACTATTGGACACAAGCATTTCAAGATTTCCTGCATTTTCAAAGTAGAAGGAAGTTCCTTTAGCATTGAATACCACCAATAAGTGCTCTGCTCCACCGTGAATTTCGTAAACAATCCACCCACTATTTTCAGCAGCTGTATGAACAAAGACATGACGATAAACTTCTTCGTATGTAGGATAAGAGAAGGCACTGGTTTGTGTTTTTAGGTGAATAATCTGACGGATAAATTCAATACTCTCTTGTCTCTCATTGATTAAATCCCAGTTGACCTGATTGACACTATCTGGAGCATTGTAGCTGTTCATAGCACGTTCTCTATCTGCCGGAGTTAGCTCGCCATTTTCTCCAGTAGCAAGGAGTTTAGTGCGGCCAAATTCTTGACCTAACTCTATAAAGGACATCCCTTGCATAAGAATGCTCATCGCTGTCGCTGTCTCAACCTGGCGCATAATCTTATCTGAACTGTGATCTGGATGCAGGGTTACTAACAAATCATGCAAGTTGTAATTATCATGGGCTTCCACATAGTTAAGGACTTGATTTGGACTAAGATATGAACCCAATTCTCGGCTACCAAGGATAGCTTTAGCCACAATTGGTTCTGTAGCAGCCCCACTAACAAATCCTGCCTTGATTGAGCCATAAACTTCTCCGCCTTTGATGGCATCACGCTGATCATCATTGAAGAATCCAATATTTGGCATCTGGTAGGCATTGTCCTTCTTGGCCTTGTCATAAGGTGCAAGACCTGTTCCCATATCCCAACCTTCTCCATAAGTGAGAATGCGCGGATCAACTTCATCAAGTGCCCAACGAATTGCCTGCATGGTTTTAACATCGTGAATCCCCATCAAGTCAAAACGGAAACCGTCAATATTGTATTCTTTCACCCAATAAAGGAGTGAGTCAATCATATACTTGCGGTACATTTCATGTTCGCTTGCGGTTTCATTTCCTACACCTGTGCCGTTTTGAAAGGTTCCATCTGGATTCATACGATAGTAATAATCAGGAACAGTTGTTTGGAAAGGTGCGTCAACTGTTGAGAAGGTATGGTTGTAAACGACATCC
>NZ_KQ969551.1:423542-424450 GCF_001578945.1 Streptococcus oralis
AACTCCTCTTGGTATCCCCAATGATGATCAAAACTTTCACTGTGAAAAGCTTTATCAAAAGCAAAAGGATTTTGGTCTTTGTAGTAAGGACTTGCGATGGCTGGATTTTCAGAATAGTAGACTGTATCATCTCCTTCTAAGATCCAAACTTCTGTCGGGATTGAATAATAGTTAAAGCGAATCAAGTATTCCAGACCCAGCTGGTCCTTTTCAACCATAAAGGTCAAAAAATCTAGCTGTTTGGAACTTTCTTCTACAAAGTCAAAGACGCGACCAAAATAATCTTCCTGACATGTAAGACTACTAAGGGACCCTAATTCTTGTTTTGCAAAGGAGCAGGATTCATAATGCCCATCCTTTCTATGGTAGTGAATCCGCACACGATATTCGTACATTTTTCTTCCTAATTTCTAATTGATTTTATTCTCTTCTGTGCTGATAGATTCAGCTACAATTTTATTACGATTGACAAAAAATTCTATATGGTTGTGGCAAACTTCAAGGTCGACAGGTGTGTTACCCCCATACTCCCCATCAAGATTTAGCATAAAAGGTTCTTTGTCATCTAAGACTTCCAAATGGAGTTTACTAGTTTTAAGGTATTCGATATTGCTATTAGACACATGCTGACCGCCATTTATGGCTTGTATTAACAAGGCCAACATCTCAAATAACTTGTCTGTTTTTACTAATATCAAAGTGAAATTCCCATCATCTAACTTGGTGCCGGGAGCTAACTGTTCAAATCCACCAATGGAATTGGTCAAGGCTACAAAAATCAGTGAAACTTCTCCTTCAAAAACACCTTGATTATGGATAATTTTCACTGGACGAACCTTTGTCTGCGGGAACATTTCAATACCTTTAGCGACATAGGCAAAATACCCTAAACGAGTCTTGACCTCACT
>NZ_KQ969551.1:425069-426151 GCF_001578945.1 Streptococcus oralis
ACCCTAAACGAGTCTTGACCTCACTAGGTACACTATAAGTCAACTCTGTCAGAGTGCCTGCAGCTGCAATATTGATAAAATACTTATCGCCAAAAGCACGACCAATATCCATTTGAATGGTTTGATTTTGCGAGATAATCCTTGCTGCTTCAACGGGATCTCCAAGCGGAATTTTTAGAGCGCGCGCATAATCATTGGTTGTACCCGTAGGAATAATGGCTAGTTTAGGACGGCGATCAAGAGGAGCGACACCGTTGACTACCTCATTGATGGTACCGTCGCCTCCTGCAGCAATAATCAAATCAAAACCAGCCTTTGCAACTCTTTCAGCTTCCTTTTGTGCAGAAAGAGGCTCTGGACTTGTTTGAAAAGCACTGGTTTCATAGCCTAAATTCTCTAATATATCCAGTACTTCAGCAATGTTATCTTTGATAATTTCTTGTCCTGAACTGGGATTATAGATCAAACGAGCTCGTTTTCTTTCTTCTATCATGATTACAAACTTTCTAGCCAAACTTCATCTCGAACTTCGATACCAAGTTCTTGCGCTTTTTGGAGCTTACTTCCGGCATCTGCTCCTGCTACGACAAGATTCGTTTTCTTAGAAACACTGCCCGTGACTTTGGCACCCAGACTTTCGAGTTTGCTTTTGGCTTCTGAACGTGTGAGACGTTCCAATTTCCCCGTGAGTACAACGGTCAAACCTGACAAGGCCGCATCTGCTACTACTGTCTGTCCCTTATAGTCCAGATTGACTCCAGCTTCTTTCAACTCGTCTAAGAGAATCTTCGACCCTTCTGTAGCAAAATAAGTCTGAAGACTTTTAGCAATCACACTACCCAAGCTCTCGATACTTGCTACTTCTTCTGGGTCTGCTTGGGCTAAATTTTCAATAGAGTGGAAATGTTGGAGCAAAAGTTGGCTAGCCTTGCTTCCGACATGGCGAATTCCCAGACCAAACAAGAGCTTTTCAGCAGAGTTTTCCTTGGATGCTTGAATGGCCTGATACAATTTAGAAGCAGACTTTTCCTTGACACCTTCCAAAAGGAGGAAATCATCTTCTTTCAAACGGTAAATATCCG
>NZ_KQ969551.1:427065-429272 GCF_001578945.1 Streptococcus oralis
GAGTTTCTCAACTACGGAAGGACCAAGTCCTGTAATATTCATGGCATCTCGAGAGGCAAAGTGAATCAAGCCTTCCATGATTTGGGCAGGACATCGTGGATTGATACAACGAAGAGCCACCTCATCTTCAAAATGCAACAAGTCAGAGTCGCAACTTGGACAATTAGTCGGAATATCTAGTTTTTCTTCAGAAACACGCTTGGACTCTACTACACGCAAAACAGCAGGAATGATATCTCCAGCCTTATAGACAATAACCGTATCGTCTTTTCGGATATCTTTTTCAGCAATATAATCTACATTGTGCAGTGTTGCACGGCTAACAGTTGTGCCAGCAAGCTGAACAGGTGTTAGATTGGCAGTTGGAGTCACAACACCCGTACGGCCAACTGTCCAGTCAACTGAAAGGAGCTGGGCTTCTTTTTCTTCAGCAGGAAATTTATAGGCGACTGCCCACTTAGGCGCTTTAACGGTAAAACCGAGCTCTTCTTGACCTGCTAGGTCATTGACCTTGATCACCACCCCATCAATGTCATAAGGTAAATTATCCCGTTCTTGTCCAACTTCTTGGATAAAATCCCATATCTCATCTATGCTTTCAGCCAGAATTCGTTTAGGATTAACTACAAATCCAAGCTGTTCAAGATGCTTCAAAACCTTTTCTTGGCTGTCGCGAGTTGAAGGACTGGCTTCTTGATAGAGGAAAGTGGCAAGGTTACGCTTAGCTACTACCGCCGTATCCAACTGACGCAAGGTCCCAGCTGCTGCATTACGAGGATTGGCAAATTCAGGCTCCCCATTTTCTTGGCGAGCTTGGTTGACCTGGTCAAATGAAGCGCGTGGCATGTAACACTCTCCACGAACAGTGATATCAAGTTCTTCTTGCAAGGTCAAAGGAATGTCCTTGACACGCTTGAGGTTCTCTGTGATATTTTCACCAACAGAACCATCCCCACGTGTGGCACCAACTACCAAAATTCCCCTTTCATACGTAAGCGAGATAGACAAACCATCGATTTTCAGCTCACAGATATAGATTGGATGGGGTAATTCTTTTCGAACACGCGCATCAAAAGCTTCTAACTCTTCACGTGAAAAAGCATCCTGCAAACTATAAAGAGGATACTGATGACTGTATTTTTCAAAACCATCTA
Organism: Streptococcus oralis; assembly: GCF_001578945.1. Lineage (GTDB taxonomy): Bacteria > Bacillota > Bacilli > Lactobacillales > Streptococcaceae > Streptococcus > Streptococcus oralis_Q. The sequence goes on from NZ_KQ969551.1 coordinate 428,220, forward strand.
AAATCTTACCACCAACACGATGGGTTGGACTGTCTGCTAAAACTTGATCTGGATAGGCGGCTTCCAATTCGACTAACTCTCGGTAGAGGCGATCATACTCGCTATCTGAAACCGAGGGATTGTCACTCGTATAGTACTCGGTCGCATAGCGGTTAAGTAAGGCAACTAACTCATTCATTCTTTCATTCATAATCCCATTTTACCACAAATCAAGCCTTCCTCACAATAGAGAAGGGCTGAAAAATGGATTGTGGAGAAATATTTTCTAAAAAAGAGAAATTATAACTCTTTTTTTAAATGACTTCGCACATAAACGAGAGATAGACAAGATAGGATGATAACCCCGCTTCCAATTATCAAGAAAGAAGAGAGATGTACACTTGGTAGCACTGTCATAAAGCCTATTTCTTAAAATATAATCTATCTATAGGGAATTTGTGACTTAGTAACTTCGATACCGCTATCAACATATTTAATATACGGAGCAACGTAATCAATATCATCGCATTTAGGTCCAAGTTTAATTTTTGAATATTTTAGATTCTCACTCAGATAGGTGAACAGTCTTGGAACTTTCATTTCTCCATTTTTTTCAATTTCGATTTCGTCATCATTGCATTCTTTAATTAGTCTATATTCTTGCTCATATTCATACTTAGATTCTTTGAATAAATATCTAACTATATCAAATTCTGACAATATCCTGCTTTGAGAATCCTTCAAGTAGATTTTTTTAAGCTCCTTTTTTATTATTTTAATTTGTTCTAAAATAACTTTATTATCATCAGATTCTAATTCTTTCGTATAACATACCCGGTAGAATTCTACTTTAGAATCATTATCATCAGTATCTGATTTCTCCTTAATTAAACTTTTTAAATAATTTCTATCATAGGTGAGACAAATGCCTGTTGCATTATCGGCATATTGTTTCCACATCGGTAAACTATTACTCAAATCATTTTCATCCGAAGATTTTGACATAGAGGACAAAAAAATATTTGTCGGTTCATAGTCTAGTTGTAACAATGTACACAAATCAAATCCAACCTG
>NZ_KQ969551.1:430651-432157 GCF_001578945.1 Streptococcus oralis
CTGACTTTCTTTCTGAGCTTGGTAGTCATTAACTGAACTTGCTTCTTTTCCTTGATTGCTAGTTGAAGCTTCTTCTGTCTGGCTGACTTCCATTTCGGCCTTTTTATCAACGTAGTAGTCATAATCTCCAAGGTAGAGGGTCGAACCATTCTCAGACAGTTCCAAAACATGAGTGGCTACACGATTGATAAAGTAACGGTCGTGACTGACGAAAAGAAGGGTCCCATCAAAGTCAATCAAGGCATTTTCTAGCACTTCCTTGCTATCAATATCCAAGTGGTTGGTCGGCTCGTCCAAAATCAAGAAGTTATTGTTTTCCATTGAAAGTTTGGCAAGCAGTAAACGAGCTTTCTCGCCACCTGACAGCATGCCAACTGACTTTTTGACATCATCTCCTGAGAAAAGGAAGGCACCAAGGCGGTTGCGGATCTCAACTTCTGGTGTCAGTTTAAAATCATTCCAAAGTTCATCCAGAACAGTATTACTTGGTGTTAGCTTACTTTGAGTCTGATCATAGTAGCCAATCTCAACATTGGCACCAAAACGCTTCTCTCCCTTGATAAAAGGGATCTGGTCTACTATTGACTTGATAAAGGTTGATTTGCCAATGCCATTTGGTCCGACAATCGCAACAGCGTTCATCTTACGAAGGTCAAGGTTGATAGGTTCTGACAATATTTCCCCATCATAGCCAATAGCCGCATTTTCAACAGTCAAAACGACATTGCCCGACGTTTTTTCAGACTGGAAGGTCATATTGGCTGATTTCTTACTAGCTTCAGGTTTGTCCAAACGCTCCATTTTTTCCAATTGTTTACGACGAGATTGGGCACGCTTGGTCGTTGAAGCCCGGACTAGATTGCGATTGACAAAGTCTTCTAGAGCCGCAATTTCCTTTTGTTGCTTTTCATAGTTCTTGGCTTCGGTTGCTAGCTTTTGCTCTTTCAGCTCGACAAAACGAGAATAATTTCCCACATAGCGATCCAAAGAATGCTTGGTCAAATCCAGTGTAACCGTCGCAACCTTGTCCAAGAAATAACGGTCGTGACTGACAATAATGAGCGCACCGCTATAATTTACTAGGTAATTTTCCAACCAGGCAATGGTTTCGATATCCAAGTGGTTGGTTGGCTCATCCAAGACCAAGAGATTAGGGTTTTCAAGGAGCATTTTGGCAAGTGCCAAACGAGTATTTTGACCACCAGAAAGCTCGGCAATTTTCATCTGCCACATAGATTCATCGAACTTGAAGCCATTCAAAATCGCTCGAATATCAGCTTCGTAGGTAAAGCCACCTGCCTGACGAAAATTCTCAGACAAACGATCATAATCCGCCATCAGTTTATCCAAATCTTCACCAGACTTTTCACCCATCTCCAACTCCATCTGACGCAGTTGTGTCTCTGTCCGACGCAAGTCATCAAAGACATGAAGCATTTCATCGTAAACGGTATTTTCAGACTCAAAACGGCTATCCTGTGCTAGATAAGACAGAGAGATGTCTTT
>NZ_KQ969551.1:432739-433889 GCF_001578945.1 Streptococcus oralis
AGAGGTGTCGATGGTCCATTTACCATCTTTCTTAGTCATTTTAATTTCATAACCCTCTTTTCTCATACTATCACTAGTATCTAGAGGAGTTGAATCAAATTGACTGGATGCATTTTCTAAAATGTATTTTTCACCGGCTTTCATAGCTTCTGAATAATTGCTATATTTGCCCTTGTTTTCTTCGTAGAACTTACGGCTCAATTCATAAACATTTAAATTATCCAAATCGATTGTTTCTGGTCTCACATATACAACAGCATAATCTGGCAAGTATGTTTTCACTTTGTAATCAACTTTTGCTCTCTTAGCATTCGCTTTGATGTATGCATCTGCAAATGTTCTGAGTTCTGCATCAGAAGGTTTGTAGTTATAGAAGCCTTTTCCAAATGACTCTACAAATTTCTTAATGAACTCTTCTTTATCTGCTTTCACATCGTTTGTGAAGTCAACGCCGTCATCAGAGGATTTTTTATCATCAGCAAGCGCAACGATTTGAGGTTTATTGTCAGTAGCGCTTAGGTTAGTTCCGCCACCCGAACTTTCCCCATTAAGGTAAACAGCATCAACGTATTTCTTCATTACATCTTTGGCTTCATCAATATGATCTTCGTACTGACTTGGGTCAACTTTGATAGCTACATCGTCATTCTTTTTAGAATTTTCCTTGATGTCATCGTAAAAGCTAGGTGCAAAGTGGAGCTCATACTTGGCGTTCTTGTCTACCTCGTACACTACATAGCCAGCAACACTCTTGCCTTTAGAAATACTGTCCCCATATGACATAAACTTAGTTTTACTGTCGCTTTCGTAGATTTGAATTGGTTGCAATTTTTCATCTTTTTCATTGTAAAGTGTGATATCTTGACTAGTAAAACTAAACTGTTTATCACGATTATTCTTGATTTCTACTTGAAGTGCAAGGTAGCTTGAAGATGAATCTTCATCCTGAGGCAATACAAATATACCATCTTTTATAGAAACTTCAAAGTTTGAGTTTGAGGCTGTACCATTGTCGCTTGCTTTTTTAGAAGCCCCACAGGCAACAAGTACTAAAGCTGATAAAAATAGGGCAGAATGCTTAAGAAACTTTTTCATAATGAATCCTCCTTCACCTTTAATGATCTACTATATTTTACCATATGCAGAATCA
>NZ_KQ969551.1:434545-437282 GCF_001578945.1 Streptococcus oralis
TTCAAAATGAAAACCAGAAATCTTTAAAACATGTTAAATTTATAGAGTTTTAACTTAAAATTTTTGTATGTTCATTTGATGTATAAAGAATTCTTTTAAAAAATAGAATATAATAACAGATTTTTACTATCCAAGAATTCGTCGAAAAAATTATAAACTTCCATAGTTTTAAAGAGCCCCATTTGTCAAATTAGTATAAGTTAGAATGGAACTCGCTATTATTTCTACTAAAAAGCACAAGTAAATTTCCTACATTCTATGTTATGCTAACGTTTTACTAAAATGATAAATCATGATATAATGAAAGCGATTAAAACAAATAAAGGAGTTGCCTTATGACCTACCAAGAAAATTATCAAAAATGGCTTGATTTCGCTGAACTTCCAGACTATCTTCGTCAGGATTTGGAAAAGATGGACGAAAAAACAAAGGAGGATGCCTTCTATACAAATCTTGAATTTGGTACAGCTGGAATGCGTGGTTTGATCGGGGCTGGCACAAACCGCATCAATATCTATGTTGTCCGTCAAGCGACTGAAGGTTTAGCTCGTTTGATTGAGTCAAAAGGTGGAAATGAAAAAGAACGCGGTGTGGCGATTGCATACGATAGCCGCCACTTCTCTCCAGAATTTGCCTTTGAATCTGCTGCAGTTCTTGCAAAACATGGTATCAAATCTTACGTATTTGAAAGCCTTCGTCCAACTCCGGAACTTTCATTCGCAGTTCGTCACCTCAACTGTTTCGCAGGTATCATGATTACTGCTAGCCACAATCCAGCTCCATTTAACGGCTACAAGGTTTACGGGGAAGACGGTGGACAAATGCCTCCTCACGATGCAGATGCTTTGACGACTTACATCCGTGCAATCGAAAATCCATTTGCTGTGGAAGTTGCTGATGTGGAAGCTGAAAAAACTTCTGGCTTGATTGAAGTCATCGGCGACGCCATTGATACCGAATACCTCAAAGAAGTGAAAGATGTCAACATCAACCCAGCCTTGATCGAAGAATTTGGAAAAGACATGAAAATTGTCTACACACCGCTTCACGGTACTGGTGAAATGTTGGCTCGTCGTGCTCTTGCCCAAGCAGGATTTGACTCAGTTCAAGTCGTTGAAGCGCAAGCAACTCCAGACCCAGACTTCTCGACTGTCGCTTCTCCAAACCCTGAAAGCCAAGCAGCTTTCGCTCTCGCCGAAGAACTTGGACGCAAGGTTGGTGCAGATGTTTTGGTCGCAACTGACCCAGATGCTGACCGTGTCGGTGTAGAAGTCCTTCAAAAAGACGGTAGCTACCTCAACCTTTCAGGTAACCAAATCGGTGCCATCATGGCCAAGTACATCTTGGAAGCCCATAAGAGTGCTGGAACACTTCCAGAAAATGCAGCCCTCTGCAAATCGATCGTCTCAACAGACTTGGTAACGAAGATTGCTGAAAGCTACGGCGCAACCATGTTCAACGTCTTAACCGGTTTCAAATTTATCGCTGAAAGGATCCAAGAATTTGAAGAAAAACACAATCATACTTACATGATGGGATTTGAAGAAAGCTTCGGTTACTTGATTAAACCATTCGTACGTGATAAAGACGCTATCCAAGCTGTTCTTGTCGTTGCTGAACTTGCAGCCTACTACCGCTCTCGCGGATTGACTTTAGCTGATGGTATCGAAGAAATTTACAAAGAATACGGCTATTATGCTGAAAAGACCATCTCCGTGACTCTTTCAGGTGTAGACGGTGCCGAACAAATCAAAGCGATTATGGCTAAGTTCCGGGAAAATGGACCAAAAGAGTTTAATACGACTGCTATCTCTGTCACAGAAGACTTTAAGGCTCTTACCTCTACTGCTGCAGACGGTACAGTGACTGCCCTCACTACGCCACCAAGCGACGTCTTGAAATACAGCCTTGACGATGGTTCTTGGATTGCCGTTCGCCCTTCAGGTACAGAACCAAAAATCAAATTCTACATTGCTGTTGTGGGTGAAAGCAATGAAGATTCACAAGCTAAGATTGCCAACATCGAAGCAGAAATCAACGCTTTTGTAAAATAAGAAACTATAAAAGATGAGACCAATCAATCTCATCTTTTTTTCGTATCAAATCTAAGCATTTTTAGAAACTTTATGGCATACTAGACTTATCAATGAAAGCGAGGTAATCTCATGGAACAATTTTTAGAAAACATCAAAGACCTTGAAGTCACAACTGTTGCCCGTGCTCAAGAAGCACTTGATAATAAAGAAACTGCAACCTTCTTTATCGGTCGTAAAACTTGCCCTTACTGCCGTAAATTTGCTAGTACTTTGGCTGGTGTTGTAGCTGAAACAAAAGCACATATCTACTTCATTAACAGTGAAGAACCAAGCCAATTGGAAGCCTTACAAGAATTTCGTTCACGCTACGAAATCCCAACTGTACCAGGATTTGTCCATGTTACAGTTGGCCAAATCAAGGTTCGTTGTGACTCTTCAATGTCAGCACAAGAAATCAAGGACTTTGCTAGATTATAAAAGGCTGGGTGATAATTCAACTTTTTGAAATTATACTCAAATTAAAATCAAAGTGCACTTTTTTGTTAACAGACTTGTTTAAGAAATATCGTGGTCCAAGTATTACCTTGGAATTTTACCAGCTAATCAATGTACTCTGCTGTATTCTAGAAAATCAACGAAAGGTTTTTAGCAAAAAATATAATGTATCTGTTTGCTCGGTGAAAATTTCTGCTCTTTTTTAA
>NZ_KQ969551.1:437614-438311 GCF_001578945.1 Streptococcus oralis
AAGTATATTCACGATAAAACGCATAACATCAGAGCGGTAAACACCTGATATTATGCGTTTTTAGTATTACGAAGACTTTTTTGAACCTCGTATTATCAAAATTAAATTTTGTTATCTTGAATTCCCCAATAGAACAGACGCCATTAAATTTTAAATAATGGTATTACAAAAAATAAATTATCTATAATTAGCATTAAGAGTCATATTCTCAAGTTTTTTAAAGTTTGTCCCATAAGTAATGTTTTTCCGCCAATTAGTTTTTAGTATATTTCCTTCAATTGAACTAAAGCTATTATTTGGTCCACCAACAAAAATCCTAAATTCTCTTTGATTTTTATAAGAATCCTCCTTTGCCAGTAATAAATAATTGGGATCTTGTTTAATTTGATTAATGGTAAAGGGATACTTATCCCTCGCATAATACTCTATTGCACCGTAATTAAGATTGGGATACTTTTGAAACAGTTTATCTAAAAGATTTGGTGGCAACATTATCCAAGGTCTTTCTTCCCCATTTTCATCATAGGCTATACTTCCTCTTTCTGAATCTCTTTCTTTTAAAGATTCCAAAAACTCCGATTTTAATTTTCTATCTTGTGTTACATCATTCTCAGTAATCATAACAAAACAGCATATCTTCCAATTAGCACTATCACTTTGAAACTTAATATTAAGTTTATCGAATTCATAATGAGTT
>NZ_KQ969551.1:438621-440759 GCF_001578945.1 Streptococcus oralis
ACAACATCACTATCTGGGAAGAGAGTACTCATAATTGATTTCACCCTATCCTTTTTAACTAAATCTCTTTCTTTTAAGGAATATAGCACTGCAGAGTTAATTATAATTTCTTCAGAACTTTTATATCTGATTCCAATAGGATTTACCATTGAATATCTTGGATTAATAGTTACAGAACTTCCAGCTACTTTTAAAAATTCAACTCTTTCAGCACTTCCTTCTTTTGCCATCTGTGCTTTTGTACCATTTTCACCAAACCATGAATAATTTGCAAAAAACAGCTCACCGTCTATCAATTTTTCAAAATGATTTTTTTTACAACCTTTTTCAATTTTAAAATCTGAAAATTTTAAAAATCCTATTACTTTTACCATTTTTTATATTTCCAGTCTATATATCCGTTAATGGTGTTGCAGTATCTGGAGAGGTATCGTAAACTTTAAAGTCTACTCCGACTCCCAGATCAGCTTGCGCTAGTTGATTGACCATGGTCATATGAGCTAGTTCTTTGATATTGTTCTCCTTAGACAAATGTCCAAGGTAGATTTTCTTGGTTCGATTTCCCATTGCATGAATCATGGCCTCAGCACCGTCTTCGTTAGAAAGGTGACCGAGATCCGATAGAATTCTCTGTTTGAGACGCCAAGCATAGGAACCTGCTCGAAGAATCTCGATATCGTGGTTGGACTCGATCAAATAGCCATCTGCATTGGCCACAATTCCAGCCATACGGTCACTAACATAGCCTGTATCGGTCAACATGACAAAACTCTTGTCGTCTTTCATAAATCGGTAAAACTGGGGTGCTACTGCATCATGGCTGACCCCAAAACTCTCAATGTCGATATCGCCAAAGGTTTTAGTTTTGCCCATTTCAAAAATGTGCTTCTGGGATGAATCAACCTTACCGAGGTATTTACTATTTTCCATAGCCTGCCAAGTTTTTTCATTGGCGTAAAGATCCATGCCATATTTACGAGCCAAGACACCGACTCCATGGATATGATCTGAATGCTCATGCGTAATCAAAATCGCATCCAAATCTTCTGGCTTACGATTGATTTCGCTCAAAAGACTGGTGATTTTCTTACCAGACAAGCCTGCATCCACTAAGATTTTCTTTTTTGGGGTTTCCAGATAAAAGGAATTTCCACTGGAACCTGATGCTAAAATACTGTATTTAAAGCCTATTTCACTCATTCTAGTCTTCTATTTCGTCCTCCCATATTTCTTCTTTTACGGCATCCTTATCATAAGGGAGCACTATGGTAAAGGTTGAGCCCTTACCGTATTCACTTTTAGCCCAAATAAAGCCATTGTGTTGTTTGATGATTTCCTTTGCAATAGCCAGACCTAGACCAGTTCCACCTTGGGCACGACTTCTTGCGCGATCCACACGGTAGAAGCGGTCGAAAATCTTCGGCAAATCTTGTTTTGGAATACCTAGACCTTGGTCTTTGATAGATAAAATCATCTGATCATCCGTCGTTTTCATGCTGACAGTGATTTTCCCACCATCTGGGGAATACTTGATGGCATTGTTAAGAATATTATCAATCACCTGGGTCATCTTATCGGTATCAATCTCAATCCAAACTGAGTTTATTGGGTAATCTCTAACAAGCTCATATTTTTTCTCCTCATCCTGACTTCTCATCTTATCAAAGCGGTTGAGAATAAAAGTGATAAATGCTGTAAAATTAATCAATTCAACATCTAGCCGACTACTTGCATTATCAATACGAGAGAGATGCAAGAGATCTGTCACCATCCGCATCATACGGTTGGTTTCACCGAGCGATACCTTGATAAAGTCTGGGGCAACAGGATCATACAAGGCTCCCTCATCCAAGGCTTCAAGATAGGACTTAACACTGGTCAAAGGAGTTCTCAACTCATGACTCACGTTAGAAACAAAGAGTCTCCGCTCACGCTCTTCCTTCTCCTGTTCAGTCGTATCGTGCAAAACGGCAACCAAACCAGAGATGAATCCAGACTCACGACGAATGAGTGCAAAACGCACACGAAGACTAAGATATTCTCCGTTAGCATTTTGGGAATCAATCATCAATTCAGGAATCTGTGTAATGAGGTCACGCAGTTCATATTCATCCTCTATCTCAAGCAATTCTAGGATG
>NZ_KQ969551.1:441183-443608 GCF_001578945.1 Streptococcus oralis
CCCAGCTGTTTCTTGGCCATATCGTTAATCATAGTAATCTGACCACGGCGATTGGTTGCAAGAACTCCATCTGTCATATAAGAAAGAATACTGTTGAGCCTTTTTGTTTCTTGCTCCAGATTTTCCTGGGTCAGGCGGATTACCTCAGATAAGTCATTGAGATTATTGGTGATATTGGTAATTTCTGAACTGCCTTGCATGTCTAAGACTTGAGAATAATCACCTGCAATCAGGTTCTTAACCTTTTGATTTATCTGCTTTAGACGAATATTGTCTCGACGATTTTCAAGCAACAGCAAGGTTATCACTAGAATAAAACCAAGCAAAATCAGAATAAAGATAAAATCACTGGTCAGAATAGTTTGTCTAATATCTTCAATCATTATTTCTCATATAGTATCCTACACCACGACGTGTGAGGATATACTCTGGACGGCTTGGTGTGTCTTCAATTTTTTCACGCAAACGTCGGATAGTCACGTCCACTGTACGAACATCTCCAAAGTAATCATAGCCCCAAACAGTCTCAAGCAAGTGTTCACGCGTAATCACTTGACCAATATGAGACGCCAAGTGATACAAGAGTTCAAACTCACGGTGGGTCAAATCTAATTCCTCACCATATTTCTTAGCCACGTAAGCATCTGGAACGATTTCCAAATCACCAATTTGTAAAGGCTGCGTCTTCTTCTCGTCTGACTCGTGATTATCTGCTGAAACTAAATCTGTCCGACGAAGGAGAGCCTTAACACGCGCCTGCAACTCACGATTCGAGAAAGGCTTAGTCACGTAATCATCTGCCCCTAGCTCTAAACCAATAACCTTGTCAAACTCGCTATCCTTAGCTGATAGCATGATAATCGGCACACTACTGGTCTTACGAATAGCTTTAGCAACTTCTAAACCATCAATTTCAGGTAGCATTAAATCTAAAATAATGATGTCCGGTTGTTCCACTTCAAATAACTCGATTGCTTCACGACCATTGAAGGCTGTTACAACTTCATATCCTTCCTTGGACATGTTAAACTTGATAATATCTGAGATTGGTTTCTCATCATCTACAACTAATATTTTTTTCATATGTTCACCTTTTCTTTATCTATTATAACAAAAAAATGTAAAGAAGGCACAAATGGCTAATATCGGCTCTCATCTTCAAGAACTGTTTTATAGGCTTGCCAAATCTTTTGTTGAGGTTTGGCAAATGGATAATCAGAAAACTCCTGTGGAGAAACCCAACGAACCTCTCTGTCTGAAAACTGTTTCGAATCTGTCACCCGACCCGCTAGGATTTGAATATGCCATTTTCGATGACTAAAGACATGCTTGACTTGATCAAATACTTGATGGGACCAATTAACTTCTAAATCATAGTCCTGCTCAAAACTTTCTTGAGGACTAGGACCCAAAGCCACACTTTCTTCAGATACTTGATTAAAAAGGTCAAACTGCGCCTCCTGAGAAAAGTCAGCCACTTCAATCAAAGGGAAATGCCAAAAACCGGCTAACAAGTTTTCACTTTCATTTTTCTCAAGTAAAAACTGACCTTGGTCATTGCTCACAACCAGCGCTTTGAGATAAATTGGCATGGGCTTTTTCTTGGGTTCTTTGATTGGATAACGAGCCATAGTCCCATTCTGATAAGCAGCATTGAAGTCCTTTACGGGACTCGCTTCTGGTCTGGGGTTGACAGGCGCCTCTATATCAGAACCCAAATCCATCAAAGCTTGGTTAAAGTCTCCTGGTCGTTCTGGATCAATCAAGATTTCCATCATAGCTTGGAAAATCTTCCGATTGCTGGGAACTCCGATATCATGATTAACCTCAAACAAACGTGCCAAAACTCGCATGACATTGCCATCAACTGCTGGCTCGGGTAAATTAAAAGCGATACTGGAAATTGCTCCCGCAGTATAGGGACCAATCCCTTTTAAACTAGAAATTCCTTCATAGGTGTTTGGAATTTTTCCTCTAAAGTCAGCCATAATCTGCTGAGCTGCTTTTTGCATATTGCGAACTCGGGAATAATAACCCAAACCTTCCCAAGCTTTCAGCAAACGCTCTTCAGAGGCATTCGCCAGACTTTCAACAGTTGGAAACCAGTCCAAGAATCGTTCGTAGTAGGGAATGACTGTATCCACTCTGGTCTGCTGAAGCATGATTTCAGATACCCATATATGATAAGGATTTTTACTTCGGCGCCATGGTAAATCCCGTTTGTTTTCATCGTACCAGTTGAGGAGCTTCTCGCGGAAAGAGGAAATCTTCTCCTCCGTCCACATGTCAACACCGTATTCTTTCAAATCTAACATATATCTAGTATAACATAGAAGCTTCTAACTGTCCTTTTCTCAGTACTAAAAAACCTCTTCCCATGGGAAAGAGGGCTCTATAATTTCTATAGTGGGTAAATCCACTTTGG